>NZ_JAJAQI010000025.1 GCF_020523605.1 Roseicella aerolata | reverse complement strand
CGCCATGTCCAACACTCCCACCGCCCCCGACCAAAGGCCCGAGGCTAGCGTCCGAACATGGGTCAACTCTCAGTGGCAACTTAACCCCAAACCGGGTCAGCTCTCAGTGGCAATCAACACTGGGGCCCCAAGGATGCCCAACCGCTCGTCTTCCATCACGGCTGGCCGCTGAGCGCCGATGACTGGGATGCGCAGTTGCTTTATTTCCTGGACAAGGGCTACCGCGTCGTCGCCCATGACCGGCGCGGCCATGGTCGCTCAAGCCAGGTCGGCGACGGGCACGACATGGATCACTACGCCGCCGATATCGCCGCTGTCGTGGCGCATCTCGGCCTGAGGAATGCGGTCCATATCGGCCACTCCACCGGTGGTGGCGAGGCCACGCGCTATGTCGCCCGCCACGGTCAGGATCAGGGGCGTGTGGCAAAGCTCGTCCTGATCGGTGCCGTGCCGCCGATCATGGTGAGGACCGAGGCGAATCCCAGCGGCCTTCCGACCGAGGTGTTCGACGGCTTCCGCCAGCAACTCGCAGCCAACCGCGCGCAGTTCTACCTCGACATCGCCAGCGGCCCCTTCTACGGCTTCAACCGGCCGGGCGCGCAGGCCGCGCAGGGCGTGGTCCACAACTGGTGGCGCCAGGGCATGATGGGCGGCGCCAAGGCGCATCATGACGGGATCAGGGCCTTCTCGGAGACCGACTTCACCGAAGACCTGAAGGTCATCGGCGTGCCCACGCTGGTGATGCACGGCGATGACGACCAGATCGTGCCGATCGCCAATTCCGCGCTGCTCTCGGCGAAGCTTCTGAAGAGGGGGACCCTCAAGGTCTACGAGGGACTCCCGCACGGCCTGTGCACGACGCAGGCGGATGTGGTGAACCCGGACCTCCTCACCTTCATCCGGGCCTGAACGCGGCCGTCGTTGACTGCCTGGCCCCTCCACCCTCTCATACCTGGCGCATGACATGCTGCCGCATGTCCTGCCCCGAACGCCGGCGGCCCCCCGGGCCTCGGCTTCGCGGCATGGGCCGCAGGCCGCGACGTCATGAGCCAGGTATCAGCAAGGAAGCTCGCGATGACCACCACGCGTCGTGATGTCGTTGCCGGCGGCGCCGCGGCGGCCTGCTCCGCTTCCTCGCTCGCCTGGGCGGGGATGCCAGGGGCAAGGTCTTCCTCGGCCCGCCGGCTCCGCTCTGGCGATCACCGATGCATCCGCCACGCCCGATGCGGCGGCCCGGCATAGCACCCTGCCGCTCACAGGAAGGTCTCCCGGACGTTCACGCTCGAGCGGATACCGAGGTCGCCGGAGGTCGCCTCCAGCCAGCGCCCCGCGCAGGCACGGCCGGCGGCCTTCAGGTGCTCGAGGAAGTCGCGCTCCGCATTGAACTTGCTGGTGACGCCGAGGGTCCTCATCCCCTCCTCGTCGCCGATCATGTGGACGCGCATGTTCTTGTAGCGCGAGGCAACCGGCTCCTTCAGCGCGTCCTGCTCCAGCAGGCGCTGCACGAAGGCGATGGCGCGCATCTCGTGCATGAGCGACGAGTTGAAGGCGATCTCGTTCATCCGGTTGTCGATCTCGAGCGAGGTACGCGGGGTGCCCTCGCGCACCAGCGGATTGATCTGGACCAGCACGACATCCGCGGTCTGGCACCCGTAGATCAGGGGCCAGATCGCCGGGTTGCCCATGTAGCCGCCGTCCCAATACGGGTCGCCGTCGATCTCCACCGCCTGGAAGAGATGCGGCAGGCAGACCGAGGCGAGCAGGGCGTCGAGCGAGAGGTCCTCCTGGCCGAAGACCCGCGGGCGCCCGGTGCGCACATTGGTGGCGGTGACGAACACCCGGAGCGCCCGGCAGGCGCGCACCGCCTCCATGTCGATCTGCCCGGCGAGGATGTCGCGTAGCGGGTGGTGGTTGAGCGGGTTGGTCTGGTAAGGCGAGAACAGCCGGCCGAGCAGGTTGAACCAGAGGTAGCCCGGCGAGTGGTCGAGGTTCCAGCGCCCGAGCAGCCGATCGAGCGGGGTTCGCTGGAAGGGGCTGAAGACCGAGCGCTCGCTGGTGCTGGTCCAGAACCGGTCGAGCGCGCGCCGGGCGCCCTCCCGACCGCCCTGCGCGTAGCCGGCCGCGAGCGCGGCGGCGTTCATCGCCCCGGCGCTGGTGCCGCTGACCGCCTCGATGGCGATGCGATCGTCCTCGAGCAGGCGGTCGAGCACGCCCCAGGTGAAGGCGCCGTGCGCGCCGCCGCCCTGGAGCGCGAGGCTCACCGGGCGCGGGGTCGGCCCGGTGGCGGCGGAGGATCGCTGGCGCACGCCCGGCGCAGGCCTCCCCCCGCCACCCTCGTGCCCGTCCGTCCTGCCTGCATGTCGCTCCACAACCAGGCCTCATCCTCATCGGGTGACATGTCGCCAGGCGGCGGCACTCGGGGACTTCATCCCATCCGCGAGCGCTCCGTTCCCAGGCGGCCGGATCCCGGCACCAGCGGATTGCGTTCATATCTGAACGCAATCCGCTGGTGCTCTCTGATTTTCGAGCAGCTTTACGCGCCCGGTCGTTCACGGCCCTGCGCGATCTGCTCTAGCTCGTGGGAGAGCCTTCGCCGACCTGCCCGGGTTCCGACGGCCGGCTCGCGGCCCGCACCACCGCGCGCTCGGGCAGGGGGATGAACTCCTGTTCGTCGCCCGGCACCTTGCCGAAGCGGCCTGCCTGCCAGTCGGCCTTGGCCTGCTCGATCCGCTCGCGGGAGGAGGAGACGAAATTCCAGAACAGGTGGCGCGGACCGTCCATCGCCGCGCCGCCGAGGAGCAGCACGCGAGCGCCCCGCGGCCCGGCGCGCAGGGCCAGCCGGTCGCCGGCGCGGAACACCAGCATGCGGCCGGGCCCGAAGCTGTCGCTCGCCACCTCCACCTCGCCGTCCAGCACATAGGCCGCGCGCTCCTCGTGCCCATCGGGCAGCGGCAGGGCCGAGCCCGGCGTCAGGGCGGCATCGGCGTAGAACAGCGGCGTGGACACGGCGACGGGCGAAGCGAGCCCCCAGCCCTCGCCGGCGATCAGCCGCAGCCGCACGCCAGTGTCCTCGACCAGCGGCAGGCTCGCAGCGGGGTGGTGGACGAAGGCGGGTGTCGTCTCTTCCGCGTCCTTCGGCAGCGCGACCCAGGACTGGATGCCGAACAGGCGGTTGGTACGCGTGCGCAGCCCCTGGTCGGTCCGCTCCGAATGCGCGATGCCACGGCCCGCGGTCATCCAGTTCACGTCCCCCGGGACGATCGGCTGGTGCGAGCCGAGGCTGTCGCGGTGCAGGATCTCGCCCTCGAACAGGTAGGTCACGGTCGAGAGGCCGATATGCGGGTGCGGGCGGACGTCCAGGCCCTTGCCCGCCAGGAACTCGCCCGGCCCCATCTGGTCGAAGAAGATGAAGGGGCCGACCATCTGCCGTTCCTTCGCCGGCAGGGCTCGGCGCACCTCGAAGCCGCCAATGTCATGGGCACGGGGCAAGAGCACAAGCTCCAGGCCGGGCGGCGGCGTGGGGCAGGTGGGATCCTCGGCAGGCAGCCAGGTCATCGTCCTTCCTCCGAATGCCCGGGGCGCAGCCCCGGTCTGGGATTCCATGCACGCCTGGGCGGTTCGGTCCAAGCCGGGCCCAGGTGCCGCCCCGGCGCCGCCCAGGCCACCCTGCCCTCGTCCCGCGGCAGATGCCGGCGGGGCTCGTCACCAGGGTCAACGCCGTCATGGGCGCCGAGGGCAGCCGATAATGAACGTCGCCTGGTGCCTGCCGCACGACCGCCGGCTGGCACGAACGGTCGGCAGGAAACGCGGCAGCGGATGCTTCGGCGTCGGGCGGTCCCAGGCGCCGCCGCAGACCCCGCTGCGGGCGTCCGGGGCGGCGGATTGGCCTCTCCTGCGTTGAGCCGGGCGCGGGCCAAGGTCATAAGCGACCCCGCGAGGCGGAGGCATGCAGGGGATGGACGACGAGGACGACCGGATCGGGGCGGCCGAGGAACTCGCCCGCGAGGTCGCGCCCGACCTCGACAGCATCCTGGTCACGATCTACCCCGATGCCGATACCCTGGACACGATCCGCCCAGGCGAGGCCGATGTCGCGACCGCCAATGCCGTCGCCAGGACCGTCGCCGAGGCGATGTCCGAGGAAGGCGTCGAGGTCTTCGTCCAGCGCGCCGACCGCGGCGCCTTCCGGCGCTGGCTGGCCGGGCGGGAGGACAGGCCGGAGATACGCCGGGGCTGGGTAGACCGCGGCCGCCTCCTCCGGGGCGGCGACGCGTTCCGCGCCCTGGGCCTGAAGGCCCCGCCACCGGAGCCGCCGCCCCGCTTTCCGCCCGCGCCGGGCCCGGTCGCCGACGAGTTGCTTGCGGCCTACGGGGACGGAGAGAGCAGCGCCTTCGAGGCCCTCCTGGGCGAGTTGATCGAAGCGGGCCGGGGCGATGTCCTGGACCTCGCGGTCCGGAAGATCCGCGAGCGGCAGAGCGACGAGAATGCCGCCGAGCTGCGCGCCGGCATGCTGGCCGCCGCCGCGGCTGCCGCTGTCGGTGCCTCGGGCTGGGCCGAGCTGGTGGCGCTGCCGGTCGCCCTGTCGCCCGGAGCCGTCCCGGATGCCGTCGCCCTGGCGGATGGCCTGATCGCCTCCGGCGGCCTCGCGCCGGAGGAGGAGCTGCGATTCCTGCCGGGCTGGCGGTCACCAGGTGCCGTCGAGGAACTGTCACTTCTGGCCATGCGCCGCGTCCTCTTCGACCTCGTCGCCGACCGCGATCCGCCCGATCTGCCGCCGGGCGACACCGACGACCTGGCACGCCACGGCTTCGGGGTGCTGGTCGGCCTCCGGGTCGACTGGAGCATCCCGGTCTGGGACGTCATCGAGGCGGCGGGCGGGCTCCCGGAGGAGCCGCTGGATGACGAGGAGACTCCGGAGGAGCGCGGCCGGGCCAGGGCCCTCGACCGCTGGCGCGGCCAGGTCGCCGCGGAGAATGATGGCAGTGTGCCGCTCGACCTGGTCCCACTCCCCGAGGCCGGTGCCGCCATCGCCGGCTTCCTGGACGAGGCGGGCGGCCACCTCGGCGGCCTCGACGAGATCCGGGAGTTCATCGAGGCCGCGCGCCGGGAGGCGGGCGGCGAGGAGGTCGTCTGCCGCCCCAGGGTGGCCGGCGAGACCCTGGAGCTCACGCTCACCACGGCCGAGGGACGCTTCCTGGACAGCCTGACCCTGCCGCCCGAGCGGCTGCCCGCGAGCGCCGAGGGGATGTTGGGCCTGCTCGGCGCCTTCGTCCGCCTCGTGCGGGATCCGCCGGGGCGCTGAACCGCGCCGGCGCGGCGCAAAGGCCGGCACTTCCGCGACCTCAAATATGCATCCGCACCGTCGGCATGGGGCGCGGCCTCAGCCCCGCATCAGCTTCCGCGCATTGGCCCGCACCCGCCGGTGCGCCGGGGCGAGCGCCGCCTCCAGCACCGCGGGCGCTGCGGCGCCGGCCAGCGCCGCCTGTCCCGCCGCCATGGCACCGGCCGCGAAGGCCTTCTGCTTCTCCAGCGCATAGGCGGTCAGTCGCGCCTGGGCCTCCACCGGTTCGGTCCAGAGTTGCAGGCTGCGCAGGGTGAAGACGAAGGCGGTCTGCCAGGCGAGGGTCGCGGTGGTGAAGGGATTCAATGCCAGCATTCTCCGGAATGGGCGCCGGCCGAACGGAAAGCCGGCGCGCGGCGTCCTGCCGCGCACCGGCCGACTATAGTCCCACGGCCGCCGGGCGCGAGGCGATTTCTGCCGCCCCGCCCCGGCCGCGCCCGCCGCGCTCAGAGCGCGGCGAGGATCGCCTCTGCCTTGCTCACCTCGAAGGCGCCCGGCGCCTCGACCGCGACATGCGTCACCTTGCCGTTCTTCGCGACCAGCGCGAAACGCTGGCAGCGGACGCCGAGGCCGCGCGCGGTCAGGTCCAGTTCCAGCCCGAGCTTCTTCGTGAACTCGGCGCTGCCATCGGCCAGCATCACCAGCTTGTCGGCCACGCCCTGGGCCTGGCCCCAGGCGCCCATGACGAAGGCGTCGTTCACCGCCATGCAGGCGATCACATCCGCGCCCTTGGCCTTCAGCGCCTCGTAATTCTCGGTGTAGCCCGGCAGGTGCTTGGCCGAGCAGGTGGGGGTGAAGGCGCCCGGCACGCCGAAGAGGACGACGGTCTTGCCGCCGAACAGCTCCTCCGTCGTGGTCTCCTTCGGGCCTTCCGCCGTCGCCTGCATCAGCTTCGCGGACGGGATGCTGTCACCGGCCTGGATCGTCATATGGTGGTCCCTCCCTCGTTCGGGTCCCGATGCATGTAAAGGCTCCGGCCGGTCCTGTCACCGCGGGCGTCACCGGCGCCCGCGGTGACAGGTCGCGGCGCGGGGCGCCCCCGCGCTTGCAGCCGCACCGCCGCACCGCCATCTTGGTCCCATGGCAAGACGTGCACGCCCAGGATCGGCCTCGGGCTCCTCCCGGCAGGAGGGATATCTCGGCGGGCAGGTGCTGATCGCGATGCCCAGCATGCAGGACCCCCGCTTCGCCAAGTCCGTGATCTGCCTCTGCGCCCATTCGCCGGAAGGTGCCATGGGCATCGTCCTCAACCGCCCGCTGGAAGGGCTCTCCTTCGACGAACTGCTGACCCAGCTCGGCCTGCAGCCGGTGCCGCCGCAGCGCCGCATCCGCCTGTTCCAGGGTGGCCCGGTGGATGGCGGCCGCGGCTTCGTGCTGCATACGCTGGACTGGTCCAACGACCAGTCCCTGCGGGTGACCGAGGACCTGGCGCTGACCGCGAGCGTCGATATCCTCACGGCCATCGCCGGCGGCGGCGGGCCGCGCCAGGGTATCCTCGCCCTCGGCTATGCCGGCTGGGGCCCCGGGCAGCTCGAGGAAGAGATCCAGGCCAATGCCTGGCTCTCCGTCCCGCCGGATGAGGCGCTGCTCTTCGGCGAGGATGGCGACCGGAAATGGTTCCAGGCCATGGCCAAGCTGAAGGTGGACCCGCTGCTGCTCTCGGGCGCGGCCGGGCACGCCTGATCCCAACCGCCCCGATCCCTGATCCCTGCAGTACGGGCGCCAGCCCGCGCTGAGCCCGCTCCGGGCACCCGACGAAGCTTCGCTGCGTGCCCCGGCAGTGGCCCGCCGCAAATGAGGCAGGCGCGGCGGGGCTGACCGCGCCGCGATCCCGGTGGGCCGCGCCGGGCCTCCCGGCCCGATCGTCAGGCCTCCAGCCCGGCCTGCTCCCGCCCCAGCACGCGCCGCAGCCGCTCGACCAGCACCTCCGCCGGGGCCGGCTTGCGCACCAGCGCGAAGGGGCCACCGCGCTCCACCTCCGCCAGGCTCTCGGCCGCCGCCTCGCCGGCATGGCCCGTCACCAGCACCGCCGGCAGCCGCGGCAGGCGCCGCCTTGCCTCCTGCACCAGCCCGAGCCCGTCCAGCGCGCCCGGCATCGCCAGATCCGTCACCACCGCATCCGGCCGCAGCCCGCCCTCCACCAGGGCGAGCGCCGCCGCGGCATCCGCGGCCGGCAGGACGACGAAGCCCTGCTCCTGCAGCTCGGCGGCGAGGATCTCCCGCACCTCCACCTCGTCCTCGGCCAGCAGCACCGTCGCGGCCGGCCCGCCGCCGGCCGGTGCGGCCGGGGGCGCCAGGCCCGCTGCCGCGCCCGGTGCCGCCCTGGCCACCTCCGCCGCCCGGTCGCCGGCCCGCGCCTCGGGCAGCCAGAGCGAGACCGTGGTGCCGCGCCCCGGCGCGCTCTCGATCGCCAGCCCGCCGCCCGACTGCTCGGCGAAGCTGCGCGCCATGGCGAGGCCGAGGCCGGTGCCCTGGCCCTTCGGCTTGGTGGTGAAGAAGGGTTCCGTGACGCGCGCCAGCACCTCCGGCGCCATCCCCTCTCCCTCATCCACCACCGAGAGGCGGAGGTAGTCGCCGGCGGCGAGCCCGGCCGGTGCCCCCGATGGCGCCCCCGATGGCGCCCCCGAGGGCGCCGCCTCCCGCGGCCCGCGCACCGCCTCGGCCCGCAGCACCAGCGCGCCGCCGCGGGGCATGGCATCGCGCGCGTTGTTGGCGAGGTTCACCAGCACCGATTCCAGCTGCGCCCGGTCGGCCAGCAGGGCGGGCAGCCCGGCCGGTGCCTCGACCTGCAGCGCGATGTCGGGCCCGAGGGTATGGCGCAGCATCTCCGCCAGCCCTTCCAGCAGCGGCGCGGGCGCCACCGGCTCGGCCCGCAGCTCGCCGCGGCGAGCGAAGGAGAGCAGCCGCCCCGTCACCGCCGCGCCACGCGCCGTCGAATCCATCGCCAGGGCCAGGTAGCGGCGCGCGCCGGCCGGGTCGTCGGCCAGCCGCCGCTCCGCCAGCTTCAGCCCGCCCTGCACCGCCTGAAGCACGTTGTTGAAGTCATGCGCGATGCCGCCCGCGAGACGCCCGAGCGCCTCCATGCGCGCCGCCTCGGCCAGGCGCGCCTCGCTCGCCGCGAGCGCGCGGGCGCGCTGCTCGGCCAGGCGTTCCAGCTGTTCCGCCTCGCGCGCCAGGATCTCGGTCGCCCGGCGCATCGGCGTGACGTCGATCACCGTGCCGATCATGCGCAGCGGCCGGCCCTCCGCGAACTCGACCCGGCCTTGCGCGGCGACATGGCGCAGCGCGCCGTCGGCCCGGCCGATGACGCGGTACTCGGCCTCGAAGCTCCCGCCCGATGCCGGATCGAGCGCGGCGACGACCAGCGCCCACACCCGTGGCAGATCCTCCGGATGCACACCCTCGCGGAAGGTCTCGATCGAGACCGGCAGGCCGGGCGGCAGGCCCCAGAGCGCCCGCATCCGCTCATCCCAGACCAGCTCGTCGGTCACCGGCTTCCAGGCGAAGGTGCCGACCTGCCCCGCCTCCAGCGCCAGGCGCAGCCGCGCCTCGCTCTCGGCCAGCGCCGCCTCGGCCGCCTTGCGGTCGGAGATGTCCTCGATGACGCTGATGAAATACTGCGGCGCGCCGGCCGCATCCCGCACCAGGGAGACGGTGAGCATCCCCCAGGCCACCCGGCCATCCCCGCGCAGGTAGCGCTTCTCCAGGGCATAGGTGCGGGCGGTCCCGGCGAGCAGGGCCCGCACCTGTTCGAGATCGGCCGCGAGATCCTCCGGATGTGTGACCTCCTGGAAGGTCAGCCGCAGCAGCTCCTCCCGCGCATGGCCGAGGATGGCGCAGAGCCGGTCGTTCACCCGCAGCCAGCCGCCGTCCAGCCCGACCAGGGCGATGCCGACCGCGGCCAGCTCGAAGGTGTCGCGGAAGCGCGCCTCGCTCTCGGCCAGCGCCGCCTCGGCCTCGCGCCGCGCGGTCACGTCGAAATTCATGCCCACCATGCGCACCGGCCGCCCGGCCGCGTCGCGCACCGCATGGCCATGGCCGCCGATCCAGCGGAGGCCACCACCCGGCAGCACCAGGCGGAATTCGTGGCTGAAGGTGCCCTCGTCCGCCTCGAGCGCCGCGCGGATGGAAGCCTCGAGCCCCGGCCGGTCCGCCGGATGCACCCGCTCCAGCACCGCGGTGCCGGAAGGCTGCCCCGCGGCGGGGTCCAGCCCGAACAGCTCGAACTGCCGCGGATCCCAGGCCAGCCGGTCGGTGACGAGGTCCCAGTCCCAGATCCCCATCCGCCCGGCCTCGAGGGCGAGGCGCAGGCGCTCCTCGCTCTGCGCCAGCCGGGCCGCCGCCTCGCGCTCCGCCGTGACGTCGCGGAAGAAGACGACGATGCCGCCATCCGCCCGGGGATGGCTCTCGGCCCGGTACCGCCGGCCGAGCGGCGGGTAGAAGGTTTCCGCCGTGGCCGCGACGCGCTCCTCCATCGTGCGGTGATAGGCCTGCCAGAAGGCGCCGCCGACCGCCTCCGGGAAGGCCTCCCACAACAGCTGGCCGGCGAGGTCGCGCCCGGCCGCGAGCAGCGCGGCGCCACGCTCGTTGATGAAGGTGATGCGCCAGTCCGGACCGAGCGCGAAAACGCCGTCGCTGGTCGATTCCAGCACGCTCGCCAGCTCGGCCTCCCGCGCGCGCAGCGCCGCCTCGGCGGCGGCGAAGCCCAGGCGAAGGTCGTCCAGCTCGCTGACCAGGGCGGGCGGTGGCGGATCGGCGGCGGCGGCGCCCGGGCGCGCGCCCGGCTGCGCCACCGCCCGGACATGGCCGCGCAGCAGGGTGACCGGTCGCAGGATCCGCCGCGCCGCGAAGAGGGCGAGGCCGCCGCCGAGCAGCAGCGCGATGGCCCCGCCGCCGGCGAGGCGCAGCAGCGGCGCCCGCCAGGCGGCGGTGAACCCGGCCGCCGGCTCCGCCACGAAGAGGGTCCAGCCGGGGGCCGAGGGCACCGCGTGAAAGGCGACGACCCGCGCCACGCCGTCGAGGGTCACCGCCTCGTACAGCCCCGCCTCCTGGCCATCGAAGCGCTGCACGTTGGCGGGCGGGATCGGCTGGCCGATGAGCGTCCCGTGCAGCGGATCCGAGCGGGCGACGAGGATGTTCCCGGCATCCGACACGGCGGCGAAACTGTCCGGCGACAGGCCCTGGGAGGCGAGCAGTTCGTGCATCCGCGCCGCCTCGAAGGAAGCGCCCGCCATCCAGGCGACGCGGCCATCCGCCCCTGGCACGGGCACCCCGATGGCGAAGGTGGGGGTGCCGGAGACCGAGCCGGTCACCAGGTCGCCGACCGCCGGCTGCCCGGTGGCGAAGACCCGGTCGACCAGCGCCTGTGCATTGACCGGGGGCATGGGCGTGCCGAGCGGCCGGCGCGTGCTCAGCAGCCGCATCCCGTCCGGCCTGGCGATGTAGACGGCCGCGCCCAGCCGCTCCGCAAGGCGATGGGCCTGGGCATGGAGCACCGGCAGGTCGGGCGCCGCGGCATCGGGGCCGAAGGCGGGGGAGGTGGCGAAGGCGGTGAGGGCGGCGGTGATCCCGGCGATCTCGCGGTCCAGGGCGAGGGCCAGGGCCTTGGCGGTGTCGCGCAGCCGGTCCTCGGCCGCCGCCCGGTGGCCCTCCGCCGCCTGCCAGGAGGCAGCGCCGGTCAGGGCGAGGGTGGGCAGCAGCAGGGCCATGGCCAGGGCGAGCAGCAGGGAGCGAAGCCGCCAGCCGCGGCGGCCCGGCCCGGGCGCGCCGGCCTGCGGCGGGCCGCCCCGGTCCGGCCAGGCGGGTGGCAGGGGGGTGGCCGGGGCCGGGCCGGCGCTATCCCGCATGGCCGCCCTCTGCCCGTTGGTCGCAGCGCGGGCTGGCGGATGCGGGCAGGCGGCCCGGCAACCCTGTCGGCGGCCAGGGCGCGGCCAGGCCCATCCCCCTGCGCGCTTCGTCCTGATGTTGAATCGCAATCACCCCGGGCGCGGCCCCGAGGGTGATCCTGGGAAAACCGTCATCGACAGGATGTTACACCGGCCCCGGTCACTCCGCTGCGGTTCCGTCGGTCCCGGTCGATGAACAGGCGGCGATGGCGCGAGCGGGAGCGGCAGGGGCCGGGGCGCGCGGCCGCGCCCCGGCCCCTTGCGCTCAACCCGCCTCCACCAGCACCGCCATGCCCTGGCCACCACCGGCGCAGGCGCCGGCTATGCCGCGCTTCAGCCCGCGCCGCTTCAGCTCCATCATGACCGAGAGCACGCAGCGCACGCCCGTCGCGGCCAGCGGATGGCCGAAGGCGATGGCGCCGCCATTCACGTTGAACCGCGCGCGGTCCACGCCCAGCGCCCGCCGCACCGCCTCGGCCTGGGCGCCGAAGGCCTCGTTGATCTCGAACAGGTCGATATCCTCGACGCGGAGGTTCAGCCTGCGCAGCAGCGCGATGGTGGCCGGCACCGGGCCGACGCCCATCACCTCCGCCGGCACGCCCGCGGCCGCGGCCGCCACCACCCGGCCGAGCGGCGCCGCGCCGCCGCCGAGGGAGGCGGCGACCGCGCCGGTGGTCACCACCACGGCGGCCGCGCCGTCCACGATGGCGCTGCTGTTGCCGCCGGTCTGCACCCCGCCGAAGACCGGCTTCAGCTTCGCCAGCGCCTCGATGGGCGTCGGGCGGACATGGCTGTCCGCCGAGACCTCCGTGACCTTGCGCGGCAGGGCGAGCCTGCGCGGCTTCAGCCCCTTGCCCTCGAAGACCTGCTCGGTGACGGGGGCGATCTCCTCGGCGAAGCGGCCCGCCGCCTGCGCCGCCAGCGCCCGCGCGAAGCTCTCCGCGGCGTAGGCATCCGTCTCCTCCCGCGTCACGCCGTGCAGCCGCGCCAGGTTCTCCGCCGTGCCGCCCATGGCGGTCGCGCAGCCGGTGTCGAACAGCGCCTCCCACAGGAAGTCCTTGAACTCCACCTGGCCGAGCGCGAACCCGCCGCGCGAGGTGTAGGAGGCGACCGGCGCGCGGCTCATGCTCTCCGTGCCGACGCAGAGCGCGGCCTCCACCTGGCCGGCGCTGGTCGCGCGCGCGCCCTGGGCGATCGCCTCGAAGCCGGTGGTGCAGAGGCGCTGCACGCCATGCGCCGGCCGGTCATCGGCCATCCCGGCATAGAGGCCGATATGCCGGGCGAAGAAGAGCGTGTCGAAGCTCGCCTGGGTGCAGTTGCCGGCGATGGTGGTGCCGATCCGCGCCGGGTCGATCCCCGCCCGGGCGATCGCGGCGCGCGCCGCATGGATGCCGAGATCGGTCGGCGAGACCAGGGCGAGCGCGCCGTTGTAGTCCACGAAGGGCGTGCGCGCGCCGGCGACCAGCGTCGCATCGGCGAAGCTCTCGACGATCGCCCTGTCCGCATAGCGGGTCCAGTCGGGGGTTTCGGCAGCAAGGGCGACATTCATGGCGTCATCACCTCCGGGTCGTCATTGTCGTAGAGCCGCGCGAGGGCCCCGGCCCGGCGCGCCTGGATTGCCCGCACATTGAGCGAGCCCTTGTCCGTCACCTCCCCCGCATCGAGGGAGGGCGGCTCCGCCAGCACCATGGCACGGGCGACACGGCGGGAGGAACCGCCGCCCGCCGCCGCGTTCATCGCCCTGAGCGCCTCCCGCAGCCTTTCGCGCCAGGCCGCATCCACCGCGCCCGGATCGGCCGGGAAGACCAGCAGGCCGACATCGTCGCGGTCGGCGCCCACCACCACCACGTCCCGGACCAGGCCGCCCAGGGCGGACAGCGCCCGCAGCCGCAGCTCCAGCGCGTTGATCCTGGTGCCGGTGGAGAGCTTGAAATCCTCCACCAGCCGGCCGTCGAAGCGGAGCCCCTGGCCGGGATCATCCTCCGCCACCCAGGCCACGGCATCGCCGGTGCGGAAGAAGCCCTCCTCGTCGAAGGCGGCGGCCGTCGCCTCCGGCTCCTCATGGTAGCCGGCGAAGAGGTTGGGGCCGCGCAGGCGCAGCTCGATCTTGCCATCGACCGGCAGCAGCTTGAGCTCCACGCCCGGCAGCGGGGTGCCGATGCCGCCGGGCGGGGCGTCCTCGGCCTGCGCGATGGTCGCGGCCGGCGCCGTCTCGGTCATGCCCCAGGCGGAGATCACCGGCACCGGCCGCGGCGCGTGCGCCTCGGCCAGCGCCTGCAGGCGGCGGTGGTGCGGCGCGGCCAGCGCGGCGCCGGCGCTGAACAGCAGGCGCAGCCGGCTGAAGACATGCCGCGCCAGCGCCGCATCCGCCTCCAGCGCCGGCAGCAGCAGAGCATGGCCGCGCGGCACGTCGAAGCGGAGGGTGGGCGCGACCTCCCGCAGGTTGGCCAGCGTGCGGTCGAAGGGGCCGGGCATGGGCCGCCCCTCATCGATCCAGAGCGTGCCGCCGAAGCGCAGCACCAGGTTCAGGTTGTGGCTGCCGCCGAAGACATGGCTCCAGGGCAGCCAGTCCAGCAGCACCGGCGGCTCCTCCGCCAGGAAGGGCCAGACCTGCAGGATCTGCTGCTGGTTCGCCGCCATCATGCGGTGCGTGGTCCGCACGCCCTTCGGCAGGCCGGTGGAGCCCGAGGTGAAGAGAAGCTTCGCCAGTCCATCCGGATCGAGCGCCTCGATCGCGGCCTCGGTCGCCGCCGTCACCGGCGTGGCCAGCAGCGCGTCCCAGTCCGCGGCGGTCGTCACCTCGACCCCTTGCGCCTCCTCCACCGCCAGCGCCCGGGCGAAGGGCGCGGCTTCCTCCGCGAAGAGCAGGCCGGGGCGGAGCCTGCGCAGGATGTGCCGCAGCTTGCCGAAATCATCGCTCTGCAGCGCATAGGGCGGCGAGACCGGGGTGACGGGCACGCCGACCGCCTGCGCCGCGAGGGCGAGCAGCGCGTGCCGGACGGAGTTGCCCGAGAGGATCGCCAGCGGCCGCCGTGGCCCGAGGCCGCGCGCCAGCAGCGCGGCGCCGAGCGCGCGCACCTGCGCCGCCTCCCCGAAGCACACGCCGCGCCAGGCGCCGTCCGGCCCGCGCTCCCGCAGGAAGGGGCGGTCGGGGGCCGCCCTCTCCCAGTGCCAGAGCCAGTCCATGACCCGCGGCGCATGGGGGGCGAGCGGATCGCGCGAGCGCAACAGCCAGCCGCCGCCGGGCAGCGGCCTGCGCTCCATGCGCGCCGGGGCGAAGAGCGGCGCGGTGCCCGGCGGGTGCGGCGGCATGGCGGTCGGTTCCTCCAGAATCCCTGTCCGGCGCGGCCTGGCGCCGCCGGGCGGGCCGGGGCCCCCCTGGCGCGCCATGCGGCGGCGCCTGCTGCGGGCGCCTTGCTGCGGATGCGATGCGGTCCTTTGGCTGGTTTGGCGCCTGCGCGCGGGCCGGTCCAGGGGCAGGGGGCACCGCGCCGTGCCGCGGGGCCGCATCGCGTGGCTGGACCCCCTTCCCCGCCGGTGCCCGGCAGCGGCGCTGCGGCATGGCAGGGCGCGAGCCTCCGCCCCGCAATCGGCGACCCATGGCGGATCGCCGCGCGGTTCCGAACGCAATCCGCCATAGGCCGCAGCCGCGGCCGCCGGCATGCTCACGCCCGCTCAGCAGGGGAGGTCGAGGCATGACCGGGACAGGGCAGGGCCGGCGCGGCGGGTGGGCCGCCCCCCGTCACCCGCGCCGCAGGAGCGGCGCCGGCCGGCGGCGGGCGGTGGCGGCCCGATGACCCCCGGCGAGATCCGGCTGCCGGAAGGCCGGCTGGAGACGGGCTGGTGGGGCCCGGGGCCGGAAGCGGCGCCGACCCTCGTGCTGCTGCATGAGGGGCTGGGCAGCCTCGGCCTGTGGCGGGACTTCCCGGCGCGGCTGGCGGCGGCAACGGGCTGCGGCGTCTTCGCCTGGTCGCGCTTCGGCTATGGGGGCTCCGACCCGGTCACGCTGCCGCGGCCCTTCGACTACCTGCGGATCGAGGCGCAGCAGGTTCTGCCGCGCGTGCTGGACGCCATCGGGCTGCGGCGCGGCATCCTGGTCGGGCACTCCGATGGCGGCTCGATCGCCGCCATCCATGCCGGCACCGTGCCGGACGGGCGGATGCGCGGCATCGTGGTGATGGCGCCGCATTTCTTCACCGAACCGATGGGGCTGGCCGGCGTCGCCGCGACCGCGCGGCGCTACGAGGCGGGCGAGCTGCGCGACCGGCTGGCGCGCCACCATCGGCATGTGGATGTCGCCTTCCGCGGCTGGAGCGACACCTGGCTGCATTCCGGCTTCCCGGCCTTCTTCGACCTGCGGCCGGACATCGCCGGCATCCGCCTGCCGGTGCTCGCCATCCAGGGCGTGGACGACGCCTATGGCACGGAGGAACAGCTGCGGGTGCTGGAGCGGGAGGCTGCGGGCGCGGTGGAGGTGATGCTGCTGCCGGATGTGGGCCATGCGCCGCATGCCGAGGCGCCGACCGTGGTGCTGGAGGCGGTGCGGGGCTTCGCCATGCGGACCTTCGGGCCGGCCGCGCCCGGCTGAGGCTGCGCCGTGGCGCAGGGGGCCTGCCGGGGGGGCCAGCGAGGAAAAATAAGACTTCACTCAATAAGAACATACTGATATTGAAAGCATGCCGCCGGCCGGATGCAACCCGCCCGCTTGCGGCAGATCAATGCGGGCCCGGTCCAGCCTGTCAGGCTCGGGGGCGGCCCAGGCCCGGCCACAACAGGAGTTGGACAGCATGACTCGCAATGTCGGCGGCATCGACAAGGGGCTGCGGATCGCGGCCGGTCTCCTCCTGATCGCCCTCGGGCTGTTCGGCCCGCTCGGCTGGTGGGGCGCGATCGGCCTGGTGCCGCTGGTGACCGGCCTGGTCGGCAACTGCCCGGTCTACAGCCTGATCGGCGTCAACACCTGCCCGCTCCCGGCACGCAAGGCCTGACGGCGCGCCGCGGCCCGGCATGGTACCGGCCGGCATGAGTCCTGCCTTGCAGCCGCCATCCGTGCCTCGGGCCGCGGACACGCGCCGGCATCCCCGGGGGGCGGCATGAGGCGCCTCCTCCTCGCGGCCGGGGCCGCGCTGCTCGTCCTCGGCGCCGCCGGCGGCGTCTGGGCGCTGCGCCACCGCCCGCTGGACGTGCCCGTGGCGCGGGAGGAGCGGGACGTGCCCGTCCGCGTCTTCGGCCTCGGCACCATCGAGGCGCAGATCGCCTCCCGCATCGGCTTCGAGGTGGCGGGCACGCTGGCCGAGGTGCTGGTCGATCACGGCGACCGGGTGCCGGCCGGCACGGTGCTGGCGCGCCTCGCCCCGGCCGCGCAGCAGGCGCGCGTGGCGAGGGCCGAGGCCGGGGTGCAGAATGCCGAGGCGCAGCAGGGCCGGGTCGCCGCCGCGCATGACCGCGCCGCGGCCATGGCGCAGCAGAAGCGGGCGACGGCGCAGCGGCGGCGGGAACTCGCCAGCCGCGGCACCACCTCCCAGGAGGCCGCGGAACTGGCCGAGACCGAGGCGGTGGCCGCCGCCGCCGACCTGGCGGTGGCGCGGGCCGACCTGGCGCTCGCGCGCGCCGGGCTGGCCGAGGCGCAGGCCGGGCTGCTCGCCGAGCGCACCGCCCTGGCCAAGCACATCCTGACCGCGCCCTTCGATGCGCAGGTCGTCGCCCGGCTGCGCGAGCCCGGCGCCGCGCTCTCGCCGGGGGAGGCGGTGTTCAGCCTGGTCGATCCGCGCACCCTCTGGGCCCTCGCCCATGTGGATGAGGGCCGCGCCGGCGCGATCCGGGAAGGCCAGCCGGCCGAGGTCCGGCTGCGCTCCCTGCCCGGGGAGGTCTTCCCCGGCCGCGTCGTGCGTATCGGGCTGGAGAGCGACCGGGTGACGGAGGAGCGGCGCATCTATGTCCGCTGCCTGCGCTGCCCGCCCCAGCCGATCCTCGGCGAGCAGGTGCAGGTGGAGGTCGAGACCGGCCGGCTGCCCGCCGCGCGGCTGGTGCCGGAACTGGCTGTTGAAGGGTTCGACGGTGCCTCCGGCCGGGTCTGGGTGATCGAGGACGGGAGGCTCCGCCAGCGGGAGGTCCGCTTCGTCGCGCGCACGCTGGATGCGCGGCTCGCCCTCGACCCGGCCGTGCCGGCCACCCTGCCGGTCGCCGCGCGCGTGCTGCCCGGCTTCCGCGAGGGCCGGGCGGCGAGGCCGGCGCCGTGAACCTCGCGCTCCGCGACATCCGGCACAATCTCGGCCGCTTCCTGCTGACCTGCCTCGGCCTCGGCCTGCTGCTCGGCGTCGCGCTCGCCATGGTCGGCATCTATCGCGGTGTGGTGGAGGAGGCGCTGTCCCTCGCCCGCGCGCTCCGCGCCGATCTCTGGGTGGTGGAGGCCGGCACCCGCGGCCCCTTCGCCGAGGCCAGCCGCATCCCGGGCGATGTGCGGGAGGCGGTGGCGCGGCTGCCGGGCGTCCTCGCCGCCGGCGCCGTCACCTTCCAGACGGTGGAGGCGCGCCATGCCGGCGGGCCGGGCGAGGCGGAGCCCTGGACCGAGGAGGCGCTGCGCGAGCGCGCCGGCGAGGCCGGGCGGCAGCGCATCGGCGCCGTGCTGCGCCTGCAGGTGGTGGGGCATGAGCCGGACCGGCCGGGCGGCCCGCCCGAGATCCTGGAGGGGCGCGGCATCGGCCGCGGCCGGCTGGAGATGGTGGTGGACCGCGGCGCCGGCCTTCGCCCCGGCGCCATCGTCGAGATGGCCAATATCCGCTACCGCGTTGTGGGGCTGACGCATCGCACCGTCTCGACCGGCGGCGACCCGCTCGCCTGGATCACGCTGCGCGACGCGCAGGAACTGCAATTCCGCCTCGCCCCGCCGGCGGCGCGGCGGGCGCAGCAGGGCGGCGGCGGCGCCTTGCCGCAGGACACGGTGAATGCCGTCATCGCCCGCGTCTCGCCGCATGCGCGGGCCGAGGACATCGCCGCCGGCATCCGCCGCTGGAAGCATTTCGCCGCCCTGACCGCGGCGGAGCAGGAGACCGTGCTGACCCGCAGCGTGGTGGAGCGGGCGCGCCGGCAGCTCGGCATGTTCACCGGCGTGCTGCTGCTGGTCTCGGCGGTGATCGTGGCGCTGATCGTCTACACCATGACGATGGACAAGCTGCGGGAGATCGCGACGCTGAAGCTGATCGGCGCGCCGGACCGCAGCATCGTCGCGCTCATCATGCAGCAGGCGCTGCTGCTGGGCGGCACCGGCTTCGCCGGCGGCACGGCGCTGCTGCTCTCGGTGAAGGATGCCTTCCCGCGCCGCGTGCTGCTGGGGCCGGAGGAGATCCTCGGCTTCGGCCTGGTGGTCTTCGTCATCTGCCTCGCCGCCAGCCTGCTCGGCGTACGGTATGCGCTGCGGATCGAGCCGGCGCAGGCGCTCGGCGGATGAGGGCGGCCCAGCCAGGGCCCGGCCGGTGCCGTGCGCCGCGGGCGCGCCGGGGCCGTGGCGGGGCGGCGCGGGGCCGCGGGCCTGCGGCGGGGCGCGAGACCCGAAGGCGGCCATCCGCGCCGCAGCCGGCCTCCGGAAGCCCTCGCGCCTGCCCATGCGGACCATCCGGCGGCAGCGGCACCCGGCAGGGCAGGCCAGGATGAGCGACGCGCTGGTCGAGCTGCGCGGCATCGCCAAGGGCTTCGGGGAGGGCGAGGCGCGGGTGCAGGCGCTCTCCGACATCACCCTCTCGGTCGCGGCCGGCGAGGTGGTCGGGCTGCGCGGCCCCTCCGGCAGCGGGAAGTCCACCCTGCTCAACCTCGTCGCCTGCATCCTGGAGCCGGATGCGGGCCTGCTGCGCCTGGCCGGCGAGACGGTGTGGGAGGGGCGCTGGCGGCGGACCGACCTGCGCGCCTTCCGGCGCGAGCGCATCGGCTTCATCTTCCAGTTCCACAACCTGCTGCCCTTCCTGGACGCGACCGACAATGTCGCCCTGGCCCAGACGCTGAACGGCGTGCCGCTGAAGGCGGCGCGGCAGCGGGCGCGCGCGCTGCTGGACTATCTGCAGGTCGGGAAGCGGGCCGCCGCCATGCCGGCGAAGCTCTCGGGCGGGGAGGCGCAGCGCGTGGCGATCGCGCGGGCCCTCGCCAACCACCCGCGCATCATCCTGGCGGATGAGCCGACCGCGGCGCTCGACTCCGAGCGCGCCGGGGTGGTGATGGACCTGCTGCGGCAGGTGGCGCGGGAACAGGCGGCCGCCGTACTGGTGGTGACGCATGACGAGAAGATCTTCTCCCGCTTCGACCGGCTGGTGAGCCTGCGCGACGGGCGGATCGAGGCGGAGAGCCGGCCGGAGAAACATGAGCTTGATGTGATTTAGATATATCTTATATGATGGCTGCCGCCCATCCCGGGCTTCTGGGAGCATTTCCATGCCCTCGCTCACCGACCGGGCCTGGTCGCCCTATTTCGCGGGCATCCTCATCGGCCTACTGCAGATCCCGGCCTTCCTGCTGCTCGACACCGCGCTCGGCACCTCCTCCTCCTATGTCACGGTCGGCGCCAGCCTTGCGGCCTTCGCCGATCCCGGCCTCGCCGCCATGGACTACGCCGCGAAGCACCTCTCGGGTGCCAAGAACTGGTGGCAGGTGGCCGTCGTCGCCGGCATCGCGCTCGGCGCCCTTCTCTCCGCGCGGCTGTCGGGCATGCGCCGGCACGGCATCTCGCCGGTCTGGACCCGTGCCCTCGGCAGCCCGAGCACGGCACGCCGCTTCGCCCTCGCCTTCGCCGCCGGCTTCATCATGCTGGCCGGCGCCCGCATCGCCGATGGCTGCACCTCCGGCCACGGCATCTCCGGCATGGCGCAGCTCGCGGTCGGCTCGATCCTCGCGGTCACCGCCATGTTCGCCGGCGGCATCGCCACCGCCTTCCTGCTCCGCCGCGTCTGAGACAGAGGGAGAGACGCCATGTCCGTCCTCGCCGCCATCGCCATCGGCCTCGCCATGGGCGCCGTCTTCGGCCTCGCGCTCGAGAAGTCGCGGGTCTTCGAGCCGGGGGTGATCCTCGGCCAGATGCAGCTCCGCAACTTCCTGATGCTGAAGATCTTCCTGACGGCCGTCACCACCGGCCTCCTCGTACTGGCCGTGCTGAACGGCCTCGGCCTGGCGAAGCTTCACCCCAAGGCCACGCTCTACGGCGCCGACCTGCTGGGCGGCCTGCTGCTCGGCATCGGCATCGCGCTGGCCGGC
Source organism: Roseicella aerolata (assembly GCF_020523605.1). Classification (GTDB taxonomy): domain Bacteria; phylum Pseudomonadota; class Alphaproteobacteria; order Acetobacterales; family Acetobacteraceae; genus Paracraurococcus; species Paracraurococcus aerolatus. The sequence goes on along the minus strand of NZ_JAJAQI010000025.1, from coordinate 66,345 downwards.
GCCTGCCCCGGCACGGTCGCGGCGCAGATCGGCGCGGGCTACCGCGATGCCTGGTTCACCCTCGCAGGCGGGCTGCTCGGCGCCACCGCCTTCGCCTATGCCGAACCGGTGCTGAAGCCGCTGCTGCTGACCGGTGGCCCGGGCCGCATCACGCTCGCCCATGTCACCGGCCTGCCCTTCTGGCCGCTTGCCCTCGGCTTCGCCGCGCTGCTGGTGGCCGGCCTCGTCGCGCTGGAGCGCTGGCGGCCCTGGCGGGCGGAGATCGGCCCGGCGGCGGATGGGCTGCTGCCGCAGGCGCCCCCGGCAGGGGCAGAACCGCTCACCGGGCTGCGGGCAGCCGGGTAGCGGATCGCGGACCGTGAGCGAGGCACCCCGCACGGTCGCGTGCTGGGCGGGGTGCCCCTTCCGCCCGCGTCGCCCTGGGCTAGGACAAGGACCCATGGCGGATTGGCATTCGGGCAATCCGCTGTAGTTCTCTGTTTCTCGAGCAGATTCAGGCTCCCGGGCGTTCATGCCCGTCCGCGATCCGCTCTGGTCTCGCCCCCGCCGCCCCCGTGACAGGACCCCCGCGCCATGCCTGCCCCGAAGCTTCCGGTCGCCGTCGCCTTCCTCCTCCGCCACGCCGCCATCGGCTTCGGGCTGGCCGCGCTGCTGATCCTGGCGCTGTTCTGGGCCAATCCCGGCGGCGTGGCGGAGGTGCTGCGCCGCGCCCCGGGCCATCCCTGGCCCGCCCTGCTGCTCTGGTTCTTCTGCGGCCTGACCCTCGGCGCCGTGCAGATCGGCGTCGCCGTCATGCTGGAGGACCGGCCGCCCGATGATGACGAGCGCGGCGGCGGCCGGCGGGAGCCGGTGCCGGTGCCCGTCCTGGCCGCGCGCCGGGGCTGAGCGGCCACTGGAACGGGTGATCCCGGCGCGGATGGCGGGCCGCGGGCATCCGGGTGCATCTGCAGCATGGCTCGGCCGCCTTCTGTCTCCGGGGCGCCGGGCGGCCGCGTTCCATCGCCTGCTGCAGGAGCGACGGTCCCTGGCGGGTTGGGCCGCCGCATCGGGCTGGCGCGGCGGGCAGGCTGACCGGCGCTGTGTCGCCGACGGCGCCGATGGTTTCCAGCGTCATGGAGCGGGCGCGCTGCCTGCCATGGGCGGCGCCGGTCCGGCGTAAGTCCCGACCTGCAGCCGCCATCGGCGGCCGCGGCCGCTTCCGCGTGTCACCATTCCTGCGGAACGCCATCGTTGCGGATGCAGCACCGGCTGTGGGGCAGAGGCTCGATCCGGGGCGTTCACGCACCCGAGTGACCGGCGCCGGCCTGGTGGCGCTGCATTCCGCCGCCAGCGGGACAGGGTCCGGCCCCACGGCCCGCGAATGCCCCTGACCTCGGGGGCGCTACCGCGCCCGGCAGCAGCAGGTCGCAAAATCGGCATGCAGCCGGCGAACACGGGGTAGCGCGCCGCGTTCCTGCGCCGATCTGGAGTGTCGTGCCCCGCGGTGTAGACTGGCCGCGGGCGGTGCGGCGCGCCTTGCGGAGCTGGATGTGCCGGACTGCACAGGATGGAGGTGACGATGCGCGATCTGCCGGCAGCGAGGCTCCCGGGCATGACATCACACGGGACGGCTGCCAGCGGAGCAGGCGCCCGCCTCCGCGATACCGGGGCCGCCGGCACGCTGCATGGCCGGTGCTGAGATGCGGTCGGGTCCGCTTCGGATGCCATCCGCGGGTCTTCGCCCGTGCCGGGTGCAGGCGCCATGCCTGCGGCAAGGCCGGTCGCCTCGGTCATTCCATCGGCCGGGGGTGACCTGATGCCCGGCGCCACCCTGCCGCTGGCCGTTCTCGCGCTCTTCCTGGGCGCGGCCCTGGTCGGCGCCCTCTCGCCCCGCATCGGCCGGAGCGCCACGGCCTGGCTGGCCGCCGCGGCCATGGCGGTTCCCGCGCTGCTGCTCGCCCCGCTCGTCCCCGCCGCCTTCGCGGGCGAGGTCGTCGTCTTCCGCATTCCCTGGCTGACCGCCTGGGGCCTCGACCTCTCCTTCCGCTTCGATGGGCTCGGCCTGCTGTTCTCCCTGCTGATCCTCGGCATTGGCCAGCTCATCGTGCTCTATGCCGCCTATTACATGCCGAAGAAGGACGGGCTCGGGCGCCTCTACGGCACCCTCCTCGCCTTCGCCGGCGGCATGCTCGGCGTGGTGCTGTCCGAGAACCTGCTGCTGCTGGTGGTGTGCTGGGAGATCACCAGCATCACCTCCTTCCTGCTCATCGCCTACAAGCACGACGAGGTGGAGGCGCGGATCGCGGCCCGCATGGCGCTGGCGGTCACCGGCGGCGGGGGGCTCGCCCTGCTCGCGGGGGTGCTGCTGCTCGGCCGCATCACCGGCAGCCTGGAATTGTCCGTGATCCTGGCATCGGGCGAGGCGATCCGCGCCCACGCGCTCTATCCGGTGATGCTGGTCCTGGTGCTGCTCGGCGCCTTCACCAAGTCGGCGCAGTTTCCCTTCCACTTCTGGCTGCCCAACGCCATGGCGGCGCCGACGCCGGTCAGCGCCTACCTCCACTCCGCGACCATGGTGAAGGCGGGCGTCTTCCTGCTCGCGCGCCTCTTCCCCGCCCTGTCGGGCACGCCGGAGTGGTTCGGACTGGTCAGCGGCACGGGCGCGGTCACGCTCGTCTATGGCGCCTATGTCGCGCTGCTCAAGCACGACCTGAAGGGGCTGCTCGCCTATTCTACGGTCAGCCATCTCGGGCTGATCACCCTGCTGCTCGGGATGGAGACGGAGCTCAGCACCGTCGCCGCGGTGTTCCACATCATCAACCACGCGACCTTCAAGGCCTCGCTCTTCATGGCGGCCGGCATCATCGACCACGAATGCGGCACGCGGGACATGCGGCGGATCAACGGTCTGTTCCGCTTCATGCCGCGGACCGCGGTGCTCGGCATGGTGGCGGCCGCCGCGATGGCGGGGGTGCCGCTGATGAACGGCTTCCTCAGCAAGGAGATGTTCTTCACCGAGGCGGTGGAGCATCCCGCGCTGGCCGGCTACGCCTATCTCCTGCCGGCCTTCGCCACCCTGGCCGGCCTGCTCTCGGTCGCCTACTCGATCCGCTTCGTCCACGACGTCTTCTTCAACGGCGATCCGATCGACCTGCCCCGCGCGCCGCATGAGCCGGTGCGCTGGATGCGGGCGCCGGTCGGCATCCTCGCCACGCTCTGCCTGGTCGTCGGGCTGCTGCCGCAGCTCTCGGTCGGTGCCCTGCTCTGGACGGCCTCGGCCGCGGCGCTCGGCGGGCCGCCGCCGGCCTACAAGCTGGCCATCTGGCACGGCTTCAACCTGCCCCTGGCGATGAGCCTGGTGGCGCTGGCGGGCGGGGTTCTCTGGTACCGCTTCCGCCACGTGCTGTACGGCCTGCATGAGCGCTTCGCCCCGAAGCTGAAGAGCCCGGCGGCCTTCGAGCGCGTCTTCAACGCGGCCGCGCGCTTCTCCCGCAGCGTCTTCGCTGCCCTGGATACGGGCTCGCTCCGCCGCTACCTCGCCTTCCTCGTGCTCGCGGCGCTGGGGCTCGGTCTCTTCGGCCATATGGGAGCCGGGCCGGCACCCCTTGCCGGGGACCTGCCGCACACGCCGACCGATCCGGCGGCCTGGGGCGCGCTGCTCGCCCTGCTGGTCGGCGCCTTCGGCTGCGCGGCGATGCATCGCCGGCGGCTGATCGCGGTGGTCTTCGCCAGCGTCGTCGGCCTGATCGTCTCCCTCACCTTCATCCGCTTCTCGGCACCCGACCTGGCGCTGACCCAGCTCTCGGTCGAGGTGGTGACCATCGTGCTGCTGCTGCTGGCCCTGCGCTACCTGCCGACGGAGGCGCCGCGCGAGGCGCCGGCCGGGCGCCGTGCCCGCGACATCGCCATCGCCGCGGCCGGGGGGGCCGGCGCCACCGCGCTGGCCTATGCCATGCTGACGCGGCCCTTCGAGACCGTCTCCGGCTGGTTCACCGCCAATGCGGTCGAGGGCGGCGGCGGCACCAATGTGGTCAATGTCATCCTGGTCGATTTCCGCGGCTTCGACACGCTGGGCGAGATCACGGTGCTGGCCATCGCCGCGCTCGGCGCGCATGCGCTGCTCGAGGGGCTGCGGCTGCGTCCCCTGGCCGGGAGCGCCGAATCCGCGGCCGACCGCCACCCGGTCATGCTGGCGATGCTGATGCGACCGCTGCTGCCGCTGGCCCTGACCGCGGCCTTCTACATCCTCCTGCGCGGGCACAACCTGCCGGGCGGCGGCTTCATCGCCGGGCTGATCACCGGCGTGGTGCTGATCCTGCAGTATCTCGCGGTGGGGATCGAGGTCACCAGCGCCCGGCTGCGCGTGGACCACCTGCGCCTCTTCGCCCTCGGCCTCGGCCTCGCGGTCGGGACGGGGCTGGCCAGCATGGCCTTCGGCGCGCCCTTCCTCACGGGGACGCATGGCTACGTGCCGATCCCGCTGGTGGGCAAGACCCACCTCGCCTCGGCGCTGGTCTTCGACCTCGGCGTCTATCTCACGGTGGTGGCGACCGTGTTGCTGGTCCTCTCGGAGTTGGGGCGGCTCAGCCACCGCGAGCGCGCCGGCATGGCCGGCTCGCCGGCCGGCCTGCGCCCGCCGGCGACCCGCGCCGAGGCGGCCGTCGCCGGCACCCCGACGGCCGCCGGGGAGGGCCGCGCCTGATGGAACTGATCGTCTCGGCCGGGATCGGCGCCCTCGTCGCCACCGGCATCTACCTCATCCTGCGGGAGCGCAGCTTCTCCGTGGTGCTCGGGCTGACCCTCCTCTCCTATGCCGCCAATCTGTTCATCTTCGCCGGTGGGCGCCTCTCGGCCGAGGCCCCGCCGCTGGTGCTGGATGCGGTCGCCGCCGGCACCGCCCTCGCGGCGGACCCGCTGCCGCAGGCGCTCGTCCTCACCGCCATCGTCATCAGCTTCGGCATGACGGCCTTCCTGGTGGCCTTCGCGCTGCGCACCCTCGCGGAAACCGGCGGCGACCATGTGGATGGCGGCGACGGGGAGGGCCGGCGATGATCCACCTGCCCCTGCTGCCCGTCCTGGTGCCGCTGGTCGCGGCCATCCTGCAGCTTGCCCTGCACCGCGCCGGGCCTGGCCTGGCGCGCGGGCTCGGCCTCGCCTCGGTGGCGCTGCTCGCGCTGGCCTCGGCGCTGCTGCTGCGGGCGACGGGGGATGGCGGCGTCATCCCCGTCCAGCTCGGCAACTGGCCCGCCCCCTTCGGCATCACCTTCGTCGCGGACCGGCTCGCCGCGACCATGGTGGCGGTCACGACCGCGGTCGCCATCCCCGCGCTGCTGGCCGCCACCGACGGCACGGACCGGATGGGCCGGCACTTCCACCCCTTCTTCCAGCTTCAGCTCGCCGGGCTGAACGGCGCCTTCCTCACCGGCGACCTGTTCAACCTCTTCGTCTTCTTCGAGGTGCTGCTGATCGCCTCCTACGGCCTGCTGGCGCATGGCGGCGGGCCGGCCCGGGCGCGGACGGGGCTGCACTACGTGGCGCTGAACCTGGCGGGATCGATCCTGTTCCTGTTCGCGCTCGGCCTGCTCTACGGCACGCTCGGCACGCTGAACCTGGCGGATGTGGCGGGCAGGCTCGCCACCGTGCCGGAAGCGGACCAGCCGCTCGTCCGCACCGCCCTTGCCCTGATGCTGGGCGTCTTCGCCTTCAAGGCGGCGATCCTGCCGCTCGGCTTCTGGCTGCCGCATGCCTATGCCGCGGCGAGCGCCCCGGTCGCCGCGCTCTACGCCGTGCTGACCAAGGTGGGGATCTACGCCATGCTGCGGCTCTCGGCCACGGCGCTGGCGGGCACGCCATGGACGGCGGACCTGCTCGCGCCCTGGCTCATGCCGGCCGCCCTCGGCACGGTGGTGGTGGCGACCCTGGGCGTGCTGGCCGCCCGGCGGCTCGGTCCCATGGTCGCGCATCTGCTGCTGCTCTCGACCGGCATGCTGGCGGTGGGCGTGGCGGTGGGCGGGCCGGCGATGCTGGCCGCCCTGCTCTACTACCTCCCGCACACCACGCTGGTCAGCGCCGCGCTGTTCCTGCTCGTCGGGCGCATCGTCGCCTGGCGGGGCGAGGCGGCGGACCGGATCGAGCACGGCCCCCGGCCGCCCGGCGCGGGATGGCTCGCGGCGGCCTTCCTCGCCCTGGCGATCGCCGTGACCGGCCTGCCGCCGCTCTCCGGCTTCCTCGGCAAGGTCATGATGCTGGCCGCGGCGCCGGCCACGCCCACGGGCTATGTCATCTGGGGGAGCTTCATCCTCTCCGGCTTCGTGGGCGCGCTCGCCATGGCCCGCGCCGCCAGCGTGCTGTTCTGGGAACCCGTCGGCCCGCTCCGGGAAGCCCCGCCCGGTCCGGCGGGACGGGCCCGGGCCGATCTGGCGCTCGCGCTGTCGCTCGCCTTCGTGCCCCTGCTCGTCCTCGGCGCCGCCCCTCTCTCGGCCCATGCGCAGGCCACGGCCGAGCAGATCGCGGCGCGCCGCCCCTATCTGGAGGCCGTCCTGCCCGATGGCTCGGCGCCGGTGGCCCGGGAGCGCCGGCCATGAGCGGGTTCTACCGCGTCCTGCCGCAGCCGGTGATGAGCCTGCTCATCCTCGGCCTCTGGCTCATCCTCGCCCCGGCGCCGACGCTCGGCCAGGTGCTGATAGGCCTGATCCTCGCTATCGCGCTGCCCTGGGCCACGCGCGGCTTCTGGCCGGACCGGCCGCGGCTGACCAATATCGGCGCCGCCCTGCGCCTGCTCGCCGTGTTCCTGGCCGATGTCATCATGGCGAACCTGGTCGTCGCGCGGCAGATCCTCGGGCCCGTCGGCCGGCTCCGGCCAGCCTTCCTCGAGGTGCCGCTCGACCTCCGCGATCCCTTCGTCGCCACCCTCCTCGGCAGCATCGTCTCGCTGACACCCGGCACGGTCTCGGCCGAGATCGACCGCGAGCGCTGGGTGCTGCAGGTGCATGTGCTGCACCTGGAGGACAGCGCCGAGGCCGTGGCCCTCATCAAGGCCCGCTACGAGGCCCCGCTCAGAAAGGTGTTCCGATGCTGACCCTGGCCCTGCCCGTTGCGATCGGCATGGTGGCGCTCGCTATGGCCCTCAACCTCTGGCGCCTCGTGCAGGGCCCGGACCTGCCGGACCGGATCCTCGCCCTCGACACGCTCGGCATCAACACCATCGCGCTCGTCATGCTGCTCGGCATCGCGCTCGGCAGCGTCGTCTACTTCGAGGCGGCGCTGATCGTGGCCATGATGGGCTTCGTCGGCACGGTGGCGCTCTGCAAGTTCATCCTGTCCGGCGACATCATCGAATAGGGGGCGGGGTGGCCATGCTGATGGAGATCCTGGTCAGCCTGCTGATCCTGGTGGGCGGCGCCTTCGCGCTGCTCGGCTCGGTGGGGCTGGCGCGGCTGCCCGACTTCTTCATGCGGCTGCACGGGCCGACCAAGGCGACGACCCTCGGTGTCGGCTCGGTCGTGCTGGCCGCGCTGGTGCATGGCGGGCTGGGGGAGGAAGGCGGCGGGTTGCGCGAGCTCGCCATCACGCTGTTCCTGTTCATCACCGCACCGGTCACGGCGCATCTGCTCTCGAAGGCGGCGCTGGCGGAGCGGCGGCGCCAGGAGCGGACGCAGAAGCAGAGCTGAAGGTGGCAGGCCGTATCCGGCGGCAGGGGTACCGTTCCGGCCGGGATCTGCGGCCTTCGGTGCTTCGCCGCCTCCACGTCAGCGCGGATCGCGGACGGGCGTGCACGCCCGGAAGCGTGACTCTGCCCGAAAAACAAGGAGCTACGGCGGATGGGCGTTCAGAGGGGAACGTGATCCACTGCCGTCACGCGGCGGCATGATCGGGTCCCGCCTTCGCAGGCCGCCCATCCGTGGCGTGCCGGCGAAGGTGGCCATCCTCCGCTTCGGCCTGGCGGCCGCCCCGGGCCGCATCGGGGGGCACTTCCGGATGCAGCGCCGCCGCGGCGGGCGTGGTGCGCGGCAGCGCGAGGAAGGGCCCCTGCTGTTCGGAGGGGACGGGCCCGCGGACGCGCAGGCGCCACAGGCCGAAGAGGAAGCCGGCGGCGCCGATGCAGGCCGTAAAGGCGAAGAGCCCGGCGCTGCCCAGGATGGACATCGCGGCGGAAGCCGCGCGCGGCCCCAGGGTGGCCCCGGCCGAGAAGGCGAGCACCAGCCCGCCGCTGGCGGCGATGCGCTCCTCCCGCGGCAGGTGGTCGTTCGTATGCGCCACGCAGAGCGGATAGAGCGCAAAGGCGAAGCCGCCGAACAGGGCGGCCGCCCCGAGCAGCGCCGCCTGACCATGCTGCGCGGCCAGCGGGACCGCGGCCCCGGCCAGGGTGAGCGCCGCGAGCGTGGCGAGCGTCACCAGGCGCCGGTCGAAGGCATCGGAGAGCCGGCCCAGCGGCCATTGCAGCAGGACGCCGCCGGAGATCACGACGCTCATGAACAAGGCCGTGCCGGCGGCATCGAAGCCGGCCGCGTCGCGCGCGAATACCGGGCCGAGGGGATAGATCGCGCCAAGGACCAGCCCGCTCGCCACCGTCCCCACGACGCCGAGCGGGGAGGCCGCGTAGAGCCTGCGGGCCGAGAGGGAGGCAACCTCGGGGAGTTGCGGTGGGGTCATGCGGGTGAGCGCGACCGGCAGCACGGAGAGCGAGAGCAGGATCGAGACAAGGATGAAGACGCGGAAGGCGCCGGGCCCGTCGCCGAGCCCGAGCAGGAACTGGCCGGCCGCCTGCCCCAGATAGAGGCAGATCATGTAGGCGGCGAGGATCTTGCCGCGGGTCGCGGGGCCGCTCCGGTCGTTCAGCCAGCTCTCCACGCAGATGAAGACGCCGGCCATGCAGAAGCCCTCGGCCAGGCGCAGCGCCGCCCAGGCCAGCGGGTGCGGCAGCAGCGGATAGGCCAGCGCCGTGGCCGAGAGGACCGAGGCGAAGGCCGCGAAGGTGCGGATGTGGCCCACCTGCAGGACCAGCCGGTAGGCGAGGAGCGAGCCGAGCGTCAGCCCGGCGAAATAGGCGGCCATGATGGTGCCGATGGCGAGGCGCGCCGTATCGGCCGCCTCCAGCCGCAGGCTGAGGAGCGTGGTCAGCGGGCCATTGCCCGCCATGGCGAGGGCCACGCCGGCCAGCAGCGCGGCGACCGGACGCAGGGTGCCGGGCGGGACCGCGCCCGGCACCCTCTCGGCCGACCCGCTCACCCGACCCGCTCGGCCGCGTGCAGGAAGTTCAGGTGGTGCTCGTACTGGGCCAGCACGTCGGCGATCAGCTCCTCGCGCCCGTAGCCCATCACGTCGTAGTCCTGCCCGCCCTCCAGCAGGAAGACCTCGGCCCGGTAGTAGCGGTCGCGTTGGTCATCGGCCTCCGCCGCCCGCTCGAAGAAGGCGAAGCTCGGCAGGGCGTAGCCCCGGGCGCGGATGCCGTAGCGGAACTCCTCCCGCTCGCCCGGTGACGTCACGAGGCGGAGCCGGTCCTCCTCCCGCAGCAGCCTGGCCTCGACGCCGCGCGCCCGGAGCTCGCGGGCCACGGCCTCGAGGCCCGGCGCCGCGACCTCGTCCAGGAAGGTCATGACCTCGGCCCGGGAGGGGTGGTGCAGGATGGTGTGGAGCCGCCGCTGCCAGGCCCCGGTCCCGCCCATGACGGCGAGGGACGGGGCCTGCCGGACGGCCGTGCGCAGCGCCTCCATCCGGAGCGCCTTGAGGAGCCCGTAGCACATCGCCAGCATGACGATGGTGAAGGGCAGGGCGCTGGCAATGGTCGCGGTCTGCAGGCTCTTCAGCCCGCCGGCGAAGAGCAGGACCGCGGCGACCGCCCCGGTGAGCAGGGCCCAGAAGACCCGGCGCCAGGCCGGCGACTCCTCCGTCCCGCCGGCGGTGATGGTGTCGATGACGAGCGCCGCCGAATCCGCCGAGGTCACGAAGAAGCTGACCACCAGCAGCGTGGCGAGCGCGGAGGCGATGAGGGAGAGCGGGAACTGCTCAAGGAAGGTGAAGAGCGCGAGCGGCACGCTGGCCGCGACGGTCTCCGAGACGGCGGTGGTGGCGCCAGAGAGGTGCAGCCAGATGGCGGTGTTCCCGAACACCGTCATCCATACCAGGGTGAAGCCCGTCGGCACGAAGAGGACGCCGAGGACGAATTCGCGGATGGTGCGGCCGCGCGAGATCCGCGCGATGAACATGCCGACGAAGGGCGACCAGGAGATCCACCAGGCCCAGTAGAACAGCGTCCAGCCAGCGATCCAGCTGTTCGGTTCGTAGGCGTAGAGCAGGAAGGTGCGGGTGACGAAGTCGTCTATGTAGGCGCCGGTGTTCTGCACCAGCGCCTTCAGCAGGAAGACGGTCGGCCCGACCGCCGCCACGAACAGCAGAAGGGCGGCCGCCAGCACCATGTTGAAGATGCTGAGCCGCCGGATGCCGGCATCCAGGCCGAGCGCGACCGAGATCGTCGCCATGGCGGTGATCACCGCGATCAGGACGACCTGCGCCGGAAGCGATTCCGGAAGGCCGGCGAGATGCGCGAGGCCCGCATTGATCTGCAGCACCCCGAGACCGAGCGAGGTGGCGACGCCGAAGACGGTGCCGAGCACGGCGAAGACATCGATCGCCTGGCCGATCGGCCCGTGGATGCGCTCCCCGATCAGCGGATAGAAGGCCGAGCGGACCGTCAGCGGCAGGCCGTGGCGGAAGCCGAAATAAGCCAGTGACAGCCCGACGACGGCATAGATCGCCCAGGCATGCACGCCCCAATGGAAGAAGGTGATGCGCATGGCGGCGCGCGCGGCCTCGGCCGTGCCGCCTTCCCCCAGCGGGGGCGTGGTGAAGTGCATGATCGGCTCGGCCACCCCGAAGAAGACGAGGCCGATGCCCATCCCGGCGCTGAAGAGCATCGCGAACCATGATCCGTAGCTGAAATCCGGCTCGGAATGGTTGGGTCCCAGCCTGACCTGGCCATGGGGGGAGATCGCGAGATAGAGCACGAAGAAAAGGAAGACGGCCACCGAGAGCAGGTAGAACCAGCCGAGCCGGTCCATGATCCAGGCCTGCGCGGCGCTGAAGACGTCACCGACGGTCTCGGGCGCCAGCGCGCCGCAGAGAACGATGGCCACGACCAGCGCGGCGGAGACAGGAAATACGGACCCCTTGGCTTTCGCGGAGGCCGGCCCGCGCCCGGGCTGCGTCATCTCAAGCATGTATGTCTACTTCTTTCCCGCTGCGCTCCCACGGAACATCGGCTCGGGACCCTCCGCGACCTGGGCGGGAGGGCGGAGCGGTGGGGCTCGGCGGGGTGAGCAACGCTCCGGGCACCGCCCGGTTACGCGCCATGATGTGCTCCTCGGTGTTCTGCCGGGAAGCATGCGGGCCCGCATCATGCCAGCCGGCATCGGCCCTGACCCGCAGCCGCCCCGGGCGGCCGGGGCGGTGCCGGCGGCCGAGGCCGGAGTCACGCGGCAGCGTGCTTCCGGGGCAGTTCAGCCTGGATCCCTTCGCCCCCGGCCCCGGACCGGGGCGATGGCGCGCCGGGCCGGGGATGGCGGCGCGGATCAGCGCCGGTTGGCCACCTCCAGCCCGCTGCCCGTAGGCGCGGGCGTCATCCCCGGGCCCTGGGCCGGCTGGCAGCCATCCAGCACCGGCCGCCAGTCATTGGTCCGGCAGCGCTTGCCGCGCTCGCAATAGCCGACCACCACCGCCTCCTCGTTCACCAGCGTGTGGACGGCACAGGGGCGCTGCATCAGCGCGGGATGGATGCGCAGCTCCTCCCAGCTCAGCGCCTGGGTGGAGAGCGAGACCGCGCGGACGGCGGTCAGGTCGGCCTCCTCGGCCGATTGCCTGGGCCCGGCGCAGGCGACGAGACCAAGCAGCAACAGCAATGGGGCGAAACGCATGGTGGAACCTCCACCGGGAGGATTAACTCCCCTCCATGATCTGTTTTCGCAACAAGGCTGCGAGCAAACGGCATGGCAGGTCACGAGTCGGGGCGCAAAAGGCGATGCCGCCTGGCGCAACTCCACCGTACCGTTATCCCGCCCGCGGGAGAGGGCAGGGCGGTCCGGCCGCCGGCCTCAGCCGCCGCCACAGGCGCTTCGCCGCAGGCCGCGCGGCGCCGCCGCCTCGGGCGCCTGCACCAGGCTCAGCAGGCAACCGCCCTGCAGCAGGGTGAAGCGCAGGTCATGCGCCCCGGCATGGCCGCGCAGCGGCGGCTCCGGCCAGAGGGCGAGGGTCGGCGCCGCCCTCTCCCGCGCCAGCGCCTCCAGCAGGGCGGCCCGGCGCTCGGGCTCCGGGTCGAACTCATCGCCCTCGAACAGCACCACGGCCAGGCGCGGGCCGGCGGCCGGCAGCCCGGCCAGCAGGCGGCGGAAATCATCGGCGGCGGCGCCGTGATTGTTCGGGCGGCTTAGCTCCCCATGCGCCGCCGGGGCGGTGGCGATCACCGCCTCCACCAGCTCGGGCCGCTCGGCGGCGGCCATGATGGCCTGCCAGCCGCCGCGCGACTGGCCGCCGAGGATGATGCGGCGGTACCCCGCCTCCCGCAGCGCCGGCAGGCCGGCGGTCAGGCGCGGCAGGCTGGCATAGAGGCTGTCCTCGCCCGGGTGCCGGTCGAAGCGCAGCACATCCCAGCCATTGTCGTTGAGCAGGGAAACGAAGGCCGGCGTCGGCGCCTTGCGGTTGTCCCGCTCCGGCCCGCCATAGCCATGGCTCCAGACCAGCACGCCGCGCGCCGTCTGCGGGCCGCGGCGCAGCAGCAGGGGCGCAGGGCGGAAGGGGCCGATCCCGCCCTCGGCCAGCGGCACGGCGGGGCCGCCGGGCCGGCCGGCATCCAGGGCCAGCAGGCGGCATTCCGCCTGGAGCTGGCCGAGCGCGCGCCGGCAGCGCTCCAGCGCCGCCGCCTCGGCCTGCCCGGGTGTCGCGGCGCCGCCGGCGAATCCCCAGGCGGAGCGGCCGGCGGGATCGCGCGCGAGCGCGAAGGCGGCATGCGGCATCATGCCGCGATAGAGCAGGCCATAGGTGGCGGCGAGGGTAAGGGAGGGGTTCGGCGCGCCGAGGGCGGCGACCGCAAAGACCTCCCGATAGGCGGTCTCCTCCGCCACGGATTGGGCGGGCGCGTCGCGCAGCGGAAGGAGCAGCAGCAGCAGCAAGGCAAGCAGGCGGTGCATCACGGACCTGGAACGGGTTGCCGGAGGATGGGACGGGGCGGCAGCCGCCGCAATGCCGGGGCGCCGGCCGGGCGGGCGGTGGGCGGGACCATCATGCCACCGCTGCGGACCGGCGGCGTTCGGGCCGTCAGCCGCCGCAGCCGCGCGCGGCCCGGCGGCGTGCCGCCGGAAGCACGAACGGACCCGCGGCGCAGGCCGGCCCGGCCCGGCGCCTGGGGCCAGGCGGGAGACATGCCATGCCCATCCCCCTCTGCGGTTGCCATCCGGGCTTCCCCCTGGCGCCGGGCCGGCGCGGCCTGGCGGGCCTTGCCGCCGGCGCGCTGGTGGCCGCTTCCCTGCCCGGCGCCGCGCGGGCGGCCGACCCGGTGCGCAAGACCGACCTCACCCCCAACCAGGCGCTGGCCCGGCTGAAGGAGGGCAATGAGCGCTTCGTCACCGACGCGCCCTTCCGTGCCGCGCAGGGGCGGGAGCGGCGGGTCGAGCTGGCGCGCGGCCAGGCGCCCTTCTGCGTGTTGATCGGCTGCTCCGACAGCCGGGTGCCGCCCGAATTGCTCTTCGGCCGCGGCCTCGGCGAGCTCTTCATCGTGCGCAATGCCGGCAACACGGTGGACACCGCCGCGCTCGGCAGCGTGGAGTATGGCGTCGGGGTGCTCGGCTGCCCGCTGATCGTGGTGCTGGGGCATGAAAGCTGCGGCGCCGTCGCCGCGGCGGTGGATGCGGTGGAGCGCGATGCGAGCTTCCCCGGCGTGATCGGGGAGATGATCCAGCCCATCATCCCGGCGGTGCTGACCGCGCGGCGGGAGGGCGGCCGGACCCTCGATGCCGCCGTGCAGGCCAATGCGCGGCGGGTGGCGATGCGGCTCCGGACGCAGAGCGCGGTGCTGCAGCAGGCGCTGACGGCCGGGCGGCTGAAGATCGTGCCGGCGCATTACGACCTGGATGACGGGGAGGTGCACTGGCTGGAGCAGGGCTAAGGGGTGGCAGGAAGGCTGCGGGGCGGGACGCCACCGGCAAGGCCGCACTTCCCTCACGCGGGACAGAGGCTTATTCCCTTGGCCCGAGCAGATCATGACGGCCATGAACGACGCCAGCACCGCTTCCCGCCCGGACCAGCGCCAGGACATCCGGCACGACTTCAAATCCGCCGAGCCGCGCTGGCAGGCGGAATGGGACAGGCGCGCCTGTTTCTCGGTGCCCGACATCCCGCCACCCGAGGCGAAGAAATATTACGTCCTGGAGATGTTCCCGTATCCCAGCGGGAAGATCCATATGGGCCATGTCCGCAACTATACGCTGGGCGACGTGGTCGCGCGCTACAAGCGCGCGCGCGGGCACATGGTGATGCACCCGATGGGCTGGGACGCCTTCGGCCTGCCCGCCGAGAATGCGGCGCGGGAGCGCGGCATCCACCCCGGCACCTGGACCTACCAGAACATCGCCAATATGCGCGCCGAGCTGAAGCGCATGGGCCTCTCGATCGAGTGGGCGCGCGAATTCGCCACCTGCGACGCCGAGTATTACGGCCGGCAGCAGAAGCTCTTCCTCGATTTCCACAAGGCCGGGCTGGTCGAGCGGAAGGAGAGCTGGGTCAACTGGGACCCGGTGGACGGCACCGTCCTGGCGAATGAGCAGGTGATCGACGGGCGCGGCTGGCGCTCCGGCGCGCTGGTCGAGAAGAAGCAGCTCAGCCAGTGGTTCTTCAGCATCACCAAGTATGCGCCGGACCTGCTGGAGGCGCTGGGGACGCTGGACCGCTGGCCCGAGCGCGTGAAGCTGATGCAGGCCAACTGGATCGGCCGCAGCGAGGGCGCGCGGGTGCGCTTCCGGCTGGCCGAGCCGGTGGGTGGCATCGCCCAGGATGACCGGAAGGCCGAAGGGCCTGGAGGTCTGAATCCGGAGGCGCAGATCAGCGAGGTGGAGGTCTTCACCACCCGGCCCGATACGCTCTTCGGCATGAGCTTCCTCGCCGTCGCCGCCGAGCACCCGCTGGCCGCGGCCGCCGCGGCGCGTGACCCGAAGGCGGCCGAGTTCATCGCGGAGTGCCGCCGCATGGGCACTTCGGAGGCGGCGATCGAGCAGGCGGAGAAGCGCGGCTACGACACCGGCTTCCGCGTGCAGCATCCCTTCCTCGAAGGCGTGACCTTCCCGGTCTGGATCGCCAATTTCGTGCTGATGGAATACGGCACCGGCGCGATCTTCGGCTGCCCGGCCCATGACGAGCGCGACTTCGAATTCGCCTCCAAATACGGGCTGACGATCAGGCCGGTGGTGCTGCCGCCGGGCGCCGATCCCGCGCGCTTCTCGTTGGACGGCAAGGCCTATGTGGATGACGGCACCATCTTCAATTCCGGCTTCCTCGACGGGCTCGATGTCGCCGCCGCGAAGCGCAAGGCGATCGAGGCGCTGGAGCGATCGGGGCAGGGGACGGGCGTGGTCAACTGGCGGCTCCGCGACTGGGGCGTCTCCCGCCAGCGCTACTGGGGCTGCCCGATCCCCTTCATCCATTGCGAGGCCTGCGGCGTCGTCCCCGTGCCGGACGACCAGTTGCCGGTGAAGCTGCCGGAGGACGTGGATTTCTCGAAGCCGGGCAACCCGCTCGACAACCACCCCAGCTGGAAGCACGTGAACTGCCCGTCCTGCGGCAAGCCGGCGCGGCGCGAGACCGATACCTGCGACACCTTCGTGGACAGTTCCTGGTACTTCGCGCGCTTCTGCTCGCCGCGCGCGGACGCCCCGGTGACGAAGGCCGCCGTGGATGCCTGGCTGCCGGTGGACCAGTATATCGGCGGCATCGAGCACGCGATCCTGCACCTGCTCTACAGCCGCTTCTTCACCCGCGGCATGCGTGACACCGGGCACCTGACCATCGCGGAACCCTTCGAGGGGCTCTTCACCCAGGGCATGGTGCAGCATGAGAGCTACAAGGGCACCGATGGCCGCTGGCTCTATCCGGAGGAGGTGGAGTTCAGCCTCGCCCCCGACGGCACGCGCAGCGCGGTGGTGAAGGGCACCAACGAGCCCGTCACCATCGGCCGTGTCGAGGCGATGTCGAAGTCGAAGCGCAACACGGTGGATCCGGGCGCCATCATCGACAGATACGGTGCGGACACCGCCCGCTGGTTCATCCTCTCCGACAACCCGCCGGAGCGGGACATGGAGTGGACGGAGAGCGGCGTCGCCGGCGCCTACCGCTTCACCCAGCGGCTCTACCGGCTGGTGGCAGCGGCGCTGCCCGGCCTGCCGCCTGCCGGCACCTCGCCGGAAGGCGCGACGGGTGCCGCGAAGAAGCTGCGGCAGGTGACGCACAGGACCATCGCCGCGGTGACCGAGGCGCTGGAGAGCTTCGCCTTCAACGTCGCCGTCGCGCGCATCCATGAATTCGCCAATGCCATCGCCGATGCCGGGGAGGGTGAGGGCATGGGTGCCGCGCGACGCGAGGCGCTGGAGGCGATCGCGCGCCTCGCCTCGCCCATGATGCCGCACCTGGCGGAGGAGTTGTGGTCGCTGCTGAACCCGGGCACGGAGGCGCTGGTCGCCCAGCTTCCCTGGCTGGAGGCCGATCCGGCCCTGCTGAAGGCGGAGACGGTGACGCTCGCCGTGCAGGTTCTCGGCAAGTTGCGCGGCACGATCGAGGTGGCGGTGGACGCGGATGAGGCTACCATCTTCGCGCTCGCGGAGGCGGAGGAGAATGTGCAGCGGACCATTGCCGGCAAGCCCATCCGGAAGCGCATCCATGTGCCGGGCCGTGTCGTCAACTTCGTCGTCTAGCCTCGTGCCGCGCGACGACCGGGCGGGACAGGCGGGCCGCCCGCCCTCTCGCCGCGCCCTGCTGGGCGTGGCGGGGCTGCTCGGCCTTTCCGGCTGCGGCTTCCGCCCGCTCTACGCGCCGATCACGGCGGCGGATGGCAGCGAATCCGACCTGGCCACGGAACTCGCCGCGGTGCGCGTCGGGCCGATCCATGAGCGGTCCGGCCAGATCCTGCGGCGCAACCTGCAGCGGCGGCTGGAGGACAGCCAGCCGGGCACGCCTGCGCGCTACATGCTGAACGTGCAGGTGGTGCCGGGCATCGAGGTGCTGGGCTACCGGCGGGACGGCACCATCAGCCGCCTCCGCTACATCTTCACCGGCACTTGGGATCTGGCGACGCTCTCCGTCCCGCCGCAGACGGTGGCGCGCTCGGCAATCCCGTACCGGACCCTCGACTCCTTCAACATCCCGGACCTGCAGTTCTTCTCGGCCGACAGCGCCCGGGACGCGCTGGAGAGCCGGGCGATGGAGCAGATCTCCGAGGAGATCACCCGGCAGGTGGCGCTGGCGCTGCGGCGCCAGAAGGAAACCGGGACCGCGACCGGCTGAGGGCAGGGTTCCGGGCGCCGGGCCATTGCGGATCGCGTTCCTGCCTGAACGCCGGTCCGTTGCAGGCCCCTCTATTCGTGCAGCGTCACGCGCCCGGCCCTTCGCGGCCTGCCGCGATCTGCGCTTCTACCCCCCATACACAGGAGAGGGCGGCGATGGCGAAGCTCGACGCACGGCGGACCGGCGCCTTCCTGGCCGATCCGGGGGCCTGCCGCGTGGTGCTGCTGCATGGTGACGATCCCGGCCTGATCCGGGAACGCTGCGAGGCGCTGATCCGCACGGTGACCGAGGGCGACAGCCTGCGCCTGGTCGAGGCCGGCAAGGAGATGCTGCGGGCGCCGAATGCGCTGGCGAATGAGGCGGCGAGCTCCCCGCTGACCGGCGGGCGCGTGCTGGTGCGGCTGCGCGACGCCGGCGACGGCAAGCAGGCGGTGGAGGCCGCCAGGGCGGCGCTGTCCGGGCCCGGGCCGGGGCTGGTGGTGATCGAGGCGCCGGAACTGCGCACCTCCGCCGCGCTGTTCAAGGCGGTGGAAGGCTCGGCGGCCGGTGCCGTCATTGCCTGCTACCGGGAGCGGGGGGCGGAACTCTCGGCCTCCATCGGGCGGATCCTGCAGGAGCTGGGCGTCTCGGCCGAGCCGGCGGCGCTGGAATGGCTGGCGCAGCGCCTGGGCGAGGACCGGATGCTGCTGCGGCGGGAGCTGGAGAAGCTCGCCCTCTTCGTCGGGCAGGGCGGCAAGGTGACGCCGGAAGCGGCGGTCGCCTGCGTGGCGGAGGGCTCGGCGCTGGACCTGGAGGAGGCGCTGATGGCCGCCATGGCGGGGGAGGTGGCCTCGGCCGACAAGGCGCTGGACACCGCCTTCGCCGAGGGCGCGAACGCCGTGCAGGTGGTGCGGGCGGCGCTGCGCCATGTGCAGCGGCTGCACCTCGCCTCGCTGGCCGTGGCGGCGGGGGCGGCGCCGGCCGGGGCGCTGGAGGCGCTGCGACCGCCGGTCTTCTTCCGCCACAAGCCGGCGATGGAGCGGGCGCTGCGGGTCTGGCGGCCCGATGCGCTGGAGGCGGCCGGGGCGGCGCTGCTGGAGGCGGAGCGGCGGACCAAGACCACGGGCCTGCCGGCGAACACCATCGCCCGGAACGCGGTGACAGGGCTGGCGCGGCAGGCGGCTGCGCGGCGCTGAGGGGGTAGCGCCGTCATTACCTTGGGGTTGACGGTGCCCGCGGCTCCTGCGGCCTGCGCCTCGCCGCCGGCGTGGGAACGTCCTCGCGATCTCCTGGACGGCACGCCGCGCCGGGGCACAATCTGGTGACGGTGGCCACCGATCGGTGACGGCGCGGATCCCGGCCCGCCATCCGCTCGATGCGTCGGGCCTGTTCTGTGGCGGATGCATCCGGACGGCGACCGCCCCTCATCCCCCACCGGTCGCGCCGCCCGGGAGGTGCGCCATGACGACAGGCCCAGGACAGCCCAGCTTCAAGGAATTCGAGCGCGACGGCTGGCATCGGCAGGCCCCGCATTATGACGAGCGGGCCGGCCGGATGACGAGCGAGGTGGTGGCACCCCTGCTGGAGGCGGTGGGCGCCCGGACCGGCATGCGCCTGCTCGATATCTGCTGCGGGCCGGGCTACCTGGTGGATGAGGCGGCGGCGAGGGGCCTCGCCCCCATAGGCATCGATATCGCGCCGGCGATGGTGGAGCTTGCGCGCCGGCGGGTCATCGGTGCCGAGTTCCGCATCGGCGATGCGGAGGCGCTGGATTTCGGCGACCAGGCTTTCGATGCGGTGGTCTGCGCCTTCGGCCTGCTGCATCTAGCGCAGCCCGAGGCCGCGATCGCCGAGGCCTTCCGCGTGCTGCGGCCCGGCGGATGCTACGCCTTCACGGTCTGGGACGGGCCGGAGCGGGCGGCCTTCCTCGGCCTCGGCATGCAGGCGGTGCTGGCGCATGCCGATATGGGCGTGCCGCTGCCGCCTGGCCCGCCGATCTTCCAGCTGGCCGATCGCGCCGCCACCGGGGCGGTGCTGGAGCGCGCGGGTTTCCGCGCGGTGACGGTGCGGGAGATCCCCATCGCCTTCCGCGAGGCACGGCCCGAGGATGCCTGGGACTGGTTCGAGAAGAGCACCGTGCGGACCATGGGCCTGATCGCCCAGCAGAGGCCGGAGGTCCAGGCGCGCATCCGGGCCGCGATCATCGAGGCCGCAGGCCGCCATGCCGGACCCGCGGGCGTCGCCATCCCGAGCCCCGCCCTGCTCTTCGCCGCGCGGCGGCCGCCCCTGGCGTAATGCCCGGATGGGGGAGGGGCATTTTCTCCCCCTGCCCCTTACTGGTTCAGCAGGCGGATCAGCCCGTCGAGCTGATCCAGGTCGCGGTACTGGATCATCACCTGCCCGCCGCGCCCGCCATGGCGGATGCTGACCTTCAACCCGAGGCGGGTGGAGAGGTCCCGCTCCAGCGCGACGGTTTCCGGGGCCGGGGCAGCGGGCTTCGTCGCCGGATCGCGCGGCCTGGCGGCGACCAGGGCTTCAGTCTGGCGGACATTCAGGCCACGGTCCACCACCTCCAGCGCCAGGGCTTCGGCATCCGGCGCGGTCAGCAGGGCGCGGGCATGGCCGGCGGTGAGCGCCCCGTCGCGCAGCAGCTCCCGCACCCGCTCCGGCAGGGCGAGCAGGCGCAGGGTGTTCGCCACATGGCTGCGGCTCTTGCCGACGGCCTGGCCAAGCTGGTCCTGGGTCAGGCCGAATTCGTCGGTCAGGCGGCGGAAGCCCTCCGCCTCCTCCAGCGCATTCAGGTCCTGGCGCTGCAGGTTCTCGACCAGGGCGGCGGCCATGGCGGAGCGGTCATCCAGGTTCCGCAGGACGACCGGCACCTCATGCAGCTGGGCCAGCTGGGCGGCACGCCAGCGGCGCTCGCCGCCGATGATCTCGTAGCGGCCCGGGGTGCCGGGTTTCTCCCGCACCAGAATGGGCTGGAGCACGCCATGCTCCCTGATGCTGTCGGCGAGTTCCTGCAGCGGGCCAGGGTCGATCGGGCCGCGGGGCTGGAAGGGGCCGGGCTCCAGCATCTCGATCGGCAGGCCGCGGAGGCCCTCGCCGGCGGGCTGCTGGGCGGCGTCCGTCGTGGTAGGGGGCGGCGCCTCGCCGAGCAGGGCGGAGAGGCCGCGGCCGAGCCGCATGGGCTTCTTCGGGCCGCTCATGCGCGTTTCTGCCGACGCAGGACCTCGGCCCCCAGCGCGGCATAGGCCTGCGCGCCGGGGGAGCGGGCGTCGTAGAGGCTGACGGGCAGGCCGTGCGAGGGTGCCTCGCTGATGCGGATGTTCCGCGGGATCACGGTCTCAAATACCTTGTCCTTGAAGAAGCCACGCACGTCCTGGGCGACGAGCTCGGAGAGGTTGTTCCGGCGGTCGTACATGGTCAGCAGGATGCCCTCCAGCGCCAGGCCGGGGTTGAGGGCGCGCCTCACCCTCTCGATGGTCTGGGTGATCTGGCTGACGCCTTCCAGCGCGAAGAACTCGGTCTGCAGCGGCACCAGGACGCTATGGGCGGCGACCAGGGCGTTCAGCGTCAGCAGGCCAAGCGAGGGCGGGCAATCCAGCAGGATGTAGTCGAAGCTCCCGGTGAGCTTCGGGTCGGCATCGAGGGCGGCGCGCAGGCGGCGCTCGCGGTCCTCCATCGCGACCAGCTCGACCTCCGCACCGGCCAAGTCGGAATCCGCAGGGACGAGCTGGAGGTTGGGAACCGGGGTGGGGCGCAGCAGCTCGGCCAGGGGGCGGCCATCCACCAGCAGGGCATAGGTGCCGGCACCGCGCTCGGCCCGGTCGATGCCAAGGCCGGTGGAGGCGTTACCCTGCGGATCGAGGTCGAGCAGGAGCACCTTGTGCCCCGCCGCGAGGACGGTAGCCAGGTTGATGGCGGTGGTCGTCTTGCCGACGCCGCCCTTCTGGTTGGCGAGGGCAATGACGCGGGGACGGGCCCGGTCAGGCATGGAAGCCGGCAGGACGGATCTCACTGAGACGGAGGATGGTGGCGGAGGGCTCGGTTCGGCTCGCGAACCGCTCGATATGCATGATCCAGCCGCGGGCGGCATCCGTCAATTCCTGCTCGGCCGTGCGGCCCTTCGGAAACAGGGCAGTACCGCCAGGGGCGAGGATGCGGTGGGCATGCGGGAGGAGGTCGGCGAGCGGGGCGAGGGCACGGGCCGTGAGGATGGCCGCCGGGGGCAGGGTGGCGGCCTCGATTCGGGTGGGGTGGACCTTCATACGGGGCAGGTTCAGCACGCGCGCTGCTTCGATCAGGAAGGCCGATTTGCGGCGGTCGGATTCGACCAGATGTGTTTCACGGCCAGTGGTGAGGGCGAGCATGAGACCGGGAAAGCCGGCGCCGGAGCCGAGATCGACGAGCGGCCCTTCCATGGCTGGAACAAGGGGTGCCAATTGAAGCGAGTCCACCACATGGCGCTGCCAGATGGCTGCCTCGTCCCGTTCGGCCGTCAGGTTGATCCGGGCATTCCATCGCAGCAGCAAGGCGACGAAGTCACGCAGCGCCGCCTCCGTTTCACGTGGAACACCCAGATTAAGGTCGGATGGTTTCACGTGAAACGCACCTCGCTCCGGCGGAGATGGACGGCGAGGGCGGCCAGCGCGGCGGGCGTGATGCCGGGAACGCGACCGGCACTGCCGAGCGTGGCAGGGCGGGCCCTGTCCAGCCGCTGGCGCATCTCGGCGGAAAGCCCCGGCACCTCGGTGAAGTCGATCCCCGCCGGGATCGACAGCCGCTCCTCCCGTTCCAGCACACGCAACTCAGCTGCCTGGCGCTCCAGGTAAGGGGCGTAGAGCGCCTGGGCTTCCAGCTCCGCCCGCACCCGCCGTGGCAGGTCCCGCAGCCAGGGGAAGAGGCGGTCCGCCGCTTCCGTCGTGAGCGCCGGCAGGGCAAGCGCTTCCAGCGCGCTGCGCCAGCGGCCATCCTGGTTGATGGGAATTCCGGCTGCGAGATACCAGGCCGGCGAGCCGCCTTCGGAGCGGGAGCGCGCCAGCGCATCCTGCACGGCCGCGGCGAAAGCACGATGGGCACCCGTCCGCTCCGGCCCCACCACGCCCCAGGCGATGCCTTTCTCCGTCAGGCGCAGCCCGGCATTGTCAGCCCGCAATGCCAGCCGGAACTCGGACCGCGCGGTGAGCATGCGGTAGGGCTCCGTCACGCCCTGCAGCACCAGGTCGTCTACCAGCACACCGGTATAGGCTTCGCCCCGGGTCAGCACACGGTCAGGTTCGGCACCGCCCGCACGGCAGGCAGCGTTCACCCCCGCCATCAGTCCCTGGGCCGCCGCTTCCTCATAGCCGGTCGTGCCGTTGATCTGACCGGCAAGGAACAGGCCGGGGGCCGCGCGCACTTCCAGCGTCGGCAGCAGGGCGCGCGGGTCCACATGGTCGTACTCGATGGCATAGCCAGGCCGCAGGATGCGGGCGCGCTCCAGCCCCGGGATGGACGCGATCAGGGCCTCCTGCACGGCCTCAGGCAGGCTGGTGGAGATGCCATTGGGATAGACCGTGTCGTCCTCCAGCCCTTCCGGCTCCAGGAAGATCTGATGCCGCTGCCTGTCCGCGAAGCGGACCACCTTGTCCTCGATCGAAGGGCAGTAGCGCGGTCCCACCCCTTCGATCCGGCCGCCATAGACGGCGGTGCGGTGCAGGTTGGCGCGGATCAGATCATGCGTCGCCGGCGTGGTCGCGGTGATCGCGCAGGCGATCTGGCGATTGGTAATCCGCTCCGTCATCCAGGAGAGCGGCTCGGGCGGGTCATCGCCCGGCTGCGGCTCCAGCGCCGCCCAGTCGATGGTCCTGCCGTCCAGCCGTGGCGGGGTGCCGGTCTTCAGCCGGGCCAGGGGCAGGCCCAGGCGGTGCAGCGTGTCCGAGAGACCGATCGCGGGTTCCTCGCCCGCCCGGCCGGCCGGGATGCGGGTCTCCCCGATATGGATCATGCCGCGCAGGAAGGTCCCGGTCGTGATGACCACCGCCCCGGCGCCGATCCGCCGGCCGGAGGCGGTCACCACACCTGCGATGCGGTTGCCGGGGCCGACCACCAGATCCTCCGCCGCCTCGGCTGCGATGGTCAGCCCCTCGGTTGCGTGCAGCAAGGCCTGCACGGCCTGGCGGTACAGCCTGCGGTCGGCCTGGGCGCGCGGCCCCCGCACCGCCGGGCCCTTGCTGCGGTTGAGCAGCTTGAAATGGATGCCGGCGGCATCCGCGGCACGGCCCATCAACCCGTCCAGCGCGTCCACCTCCCGCACCAGGTGCCCCTTGCCCACCCCGCCGATGGCCGGGTTGCAGGACATCTCGCCGAGTGTCTCCACCCGGTGCGTCAGGAGCAGGGTCTGCGCCCCGCAGCGCGCCGCGGCCGCCGCCGCCTCGCAGCCGGCATGGCCGCCGCCCACCACCACCACATCGAAGATCGCGTCGAACATGGCAGGGGTATAGCGAAGCAGCGGCGCACGACGAAGCGCCACGCGTGTACAGCGGATTGCGTTCAGAACTGAACGCCAATCCGTGACCGGCTATGCGGAGTCACGCTCCCTGGCGTTCACGCCCCTCCGCGATCTGCTCTAGCCGATCCGGAAGCCCAGGCCGTCCTGCCACATCATGGTGGCGAAGCGCGTATCGGCCACCAGTTCCTCCGCCGCTACGCCGCCGCGCTCCAGCACGCCCCGCACCCCGGCGAGGCGGTCCTCGTCCAGAGTCGCCACCACGCCGCAACTGATGCAGAAGCCCCAGACCCGGCCGATGCGGCTAGCGAAGATGGTGCCGGGTGGTGCCGTCTCCGCAATGTTCTGGTCCACCAGCCAGACCTCGCCGCCCAGCAGCGCATCCTCGGCGATCAGCCCTTCCTCCGGGTGCCGGTCCAGCACGCGGAAGATGGACAGCCAGGAATGGGTCAGGGCGTTCAGCACCAGCGCGCCTTCTCCGGGCAGGCGGGCATGCTGCCGCGCCACCCGGTCGATGGCGCGCGAGCGGCCGGGCGGCGCCGTATAGATCGCCAGGTCGAAGGCATAGGCCAGCTCCTCCTCCGAGACCTGGCCCATCTCGGCATCCATGGACAGGCCGAGGCGCTTCATCTGCTCCAGCACCTTCTCGCGCGGGGTCACCCGCACCGCCATTTCCTGAAGCCGCTGCCGCGCCGCCGCGCAGCGGCCGTAGATGTCGCGGATCTCGTCGCCGGTCATCGCCATGGCGTCACTTCCCGATGCAGAATTCGCCGAAGACGGCATCCAGCACCGCCTCCACCCCGACCCGGCCGGTGATGCGCCCGATCGCCCGCAGCGCCGCCCGCAGCGCCTCGGCCCGCAGTTCAGGCAGAGGAGCGGTGTCAAGCTCGGCCAGCCAGCCGGCGGCCTCGGTCAGGGCGGCGCGGTGGCGGGGGCGGGTCAGGGGGGCTTCGGCGGCAAGGCCGGCGCGCGCCGTGGTCTCCTCCGCCAGCCGCGCACGCAGGGCAGCCAGACCATCGCCGGTGCGGGCGGAGACGGGGAGGGGCGCGATGCCGCCGATCGAGGCCGGCGCCGGCGCCAGGTCCGTCTTGTTCGCCAGGACCAGCACGCCGGGCTTCACCCAGGCCAGCGTCTCCGCATCCGGCGCCTGGTCGGCGGCAAAGACGGTGAGGACAAGGTCCGCTTCCTCCGCCCGGCGGCGGGCACGGCGGATGCCCTCCACCTCGATCTCATCCGCCGCCTCGCGCAGGCCGGCCGTGTCGGCCAGCGTCACCGGCACGCCGGCCAGGTCCAGCCGCACCTCCACCACGTCCCGCGTGGTGCCGGCGCGGGCGGAGACGATCGCCGCCTCCCGCCCCGCGAGCGCATTCAGCAGCGAGGACTTGCCGGCATTCGGGGCGCCGAGAATGGCGACCAGCAACCCCTCCCGCAGCCGCTCGCCGCGATTCGAGTCGGCCAGATGCGCCGCGATCTCCGCCCGCAGCGCCGCGGCGGCGGTGGCCACCGCATCGTCCAGCCCGGCCGGCAGGTCCTCGTCCTCGAATTCGATGAACGCCTCCTGCCGGGCGAGCAGGGCGGTGATGCGGGTCGCCCAGCCGCCATAGAGCGTCGCTAGCGCCCCCTCGGCCTGGCGGAGCGCCTGGCGGCGCTGGGCGGCGGTCTCGGCGGCGATCAGGTCGGCGATGCCCTCGGCGGAGGTCAGGTCGAGCCTGCCGTTGAGGAAGGCGCGGCGGGTGAACTCCCCCGGCTCGGCCGGTCGGGCGCCGGCGGCGACCAGGGCCTCGGCGACGCCGGCGATCACGGCGGGGCCGCCATGCAGCTGCAACTCGGCGCTGTCCTCCCCGGTGTAGCTGGCGGGCCCCGGGAACCAGAGGACGAGGGCGCGGTCCAGCACCTCCGCGGTCTGCGGGTGGCGCAGGCGGCGGAGGGAAGCATGGCGCGGGGCGGGAAGGGCGCCGGCCAAAGCGGCGAGGGCGGCGGCGGTGCCGGGGCCGGAGAGGCGCAGCACGGCGACGGCGGCGCGGCCGGCGCCAGAGGCCAGGGCGAAGATCGTGTCGGTCATTCGGCATCGAGGGGGGCGCTGCCCCCTTCACCCCCGCCAGGGGTCAGGCGACCCCTGGACCCGGCCTGGGTTCGAGCCCTGGGAAAAACCATGGGAGATCGGCGGCCATGCCACCGAGGAGCCACGCTTTGGCCTTGGCGGTGATCGCAGGGAGACAGGGCTTCCCCGTCACGCAGCACGCAACCGGGATCTCCGGGGCCCCCCGCGGACAGTGCCACGCGCATCACCCCTTCGGGACAACATCCTTCTCGGTCAGCATCAGCCGCGGCACCCGCCCGCCGCGCTGCAGATGCGCCGCAAGGATCTCGTCCACATCGGCCGGCGTCTCCGGCCGGTACCAAACCCCTTCCGGGTAGATCACCAGCGTCGGCCCGAATTCGCAGCGGTCCAGACATCCCGCCTGGTTGATCCGCACGCCTTCCAGCCCGAGTTCCTTCGCCCGTGCCTTCATGTAGTCCCGCAGCTTCTCGCTGCCCCTGGCGGCGCAGGAGCCGCGCTTGTGCCCGTCCGGCCGGCGGTTGCAGCACACGAAGACATGCGCACGGAAATAGGGGGGCGGGTCGGCGGGAACGGGTGCGTCGGCCAAGGCGTCTCTCTCCGGTGGGCCTAAGGGGACGACTGCTGGGAAGCCGGCCCGTCGCACCCCATGTAGGGCAGATCGCCGAAGGGCGGAAACGCCCCGAGGCGCGACTCCGCCATGTAGAGAAGAGCGACCTCCCCCTCTCGCGGCCAGGGTGATCCCCGATGTCCAGGCTTCCGCCCGAGAACCTGCTGCGCCACGCCACCTCCCCCTACCTCCTGCAGCATGCCGACAACCCGGTGCACTGGCGCGTCTGGGGGCCTGAGGCGCTGGCCGAGGCGGAGGCGCTGGACAGGCCCATCCTGCTCAGCGTCGGCTACGCCGCCTGCCACTGGTGCCATGTGATGGCGCATGAGTCCTTCGAGGACCCGGAGACGGCGGCGCTGATGAACGCCCTCTTCGTCAACATCAAGGTGGACCGGGAGGAGCGGCCGGATATCGACGCGCTCTACATGAATGCCCTGCACCTGATGGGCGAGCATGGCGGCTGGCCGCTGACCATGTTCCTGACCCCGCGGGCCGAGCCCTTCTGGGGCGGCACCTATTTCCCGCCGGAGCCGCGCTACGGCCGCCCCTCCTTCCGCCAGGTGCTGCAGGGCATCGAGGAGGCCTACCGGGCCGAGGGCGGCAAGGTCACGCAGAACGTCCAGGCGCTGAAGGGCGCGCTCGCCCGGATGGCGCAGGCGGCGCCGGGACCCGTCCCGGACCGGGAGGTGCTGGCCCGCATCGCCCTCGGCCTCGTCCAGCACACGGACAAGGAGGAAGGCGGCTTCGGCGGCGCGCCGAAATTCCCCAGCCCGCCGATCTTCCGCTTACTCTGGCAGATGCGCCACCGCCTGGGCCAGCCGGCCTGCGCGGAGGCGGTGGAACTGCTGCTGCGGCGGATGTCCCAGGGCGGGATCTACGACCATCTCGGCGGCGGCTATGCCCGCTACAGCACGGACGCCATCTGGCTCGTCCCGCATTTTGAGAAGATGCTCTACGACAACGCCCAGATCCTGGAACTGCTGGCGCTGGTCCATGCCGACCGGCCCGACCCGCTCTTCGCGCAGCGTGCCGAGGAGACGGTCGGCTGGCTGCTGCGGGAGATGGTGGCGGAAGGCGACGCCTTCGCCGCCACCCAGGATGCGGACAGCGAGGGCGAGGAAGGCAAATTCTACGTCTGGTCGGCGGCGGAGGTGGATGCGCTGCTGGGCGAGGACGCTCCGCTCTTCCGCCAGGTCTATGACGTGACGCCGGAGGGGAATTGGGAGGGGAAGAACATCCTCCACCGCCGCCACGCCGCGGCGCCCCTCTCCGAGGATGCCGAGGCCACCCTCGCGCGCTGCCGCGCCCTGCTGCTGGATGCGCGCTCCAGGCGGGTCTGGCCGGGCCGCGACGACAAGGTGCTGGCCGACTGGAACGGGCTGATGATCGCGGCGCTCGCCCGCGCCGCCTTCGCCTTCGACCGTCCCGACTGGCTGCTGCCCGCCCGCCGCGCCTTCGCCTTCGTCGCCGGCCGCATGCTGGCCCCGGATGGCCGCCTGCTGCATGCCCTCCGCCACGGCCAGGCTTCCGCGGCCGGCCTGCTGGAGGACCATGCCGCCATGGCCCGCGCCGCCATCGCGCTGTTCGAGGCGACGGGGGAGGCCGCCTATCTCGGCAATGCCATCGCCTGGGCCGATCTGGTGGAGACGCATTTCGCCGCGCCCGATGGCGGCTACTTCACCTCGGCCGAGGATGCGCAGGATGTGCTGGTCCGCGGCCGCAGCGCCATGGACAACGCCACCCCCTCCGGCAACGGGATGATGGCCGAGGTGCAGGCGAAGCTCTTCCACCTGACCGGCAATGACCGCTGGCGCATTGCCACGGAGACGACCATCGCCGCCTTCGCCGGATCCGAGGGGGTGGCCGCCATGCCCGGCCTGCTGGTCGCCACCGACCTGCTGACCGAAGCCGCGACGGTGGTGGTGGTCGGCGACCCGGCCGAGCCGCGCGCCCGGGCGCTGGCGGCGACCGCGCTGGCGCATCCGGACCTGACGACGGTGCTGATCCGGACCGCCGGGGCGCGCGACCTGCCCACGAGCCACCCCGCGCATGGCAAGGGCATGGTCGGCGGCAAGCCGGCCGCCTATGTCTGCCGCAACGGCAGTTGCGGCCTGCCCGTCACCGATCCCGCATTGCTGCCGCTCGCGCTCAGCCGCGAGGACCTCCTGGCCGCGTGATTTCTTGCCTGTGCATATAATCATCCCGGCAGCGCATCCGCTTGACGCTGGCCCGGCTTGGGTGTGCCATCCCCCGCTTCATGCCCCACATCACCATCCATACCCCGCTCGGCGAACTCACCGTCTTCGAGGAGGACGGCGCGATCATCGCGCTCGACTGGGGCCGCGGCGTCGCCCCGGCGGGCGCCGGGGAGCCGCCGACCCCGCTACTGCGGGAGGCCGCGGCACAGCTTCACGACTATTTCGACGGCCAGCGCACGCAATTCGACCTGCCGCTGAACCCGCATGGCAGCGAGTTCCGCCGCAAGGTCTGGGATGCGCTTCGCCGCATCCCGCCCGGGGAGACGCGCAGCTATCTCGACATCGCGCGCGAGATCGGCTGCCGCTCCCCCCGCGCCATCGGCCAGGCCAATGGCGACAACCCCATTCCCATCATCATCCCCTGCCACCGCGTGGTGGCGGCGGATGGCTCCCTCGGCGGCTATTCCGGCGGCGACGGTGCGGCTACGAAGCGTTACCTCCTCGCGCTCGAAGCCCGGTCCCGTGCCGGCGCCGGGGCGGGGGAACTTCCCCTCATGCAGCCCCAGGGCGGGGCGACTGTCCAAGGAACCTCCCGATGATCCACGCCATCCGCGTCCATGAGCACGGCGGCCCCGAAAAGCTGGTCTGGGAGGAACTGCCGAAGCCGAGCCCGAAGCCGGGCGAGGTGCTGATCAGGCAGCATGCCGTCGGGCTGAACTACATCGACGTCTATTTCCGCACCGGCCTCTACAAGGCTCCCTCCATGCCGGTGACGATCGGCATGGAAGGCGCCGGCGTGGTGGAGGCGGTGGGCGAGGGCGTGACCGAGCTGCAGGCCGGCGACCGGGTGGCCTATGCCGGCGCGCTCGGCGCCTATGCCGAATACCGCTGCGCCCCGGCCGAGAAGCTGGTGAAGATCCCGGAGGGGATCGACTTCACCCAGGCGGCGGCGATGATGCTGCAGGGCATGACGGCGCAGTTCCTGATCAAGCGCACCTATCCCGTGAAGCAGGGCGACACCATCCTGGTGCATGCCGCCGCGGGCGGCGTCGGCAGCATCCTGGTGCAATGGGCGAAGCATCTGGGCGCGACCGTCATCGGCGTGGTCTCGACGCCCGAGAAGGCGGAGCTGATCAAGGGGCTGGGCGCCGACCACGCCCTGCTGACCAGCGAGAACATCCCGGCGCGGGTGAAGGAGATCACGGGCGGCGCCATGCTGCCGGTGGTCTATGACAGCGTCGGCCGCGACACCTTCCTCACCTCGCTCGACTGCCTCCGCCCCTTCGGGCTGATGATCAGCTTCGGCAATGCCTCGGGCCCCGTCACCACGGATCTCGGCGTGCTGGCGGCCAAGGGCTCGCTCTACGTCACCCGCCCGACGCTCAACACCTATACCGCGAAGCGGGAGGATCTGGTGGCGACGGCCAACGACCTGTTCGAGGCGGTGCGGTCCGGCGCGGTCAGCATCAAGGTCAACCAGACCTATCCCCTGAAGGACGCGGCCGAGGCGCATCGCGCGCTGGAATCCCGCCAGACCACCGGCAGCACGGTGCTGCTGCCCTGACGCCATGGCCGTGAGGTGTCCGGCCGCGCACGGCGCGGCCGGCTGGAGCAGATCGCGGACGGGCGTGAACGCCCGGGAGCGTGAATCTGCTCTATAATCAATGACCTACAGCGGACTGGCGTTCAGTTCTGAACGCAATCCGCTGTAGACTGCGCCGCATGGACAGGCTGCAGCAGCTCCAGGTCTTCCGGCGGGTGGTGGAGACGGGGAACATCACCCGCGCCGCCCGCGACCTGGCGATGAGCCAGCCCAGCGTCTCCCGCATCGTGGCCGAGCTGGAGCATCGGCTCGGCGTGCCGCTGCTGCTGCGCTCCCCCCGCGGCCTCTCGGCGACCGAGGCAGGAACGGCCTTCCACCAGGAAGCGGTGCGCATCCTCGACGCGCTGGAGGAGGCGGAGGCGAATGCCCGCGGCCTGCAAGGGGCGCCCACCGGCCTCGTGCGCATCTCCTGCGTCGCCTCCTTCTACAACGCGGTGGTGCTGCCCTGGCTGGCGCCCTTTCTGCTGGCCAATCCCGGGCTTTCGGTGGAGGCGCGGCTGGCCTCCCGCCCCGTGGATCTGGTGGAGGAGGGGATCGATCTCGGCATCCGCATCGGCCCGATCCGGCAGCAATCGCTGATCGCGCGGCGGCTGGGGCGCGTCGATTTCGCGCTCTTCGCCGCGCCGGCCTATCTGGCGCGGGCCGGCATGCCGGAGATGCCGGAGGAGCTGGCGAGGCACGAATTCTGCACCCTGCGCACGGCGCGGCCCGGCGACCTGCTGGTGCTGGAGGGGCCGGATGGCGCCACGGCCTCGGTGCCGATGCAGGGCCGCTTCGCCTCCGACGATATCGGCGCGGTCCAGGTGGCGGCGGAGGCCGGGCTCGGCCTCGCCCTGCTCGCGCCCTGGGGCGTGATGGGCCAGGTGGCGACGGGGCGGCTGGTCCCGGTGCTGCCGGGCTGGCGCGCCGAGCCGCGGGAGGTGAATGCGGTCTGGCCCGGCGGGCGGGCCCTGCCGCGGCGGGTGCGCGCGGTGCTCGACCTGCTGGTGGAGAGATCGGCGGCGGAGCCGCGGCTGCGGGCGCGGTAGAGCGGATCGCGGGCGGGCGTGACCTGCTCTACCCCCCGGTCGGCTTCACGTAGTAGCTGTACCGATACGCCTCCCGCAGCCCGAGGCTCTCCTGCAGGGCGCGCGAGGGCCGGTTGCCCGACGCCACCTGGGCATAGAGCGCCTCCGCCCCCAGCCCCCGCGCCCACTGCGCCGCGGCGCGGATGAGCCGGGCGCCGAGGCCGCGGCGGCGGAAATCCGGCCGCGTCGCCAGGTCGAAGATGCCGCAATGCGCACCGTCCGCCACGGCGAAGAGGCAGGCGGCATCCACCCCTTCCTCCCGCAGCACCAGCCAGGCGCCCGGGGCGGCCAGCAGGTCCTTGTTGCGCAGCTTCTCCGCCCGGCGGGCCGGCGTCTGGTGCTCGGCCGTCGCCACCAGCGCCATCCAGGCCTCGCTCGGCCCGCCCTCGTCACGCACCTCCGCATCCGGCCGCGCGACCGGGACGAGGGGGCCGGCATGGACGATGGTGGGGTCCTTGTCGGGGAGGTAGCCGCGCGCCAGCAGCGCCTCCGCGAGGCCCGGCGGGTCGAGCGGGGTGGAGCGGAAGCGGCTGGGCAGGCCGAGGCGGTGATAGGTCGCCTCGATCCGCCCGATGCGGGCAGCGAGGTCCGGATCGGGCGCGGGGTCGAGCGCGCAGCAGGCATTGGCCCGGCCGGTGCCGCCGAGGAAGGCCTTCAGGACGAAGGGCCCGTCCCAGGCATGGCGCGGCGCGGGCAGGGCAGTGAGGCAGGCGCGTTCGAGCGCGGCGATCGCCGTCAGGGACATGGGCGGCGCCTCGGGCATGCGGGGGATCTCCACCGGATCGGGGCGGGCAGCATGGCGGCGCGGCGTCCGGCTGGCCAGGGCAGGGCGCCGCGCTTGCGCCTGCCTGGCCGCGAAGGACCGATAGCTGCGGCGGATCGGCGTTCAGACAGGAAGGCCATCCGCCGCAGGCGCGTCCGCCGGCCCCGGTGCCTCCCAGCTGCCGTCCGGCCGGAGCCGCCAGACCGGGCAGGCCGGGTCGGGCGCGGCCAGTCGCCGCACCTCCAGCGCCAGGCTGCCGCTGTTGTTCGCCGCGGTCTGCCACCAGTCATTGGCGAAGAGGTAGAGCAGCCCGCCCGCCGGCGCCTGGCTGTGCAGGACCAGGGCATCGCCGGGCCGGCGCAGGCTGGCTCCGACCGGCGCGACCTGCCGGCGCAGTTCCTCCGGGTCGCGCCAGAAGAGATAGGCCATCAGCCGCAGCAGCCCGTATTCCTCCAGCGGCCAGGCGCGCCGGTGCGCGACGGTGGCCGAGAGCGCCATCCAGTCCACGCCCGGCAGCCGGCGGCGCCAGAAGAGCGGGCGGCGCAGGTCCAGCCCGCGCGCCACCTGCCCGGCCGGGCCGGTGGGGGCATGGCCGGCATCGCGCCAGGCACCGCCGAGCCAGGTGATGCGATAGGCCGCCCCCGGCTCGATGACGAGGCCGGTGCGGTCCCAGCTCCGGTGTGCCTCCGTCCAGATCTCGATCGCCTCATCGGGCGCGAGGCGCAGCAGGTCAGGCCGGTGCAGCAATCGGCGGGACGCCTCCGCCCGCTCGGCCACGCTGGGATGCAGCCGGCCTCGTACGCCGGCATCATGGCTGGCATCGCCGGGCACGGGATGCCAGCGCGGCCAACTGCCGATCCAGCCCCAGGCCGGGCGGCGGGCGATCTCGTCATGCAGCCGCGCCAGCGGGTCGGGGCGCAGCGCCGCGCGCAGGCCGGGATGGAAGGAGAGGCCATGGTCCTCCGCCTTCTGCATCATCCAGTCGAGCGCGATGTCGGAGAGGCCCGTATCGGCATAGCCGCCGCCCACATCCGCATGCGCGCCGCGGAACCAGACCTGCTCGAAGCGCTCGGTCCAGCTTCCCTCCGCCGGGTGGTTGAAGGGGGTGGGGAAGAACTGGGCGCGGCGCTCATCCATCGCCATGGCGTGGTAGACGCCGCGGCAGATCGGCGCCGGATCGGTGTGGTAGGCGGCGCGCGAGACCAGGCCGCGCAGGGTGAACCACCAGCCCCAGAGCGGCGCGCCGAGCGAGGCGACGGTGTCGAAGACGCCGAGGAATTCGACATCCACCTCCGGCCAGAGCAGGGAGGGGTCGATCGGCACGCCCTGCCGCGACTGCCGCCGCGCGAGGTGCAGCCGGACCAGGTCCGGCGCATAGACCATGTTGCCCGCCTTCAGCAGGCCGGAGCGGCGGATGATCCCGGCGACCACGCGCACGGTATAGGCGCCGCGGGAGAAGCCGATGAGGTAGATGCGGTCGCCCGGCCGGTACTGCCGGACGATCTCCGTATAGGCCCGCGTCGCGGCCTCCGCGACGCCGCCGCCGGCCGCGGATTCATAGAGGGCGACGAGCCGCACCCAGAGCGAGGCGAGTTGCGCCACCAACCCGGCGCCGAAGATGGAGAGCAGCGACTGCACCCGCTGCGCCCCGATCGCGGCGGAGGAGACGCCGGTGCCGACGCCCGGCAGGTACCAGACCGTCTGCGTCTCATCGTTCAGCAGCGCCTGGGAGAGCTTGCAGACATTGGTGGTGGCGGGCCGGCCATCCTCCATCCTGTCCGGCGCGTTGCCGGTGCCGTCGCAGAGGATGACGATGCGCCGGCCGCCCGCCGCGCGGGGCGGGGCAGGGCCGAGCGGCGGCGGCTCGGCCTCGAAGCCCCCTGCCGGCACGAGCCGGCGCCAGCGCCCGAGCATGCCGCCGATGGCGAGGAGGCCGGAGAGGGTGGCAGCGAGCGGCACCAGGAGGGAGAGCCAGTCCCGCGCGACGGCGTGCAGCCAGCCCGGCAGGGGTTCGGGCGCGAACGCATCGAAGCCGAGCCGCCAGAGCCGGGCGAGACCCCAGCCCACCAGGAGGGCGACCAGGGCGGCGACGACGAGGCCCGCCGCATGCCGGGCCCGGTGCCGCCAGAGGCCGATGAGCGCAACCTGGACCAGGCGCATGGCCCAGCGGCCGAGGGCCCAGCCGAGCACGCCGAGCGTGACGACCACCGCGAGGAGTTGCGGCAGCTTCAGAAGATCCTGCATCCCGCATCCTGCGAAGGGATGCGGCCGAGACTATCGGTTAGCTGACCAAAGAAACAACTTTCCCGGCCATGCTCAGCCCTCGGCGGCCAGGCGCTGCACCGCCTCCCGGTAGGTCGCCTCGAACAGCGCATCGAGCGCCGGGTTGACGCCGCGGAGGCCGGCGGCGACGCGCCCGGCCCAGCCGACATATTCCAGGCGCCGCGCATGGTCCCAGCCCTTGGGCGGGCTGGCGCTGATGGCGCGGAGGTTGGAGATCTTGTCGGCCAGCTTCAGTTGCTTCGCGGCATCCGATTTCTTCGGCCCGTTCCGCACCTGCAGGCCCTTGCGCACCTCCTTCGGCAGGGACTTGTCGTCCGAGACCTCGGCGACGATGCCGGCGACCTCGGCGCCGAAGGCGGCCTCGATCTGGGGCAGGGTGCAGGGCTCCGGGTCCTGGTCGCTGTCCTCCACGGTGTCGTGCAGCAGGGCGGCGATGATGGCCGCGGGCGGCGCGGCATGGGCGGCGAGAATCTCCGCCACCTCCAGCACGTGGTTCACATAGGGCTCCGACGCGGCGCCCTTGCGGCGGTGGGTGGCGTGGATGCGGGCGGCGAAGACGGCGGCGCGGAGGATGGTGGCGAGGTCGTTGGGCTGGGGGTCCATGGGGACAGGATATCACGGCCCCTTGGGCGAGATCACGGCATGCTCCGCCTCGCCCCGGTCCCGCCGGGTATCCGAAGGGCTCATGTTGGCGGCCCTCCGGGCGCTGGCGTCGCGGCATGGGCCGCGGGCCGCAGGTCGGGACGTCATGCGCCGGGCATGAGGCTCGCCGCCGAGCCGCCGGCCACCCCGCAGGGGCCACCAGCGGGTATCAGCCCTCCGCGCGGTTGCGCATATGCCGCGCCAGGCCCTCGACCTGCGGCAGCACCAGCGCGCCGAGCGCCTGATCCGCCACCGTCTCCGCCCAGGCCCGGCGGAAGCAGGCGAGCCAGCCCTCGATCTCCGGCCCGGCGATCGGGGCGTGCAGGTGGCGCCGGCGCAGCATGGGCGGGCCGTGCCGCTCGACGAACAGGGGCGGGCCGCCGAGCCAGCCGGTCAGGTACTCGAACAGCTTCTGCTCGGAATTCCCGAGGCTCGGCGGGTGGATGGCGCGGCAGGCGGCGGCCTCCGGCAGGCTGTCCATCAGTTCGTAGAAGCGCTGGGTGAGGCGGCGCACCCCCGCCTCGCCGCCGATGCGGTCATAGGGGGTGGGCTGGGTCGGGTCGGACACGGAAAGCTCCCGGCGGATGGCAGGCGAGGCGCATCGCGCATCCGGCCTGAATGGCCCGGCAGTCCGGGCCGCCGCGCCATGGCGGACCGCGTTCCCGCCGGAACCCTGATCCACCGATGGTCACGAAGGGTGAAAGGGCAGGCGATCGCTCCGGGACGTGAATACCCCGGAGCGAGCCGATCTACGCCACCGCCTGGGCCGGCTGGCGCTGCACCCGCAGCCAGCCGGTCGCCAGCAGCGCCACGACCAGCAGGGCGATCGAATACCAGTTGAGCGGGGCCCAGCCCAGCCTCTCCTGCAGGAAGCCGGCGAGGAAGCTGGCGGCGGCGGTGGTGCCGAAGACCAGGAAGTCGTTCAGCGCCTGCGCCTTGCCGCGCTCGCTCGGCCGGTAGCAGGTGGTCACCAGCGTGGTCGCGCCGACGAAGAGGAAATTCCAGCCGACGCCGTTGAGCGTGAGGGCGATGCGGAAATGCCATTCCGACTGGCCGGCGAGGGCCGCCGCGACGCCGGCCAGCAGCACCGCGATGCCGGCGAACATGACGTTCAGCGTGCCGTAGCGGGTGATGAGGTTGCCGGTGAAGAAGGCCGGCACGAACATGCCCATCACATGCAGGAAGATGACCCAGTGCGCTTCCGCATGCGGCAGGCCGCAGGCGACGATGGCGAGTGGCGAGGCGCTCATCAGGAAGGACATGATGCCGAAGGCGACCATGCCGCAGATCACGGCCGCGACGAAGCGCGGCTGCGACGCGATCTCCCGCAAGGGCCGCGGCGGCAGGGCCGCGGCCGCATCCGTCCCGCCGGTGATCGAGCCCGGGCCCTGCATGGGCGGGAAGCGGATGAAGGACATGATGGTGAAGACGGTCAGGTGGATGCCGACCATCGCCGCATAGGTCGCGAGGTAGAGCGGCACCACCTGGTCATGCGTCAGTCGCACCAGGCTCGGCCCGAGGATGCCCGCCACCACGCCGCCAGCCGTGACCCAGGAGATGGCCTTGGCGCGATAGGCCGGCGGGGCAAGCTCGACCGCAGCGAAGCGGTACATCTGCAGGCTGGCGACGGCATAGCCGAGGATCAGCCCGCCCAGGCACATCAGGATGAAATTGGCGGTGAAGAGGCCAAGGCCCACCACGGTGGCCCCGGCCATGCCGAATACCGAGCCGGTGCGGAAGCCGAAGCGCCGCCCCATGCGCTGCATCAGCAGCCCGGCCGGGAAGACCGCGAGCATCACGCCGAGATGCTGCATGGTGACCGGCAGGGTGGCGAGGTCGCGGTTTGGGTAGAAGGTGACGACCGAAAGCGCGGTCGCCGCGAACATCATGGTGTTGCCGGCCTGCCCGATCGCCTGGCAGCAGGCAAGGAGGAAGAGGTTCCGCCGCATGGCGGCGTCGAGAGTCTGCTGCATCGGCCTACCGGCGTTTCCCCTGTGGATCATCGCCGCTGCGGCTGGCCCGGACAAGGCGGGCTGCCGGCCGGAACGCGCATGGCCGGGCTGCCCGCAGCGCGGGTGCGCCGCCGCGGAAGGGGGGATGCGAAGGCGCAGACGGCGGCGAAACGAGGCGGGGAGCTGCGGCGGACCGGCCTTCGATGCCGGTCTGCAGGCAATCCTCCGCAGGTCACTGCCCGCGGGGCAGGGGTCCGTTCCGGGGCGTCCGGCGCTTCCGCGGCCGACCCCTGGGGACCGGCGGCGCCCGGCCGTCCCTGCCGGCGGCGGGCGCTGCCCGCGCCGGCCGGCGCTTCCGCGACGCGACCGCGGTCAGGTATTCATCGCGTCGAAGAAGTCCTGGTTGGTCTTGCTGTATTTCAGCTTGTCCAGCAGGAACTCCATCGCGTCCTGGATGCCCATCGGGTTCAGGATGCGGCGCAGCACCCACATCTTGGACAGGGTGTTGCGGTCCACCAGCAGCTCTTCCTTGCGGGTGCCGGACTTGGTGATGTCGATCGCCGGGAAGGTCCGCTTGTCCGAGAGCTTGCGGTCGAGGATGAGCTCGGAGTTGCCGGTGCCCTTGAACTCCTCGAAGATCACCTCGTCCATCCGGCTGCCGGTGTCGATCAGCGCGGTGGCGATGATGGTGAGCGACCCGCCTTCCTCAATGTTGCGGGCCGCGCCGAAGAAGCGCTTCGGGCGCTGCAGGGCGTTGGCGTCCACGCCGCCCGTCAGCACCTTGCCCGAGGAGGGTACGACCGAGTTGTAGGCGCGGCCGAGGCGGGTGATGGAATCCAGCAGGATCACCACGTCCCGCTTGTGCTCGACCAGGCGCTTGGCCTTCTCGAGCACCATCTCCGTCACCTGGACGTGGCGCGTCGCCGGCTCATCGAAGGTGGAGGCCACCACCTCGCCCCGCACGGTGCGGGCCATGTCGGTGACTTCCTCCGGCCGCTCGTCGATCAGCAGCACCATCAGGAAGACATCGGGGTGGTTCGCGGTGATCGACTTGGCGATGTTCTGCAGCATCACCGTCTTGCCGGTGCGCGGCGGCGCCACGATCAGGGCGCGCTGGCCCATGCCGATCGGCGCGATCAGGTCGATGACGCGGTGGGTGTAGTCCTTGGTCGGCCCCTTCGCCACGGATTCGAGGTCCGGGTTCTCCATCTTCAGCCGGCGCGTCGGATAGAGCGGCGTGAGGTTGTCGAAGTTGATCCGGTGCCGGAGCATCTCCGGCGGCTCGAAATTGATGGCGTTGACCTTCAGCAGCGCGAAGTAGCGCTCACCATCCTTCGGCGCGCGGATCTGGCCTTCCACCGTATCGCCGGTGCGCAGGCCGAAGCGCCGCACCTGGGCGGGGGAGACATAGATGTCGTCCGGGCCGGGCAGGAAATTGGCCTGCGGGCTGCGGAGGAAGCCGAAGCCGTCCGGCAGGATCTCCAGCGTGCCTTCGCCGTAGATGGCCTGGTCGTTGTCCGCCAGCTGCTTCAGGATCGCAAACATCATGTCCTGCTTGCGCAGGGATGACGCGTTCTCGACCTGCAGCTCCTCGGCGAAGGAGAGGAGTTCGGCGGGGCTCTTGGCCTTGAGTTCGGAAAGATGCATGGCGCAGCGCGTCCATATGCCGGGGAAGCGGGACCCTTCCCAGTCAGGCCGGCAGTGGCGCGGAGGAGCCGCGCCGATGCCCCGGCCGTTCCGCCTGTGCCGCGAACACGTCCGCTACCTGCTTGCAGGAACGGATCGGGGCCGTCGGCCGGCGAAGTCCCGAGGAGAGGAGGGAGGTAGGGCGGCACGGCGCGAAACGCCTGCACCACCCCAGGGAGCACCGCGACCCTAGGGACCGCGCCACCGCCCGTCAACCGCGGAGTTGGTCCGCGCGACAGGCAAGTTCAAGACCCCGGGCTCAGAACGGCTTGACGATCACCATCAGCACGATCGCGATCATCAGGACAGTCGGCACTTCGTTCATCGCGCGCCAGTAGCGCTCGGTCCGCGGCCGCTCCCCCCGCTCCATCGCCTTCCGCCCGAGGCTGAGATGGTGGTGGAACCAGGTCATGCCGATGACCGAGAGCAGCTTCACATGCCACCAGCCCGCGGTCCAGCTGACGATGCCCGGCGTCAACACCAGGGTGATGCCGAGCAGCCAGACCACGATCATCGCCGGGTTCATGATGGCGCGGATCAGGCGGCGCTCCATCACCTTGAACAGCGCGTCCTGCTCCCCGCCCACCGGCACCTGGCTGTGATAGACGAAGAGCCGCGGCAGGTAGAACAGCCCGGCCATCCAGGCGATCACCGCCATCAGGTGGAAGGCCTTCACCCAGGGGTAGGCGGGCGCCAGCAGGTCGAAGGTCACGCCGCCTTCTCCTGCAGCCCCAGCAGCCGCGGCAGGTCCTCCATGCGCGCGAAGGGCTCGGCCCCGACCGCGGCCAGGACCGCTGCATCCGTCTCCCGCGTCAGGCCCAGCACGCGGCAGCCGGCGGCGATGCCGGCGCGGCAGCCGAGCAGGCTGTCCTCCACCACCACGCAGGCCGCGGGTGCCGCCCCGCAGGCCGCCGCCGCGGCCAGGTAGATGTCCGGGGCCGGCTTCGGCTCCGCCACATCCTCGAAGCTGAAGACCCGTTCCCCGAACAGCCCGGCGATGCCGAGCCGGCCGAGCTTCGCCCGCAACTCGATGCGGGAGGAGTTGGAGGCGACGGCGACCGGCAGGCCGGCCGCCGCGACGGCCCGCAGCGCGGCCAGCGCGCCCGGCACCGGATCGAGCCCTTCCATCAGCGCACCGGAGATCGCCTGGCCCAGCTCCCCGGCCCAGCGCGGCGGCAGCGGGCCGACCCGTGCCTCGATCATCGGCAGCATGTCCGGCAGCGCCATGCCGAGGAAGGTCTCGCGCGCCTGATCGGGCGAGAGCCGCCAGCCGCGCGCCGTCAGGTCGGCCGCGACGATGCGGTTCACCAGCCCTTCGCTGTCGGCCAGCACGCCGTCGCAATCGAACAGCACCGCCGCGGGGCGGCGCGCGGGCGGAAGGGTCACGCCGCTTCCTTCACGCGCGCCTTCGCCCGGGCATGCGGGCAGTCGCCGAAGGGTTTCGGGCATTGCCGCCCGCCCGCGAAGCTGCACAGCGCCCGGCCGCCGGCCCGGGCACCGCGCACCAGGTCGCGCAGCGCGGCGATGAAGCCCGGATCGCTGTTCTGGGCGGGCACGCGGAAGTAGCCGGGCACGCCGAGGCGCTCCGCCTCCTCCCGGTACTCGACATCCAGCTCGACCAGCGTCTCGGAATGCTCGGAGACGAAGGCGATGGGGCAGACCAGCACCGCCACCTTGTCATGCGCCGCGCGCTCCAGCTCCGCCTCGGTGGAGGGGCCAATCCATTTCTGCGGCGTCACCCGGGACTGGTAGCAGACCACGTGGTCGAGCCCCTCGATCCCGAGCCGCTCGACCACCGCGGCGACGGTCTGCTCGACCTGCCACTGGTAGGGGTCGCCGGCCTTCACGATGCTCTCCGGCAGGCCATGGGCGGAGAAGAGGATCCGCAGCGGGACGCCCTCCGGCAGGCCAGCCCGCGCCTTGTCCCAGGCGCCGCGCACCAGGGCGGCGGTGGCCTCCGCGAAGGCAGGGTCGGAATGGTAGCAGCAGAGGGTGGTGGTCGGGACCGAGAGCCCCGCCTTCCGCGCCGCCGCCTCCCAGGCCGCCAGGCTGCTGCCGGTCGTCGTCGTGGAGAACTGGGGATAGAGCGGCAGCAGCAGCACCTCATCCGGCGCCCAGGCGGCCACGGCGCGCGCCGCCTCCTCGCTCATCGGGTGCCAGTAGCGCATGGCAACGAAGCAGCGATACTCCGCCGCCTCCCCCGCCAGGGCGGCATCGAGCGCCCGCGCCTGCCCCTCAGTCAGTTCCAGCAGCGGCGATTTCCCGCCGAGGATGGCATAGTTCTCGGAGGCCGCCCTGGTGCGGCGCCTGGCGATGAACTTCCCCAGCCAGGGCCGGATGAAGCCGGGCACCCGCAGGATGGCCGGGTCCATGAAGAGGTTCTCGAGGAAGGGCCGGACGCTCTCCGGCCGGTCAGGCCCGCCGAGGTTGAACAGCACGATCGCCACGCGCGGCCGGGCCGCGCCGGATCGGTCCTGGATGGGGGTCGGAGGGCTGGCGGCCGCGGTCTGGTCCATGTGCCGGAGATGACATGCCGCGGGGGCAGGTCAAGGCCATAACGCCCGGGTGCTGTGGATAACCGCCAGCCGCGCGCGCCTCAGCCCGTCCGCACCAGCCGCACCAGCGCCGAGACATGCTCGGGCGGCGTCGTCTTCTCGATCCCATGGCCCAGGTTGAAGACGAAGGGCCGGCCCCGCATGGTCCCGAGGATGCTGCGCGCCTCCGTCTCCAGCGCCATCCCGCCGGCGATCAGCGCCAGCGGATCGAGGTTGCCCTGCAGCGCCTGGTGCGGCGCGACGGCCGTGGCGGCCCAGCGCAGGTCCATCGAGGTATCCACGCCGAGGCACTGCACGCCGGTCCGCTGCGCGTATTCGGCCAGCATGGGCCCGGCGAGGCGGGGGAAGCCGATGATCGGGATGGTCGGGTTCACCTTGCGGATGTTCCGCACGATCTGCCCGGTCGGCTCGATCACCCAGCGGCGGAACTGGGAGGGGGAGAGCATGCCGGCCCAGGAGTCGAACAGCATCAGCACCTCGGCCCCTGCCTCGGCCTGGGCCAGCAGGTAGCCGGTGGTCGCGGTGACCAGCGTCCGGATCAGGGTGCCGAAGAGCTGCGGGTCGGCATAGGCCATGCCGCGCGCCGCGGCGAAGTCCCGGCTGCCATGGCCCTCCACCATGTAGCAGGCGACGGTGAAGGGGCTGCCGGCGAAGCCGATCAGGGTGACCTTCGGGGCATGCGCGTCCAGCGCCGCCCGGACCAGGCGCACCGTCTCGAAGATCGGGGCGGCATTGGCCACGCAGACCGAGGGGTCGAGCGCCCCGATCGAGGCCGCGTCGCGCACCGGCTGGAGCTGCGGCCCCTCGCCCTCCGCAAACCTCAGCGGCTGCCCCATGGCCCAGGGGACCATGAGGATGTCGGAGAAGAGGATGGCGCCGTCCATGCCGTAGCGGCGGATCGGCTGCAGCGTCACCTCCGCCGCCAGCTCCGGATTTGTGCACAGGGCGATGAAGTCGCCCGCCTGGGCCCGCACCTCCCGGTATTCCGGCAGGTAGCGGCCGGCCTGGCGCATCAGCCACATCGGCGGGGGCCAGACGGCCTCGCCCCCCAGGGCGCGCAGCATGGGCTTCGAAGGGGTCGCCATGGCCGGCGCGGGGCGTTCACTCTCCATGGCCGCACTCTCTCGCAAGAAAACAGGATTCTTAAAAGGTGGTAGGGCAATTAGGGCCTGTGGATGATGTGGAGACAATTGGTTCGCGAACGATCCACAGCCCCGTCCACAGCAGGAATGTCCGGCGACTCGGTGGAATCATGGGGATAAAAGGGAGTCGCCCGGATTCCCGTCGCGACCCCCGTCGCGATCCTCCCGCCGGTCGGTCCGGACAGGACTCGTTAACCCAGTCCCCCGGTCCCATCTGGCGGTCCAGAGTTGTCCCCATTATCCCCCGCCGTTCACGGGATTCTCCCGCCATGCCCCACCGCGCCATCAACCTCCACCTGGTCTCCGACAGCACGGGGGAGACGCTGAATTCCATCGCCCGCGCCACCCTCGCCCGGTTCGAGGACCATCACGTCATCCACCACCGCTGGAGCCTCGTCCGCTCCCGCCTCCAGCTCGACCGGGTGCTGGAAGGGGTGCAGCACGAGCCGGGGCCGGTGCTCTTCACCCTGGTGGACCGCAGCCTGCGGCATGCGCTGGAGGAGGTGTGCGAGCGGCTGGGCGTGCCCTGCCTCTCGGTCCTCGACCAGACCATGGACCTGCTGCAGAGCCAGATCGGCGCCCAGGCGAAGGAGAAGCGGGCGGCCCAGCATGTGATGGATGCCGATTATTTCCGGCGGATCGACGCCATGCACTATGTGCTGGCGCATGACGACGGGCAGGGGACGGCCGGCATCGCGGAGGCGGATGTCTGCCTCGTCGGCGTCTCCCGCTCCTCCAAGACCCCGACCTGCTTCTACCTGGCCAATCGCGGCATCAAGGCGGCGAACGTGCCGATCGTCCCCGGTGCCCCGCTGCCGCGGGAGATCGAGAACCCCCCCTGCCCCGTGGTCGGGCTCACCATCGAGGCGCCGGCGCTGATCGAGATCCGCCGCCACCGGCTGCGGCTGATCGGCGCCGACGGCGTCCGGCAGAGCACCACCGACTATATCGACCCCGAGAGCGTGAAGGCCGAGATCCTGGCCGCGCGCCGCCTGTGCACGGCGCGCGGCTGGCCGGTGATCGACGTGACGCGCCGCAGCATCGAGGAGACGGCGGCGACGGTGCTGCAATTGATGGATGCCTGGCACGCCCGCCGCGGCCAGACGGCGCCGCAGCCCGCGGCCGCGGTGCCGGCCGCCGGGGGCGGCGCGTGATGCCGGCGCTGCAGCGGCCCGAGCCGCGGCTGATCCTCGCCACCGCCTCCGCCGCCCGGCGGGCGGTGCTGGCCGGCGCCGGGCTTGCCTTCACGGCGGAGGCGGCGGCGGTGGACGAGGCCGCGCTCAAGGAAAGCGCCCAGGCCGAGGGGCTGAGCGCGGACGACGCCGCCATGCTGCTGGCCGAGGCCAAGGCGCAGCGCATCGCCCGCCGCCACCCGGAGGCGCTGGTGATCGGCGCCGACCAGATGCTGGTCTGCCCGCAGGAGGACGGCGGCCTCCGCTGGTTCGACAAGCCGGCCGACCTGGACGGGGCGCGGGCGCATCTGCGGGCGCTGCGCGGCCGGACCCATACCCTGGTCTCCGCCCTGGTCTGCTGGCGGCATGGCGGCAGGGTCTGGCAGCACATCGCGCGGCCGCGCCTGACCATGCGCGATTTCGGCGACGAGTTCCTGGACGCCTATCTGGCGGCGGAGGGGGAGGCGGTGCTGTCCTCGGTCGGGGCCTACCGGCTGGAGGGGCCCGGGGTGCAACTGTTCTCCCGGGTGGAGGGGGAGCACAGCGCCATCCTCGGCCTGCCGCTGCTCCCGCTGCTGGACTTCCTGCGCGGGCACGGGGTGCTGCTGCGGTAGGGCAGATCGCGGGGGGACGT
Organism: Roseicella aerolata; assembly: GCF_020523605.1. Classification (GTDB taxonomy): domain Bacteria; phylum Pseudomonadota; class Alphaproteobacteria; order Acetobacterales; family Acetobacteraceae; genus Paracraurococcus; species Paracraurococcus aerolatus. Next base: position 21,999 of record NZ_JAJAQI010000025.1, on the reverse strand, counting down.
GGACGACCGCCGCGTGACTCTGCTCGAGAACCAAGGGCCAGAGTGGATTGCTGTTCCATACTGCAGGCACTCCGCAGCCGGGCGCCGGACCGGTTTCCTTCGAAACTCTGATTGACTGATTTGTGATTGTACACGATCCTGCGATCACGGCGGGCGCCCGGCCCCGCGACACCCGCAGGATGCCCCCCATGTCCCTTCCGCCCCGGCCGGCCGGCGACCATCTCCGCAGCGATGCCGGCCAGCTCCAGTCCGCGCCGGCCGCGCTGCGCGGGCATCTGGCGCTGCTGGAGGAGAACCAGGGCGAGACGCCCTGGTGCGGCCCCGCCGCCCTGGCCCTGGCCACGGGACGCAGCTATGCGGAGGCCAGCGCGATGCTGCGGGCCATCGCCCCGCCCTGGTACCCCGCCGAGGGGCCGATCGTCACGGCCTATTGGCGGGACCTGCTGGGCGGGCTGGAGATGGCCGGCATCCCCTACGCCCCGCTTGCCCTGCCGGAGCGCCGCCGCAGCCTGATCCGCTTCGTCCGGGACGGGCTGGAGCAGGGCTGGTACCTGCTGCGCATCACCGACCATTTCCTGCTGCTGCGCAGCCACGGCTTCGGCCTGGGCACGCTGCACGACAACCGCCACACAGGCGTGCTGGTCTCCCGCAAGGCCCATGGCGGGCGGCATGTGACCCATGCGGCGAAGCTGCTGGGCGGGCCGCTGGCCGGGGCCTAGAGCGGATCGCTGCGGGGCGCACCGGCGGGCCACTACCCCTTCGGCGGCACCGCCTCCAGCACCGCATGCAGCGCCGCGATCGTCTCCGGCGGCAGGCGCCGGATGTCCCGCGCCAGGCGGTTGGCCAGCGCCGTCGCCTCGGCCGAGAGGCCGGAGGTGTCCACCACCACGCGCGGGTGGGAGATGCGGGCAAGCCGCGCCATCTCCTCCGCATCGTCCCAGATCAGGCCGAAATACTCGTTCACCTGATGGATCAGCCCGGGCGAGGGCCGGCCGCGATGCCCGTGCTCCAGCGCCGAGAGATAGGCGGCCGAGACATGCAGCGCGCGCGCCAGCTCGGTCAGCGTCACCCCCCGCGCTTCCCGCAGCGTGCGCAGACGGGCGCCGAAGGGGGTCACCCCCGCGGGCCCTTGGGCCGGCGCAGCAGCAGGATCACGGCGCCGGGATTGCCCGCGGCATGGTGCGCGGCGCCGAGCAGCAGGTGGCGCAGCTCCGGCGCGTTCAGCCAGTGCGGCAGCTCCCGCCGCAGCACGCCGGGCTCATGCCCGACCGAGCCCTTGCCGGTGACGATGGCGACGCAGCGCAGGCCATCCGCCTGCGCCTCATGCAGGAAGCGGCGGACGGCGGCATGGGCGTCCTGGGCGCGGCGGCCATGCAGGTCCAGCGTCCGCTCCGGCCGGGTGTCGCCGCGGCGCAGCGCCTTCCAGCGCTTGCCGTCGAGGCCGGGCGGCGCATGGCCGATCTGCAGCTCCACCCCGCGATGCTGCACCGGGGGCGCGGGCCGGGGCGCGGCCGCGGCCGGCGCAGGGGTGGGTGCCGCGGCGGCGGGTGCCGCGGCCGGTGCCGGCAGGGGCGCCAGCGCCTTGCCCGGCAGCGGCGCCACCTGGGCGCGCGTGGTGTAGAGCGTCCAGAGGGCGCGCTCCGCCTCGGTCAGCCCGCGCCGCGCGCGGGCGCGGGGGGCGGCCGGGAGCCAGGCCCCAACTGCTTCGGAGGCACGCCCCATGGGTCGTCAGTCGCCGGGCGGGGCGAGGCCGCCCGGTTCGGCGGTGCGCGGCGGCGCGACGGCATCGCCGGGCGGCAGGGCCGCGGGGTCGTCATCCACCAGGATGATGTGCAGCCGCCGGGGCCCATGCGCGCCGAGTTCCAGCGTCTGCTCGATATCGGCGGAGCGCGAGGGGCCGGTGACGAACATGATGTTGCGCGGCATGAATCCGCCGGAGACCGCATCCTGGCTCTCGGCCCGCAGCCGGTCCCAGGCTTCCTCATAGGCGCCCACGATCGCGCTGGCGCGCAGCACCACCACTTCGGTTTCCACCAGCAGGTTCAGCGTGGTGGGGCGGTGGGGGGAGGAGGGGAGCATGAGCGTCCCCGTCTCCGCGATGCCGGCCCAGCCATGCTGCACGCTGACCTGGTCTGTGGCCTGGGCGCGGCGCCGCTCGAAGTCCAGCAGCGGCCGCTCGGCCCAGGGAATCGCCTCGAATTCCGGATGCGGGGCGAGGGCGAAGCGCGGCGGCAGGTTCTGCGTCGCCAGATAGTCGGCCAGCGCCGCGGGCACGGCGGCGAGGTCCGGCACCCGCTCCACCGTGCCGAACTCCTTCTCCACATTGCGGATGAAGAGCGCGACCTGATCGGGGCGCGGGAGGCGGGAGCGGGCCGGGATGAGGTGGCGCGGATGGGTGGCGAGGCGCCCTTCCAGCATCGCCTGCTGGTCCGCCGGCAGTGGCCCGCGCTTCAGCCCGCGACGGATGGCGCCGAGGATGGCCTCCTTGGTCATCGGGCGGGCTCCACGAGGTCGAGCCGGCGCCCGATGCGGTCGAGGCGGGTCTCCACGCGGTCCAGCCGCGCGGAGAGGATGGCGGAATGGCTGGCCTGGGTCGCCGCGAGATTGGCCGTCTGCTGCTTGACCGAGGTCATGCGGGTCTTCAGCTCCTGCACGTCCAGGGCCATCCGGTCCATCCTCTCATCCAGGCGCCGCAGGTGGATCAGCGTCAGGTTTTCCGGCGCCTCGCTCACCGCCGCGCCTCCCGCTGCGCCTTGGCATAACGCGCCATGAAGGTGCCGCCCGGCTCCGGCGCCGGCAGGTCGCGGCCGCCCGTCCAGCCGCCGGCCAGGGGCAGGGACCGGAAGGCCCCCTTGCCGCGACCGAGCAGGCCGAGCGCGCCGATCGCCGCCCGCGTCGCCCAGCGATAGGCCGCCGGCCGCCGCGCGAACCAGGCCCAGAGGCCGAGATTGGTCCGCTGGGTCGCGGGTGTCAGGTGGCGCTCGAATTCCCGCTCCCGCCAATGCCGCATCAGCTTGGGCAGCGGGATCTTCACCGGGCAGACACTCTCGCACTTGCCGCAGAAGGTGGAGGCGTTGGGCAGCATCGCCGTCTTGTCGATGCCGACCAGGCTGGGCGTCAGCACCGAGCCCATCGGCCCCGGATAGACCCAGCCATAGGCATGGCCGCCCACCGCGCCATAGACCGGGCAGTGGTTCATGCAGGCGGCGCAGCGGATGCAGCGCAGCATCTCCTGGAACTCGGTGCCGATCATGTTGGACCGGCCATTGTCCACGAGGATGACGTGGTATTCCTCCGGCCCGTCCAGGTCGCCGGGGCGGCGGGCGCCGGTGGAGAAGGTGGTGTAGACGGAGAAATCCTGGCCCGTGGCGCTGCGCGCCAGCAGGCGCAGCATGTTGCAGGCATCCTCGAGCGTCGGGACGACCTTCTCGATGGAAGCGAGGGCGATATGGACCCGCGGCAGGGTCTGGGTCAGGTCGCCATTGCCCTCATTCGTGACGATGACGCTGCTGCCCGTCTCGGCGATCAGGAAATTGGCGCCGGTGATGCCGACATCGGCCGCCAGGAACTTCTCCCGCAGCTTGCCCCGGGCCTCGGCCAGGATGTCGCGCCGCTCGGCGAAGACGCGGTCGGCCGGCAGGTCGGTGTGCAGGCGGCGGAAATCCGCCTCCCAGTCCTCGCGGTTCAGGTGGAAGGCCGGGGCGATGATGTGGGAGGGGTGTTCCTGCCGGAGCTGCAGGATGTACTCGCCGAGGTCGGTCTCGACCGGGCGGATGCCATGGGCTTCCAGATGGGCGTTGATCCCGAGCTCCTCGGAGATCATCGACTTGCCCTTGGTGACGGTGCGGGCGCCGGCCTTGCGGCAGATCTCCAGCACCGCGGCCCGGGCGTCGTCGGCGGTGGAGCACCAGTGCACCTGCCCGCCGGCTGCCTTCACCTTGGCCTCATAGGCCTCCAGGTAGAAGTCCAGATTGGCGAGGGTGTGGTTCTTGATGTCCCGCCCCGTGTTCCGGAGCTGCTCGAATTCCGGCAGGTTCGCCACGGCGGCGGCGCGGCGCTGGAGAAAGGCGCCCTTGGCGGTGCCCAGCGCCTTCTGCAGGCCGGGATCGGCCAGTGCGCGCGCGGCGTTCTCCTTGAAGGCGGGCGAGGTGATGGCGACCACGGGGCAAGCTCCTGTCTTCCCCGTATGTAGCGTCTCGGGCGCGCCTGGTCAGGGGGCGCCGGCGGTCAATGGCCCGTCTCCGTGCCATGATGGGCGTGCGGCGCCTTCCGGTGATGCGGCTCGGCCAGGTGGTGCAGCTCCGCCCTTGCCCGGGCCAGCTCCTCCTCGCTCTTCTCCTCCAGCGCGATCAGCCGGTTATGGGCGCCATGCGTCGCCCGGATCAGCTCGTCCAGCTTCAGCTGGATGGCCTGGGTGTCGCGGTTCTGGGCGTGCTGGATCAGGAAGACCATCAGGAAGGTGACCACCGTGGTCCCGGTGTTGATCACCAGCTGCCAGGTGTCCGAGAAGCCGAAGAGCGGGCCGGAGACCGCCCAGGCCAGCACGACCGCGAGCGCGAGCGAGAAGGCCCAGGGGCGGCCCGCCTGGCAGGAGGCCCAATGGGCGAGCCGGGCGAAGAGCGTGGAGAGGCGCATGGCCCAGCATAGCCGCCCGGCCCGTTGCGATGCGTGATGGGCGGGTGACATTGTTGCCACCCGCCGCCGCCATCACTCCGCCGCCGCGGCGAAGAAGCGGTTCTTCAGCCCCTTCTGGTTCTCGTAGATCGAGCCCTGCTTCGAGGCCGGCGGCAGCGGCAGCCGCACCGGTACGGGCGCGAGGCGCGGCGAAAGGGTCGGCTGCCCCGCGACCATGAGCCGGTCATAGGCCTCGATCCCTTCGGGGAAGCCGAGCAGCGGCCAGGCATCCGCGGCGCGGAACTGGAACAGCAGCAACCGCCGGTCCCGGTCGGAGGTATTGGGCGCCGAGCCGTGCACCGCCCGGACATGGTGGATGGTGATGGAGCCCGCCTTGCCGGTCAGCGGCACGGCCCTGGCGTAGTCCACTTCCTTCTTTCCCGGGTCCATGGCGCCGCAGAAGCAGCCGTCCTCCCCATGGTGGTCGTACACCACCGGGTCCTTGTGGCTGCCCGGGATGATCAGCAGCGGGCCGTTCTCCAGCGCCATGTCGTCCATCATCACGCCCACGGCCGCGAGGTCGTCATTGGTGTGGGGGTAGAAGGCCCAGTCCTGGTGCCATTCCACCGCGGCGCCGAAGCCGGCCGATTTCAGGTTCAGCTTCGCCGTGTCGAAGCGGATGTCGGGACCCCAGAGGGCCTGCAGCACCCCGACGATCCCCGGGTGGCGCACCAGCCGGCCATAGGCCTCATGATGCAGATGCGGCGCCTTGATGCGGCGGACGCGCGGCTGTTCCGGGGTATGGCTGTCCTCCAGGTCGTAGATCGCATCGTGCCGGGTGACCTGCCGCGCGCGCTCGACGAAGCCGTCGGTCACGGCGCGGAGCTCGGCGACCTCCGCCGGGCTCAGCACATCCGGCACCACGATGGCGCCGACGCGATCGTATTGCTGCTTCTGGGCCTCTGTCAGCATGGGCCTTTCCTCCTCGGGTCTTCTTGCCGGCAGCCTGGGCCGTCCTGCCGCCGCGGTCGATGGGGCGTCTTTCGCGGCCGCGCCGCTGCAGTTCTTTATTCTCCGGGCAGACTCCCGTGTCCGGCTGTTCACGGCCCCTCGCGGTCTGCCCTAGCTCCGGTACCAACGCTGGGCCGCGCGCTGCGCTTCCCGCATGCTGTCCGCCGGGCGCTGCTGGCCGGTGACGACCCGGGCGAACATGTCGACCACGACCCAATTCTCCGCCACCGCCCCGGCCGCCGCGGTGATGGGGCCGCGGAAGCCCTCGTAGAACGGGGTGTCCATCGCGTCGCGGTAGACCCGCAGCTTGGGGTCGGAGGACCAGACGGCGCTCTGCCCGTAGGCCTTCAGCGGCTGGGACCAGTAGCCGAGGCAGCCGGTGAGCCAGGGATCGTACTGCTCCGCCTCCATCATGAAGCGGATGTACTCCTTCGCCGCGTTCGGCACGCGGGTGTAGCGCGGCACCATGGCGTTCAGCGTGAGCGCCGTCTCCGGCGCCTTGCTGGCGGCGCCGTGCGGCATCTCGGCATGGTCGGTATCGGCGGCGATGGCGTTCTGGGCCGCATCACCCGCGGTCTTGAGCGAGTAGTAGATGGAGACGCCGTTCTGGGTGAGCCCGATCTCGCCGGCGACGAAGGCGCGGTTGTTGGAGGCGCCGTTCCAGGCCATGGTCCCCGGGATCATCGTCTCCTGCATCGCCCGCGCGTAGTCCAGGGCGCGGGCGACCGCCGGCGTGTCCAGCGTGACCTTCCCTTCCTCATCGGTCAGCGCCGCGCCATGCGACCAGAGCAGCCAATTGGCATAGCCCGGCGCGTCGCCCGGCGCATGGGAGAGGGCGAAGCCGCAGGGATGCCCGATGCGCTTCAGCCCCTGGCAGAGCCTCAGGAATTCGCCGAGATCGTTGGGGATTCCGTCGAACCCCGCCTCCCTCACCCAGGACCTGCGATAGACCACCGGCCCCGTGGTGCCGCCCATCGGCAGGCCGAGCCAGGTCTCCGTCCGGAATTTCTTCCCGTAGACCTGCGCCAGATCGTACCAGCCGCCGTATTTCGCGCCGAGATACCCGGCGAGGTCGGTCATCTCCGTGACCTTGTCGGCATAGAGATGCGGGTCTGGCCCGAAGCCGATGATCACATCCGCCCCCTGGCCGGTATTGAAGGCGACCGCGACCTGCACCGGCATGTCCGGCCAGTTCACGTAGTCCACCCGCACCTCGATCCCGGTGGCCTGGGTGAAGCGGCGGGTGTTCTCGTTGAAGATCGCCTCATCCGGGTCGATGTACTTGGCCGGACGCAGCACCCGCAGGCGCGCGCCGCGTTCCAGCGTATGGCGGGGCGGCGGGACATCGGCCGCGGTGATGGCGCGGGCCGGCAAAGCGCCGGCGGCGAAGACCCCGGCGCCAAGCGCCATGGCCTGGCGCCGGCCCGGCCGGCGCGTCCTGGACTCCGTCATGCTGTCCTCCCCCGCGGCAGACCCGCCCGGAAACGCTATCGGAGGAGCGCGCGCGACCGTGAACAACTTGCCGGGACGTGACCGGGGCCGGGCGGGGCGCTACAGCGGATTGCGTTCAAAACCGAACGCCAATCCGCTGCAGGCCATTGTCCGTAGAGCAGATTCACGCTGCGGGGCGTTCACGCCCCTCCGCGATCTGCTCTAGCCTCGCCGCAAAGAAACTGGAGGGATGTCCATGGACCAGGCGATGGCCGCATGGCCGGCGCGCGTGGCGGGCGAGGCGGCGCTGGCGCGGCGCGGCCGCACGCTGGATGCCGATCTGCTGATCGAGATCGGCGACAGGGCCTGGCTGGCGGCGATCCGCCGCGGAGAGGTGCAGGAGGTCCGGCGCGGCCCCTTCGTGCTGCCCTCCTTCACCCTGGCGCTGCGCATCACGGCGGAAGGCATGGCGCGCTTCCTCTCGCCGGAGCCCGTGCCGGGCTGGAACGACCTGCTGGCGCTCCGCCGCCAGGGCGCCCTGCGGATCGAGGGCGACACCGCTGTCTTCTTCGCCCATCTCGCCTGGTTCAAGGGGGCGCTGGCGCTGCTGCGGCAGGGCCCGGCGCCGGCGAAGGAGGCCGCCGCGCCGGTCGCCTGGGGCGAGCCCGCCTTCGAGCCGATCACCGGCCGCTACCTGCGCATGGACATCGCGGGCCGCCCGCACCGCATCTATGTGGAGGAAGCGGGAGAGGGCGTGCCGCTGCTGCTGCTGCACACCGCTGGCAGCGACGGGCGGCAGTGGCGCGACCTGCTGAACGATGCCGGGATCACCGGGCATTTCCGCTGCATTGCCTTCGACATGCCCTGGCACGGCAAGTCCTCCCCGCCCGCGGGCTGGGAGAGGGAGGAATACCGGCTGACCACGGCCGGCTATACCGGCCTGGTCATGGCGGTGGCCCGCGCGCTCAGGCTCGAGCGGCCGATCGTCATGGGCTGCTCCATCGGCGGGCGGATCGTGCTGGACCTGGCGGCGGAACACCCGGACGAACTGCGCGGCGTCATCGGCCTGCAGGGCAGCGCCTTCACCGGCAGCTATTACGACCTCTCCGTCCTGCACCACCCGCGCATCCATGGCGGGGAGGTCTGCGGCGCCATGGTCTCCGGCCTCATCGGCCCCGCGGCGCCGGAAGCGGGCAGGTGGGAGACGCTGTGGCACTACATGCAGGGCGGCCCGGGCGTCTTCCGCGGCGACCTGCATTTCTACGCCGAGGAAGGCGACCTCCGCGGCAAGCTCGCGCGCATCGACACGGCGCGTTGCCCCGTGGCGCTGCTGACCGGCGAGTTCGACTATTCCTGCCGGCCGGAGGACACGCGCGCGACGGCGGCGGCGATCCCGGGGGCGCGGGCGGTGATCATGCCCGGCCTCGGCCATTTCCCGATGAGCGAGAATTTCGCCGCGCTGAAGCCGCACCTGCTGCCGGTGCTGGAGGAGATGGCGGCGCGCCGATAGCGGCGCGCCCCTGCAGCCTCAGCCGCGCGTCAGCTCCTGCTCCACCAGGGTCGCGAAGAAGCTCGCCCCCACCGGCAGCATGTCGTCGTTGAAGTCATAGGCGGGGTGGTGCACCGGCACGCCGCCCTTCTCCGGCCCCTGACTTCCTCCCCTTTGGCCCATCATGACGAAGGCGCCGGGGCGCTTCAGCAGCATGAAGGAGAAATCCTCCCCGCCCATGATCGGCGGGGCGTCGCGGATCACGCGGCTCTCGCCCAGCACCCTGGCGGCGGCCAGGGCGGCGCGCGCCGTCTCGGCCTCATGGTTCACGGTCGGCGGGTAGAGGCGGTTGTAGACCACCTCCGCCACCGCCTCATGCGCCGCCGCCGTGCTCTCGGCGACCTGGGCGATCAGCCGCTCCATCATGTCCCGCGTCTCGGGCAGCAGGGTGCGGACCGTGCCGGAGAGCTTCGCCGCGTCCGGGATGACGTTGTCGGCGCTGCCGGCATGGAACTGGGTGATGCTGAGCACGGCGGAATCCAGCGGGTCGGTCCGCCGCGCCACCAGCGCCTGCAGCGCCACCAGCACATGCGCGCCCACCAGCACCGGATCCACCGCGACATGCGGCCGCGCCGCATGGCCGCCGATGCCGCGGATGGTGATGTAGACGCGGTCGGAGGCGGCGAGGATCACGCCCGGCACCACCTTCGCCTCGCCGAGCGGCAGGGTCGGGTCGTTGTGGATGCCGTAGACGGCATCGCAGGGGAAGCGCTCGAAGAGGCCTTCCTGCACCATGACATTGCCGCCGCCGCCGCCCTCCTCGGCCGGCTGGAAGATGAAGTGCACGGTGCCGTCGAAATTCCGCGTCTCCGCCAGGTATTTCGCCGCGCCCAGAAGCGTGGCCGTATGGCCGTCATGGCCGCAGGCATGCATCTTGCCGGGAATGGTGGAGGCATGCGGCAGGCCGGTCTGCTCCTGCATCGGCAGGCAGTCCATGTCGGCGCGCAGGCCGATGCTGCGGGAACTGGTCCCGTTCTTCAGCACGCCGACCAGGCCGGTGGTGGCGAGGCCGCGATGCACCTCGATGCCCCAGGATTGCAGCTTCGCCGCGACGATGTCGCTGGTGCGGTGCTCCTCGAAGCCGAGTTCCGGATGGGCGTGGAAGTCCTGGCGCCACTCGGTCATCTCGGACGCGAAATCGGCGATGCGGTTGATGATGGGCATGGGGTCTCCGACGGGCGGCCGATGACCAGCGCGGAGGTCTGAATCGGCCCGCCCAAGATGTGGTCCGGAAGCAAGCGCAGCGGCCGGTGCTTGTCGAGGGGGCCGCCGCGGACATGTTTCCCGTGAAACGAGGGGTGGGCGTCGGCCGGTTGCGGGGAAGCCGCGCCGGGCGGATGATGCCCGGCAAGACCGCACGGAAACGTCCATGAGCACCCCCTTCCTGGTCGGCAACGGCGCCGGCTTTTCCGGCGACCGCGTGGATGCGCCCATCCCCGTGGTGCGCAGCCTGGTCGCCCGCGGCCTGCCCGCCGCCCTGTTCTTCGAGACGCTGGGCGAGCGCACCGTGGCCCTGGCGCAGCTCGAGCGCCGGCGCGACCCGGAACTCGGCTACGAGCCGATGCTGGAGCGGCTGCTGGAGCCGATCCTGAAGGACTGCGTCACCCACCGCATTCCCATCCTCGGCAATTTCGGCGCGGCCAACCCCCCGGCGGCGGCGCGGTTGATCGCGCGGCTCGCGGTCCGGCTCGGCCTGCCGGACTGCCGCATCGCGGTGGTCACCGGCGATGACGTGACCTCCTCCATCGCGCTGGACCAGTTGCCGGTGCATGAGGCGGATGACAGCATCGAAACGAAATCGGCGCGCCTGGTCTCAGCCAATGCCTATATTGGCGCCGCCCCGCTGGTGGAGGCGCTGCGGCAGGGCGCGGATGTGGTGGTCGCCGGCCGCACCTCCGATCCGGCGCTGGCCATCGCGCCGCTGGTCCACCATTTCGGCTGGTCCTTCGAGGACTGGGAGAAGCTGGCGATCGGCGCCGCCTGCGGCCACCTGCTGGAATGCGGCAGCCAGGTGACGGGCGGGGTCTTCTGGGACCCCGGCTGCAAGGACATCCCCGACCCCTGGAACATCGGCTTCCCCATCGCGGAGGTGACGGCGGAGGGCGGCCTCGTCATCACCAAGCCCGAGGATACCGGCGGCATCGTGGACCTGCGCACGGTGAAGGAACAGCTTCTGTATGAGCTGCACGACCCCGCGCGCTACATTACGCCGGACGTGGTGCTGGACATCATGGGATGCACCGTCGAACAGCTGGGCAAGGACCGCGTCGCGGTGCGCGGCCTGCGCGGCCATCCGGCGCCGGACACGCTGAAGGTCACCGCCTGCTTCGAGGGCACCTGGCTGGGCGAGGGCGAGGTCTCGGTCGCCGGTCCCAACGCCCTGGCGCGGGCGAAGGCCACCGCCGATGTGCTGCTGCGGCGCCTCGGGATGCGTGGCCTGCCGGTGCGGGCACGGGTGGACCTGATCGGCGTCGCCTCGGTGCATGACAGCGACGACGGCGCGCTCTGGCGCGGCTACCAGGGGCCGGAGCCACCGGAGGTGCGCATCCGGCTCGCGGCCGAGGGGAGCGACCGCGACGCGGTGGACCAGGCGGCGCGGGAGGTGCTGGCGCTGCTCTGCTGCGGCACGGCGGGCACGGGCGGCGCCCGCTGGCGCCTGACCCCGCGCATCCTGACGCGGAGCTACCTGGTGCTGCGGGAGAGGGTGCCAACCAGCGTGAAGGTCCGGACCGCGCAGGAGATGGCGGCATGAGCGAGATGATCGAGGTGCCGCTGCACGCGGTGGCGCACAGCCGGGCGGGGGACAAGGGCAACCGCTGCAACATGTCCCTCATGCCCTATGATCCCGCGCTCTACCCGATCCTGGCGGAGCAGGTGACGGAGGAACGCGTGCTGGCGCTGTTCCGCCACCGCGGCGCGACCAGGGTCACGCGCTACGACCTTCCCCTGCTGCAGGCCTTCAACTTCGTCGTGGACGATGTGCTGGAAGGCGGGGTGAACGGCAGCCTCAACCTGGATGGCCATGGCAAGACGCAGTCCTTCCGCCTGCTGTCGCTGACCGTCCGCGTGCCGAAGGCGCAGGCGCCGGGCTGAACCGCGCCCCCTTTCGCACGGGGTCACGCCTGCGGGCCTTCACGCCCCCTGGCGAACCGGTCTGCCCCGGCGCGCAGACGCCAGGATGTCTGCCGGGGCCTGTTGAAGAATGGTCCGCCATGGGCGCCCTGATCCGTCTCCGTGGCAGCGGGCGTAAGCCGCCCGCCAGGCACCGGACGTCTTCAGCAGGTCCTGCCGGCCGGGTTCATGCCAGAGGCCGTCGATGGTGGCCCATCAACCTCCCCCGCGCCGGGCGGTTTGCTCCGCACAGCCCGGCTGCGCCGCACCGGCGGCATGAACGGCCCTCAGGCGATCACGCGCATCCCGGCCCTGAAGCGCTGCCAGTTCGCCACGTAATGCGCCGCCGAGGCACGGAGCTGCTCCGCGATGGAGGGATCGAGGGTGCGCACCACCTTGGCCGGGCTGCCGACGATCAGCGAGTAGTCCGGGAACTCCTTCCCTTCCGTCACCAGCGCATTGGCGCCGACGATGGAGAAGCGGCCGATCTTCGCGCGGTTCAGCACCGTCGCGCCCATGCCGATGAGCGAGCAGTCCCCCACCGTGCAGCCATGCAGGATGGCATGGTGGCCGACCGTCACATCCTCCCCGACCGTCAGGGGAACGCCGGCATCGGAATGCAGCATCGCGCCTTCCTGGATGTTGGTGCGGGCGCCGATCACCATCGGGTCGTTGTCGCCGCGGATGACCGCGCCGAACCAGACGCCGACATCCTCGCCGAGGGTGACGCGGCCGACCACATGGGCATCGGGCGCCACCCAGTAGCGGCCGGCCTCCGGCAGGGTCGGCACCAGGTCGTTCAGGGCATAGACGGGCATGGGCGGTTCCTCCTCCCGCCCGTCATAGAACAGGTCGCCGGAGGGCCGAAGCGCCGGCAGGCCTGAATCTGCCCTGGCAACGAAAGGCCGCCCGGAGGCACGGCGCGGTCAGCCCCGGGCGCGCCCCTCCCCGGTGATCGGGACATGGGAGGGCGGGTCGCTCGCCGGGAAGCTCTCCTCGCTCTCCTCGTCCACATAATCCTCCTGCTGCGCCTCCAGCATGCAGGCGAGCGTCCAGTGCTCCTCCGCCCGTCCCTCCGGGCAGCCTTCCGCCTGCCAGAGCAGATAGGCCCGCTCGCGGATGCGCCGCTCCATTTCCGTGTCCGACATCCAGGCCTCCCTTTGCGTGCTGGGGCAGCATGAGGTCGTGCGCCATGGGCGGCGCATCAACCACCCGCCAGCAGCCGCCAGAGCAGGGGCAGCAGCAGCGCCGTCGCCAGCGCGTTCAGCCCCATGGCAAGGCCGCTGAAGGCCCCGGCGGTGGCATTGACGGAAAGGGCGCGCGCCGTGCCGATGCCATGCGCGGCGGTGCCGATGGCGAGCCCGCGCGCCCGCCAGTCCCGGACGCGCGCAAGGTCCAGCACCGCCGGCCCCAGCGCCGCGCCCACCACGCCCGAGCAGATGACCACGGCCGCGGTGAGGGAGGGCAGGCCGCCGATCCGTTCCGCGATGCCCATGGCGACCGGCGTGGTGACGGAACGCGGGGCGAGGGAGGCGGTGACCTCCGGCGCCGCCCCCAGCGCCAGCGCCATGGCGACACCCGCCGCCGCGGCGAAGACGCCGCCGAGCAGGACCGAGAGCAGCGCCGCCAGCGCCGAGCGCCGCACCGCCTGCCATTGCCGGTGCAGCGGCACCGCCAGCGCCACGGTCGCCGGGCCGAGCAGGAAGTGGACGAATTGCGCGCCCTCGAAATAGGCGCGGTACTCGACGCCCGAGAGCAGCAGCCCCCCGGCCAGCAGCGCCACGGCGAACAGCACGGGATTGGCCAGCGGATGCCGCCCGAGCGCCCGCTGCAGCCGGAGCGCCCCGAGCCAGGCAAGCAGCGTCGCCGTCAGCGCCGCCAGCGGCTCCCGCGCCAGATAGACCCAGACCTCGGCCAGGTCCCGCATCAGCCGAGCCTGCGGAGCAGTGCCTGCGCCAGCCGCCCCGTCGCGGCGATGGCCAGCAGCGTGCCGGCCAGCACCGCCAGCGAGATCGGCGCCCAGTCCCGCGCCAGCAGCGGCAAGTAGAGCACCACGCCGACGCCGGCCGGCACGAAGAGCAGGCCGAGATGGCCGAGCAGCGCGTCGGCGGTCGCGCCGAGCCCGGCCGGCGCCTCCCGCCCCCGCAGCACCAGCGTGGCGAAGAGCAGGACCATGCCGAGCACCGGGCCGGGGACGGGCAGGTGCAGGCTGCGCACCAGGATCTCGCCGGTGAGCTGGCAGAGAAGAAGGGTGGTCAGCGCGCCGATCATGCGGGCTCCTCCGGGCAGGGCGGGCACCATGCCGGATGCGGCGCGCGGCGGGTATGCCGGGGTTGGTCCCGATCCTGTCAGCGGAGCGGGCGGGGCGAGCCGCCGGCCGGATGGCCCCGCCGGAGCCGCGCCGGCCGGGGCCGATCCGCCGCCGGCCCCTGGGCGGAGGGCGGCGCTTTGCCGAGGGGCGTTCCCGCCCGTCCGCGATCTGCTCTAGCCTTCCCGGCAGACGGCCAGGAAGGAACAACGCCATGTCCTCGCTCAGCGCCCTCAGCGGCCCGCGCATCAAGGCCCCATCCGGGTCTGGCCAGCCCTATGAGACCATCGGCATCGACCGGCTGACCCCGGTGATCGGGGCCGAGATCAGCGGGGTGGACCTGGCCGCTCCCGGCAACCACCAGATGGCGGAGATCCACCGCGCGCTGGCCGAGCACCTGGTCATCTTCTTCCGCGACCAGCGCATGACCCAGGAGCAGCATCTGGCGTTCGGCCGGACATTCGGGGAGCTGCACCTGCACCCGGCGGCGCCGCACGAGCCGGGTCATCCCGAGCTGATGATCATCAAGGCGGACGAGAATTCGCTGCGCGCCAATGGCGAGGGCTGGCATTCCGACGTCTCCTGCGACGAGGAGCCGCCCATGGGCAGCATCCTCTATATCCGGGAATGCCCGCCCGCCGGGGGCGACACGCTGTTCGCCAACATGTATGCCGCCTATGACGCGCTGTCGGACCGGATGAAGGCCTATCTGGAAGGGCTCACCGCCGAGCACAGCGGCGAGCATGTCTATCGCGGGATGTATGCGAAGGAGGGCGTCGCGGACCGGCCGAGCTATCCGCGGGCCGAGCATCCGGTGGTGCGCACCCATCCGGTGACGGGCCGGAAGGCCCTTTATGTGAACCGCGGCTTCACCACCCGCATCCTCGGCATCCCCCGCGACGAGAGCGACGGGATCCTCGGCTACCTCTACCAGCACATGGAGAACCCGCTGTTTCAGTGCCGCTTCCGCTGGCAGCCGAACTCCGTCGCCTTCTGGGACAACCGGTGCACCCAGCACCGGGCGATGTGGGACTACTGGCCGCACCGGCGCTACGGCAACCGGGTGACGGTGAAGGGCGAGAGGCCGGTTTGAGCCGCGGCGGCGGTCCTGTAGTTTCGCCCCCATGCTGACGGACCGCCGCATCCTGCTGATCCTCTCGGGCAGCGTCGCCGCCTACAAGGCGCTCGACCTCACCCGCCTCCTGCGCAAGGCCGGCGCCGCCGTCACCGGCGTGCTGACCGCGGGCGGCGCCCGCTTCGTGACGCGGGAGGCGCTGGCGGGCATCACCGGCGCCCGCGTGCATGACGACCTCTGGGCCGCCGAGGCGGAGATCGGCCATATCCGCCTGGCGCGCTGGCCGGACCTGGTGGTGGTGGCGCCCGCCTCGGCCGACCTGCTGGCGAAGATGGCGCATGGGCTGGCGGATGACCTCGCCTCCACCATCCTGCTGGCGACGCGCGCCCCGGTGCTGGTGGCGCCGGCCATGAACCCGGCGATGTGGGAGCATCCGGCGACGCGGGCCAACCTGGCGCTGCTGCAGGCACGCGGCGTGCAGGTGGTGGGCCCCGGCGTGGGCGCGATGGCGGAGCCGGAGAGCGGACCGGGGCGCCTCTCCGAGCCGCCCGAGATCCTGGCGGCCATCGAGGCGATCCTCTCCCCCGCCGGCCGGCCGCTGGCGGGGCGGCATGCCCTCGTCACCTCCGGCCCGACGCATGAGCCGATCGACCCGGTCCGCTACATCGCCAACCGCAGCAGCGGCAAGCAGGGCCATGCCATCGCCGCGGCGCTTGCCGCGCTCGGCGCGCGGGTCACCCTCGTCTCCGGCCCGGTGGTGGTGCCGGACCCGCCGGGCGTGACGGTGCTGCGCGTGGAATCCGCGCGCGAGATGCTGGCCGCCTGCGAGGCGGCGCTGCCCGCCGACATCGCCGTCATGGCCGCCGCCGTCGCCGACTGGCGGGTGGCCCAGGCTTCGACGCAGAAGCTGAAGAAGGCGCCCGGCGCGGCGGCGCCGATCCTCGAGATGGCGCTGAACCCCGACATCCTGGCGACCCTCTCCCGCCATCAGCGCCGCCCCGGCCTCGTCATCGGCTTCGCGGCGGAGACGGAGAAGGTGGTGGAGCACGCGAGGGAGAAGCGGCTGCGCAAGGGCTGCGACTGGATCGTGGCGAACGATGTCTCGGGCGGCGTCATGGGCGGGGAGAGCAACACCGTCCACCTCGTCACCGCCGGGGGGGTGGAGGACTGGCCGGAACTGCCCAAGGCGGCGGTGGCGGAGCGCCTAGCGCAGAGGATCGCGCAGGCGCTGGGCTGACGCCGCAGGCTCCACGCGCCCGGCGCCCGCCGCCCCGGTGCCGGACAGCCGGCGGGAAGGCGCCGCACGCGGCTGCGCCCCCCGGCGAACGATGCGGCACCCTGGCCCCGGGCCATGGTCGCCCCCGCCGCCCGGCCGCTCCCCAACGCTCCATGCTGTGCCAGAATGCGCCGGCGCGGATCGGAGCAAGCCATGGCATACGACGTGATCGTGGTCGGCATCGGCGGCATGGGCAGCGCCGCCGCCTGGCAGCTCGCCCGGCGCGGGCAGCGCGTGCTGGGGCTGGAGCGCTTCGACATCCCGCATGCCATGGGCTCCTCCCACGGCGTCACCCGTATCATCCGCCTGCCCTATTACGAGGACCCGGCCTATGTGCCCCTGCTGCACCGCGCCTATGCGCTGTGGCGGGAGCTGGAGGCGGCGACCGGCGAGCGGGTGCTGATCACCCATGGCTCGCTGGATGGCGGGCTCGAGGATGGAGAGGTCTTCGCGGGCGCGCTCGCCTCCGCCCGGCTGCATGCCTTGCCGCATGAGGTGCTGACGGGCGCGCAGGTGAACGAACGCCATCCCGGCTACAGCCTGCCCGCCGGCATGCGCACGGTGTTCCAGCCCCAGGGCGGCTATGTGATGAGCGAGCGCGCCATCGTCGCGCATGTCCGCGCCGCCCAGGCGGCGGGCGCCGAGATCCATGCGCGCGAGCGGGTGCTGGGCTGCGAGGCGCGCGGGGGCGGGGAGGGCGTGGTGGTCACCACCGATCGCAGCCGCTACGAGGCCGGGCGGCTGGTGCTGACCGCGGGCGCCTGGATGGCCGACCTCGCGCCGCTGCTGCAAGGGATCGCGGTGCCGGAGCGGCAGGTGCTGGCCTGGCTGCAGCCGCAGGCGCCCGAATTGTTCACGCCGGAACGCTTCCCGGTCTTCAACCTGGAGGCTGCGGAGGGCCGCTACTACGGCTTCCCGGTGGTGGAGGTCCCCGGCTTCAAATTCGGCCGCTACCACCACCGCGGCGAGACCATGCCGGCCGAGGCGATGCGGCGCGAGGTGGAGGCGGAGGACGAGGCGCTGCTGCGCGGCTTCGCGGAGCGGTATTTCCCCCACGGCACCGGCCCGACCATGGCGCTGCGCGCCTGCATCTTCACCAACACGCCGGATGAGCACTTCATCCTGGACCACCACCCGGCCTACCGCCAGGTGGTGCTCGCGTCCCCCTGTTCCGGCCATGGCTACAAATTCTGCAGCGTGGTGGGGGAGGTGCTGGCGGACCTTGCCACGGGGGACGGGGCCACGCGGCACGGGATCGGCTTCCTGCGGCTGGGGCGGCTGCGCAGCGCGGCGTAGCGGGGGCGGCTAGAGCAGATCGCGGACGGGCGGGAACGCCCGGGAGCGTGAATCTGCTCAAAAACAAGGAGCTGCAGCGGGTTGCGTTCAGATATGAACGCAACCCGCTGCAGGTGCGGCCCGAAGCGGCCATTGCCGTCCGACGCGGCGGTCGGAAGATGCCGCTTCCTCCGGTGGTCCGGACCTCGTATTCGGGTTGGCGAACCGGCCGTGCGCGCGGCGGGCAACGGCGCCCTGTCATAGCCGCCGAGCAGAACCAGCTTCAGGCATGGGCTGTTGAGCGCCCCACACCCCGAGGAGCGCAGCATGAGCGCCGGAACCTACAGCATGGGCGACCGGATCCCGGTCGCGAGCATCGCTGACACAACCGCGGCACTCGCCGAGGTCGTGCTGCCCACCTTTGCCAAGGGCGTGATCATCCGGCGCCCCAAGGTCATGCGCCTGGCCGAGCGCATGGACCTGGACCGCCGCGCCGTGCGCCGCATGCAGAAGCTGCGTGAGACCTATGGCGACGGCCCCCTGATGCTGCGCCTCCCGCTGCGCAACCAGGCCCTGATCCTCTCGCCCGGGGACGTCCAGCGCGTGCTGGAGGGGACGCCGCATCCCTTCTCGCCGGCCAGCGCGGAGAAGACCGCCGCGCTCGCGCACCTCGAACCGAAGGCCTCCCTGATCTCCGAAGGGCCGGAGCGGACGGAGCGCCGGCGCTTCAACGAGGAGGTGCTGGACAGCCGGCGCGACGTGCACCGCATGGCTGGCCACTTCATGGAGGTGGTCGGGCAGGAGGCCGCCGGGATGCTGGAGGCGGCGCGGGCGCAGAAGGAGCTCTCCTGGGACGAGTTCTTCACCGGCTGGTACCGCATCGTGCGCCGCGTGGTGCTGGGCGACGCTGCGCGCGACGACTACGAGCTGACGGACATGCTCGCGAAGCTGCGCGCGGCCGGCAACTGGGCATTCCTTCACCCAGGCCACAAGGGCAGGCTGGAGCGCTTCCACCGACGGGTGGATGAGCACCTGCGGCGGGCGGAGCCCGGCACGCTGGCCGCCGTGATCGCCGCCACACCGCACACGCCGGAGACGGCGCCCTCGCACCAGGTCGCGCACTGGTTCTTCGCCTTCGACCCGGGCGGCATGTCCACCTTCCGTGGCCTCGCCCTGTTGCTCGCCCATCCCGAGCAGGAGGCGCGCGCGCGGCGCGAGATTGCGGAAGCCGGACCCGGCGGGCGAGCGAACCTGCCCTTCCTCCGCGCCGCCATCCTGGAGGCGCTCCGACTCTGGCCCACCACGCCGGTCATTCTGCGCGAGACGCGGGAGGAGACGCTGTGGCGCGGCGGCGCCATGCCGAAGGACACGAGCGTGCTCATCTTCGCGCCCTTCTTCCATCGCGATGACGCAAACCTGCCCCATGCAGACACCTTCCATCCGGACCTCTGGCTGGACGGGCCGCGCCAGGGTGGCTGGCCACTCGTGCCGTTCAGCGGCGGCCCCGGCATCTGCCCGGCGCGCAACCTGGTGCCGATGCTCGGCAGTGCAACCATCGCTGCCCTGCTGGCGTCCGGCCGCCTTGCGCTGAAGGACCCGTCGCGGCTCGATGCGTCGCGGCCGATGCCCGCGCTGCTGGACAACTATACCCTGGCCTTCGTGCCGCACTCCTGAGCGCGGCCGCGGAACGGCTGCCGCGCGGCCGGGTTCATGCCCTGGCTGCGGAGATGGAGAAGCCCCTGCATGAGCCGGGACCAGGCCCTCATCACGGGGATCCTGCTAGCGACCCTCGTGATGTTCGCCTGGGGCAGGTGGCGCCATGACATGGTCGCCATGGGCGCGCTGCTGGCCGCGGTGGCCGCCGGGCTGGTGCCCGGGGCAGAAGCCTTCGCCGGCTTCGGCCATGCCGCGGTGGTGACGGTGGCCTGCGTGCTGGTGCTGAGCAGCGGCCTGCAATCCTCGGGCGCGGTGGACGCGCTGGCGCGGGTCGCGCTGCCGCGCGCGGGGCGGCCGCTGGTCAGCGTCGCGGCGCTGACCGCGCTCGGCGCCGCGCTCTCGGCCTTCATGAACAATGTTGGCGCGCTGGCCCTGCTGATGCCGGTCGCGATCCAGCTCGCCGCGCGCGAGGGATTGCCGCCGGGGCGCGTGCTGATGCCGCTCGCCTTCGGCTCCATCCTCGGCGGCATGACGACGCTGATTGGCACGCCGCCGAACCTTGTCGTCTCCGGCTTCCGGGCGCGGGAGGACGGGGCGGGCTTCGCCATGTTCGACTTCGCGCCGGTCGGCGTCGCCGTGGCGCTGGCGGGCGTACTGTTCGTCGCCGTGGCGGCACGCTGGCTGGTGCCGGTGCGCGAGCGGCGCGGCGCCGATGCCTTCGATACCGGCGCCTACCTGACAGAGGTGCGCGCTACCGACGACAGTGCCGCCGTCGGCATGACGCTGCGCGAGATCGAGCAGGCGCTCGAGGCCGACGACGTGCAGGTGATCGGCCTGGTGCGCCACGACGTGCGCGTGGGCGTGCCGCCGCCCCAGCACCGGGTGCAGTCGGGCGACATCCTGGTAATCGAGGCGGGGCCGGAGGGCCTCGCGGCGACGCTCGCGCGACTGGGCCTGACGCTGGAGGAAGACGTGCCCGTCCTTGGCGATGCCGCGCCGCGGGCGGCGGAGGCGAGGGAGGGGGGCGACGCAGCGCCGGCCGATGACGACCTGGTGCTGGCCGAGTATGCGGTGCTGCCGGGCGCGGCGGTCGTCGGCCGCTCGGCCACCGACATCAGGCTGCGCGACCGGTATGCGGTCAACCTGCTCGCCATCTCTCGCCAGGGACGGCAGACGATCGCGCGGCTGCGGAAAGCGAAGGTGCGGCCGGGTGACGTGCTCCTGCTGCAGGGCTCACCGGAGGCGATGGCCGAGTTCGCCTCGCAGTTCGGCTGCGTGCCGCTGGCCGACCGGACGCTGCGGCTGCCGGCGGCGCGCCAGGCCTGGACGGCAGCCGGCGTCATGGTGGGCACGATCGCCCTGTCCGCCTCCGGGCTGGCCGGCTCGGCGGTCGCCTTCGCGGGCGGCGTGCTGGCCGCGATGGCGCTGCGGGTGGTCTCGCCGCGGACGGTGTACACGGCCGTGGACTGGACGGTTGTGGTGCTGCTCGGCGCGCTGATCCCGGTGGCCGGCGCGATGGAGACCACCGGGACGGCGGAGCTGCTGGCGCGGCTCATCCTCGAGCAGATGGCGGGCGGCGACGCCGTGGTCGCGCTGGTGGTGATCCTGGTCGCGACCATGACGCTCTCCGACGTCATCAACAATGCGGCGACGGCGGCGGTGATGTGCCCGATCGCGCTGCAGACGGCCGGGCACCTCTCCGTCAGCGCGGATGCCTTCCTGATGGCAGTGGCGATCGGCGCCTCCTGCGCCTTCCTGACGCCCATCGGCCACCAGAACAACACCCTCATCCTGGGGCCGGGCGGCTTCCGGTTCGGCGATTACTGGCGGCTGGGCCTGCCGCTGGAGGTGATCGTGATCGCCGTGGCGGTGCCGATGCTGCTCCTCATCTGGCCACTGTGAGGGGGCGTGGGATGGCCGTGTCAAAGCGGGCGCCGGCTACCCGACCTTGCATAAGATCCGATCACCGCCTCAACCGGCCATCACCGTACCCAACCCCTCTCTTACCACCAGGCACTTGACCCCGGCCCGGTTTCCGGGCGGAACCGACCGGGATGATGGCCGGCTCACGCCGGCCATGACCACAGGGCAGAAAGGCAGGCCATGGGCGGACCGGCTATCGAGTTGAAAATCCTGGACAGCCGCCTGCGGGACTGGGGCCTGCCGCGCTACCAGACCGCCATGGCCGCCGCCATCGACCTGCTGGCCTGCCTCGACGCAGCAGTGGAGATCGCGCCGGGCGCGCCGCCCGCCCTCATCTCCTCCGGCATCGCCCTGCATATCGGCGATCCGGGGATGGCCGCGCTGGTCCTGCCGCGCTCCGGGCTCGGCCACCGGCAGGGGCTGGTGCTGGGCAACCTCGTCGGGCTGATCGATGCCGACTACACCGGCCCCATCATGGTCAGCGCCTGGAACCGCAACGCCCCCGGCACCCCGCCCATCCGGATCGCGCCCGGGGACCGCTTCGCGCAGATGGTCTTCGTCCCCGTCCTCCGGCCGGAATTCCTGGTGGTGGAGGAATTCACCGCCCCCTCCGGGCGCGGCGCCGGCGGCTTCGGCTCCACCGGCCACCGCTAGACCTTTATTGCCCTGACTGTGCATAGCCGCAGTGTTGGAAGTAGGCGGCGCACTCGCTCGGACTGAAGCGGTCGAGGAGACTGCCGATGGTATCCCAGAGGGTGCCGACGGTCCTG
>NZ_JAJAQI010000024.1 GCF_020523605.1 Roseicella aerolata | reverse complement strand
TAGAAATAGGTACCGCCCCGCGACATTGCCGGGCGGATCGAACATCGAGGGGAGACGGACACCGGGCTCGGCGCTCGATCACGAGCTATGGAGAGCAGGCCGAACCAAACGAGGCTGACGGATGTAACATGGGGTATCGCCGCACATGCTGCAACCCAATTCGGGAAGTTACGGCATCGGGCGGGCCGGGGCTAACCTGCCGGACCTGTTTCTCACCTGCCGGGATGGGCAGGGCATGAGTGCCGGAGGACAGCGGGCGGGATGACCTCAGCGCTGCGGCAGGCGAACCGCCAGCGGCCGGGATCTCCGGCGATCCATCGGATATCCCCATGGAGTCCGAGGCTGGGCCGGCGGCATCGAGCGCCTATGGCCCGCTTCGCACAAGGCGGCAATCCGCAATGGACCATTGAACCAAAGGCAAGGATGCAATCTGCCCTTCCCTATACCATATTCCCGGCAGGGAGTCCGGCGGCGTCCTGGTCGCGCCGGGCAAGGACCCACGCGCGGCGAGCCCGCTGCTGGCGGGACCTCATGGTGGGAGTTGCTCGGCATGAAGACGACGGCGATGGCCAACAGGCACGTTCCTGGCGGGACACCACGCGAGTGGACGGCGGAGGTGGCTGGCGAGGTACTGGACACCGGTGACCGGGTGATGCATCCCGCGCATGGTGTCGGGTACGTCGCGCGCATCGCGGTCGAGGAGGTCTCCGGATTCAGCCTGGAATTCGTCCATGTCGCCTTCGATGAGGTGCAGCTGACGCTCCGCGTGCCGTCCAACAAGGTCCGCAGCATCGGTCTTCGGCGCATCGCCTCCCGGGCGCTCATCGACGAGGCGCTGGCCGTCCTGCAGGGTCGCGCGAGGTCGGCGAAGGTCGTCTGGGCAAGGCGGGCCCAGGAGTACCAGGCGAAGATCAACAGCGGCGACCCGCGCGTCGTCGCCGAGGTCGTCCGCGATCTCGGGCGCAACGCGATCGCGGGCCTGCAGAGCTATTCCGAGCGTGCCATCTACGAGACGGCGCTTGATCGCCTCGCCTGTGAGATCGCGGCCGTCGAGGGGACGGACAAGGTGGCCGCGATTGCCAGGATCAACGAGCAGCTGGCACTGGCGACAGCCTGAGCCGCATCGGCGCGCCACGCCCTCACGCGCCTTCCGTTTGACCCGGGACCGACATGCGCGTACGGGCATGCGTGGCCATCCGCCGGCACTGACCTGGGCTCCACCCCCCGTGGACCTTGGCTCGAAGGCAGGCTGGCCTGGGGTGGATCGGACCTCCACGTCACACTGCAACAGGACGCCGCGGCTGAATCGTCCACGCTGCGTCCAAGCCGTACCCGCGGGACCTGCCCGCCGATGCGCATGCCGGGGCCAGCGGACGTTCCGCCTGGCCCTCCGGGAAACACACCGATGACTGCCCCCAGCGCCAATCCTGCATCTCCGACGGGAGGCGAGGATTTCGCCGCCCTGCTCGATACCTATCTGGGGGCGGACACCGCCTTCGCCGGATCGATCATCAGCGGCCTTGTCCTGCGCGTCGAAGGCGATGTCGCCGTCGTCGATGTCGGCCTGAAGAGCGAAGGCCGCATCCCCCTCAAGGAATTCGCGCCGGCGGGCGAGGCCACCGAACTGCAGGCCGGCGATCGGGTCGATATCTTCGTCGAGCGCTACGAGGACCGCGATGGCTCGATCAGGCTGAGCCGGGAGAAGGCGCGCCGGGAGGAGGCCTGGGTTGTCCTGGAGAAGTCCTATGCGGCCAACCAGCGGGTCACCGGCGCGATCTTCGGCCGGGTGAAGGGCGGCTTCACCGTGGATCTCGGCGGCGCCGTGGCTTTCCTTCCCGGCTCCCAGGTGGATACGCGGCCGATGCGCGACGTCACACCGTTGATGGGCAGTCCGCAGCCCTTCCAGATCCTCAAGATGGACCGCGGCCGCGGTAACATCGTCGTCTCCCGCCGCGCGGTGCTCGAGGAGTCCCGCGCCGAGCAGCGCGGAGAGCTGATCCGCCAGCTCAAGGAGGGCGCGGTCCTCGACGGCGTCGTGAAGAACCTTACGGACTACGGCGCCTTCGTGGATCTCGGCGGCGTCGATGGCCTGCTGCATGTCACCGACATCGCCTGGCGCCGGGTCAACCATCCCTCCGAGGTGCTGACCGTCGGGCAGCAGCTCAAGGTGCAGGTCATCCGCTTCAACACGGAGACCCAGCGCATCAGCCTCGGCCTCAAGCAGCTCGAGACCAACCCCTGGGAAGGCGCGGCGCTGAAGTACCCCGTCGGCGCACGCTTCCGCGGCCGGGTCGCCAACCTCACGGATTATGGCGCCTTCGTGGAGCTGGAGCCGGGGGTCGAGGGCCTGGTCCATGTCTCCGAGATGAGCTGGACCAAGACCAATGTGCACCCGGGCAAGATCGTCGCCACCACCGAGGAGGTGGATGTCATGGTGCTCGATGTGGACGAGGCGAAGCGCCGCATCTCGCTCGGCATGAAGCAGGCCCAGGGCAACCCCTGGGAGCTGTTCCTCGAGGCGCACCCGCCCGGCACCGAGATCGAGGGCGAGATCCGCAACATTACCGAATTCGGCCTTTTCATCGCGCTTCCGGCCGGTGGACTCGACGGCCTCGTGCATCTCTCCGATCTGTCCTGGGACCAGGCGGGGGAGGAGGCGGTCGCCGCCTTCCACAAGGGCGAGGTGGTCAGGGCGAAGGTGCTGGATGTGGATGTTGCGAAGCAGCGCGTCTCGCTCGGCATCAAGCAGCTTCAGACCGACCCCGCCGCCGATGTCCTCGACCGCGTGCGCAAGGGCGACATCGTCATCTGCGTCGTCACCCAGGTGCAGGCCAATGGCATCGAAGTGAAGGTCGAGGATGTGCTGACCGGCTTCATCCGCCGGGCCGAGCTGGCGCGCGACCGCGAGGAGCAGCGCCCGGATCGGTTCTCCGTGGGGCAGAAGGTCGATGCCAGGGTTGTGGCAATCGACCGTGCCGGTCGCCGCCTCTCCCTGACCATCAAGGGCAAGGAGGTCGAGGAGGACCGTCACGCGATTGCCGAGTATGGCAGTTCGGACAGCGGCGCCTCGCTCGGTGATATCCTCGGCGCAGCGATCCGCCGCCGGAACCAGGCCGCTTCGGAAGGCTGAGGACAAGGATGGCCGCAGGAGTGCCTCCCCTGCGGCCATCCTGACATTCCGGATGCGCCCGGAAGCGGGTGCTTGTTGCCGGTGCGCGTGCGACCGGGATCAGGCCGGGGCAGTGTGCTGCTGCCTGTGTCGCGCGGTTGCAGCGCCTCCGCCGGCGTCATGCCGGGCTCCGTCGCGTAGGCTGGCCTAGAGCGGATCGCGGAGGGGCGTGAACGCCCCACAGCGTGAATCTGCCCTGCAAACAGCGGTCTACAGCGGATTGGCGTTCAGTCTTGAACGCAATCCGCTGTAGGGCCGAGCCCTCGGCCCGGGCGGGACATGCCCGAAGGCAACAGGGATTTTTAAACCAGCAACAGGTTGCGCTTATCGGGGGCGGAGCCCCGGGCGTGCACGGTTCGACCCGTCCCGCGGGCCGGTTGGGGAAGCGGGTGGCAGACATGAAGGTCGAACACCTCGGAAGGGAAGGTCGGGACGCCAACCTCGCCATGGCTTTCGCACCAGGTGAACCGGTGGTGCATCCGGTGCATGGGGTCGGCCGGGTCGAGGGGTTGCATGAGGAGGCGATCGGGAGCGAGCGGCTGGTCCTGATCTGCCTCTCCTTCGAGGCGGCACGGTTGCGGCTCAAGGTGCCGCGGGACAAGGCGGCCCGTGTGGGGCTGCGGCCGCTCTCGACGCCGCAGGTCATGGAGCAGGTCATGGCCGTGCTCCGGGGACGTCCCAGGGCGTCCCGGGGGGCCTGGATCAGGCGGGGCCCGGAATACGAAGCCAAGGTCACCAGCGGGGACCCGCGCCTCGTCGCCGAGGTGTTGCGCGACCTGGGTGCCGCCCTGATGGGACCGGAGTCGAGCTTCAGCGAGCAGAAGATAGCGAAGGCCGCGCTCGACCAGCTTGCCGGTGAGTTGGCCGCGCTGACCGGGTCGGACCGCGCCGCTGCGGTTGCCAGCATCCTTGCTGTGCTGGCCGAAGCAAAGGCGGGCCCTGACAGAAGCGGCGGTGGCAGCACCGGGGCTCGTGGCGCGGCGATCGTCGCCTGATCTCATCCATGACAGCGCAGCGCTCCTCGCCGTCGGGGCATGCCGTGCCCGGCGGGCGCGACCGTGGCTGATCCGCTCTGGGCCTTGGCAGGTCTTGGTGCGGCCTCGGCGCCGCTCGCCGCCTGCCTTGTCGCCGCCCTGGCCCGGCGCCGGCGGCGCGCAGCGCGTGCCGCGCTCATGATCGGCAGCGGAACCCCGCCCCAGGCATACCACCTCCCGCCCACGATCGAGGCGGCAGAACGCGAGATGGCGGTGCTGCTCCGCCGCCTGCGGGCCCATCTGCGTGACCCCTACGACTTCCCCGCCTCGCGGATCACCAGCGAGACCGCCTTCGAGGAGTGCCTTGAGCGCGCCACGGCCCTCGGAGCCCGGATTGCCGAGCTGGGTGGCGCCGCGCCGGTCGGCCCGGCCGAGCGCGAGCGCATGCGCGGGCTGATCCTGGAGGGCCTGATGGCCAGCCAGCGGATGGCTGCCGAGAAGGCAACGCCGTCGCCGCAGATCGGAAGGCGCGGCGGCGCTGCGGCGCACGCAGCAGGGCCGACGCGCCGGCCTGGACGCGCTTCATAGCCGGCGGCTCCCGGAACCCGGGGAAAAGGGCGAGCCCTTGTGTCAGGCCCGCCCCTCCCACGCACATCCCTTCGCTGCAGGCTGCTGACGAGACGGGATCCCCGCAGCGCCGCCATCAGGACACGCTTCCAGCAACACGGTCCAGCAACCATGCCATGAACAGCAACTCCATGAACGCAATCAGGACAGTTCATCGCGGGTTTGAGTCAGGCGATGCTGACAGCGCCGGGGGCAGGCTCCGCCGCCCCATGGTGGCGCCGGGAAGGATGCCGCCTGAACGCGGTTGCATGGTCTGAAGCGGATTGCGTTCATAGCTGAACGCCCATCCGCTGGTGCTCCTTGTTTTTCGAGCAGTTCCACGCTCCCGGGCGTTCACGCCCCTCCGCGATCTGCTCCAGCCGCTCCTCCGGACTCCCAGATCCGCAGCGCGCCGCTGCCGGCGCGCGGCGCCTTCGCCACGGCCGCGTCCTTGGTCGGAGCGCCCAGGACTTCCCCACCGGCGGGGAGGCCCAGGAGCCCCGCTGCGGTTGGCGCGCACAGGGGCGTCGGTATGGGCCTTCCCAGTCAGGGGCGGCACAACCACCGCGCGCATCTGCCCGGTGCGAACAGCGCAAGTATCCACCGCTCCGGAAATATTACCGAAACGTGAAGCTCGCAGGTTTGAAGCTGCAGCATGTTTTGCGTATTGAAAGGCGAAGAGGTGCTGTCGCCATGAACCATTTGGTTTTGCCGCGAAGCGGCAGAGAGGCCAGAAGCTCACAAATAACAGAGCCGACAGGCAGGCCCCATATCCTCCAGTATTGGCCGCTCGCGCTCGGTGTCTGGTTCCTGGTTTCTGCCATGGGCCTCTGGCTGGTGACGGCGCGCGCCGATCGTCTGCAACGCCAGGCCGAGGACAGCGTGCTCAGGCGCGCGGAGGCCGCGGCCGAGGCGATCGAGCAGAACCTCGCGCATATGCTGCAGGGCGTCGGCAGCCTGCACGACCTGGCGCAGACCCGCCAAGGACGCCTGGATGCAGGCGATCAGGGTGGTGCTCAGGCCATCGAGGCACACCTCGCCGATATCGCCCGGCACGGCCGGTTCGGCGTGCTCCAGGTTGATATCGTCGGACAGGACGGCTGGCTGGCGTGGTCGTCGAAGCCCGGCTGGCAGCCGGCCTATCTGTGGGACCCGGACCATCTTCAGGACCACCGCGACGGCGGCCATGGCCTGCTCGTGAACGAGCCCCTGCCTGATCACTCTTCGGGCCAGCGAGGCGTGGAGTTCACGCGCCGGATCCAGGACCTCTCGGGCGCCGTCAGCGGGATGGCGGTCGTCTCGATTGATCCCGCCGCACTGTCACGCGGCCTGACCCGTTTGCAGCCTGGTGAGGACAGCACCGCGATCGTCCTGCGCCGGGACGGTGTCATCCTCGCCCGCAGCCGCCCGGAGGAGGATGGGCTGCAGCCAGCCCTCCCGGCGGCCGATCCCCTGACTGCTGCGCTCCCGGCCTCAATCTCTGGACAGCTGCGGGTGCCGCAAGACCAGGGCGGCCGGGATCCGACGCTGGTCGGCTACCGCGTGGTGTCTGAGACGCCACTTGCTGTCGCCGTCACCGTTCGTGCCGCGCAGGAGCTGGGCTGGGCAGCCTTCCTGCGCCATGCGTTTCAGGCCACGATCGTCTCGATCTCGCTGCTTGCCCTGGCCATCATGGCTCTGGCGCTGCTGTGGCTGGAGCGCCGGCGGACCCAGTCGGACCTCGACCTGGCCCGGCGAGAGCGCGAGGCGGCGCTGGAGGGGCTGGCGCACACCCAGCGGATGGAGGCGCTGGGGCGGCTCGCGGGCGGCGTGGCGCACGACTTCAACAACGTCCTGCAGGCTGTCCTCGGCGGCGCGAAGCTGATCGCGCGTCGGCCCGAGGATGCCGCAGCGGTGCGCCGCTTCGCCAGCATGATCTCCGAGGCGGCGGACAGAGGGGCTTCCGTCACGCGCCGGCTGCTCGCCTTCGCCCGCCGAGGCGAACTCCGCGCCGAGATCGTCGATGTCGTCGCGCTGCTCGCCGGGGTCCGGGAGGTGCTCGCCCATACCCTCGGCGCCGAGATCCAGGTCCGCCTCGAGGCTGATGGCCTGCTGCCTCCTGTGCTCGCAGACCGTGGGCAGCTTGAGACGGTGCTGGTGAATCTCGCGGTCAACGGCCGCGACGCGATGGCGTCACGGGGTGGCGGGACGCTCACCCTCTCCGCGGATCCGGAGGAAATCCCTGTCGGCAAGGAGCACGCGGCGAATCTCAAGCCCGGTCGCTACCTCCGCCTTTCGGTCCGGGATACGGGGGCGGGCATGGATCCCGCAACACTCGCGCGGGCGGCGGAGCCGTTTTTCACAACCAAGCCCAAGAGCAAGGGAACGGGGCTCGGTCTCGCCATGGCCAAGGGCTTTGCCGAGCAGTCCGGCGGGGCTTTCCGGATCGAGAGCGCACTGGGCCGCGGCACCATCGTGACACTCTGGCTGCCGCGCGCTGTCTCCGGTGCGAAACCGGCCGTTCCCAAGGAGACGGAAGCTGCCCCGCCCGCGGATACCGCTCTGCCCGCCACGGGTGGCATCCGGGTCCTGCTGGTGGACGATGAGGCCTTGGTCCGGACCACCCTGGCGGAAAATCTGGCGACCCATGGCTGGATCATCAGTGAAGCGGAAAGCGGTGCGGCGGCGCTGGCCTGGCTGGACGGCGGCGAGGCCTTTGACCTGCTGGTGACCGACCTGGCCATGCCCGGCATGGACGGGCTGGCGGTGATCCGGGAGGCGCGCCGTCGCCGGCCGGGCATGCCGGCCCTCCTGGTGACCGGACATGCCGGGGATGCGCAGGTCGGGCTGCTTGCGGCCGCGGCAGCGGGTGGCCCCTTCGCGCTCCTGCGCAAGCCCGTTGCCGCGGATGAACTCCGCAGCCGTGCCGAGGTGCTGCTGCAGAGCGGCCAGGTCTCGGCCCCCGTCGAGGACGAGCAGGAACCGACCCTAATGACGGCATAGCCGATCAGCCTGGAGCCTTGAGCTCAGGCGGCGATGCGCTCGACCGCTGGGCGCGCAGCTCATCGCGGATCTCGGCCAGCAGCTTTTCCGTGGGAGTGGTGGTCGGCGGCGCCTTGCCGATCTCATGCAGCCGGAGCCGCGCCAATGCCTTCACAACCCAGAAGATGGCGAAGGAGACGATGACGAATTTGAGGATGGTGTTGAAGAACTTGCCGATGGCGAGCACCACTGCGCCAGCTTCACGCGTGGCTTCCAGCGAAGCGCGACGCTCCCCGCTCAGCACCAGGAAGATGTTGGAGAAATCGACCCCGCCCACCATCAAACCGATGAGCGGGTTGATCAGGTCCTCCACCAGGGATGTAACGATGGTGGTGAAGGCGGCGCCGACGACCAGGCCCACCGCCAGTTCGACCACGCTGCCGCGCATGAGAAAGGCTTTGAATTCGCGCAACCATGCAGGTTCGCGGATCTGGATGGTGGCGGACATGCGGCAACTCTCCTCCACGACGTTGCGGGGCCAGCAGGACCAGGCACCATCCGGCCCCTGCCGACCTTCGCCGGTTGCGGGGCGCTGTTCCAGATGGCCAAGGCGTAGGACGGGCCATCCCAGCCGCGGCGCCGTGACGGTGCCGGGCGGCCGGCATCGTCATGTTTGCAATTTGTTCTCAAGGGCTCTTTGCTGGGGTAGCATGGCTGGCAAATCTCCATGGCCATCCCCCACATGCCCTCCGACCTCGTCATCACGGAGAAGACCAGCCAGGCGAAGGACGTCCGCGCCGCCGTGGGCGGGCGCTACGGCGCCGTCCTGCCGGCCGAGGGGCACCTGCTGACCCTGCGCGAGCCGGAGGAGGTCGATCCCGCCTGGAAGCGCTGGTCGCCCGTCCTGCTGCGCCCGGACGGGCTCTACGGCACCAAGCCGGCCTCGGGCGGCAACAAGCCGGTCAAGCTCCAGGCGATCCGGGCGGCGCTGAAGACCGCCCGGCGGGTCTGGATCGCCACCGACTGCGACCGCGAGGGCCAGCTGATCGGCCAGGAGATCCTGGAGCACTGCCGCTACCGCGGCGAGGTCATGCGGGTGATGTTCACCGCGCAGGACCCGCAGACCATCCGGGACGCCTTCGCCCGGGCCAGGCCGAACAGCGAGTATGGCAGGCTCTACGGCGCCGCGGTCGCCCGGCAGCAGGCCGACCAGATCTACAACCTCACCCTGACCCGTACCGCGACGGTCACCCTCGGCCGCGGCGAGCGGGCGGTGATCGGTGTCGGCCGGGTGAAGACCCCGACGCTGGCCATCGTCTGCCGGCGCGAGCTCGAGATCCGCGCCTTCGTGCCGCAAACCTATTACGAGGTGGTGGCGACCGCCCAGGTCGAGGCCGGCTGCTTCGAGATGCGGCACGCGCCGAAGGAGCGGATCCTGCAGCGCGAGGAGGCCGAGGCGATCGCCGCGAAGGCCGATGGCTTCGCAGGGCCGCTCGCGGTCAGGGTGGAGGAGAAGCGGCAGGCCCCGCCCCGGCTGCACGACCTGCCCTCGCTGCAGAAGCTCTGCGGCTCGCGCTTCGGCTGGTCGGCGGAGAAGACGCTCGCCGTTGCGCAGGAGCTGTATGACGGCGAGGGCAAGAAGGTCATCACCTATCCCCGCGCGGAAACCCGCTACCTGCCGGAGAGCCTGATCCCGGACGTGCCCCGCATCGTGGCCGGGTTGATGGCGGGGCAGACCTTCCGCGCCATCCCGGTGCCGGACCAGCCCATCATCCGCCGCGGCAAGGCGGGCCACTTCTGGGACAAGGGGCTGGAGGGCGCCTCGCACCACGCCGTCATCCCCAACGTCAACACCATCCGCGACCTGCCCGGCATCTGGCCCCGCCTCTCGCCCGACGAACGCCGGCTCTTCCTGGTGATCGCCCGTTCCACCCTCGCCGCGCTGATGCCGGACTTCCGCTACCGCCAGACCACGGCCCTGCTCGATGTCGCGGGCCATCCCTTCCGCGCCGTCGGGCGGCAGCCGATCGAGCTCGGCTGGCGGGCGGCCTTCGGCGAGGAGGACGAGGACAAGCCGGAGGAGGGCAGCCAGCTGCTGCCGCCGCTCCGGGACGGCGACCCGGCGCGGCTGACCGGGCCGAAGGTGGAGGCGAAGGAGCCCAAGCCGCCGCCGCGCTACAACGAGGGCACGCTGGTCGAGGCCATGCAGAATGCCTGGCGCTTCGTCGAGGACCCGGCGCTGCAGGAGCGGCTGAAGGAGGCGAAGGGCATCGGCACGCCGGCGACCCGGGCGGAGATCATCAAGGGCCTCAAGCACCAGGATTTCCTCACGACCCAGGGCAAGCACATCGTCCCGACCGAGCGCGGCCTGGCGCTGTTCGGCATCCTGGAGCGGGCCGACCCGGCGCTGGTGGATCCCGGCGTGACGGCGCAGTTCGAGGTCCTGCTCGACGAGATCCTGGTCGGCAGGCAGCAGGTCGAGGGCGCAATCGACGCGATCTGCCGGCAGGCCGCGCGCATCCTCGATCGGCTTGTGGGAAGCGCCGGATCGATCGCCGGGGCGGGTCCCGGGGCGACGGCGCCTGCGGATGCGCCATCCCTGCCTCGCCCTGCCCGGCCGCCCAGTCCGGCCATGCGGAAATTCGTCGAGGGCCTGGCCGCGCGCCT
Source organism: Roseicella aerolata (assembly GCF_020523605.1). Taxonomy (GTDB): domain Bacteria; phylum Pseudomonadota; class Alphaproteobacteria; order Acetobacterales; family Acetobacteraceae; genus Paracraurococcus; species Paracraurococcus aerolatus. Next base: position 79,159 of record NZ_JAJAQI010000024.1, on the reverse strand, counting down.
GAAGCTGAAGCCGCCGCGCGGCTACACGAAGTCGGCCGAGCTCTGCCGCCAGTTCCTCGACCGGCACGCGCCGAAGCGCCCCGAAGGATCCGACACCGGCGGCTCGGCAGCCCCGGGCCCCAGCGCGGCGCAGCAGGCCTTCGCCGAAAGGATCGCGCGGGACAGGGGCATTACCGTCCCGGAGGAGGCCAGGGCCAGCGCGCGCAGCCTCTCCGCCTGGATCGACGCGAACAAGGCAAGGGTGGGCCGGCAGCCCGCAACGCGCAAAGGTCGGTTCAGCAGGCCCGAGAGGCAGAGCAAGGCACCCGTCCCATGATCGGCAAGGATCGCGCCCTGAACTGAAGATCCCCTTCGGCAACAAGGAGGCCGCGTTGGGCGGGCAGCGGTCCTGCAGCCATGAGCCGGCCTGACCAGGAGGGTGCGGGTCAGGCGATCACGACGAAGCGGTCCACATCCACCATGCCGCGATCGGTGATCTTCAGGTGCGGGATCACGGGCAGGGCCAGGAAGGCCAGCTGCAGGAAGGGCTCTTCCAGCGTCACCCCGAGCGAATACGCGGCGGCGCGCAGGGCGGAGAGCTCCTCCCTGACGGCCTCGAAGGGCTTGAGGCTCATCAGCCCGGCGATGGGCAGGGCAACCTCCGCCAGCACCCGGCCGCCGGCGGCGACCACGAAGCCGCCCTCGATCGCACCCAGGCGGTTGCAGGCCAGCGCCATGTCGGAATCGCTGGTGCCGACCACCGCGATGTTGTGGTGATCGTGGCAGACGGTGGAGGCGATGGCGCCGCGCTGCAGGCCGAAGCCCTTCACGAAGCCGACCGCACGGTTGCCGTTCACCCCGTGCCGCTCGACGATGGCGATCTTCACGAGATCGGCGGCGAGGTCGGGAACCGAGACACCATCCTCCACGGGCAATGTCGCCTCCAGCCGCTCGGTGATGATGCGGCCGGGGAGGATGCCGATCACCGGGCTCGGCCCGCCGGGCGCGGGGCGGCGGAAATCGGCGGCGGAAACCTGTGGCGCGCGCACGCTGTGGCGGGCGATGGGCGGGATCATTTGGCGCCGGGCAAAGGCATCCTCGTCCGCCACCACGCCGCCACAGAGCACCAGCCGGGCCCGGCAGCTCTCCAGCGCGTCGAGGGCGACAATGTCGGCGCGCCAGCCCGGGGCGATCAGGCCGCGGTCGGCCAGCCCGAAGATCCGTGCGGCGGAGTGGCTGGCGGCCCGGTACACGGCCAGCGGATCCGCGCCCAAGGCGATGGCCGTGCGGATCATGTGGTCCAGATGCCCGTGTTCGGCGATGTCGAGCGGGTTGCGGTCGTCGGTGCAGAAGGCGAGGAAGGGCGAGTGCCGCTCCGTGATGATCGCCGCCAGCGCCTGCAGATCCCTGGAGACCGATCCCTCCCGCACCAGGACCGCCATGCCTTTGGACAGCTTCTCCAGCGCCTCCGCGGCACTCGTCGTCTCGTGGTCGGTCCGGATGCCTGCGGCGAGATAGCCGTTGAGGTCCATGCCCCGCAGCAGCGGCGCATGGCCGTCGATGTGCCGCCCCTGGAAGGCACGCAGCTTGGCCAGGCAGCCAGGGTCGCGGCGCAGCACCCCGGGATAGTCCATGAACTCGGCCAGGCCGATCACCTTCGGATGCTGCGCCAGCGGCAACAGGTCCGCCGCATCCAGCCGCGCGCCGGACGTCTCCATCCCGGTCGCCGGCACGCAGCTGGAAAGCTGGACGCGCAGGTCCATCACGGTGCGCTCGGCCGCTTGCAGGAAATAGCGGATGCCCTCGATACCGGCGACATTGGCGATCTCGTGCGGGTCGCAAATGGCCGTCGTGACGCCGCGCGGAGCAACGCAGCGGTCGAACTCGAAAGGCGTGACCAGCGAGGATTCGATGTGCAGATGCGTGTCGATGAAGCCGGGCACCAGCACCAGTCCGGAGACGTCGATCTCATGCCGGCCGCGATAGTCCCCATGCGTGCCGACAATCCGGTCGGCACAGACCGCGACATCGGTCTCCACCAGCGCACCGGTGACCAGGTTGAAAACGCGCCCGCCTTTCAGCACCAGATCGGCGGGCGTGGCGCCCCGCCCCTGGTCAATGGCTGCGGCGAGATCGGCTGCTGGCCTTTCCATGGCGGCTTCCTTCCCAAGGCCAGCCGGCGCGGCATTGGCCGGATGGCGCCAGTGCCTCCTTATGCGGACGGGCACCGGGATGGGGCAACGGGTATCTGCGCGCGCCCCGCCGGTCCGCCACAGCCTCGCCGATGGCAGCAACCGCGATCGAGACCTCGGTCGCGATCGAGCGGCAGCGCCAGGGCCATCGAGGTCGCCTTCGGAACCGCCAGGAGCGAACTCGGCCCCGACCACGAGGAGACTAGGGCGCCGGCACGGCCGGCACCGCCACGTCGCGCTGGCCGTGCTGGCCTTCGCCATGCTGGCGACGATCCGCCACAAGGCCCACGCGCCGCGGCCCGAGGAAACACCGGGCAGGGCAGCCGCGCGACGCCGCGCCTCATCCGCTGCCACTCCGGGAGATCCGGCGCGTTGCCAGCCGCCTCGCGCAGCGGCGCATCCGGGCAGCCCATGTCATCGCCTGGTCACGCTGGCCATGCGCACGTCAGGCAGCCGCACGACGCGCCCACCTGAAACGGACAGCGTCGCTGCGGCGCTGCAGCGGATTGCGTTCGCACCTGAACGCCCGCCCGCGATCCGCTCCGGCCGGGCTTTGCGGAGCAGATCGCCCGGCGCTGCAGGGGCGGTTGATGCGGCACCCTCAACGCCGCCGGGCATTAGCCGCCGATCGCCGCCACCAGCCCCCGTGCCGCGCGGCGCAGCGCCGCCGGCTCATGCCCCGAGAAGCCGAGCATCAGCGCCTGCACCGGCGGCGCCGCCAGGAACATCGGGCTGACCGGCCGCGCCACCACGCCGCGCCGCGCCGCGGCCTCCGCCACCGCGACATCGCTGCGCCCGCCCCTGAGCCGGGCCAGCAGCTTCAGCCCCTGGTCGGGCGGCTCCACCGCCACGGCCTCCGGCCCATGCTCCCGCAGCGCCGCCACCAGCGCGTCCCGCGCCGCGCGGTACTGCAGCCGCATCCGCCGCAGGTGCTGGGCGAAATGCCCCTCCGCCAGGAAATCCGTCACCACCCCCTCGGCCAGCGTGGCGGGGTGCCAGTCCGTCAGCAGCCGCACCGCCCGCACGGGTTCCAGCAGGGCCGGCGGCAGCACGCAGTAGCCCAGGCGCAGCCCGGGGAAGATCACCTTGCTGAAGGTGCCGACATAGATGACGCGCCCCGCGTCATCGATCCCCTGCAGGGAGGCCAGCGGGCGCCCGGCATAGCGGAACTCGCTGTCATAGTCGTCCTCCAGCAGCCAGGCGCCGGCGCGCCGCGCCCAGGCCAGCAGTTCCAGCCTTCTCGCCATGGAGAGCACGACGCCCATCGGGTATTGCGAGGACGGCGTGACATAGGCGAGCCGCGCCTCGGGCGCCGCGGCGATGCCGGCCGCGACCTCCATCCCCTGCGCGTCCACCGGCACGGGGACGATGCGCGCCCCCGCGGCGGCCAGCGCCGCGCGGAGCGCGGGGTAGCACGGGTCCTCCACCCAGACCGGGTCGCCCGGCCGCAGCAGCACGCGCAGCACCAGGTCGATCGCCTGCTGCGCGCCAGCCGTCACCACCACCTGGTCCGGATCGCAGCGCACGGCGCGGGCGGCGCGGAGGTAGCGCGCGATCGCCTCCCTGAGCGCGCGGCTGCCCTGCGGGTCGCCATAGCCGAACATGGAGGGGTCCGGCGCCGAGAGCCGCCGCAGGGTCAGGCTGCGCCAGATGCGCCGGGACCGGTCGTCCCAGCCGGTGCGGCCGGTGTTGAAGGGCCGGGCCGAAAGCTCATCGACCGCGGGGCCCTCCGGGGCGGAGCGCCGCGCGACGGGCGGCGGGGCCGGCGCCACTTCGGCCGGCGGCGGGGCGGAAGGCGCCTCCAGCCCCTCCGGCAATTCGCGGGAGACGAAGCTGCCGGCGCCGACCCGGCCCTCGATGAAGCCCTCGGCGAGCAATTGCTCATAGGCCGCGACCACGGTGTTGCGGGCGAGGCTCATCTGCGCCGCCAGCGCGCGGGTGGGCGGCAGCCGCGCGCCCGGCGGCAGGACGCCGGCGAGAATCGCCCCGCGCAGCGCCAGGTAGAGCTGCCGCAGCACCGGCACGGGGCTGGCGCGGTCGGGGGCGGGCAGCATCAGCTCGATGGGACCGGCGTCCCGGGGCATGGCGGATTGGACCAGTGCGACCGGCCTGGATTGGCCCTCGCGCCGGTCCAATCTTGCGGCTTTCATGGCCGCCTGTCCAACCCGCACCGAGTGCCCCGATGCCCGATTCCGTGACCCCGCCCGATGCCTATCCCGTCTCCGAGCGGAACAAGGTCCGCCGCCTGCATGAGCGGGGGCGCTACGACAAGGAATCGGTGCACGCCATCCTGGATGCGGCGATGGTCTGCCACATCGCCTATGTCATCGACGGCCAGCCCTACTGCACGCCGACCGCCTTCTGGCGGGAGGGGGAGCATCTCTACTGGCACGGCTCCTCCGCCAGCCGGATGCTGCGCAGCCAGAAGGGCGGCGTGCCGGTCTGCCTGACGGTGACGCATCTCGACAGCCTCGTCCTCGCCCGCTGCGGCTTCAACCATTCGGTCGACTACCGCTCCGCCATGTGCTTCGGCACCGCGCGGGTCGTGGACGACCCGGCGGCGAAGAGCCGCGCGCTGGATGCCATGATCGACCGCTTCTATCCCGGCCGGAATGCCGAGCTGCGCCCGAGCACGGCGCAGGAGCTGAAGGCGACCACCGTCATCGGCATGGAGATCGAGCAGGCCAGCGGCAAGATCCGCAGCAAGGGCGTGGCGGATGAGGAGGAGGACTATGCACTGCCGATCTATGCCACGCGCTTCCCGGTCACCCAGGTGATCGGCGCCGCCGAGCCCTGCCCGCGCATGCCGGAGGGCGTGCCCTTCCCGGAAGGTCTTGCCGGCTTCACCCCCGGCCGGCGGCTGGATGAGCTGATGCTGGAGAGCTACCGGACGACCTACGGGAAGGAGTAGCGGCCACCACGCCGGCTGGACGCCGTTCGGCCGGCGCGCGATGCTCGGCGCATGCAGACGACCGACCTCGCCACTGCCTCCGCCACTGAGCTTGCCGCCCTGGTCCGCGCGAAGCGCGCCTCGCCCGTCGAGGTGACGGAGGCGGTGCTGGCGCGCATCGCCGCCTGCGAACCGAAGCTGAACGCCTTCGTGGTGCTGGACGAGGCGCGCGCCCGTGCGGCCGCCCGCGCCGCGGAAGCCGCGCTGATGCGCGGCGAGGCGCCCGGCCCGCTGCATGGCGTGCCGGTCACCATCAAGGACATCCAGGCGGTGGAGGGCCTGCCGACCCGGCGCGGCTCCCGCCTCTCGGACGCGGCGCCGGCCAGGGCCGACGCGCCGCTGGTTGCCCGGCTGCGGGCAGCGGGCGCCATCATCCTCGGCAAGACCACCAGCACGGAGCATGGCTGGACCGCGGTCAGCCACAACCCGCTGACCGGCGCCACGCACAACCCGTGGAAGCACGGGACGACCTCGGGCGGGTCGTCCTCGGGGGCCGCGGCGCTGGCCGGGGCAGGATGCGGGCCGCTGCATCTCGGCACGGATGGGGCGGGGTCCATCCGCCTGCCCGCGCATTTCTGCGGCGCGGTCGGCTTCAAGCCGACCTATGGCCGGGTGCCCTATGCGCCGGTGCCGAACAACGGCGCCCTCTCCCATGCCGGGCCGATCACCCGCAGCGTCGCCGATGCGGCGCTGATGTTCTCGGTGATGGCCGGGCCGCATCCGCTGGACCACACCACGCTCGGCGAGACCTTCCCGCCGGAGGTCCCGCCGGGCGGCGTCCATGGCCTGCGCATCGCCTACAGCCCCGATCTCGGCCATGCGCGGGTGGACCCCGAGGTCGCGGCATTGGTCGCGGCCGCGGTGAAGGCGCTGGAAGCCGCGGGCGCGACCGTCGAACAGGTGACGCCGCCCTGGGGCCCCACCGGCCCGGCGCTGGAGCGTGACCTCTGGGGCGGCGCCATGCGGCCCTTCCTGCCGAAGGATGCGGCGGAGGCGGCGCAGATCGACCCCGGCCTCCTCGCCTGCACCGAGGCATACCGCGATTTCTCCTTCATGCAGGGCCATGCCGCGCAGGGCCGCCGCTTCGCCTATGCCGCGGCGGTCAATGCCTGGTTCGCCGAGGCGGGCTTCGACCTGCTGGCGACGCCCGCCGCCTCGGTCGCCGCCTTCCCGGTCGGGCTGCAGCGCCCGCCGCACTGGGACCCGCACCCCTGGGACTGGCTGGTCTGGGCGGAATTCTCCTACCCCTTCAACCTCTCGCACGGGCCGGCCATCTCGGTGCCCTGCGGCCTGACGCCGGCCGGCCTGCCGGTCGGGCTGCAACTCGCCGGGCCGCGGCTGGCGGACAGCCTGGTGCTGCGCGCCGCGGCGGGGTTCCTGGCGGCGCAGCCCTTCGCGCCGGGTTTCGCGACACCGTAGAGGCCGGCGCATGGCGCATCCTTCCCTGCCGGGAGAAGGACGCCGCCATGAACCGCATATCCCGCCGCGCCCTACTGCAGGGCACAGCCGCCACCCTCGCCTGCACCGGCTTCGTCGCCGGCCCCGCCGGCGCCGCGACCCCGCGCATCGAGGCGCCGGTGGTGGACAGCCTCTCCATCCAGGTCGTCACCGACGGCAACCACGACATCTTCATCAGCGGCGCCCAGGTGCCCGGCGTGCGCGTGGAGCGGGTGCGCGGCTTCCGCGGCGCGCAGGAGCGGCGCGTGCTGCGCAGCGAATGGGGCCTCTCGCTCTGGCTGACCTCGGCGAAGGGCGCGGAGGAGAAGCGCCTGCTGCTCGATTTCGGCTGGACCGGGGAGACGCTGAACAACAACCTCGAGTTGCTCGGCCTCGACCCCGCGACGCTCGACGCGCTGGTGGTCAGCCATGGGCATCTCGACCATCTCGGCGGGCTGGACGACTTCCTGGCGCGGCACCGGGCGCGGATGAAGGAGGATCTCCGCCTCTATCTCGGCGGGGAGGATGCCTTCTGCCAACGCCTCTCGCCGGCCGGCAACGGCGCCTTCGCCAGCTTCGGGCGACTGGACCGCACGATGCTCGCGGAGGCGCGCATCCGGCCCGTGCTGTCCGAGGACCCGCTGGTGATCGAGGGGCATGCCTTCACCACCGGCGCGGTGCCGCGGGTGACGCAGGAGCGCGTGCTGCCCAACACCTATGTCGTCTTCGGCCAGCAGGACGGCGCCGGCTGCGAGGTGGCGAAATACGCCTCCCACCACTTCACGCCCGCCGAGCTGGCCGGCCAGCCGGTGCCCGACCAGCACCTGCATGAGCACGCCACCTGCTACCACGTGAAGGGGCGCGGCCTGGTGGTCATCACCTCCTGCGGCCATGCCGGCATCCTGAACACGGTGCGCCGGGCGCGGGAGGTGACGGGGGTGGAGAAGGTGCATGCGCTGGTCGGCGGCTTCCACCTGGCGCCGGCGCCGGCGGACTACCTGAACCGCATTATGGCGGAGCTGAAGGCGCAGGATATCGACTTCGTCTTCCCCATGCATTGCAGCGGGGCGAATTTCCTGGAAGCCGCGAAGCGCGACATGCCGCAGGCGCTGGTCCTCTGCACCACCGGTAGCCGCTTCACCTTCACGGCGTGAGGCGCAGCAAGGCAGACCATTTCGGCCGCCGCGCAATCCTGCCGCGTCCATGATGCCCGGGAACATGGCGGGACCGGCGGCAGTCCCGCCCACGCCGCCATGCCGGGAGGCAGGACACGTCCATGATCAGGAGCATGACCGACCCTGCCGGCAGCAATCTCCGGCTCTGGACCGCGATCGGCCTGGCTGTCGCGGTCCTGGCGGCCATCGGCGAGGGCTGGCCGGGCCGCGGATACGACCTCGCCGGAATCATGACGCGGGGCGCATCTTCGCCGGGATGCTGCTGATCATGATCAGCCGGCAGGGGATGCCCACCGCCGCGACGCCGAAGGAGCGGGAGGCCTGATCCGCAGGCCGCTCCCGCCGAATTGAGCGGCCGTGTGTCAGCGCGCACCTGGTTGGTCCGTTGGGGGCGTCGTCAGGGTCAAGGAAGGACGCCCCGCCATGCCACGCCGCCTGAAAGCCCGCATCGCCGACAATCTCTGGCTCTGGACCGGCATCATGGCCGCCATCGCCGCCCTCGCCTTCTACGGGCGCAGCCGGATCGGCACCGGCTACCATCTCGGCGATGTTGCTGCCCTTGCGCTCATGGTCGCCGGGACCTGCCTGATCCTGATCAGCCAGCGGCACGGGCCGCCCGCCGCCGAGGAACCGGCGGAGGGCTGAGCGCAGCCGGCGGGTCGCGGCAGACCCGGAAGGCCGGGCACGTCGCGGAGACGCCGCGACCTTCGGGTGGCAGGCATCCCGATGCATATGCGAAGGCATGCATTTGTGACGGCATCATGGAATAGTTAGGGATCAAAACTTCCCCTTCGGCGTTCCCAATCCGCGGCGCCGCCGGCAACGGCGCGCGCCGCCAGTTCGGAACGAGCCATCCAGGAGGGGGACGCACATGGCATACATCGTCGGCACCGCGTTGCGGGATACGCTGGCAGGCTCGGCCGGTGGCGATGTCATCGTCGGCGGCGGCGGTGATGACTTCCTGGTCAGCGGTCCGGCCGCCGACATCTTCGCCTTCGAGCGCGGCGACGGGCAGAACTGGGTCCAGGACTTCCAGCCGGGCACGGACAAGCTGCAATTCGGCGACGGCATCACGGCGGGCAACCTCACCTTCACGCCCGCCAATGTCGCGGGCGTGCCCGGCCTCGCCATCTTCTACAATCCCGGCACCTTCGAGAGCGTCTTCCTTCCCAACGTCAACGCGCTGCAGCCGGGCGACATCGTCTTCCAGGCCCTGCCGCCGGTCTATCTCGGCCGCACCGCGGTGGACTACAACGGCGACAAGCTGGCCGACCTGCTCTGGCGCAACAATGACGGCAGCATCGCCCAGTGGCAGATGAACGGCCCGAACATCCTGGCCGGCCCCATCCTCGGCAATCCCGGCCCGACCTGGTCGGTCGCCGGCACCGGCGATTTCAATGCCGACCAGCGCGGCGACATCCTGCTGCGCAACAACGATGGCGCCATCGCCCTGTGGCAGATGGACGGCGCCAACATCGTGGCGCAGACCACCATCGGCACTCCGGGCACGGACTGGACCGTGCAGGGCGTGAACGATTTCGACGGCGATGGCCGGTCCGACATCCTGCTCCGCAACATCGATGGCGGCGTCACGCTCTGGCAGATGAACGGGGCGACGATCACGGCCTCCACCCCCCTGCCCAACCCCGGCAATGAGTGGAGCCTGGCGGGGACCGGCGACCTCGATGGCGACAACAGGGCCGATATCCTCTGGCGCGGCGCGGATGGCTCGGTCGTCGCCTGGCTTATGAACGGACCTTCCGTCGTCGCCTCCCCCACCCTCGGCAATCCCGGGAAGGCCTGGACCCTGGTCGGCGTCGCCGACTTCAACGCGGACAACCGCGACGACCTGCTCTGGCAGAATGACGACGGCACGGTCGCGCTCTGGCAGATGAACGGCGCCACCATCGCGGCCGCCGCCACCGTCGCCAATCCCGGCGCCAACTGGTCGGTGCGGGCCATTGGCGACCTCACCGGCGATGGCCGCGCTGACATCGTCTGGCGGAGCGTCGACGGCTCGGTCGCCGAATGGACGATGGACGGCGCGACGGTGACGAGCAGCGCGCCGGTCACCAATCCCGGCCCCGACTGGCAACTGACCTGATCGGCGCCGGGCGGGCCGGCGCCGGCCCGCCCCCTGCAGCGGATTGCATCCGCAACCGAAGGGCAATCCGCCGCAGTGCTTTGTTCCCCGGGCGAGTTCAGGCGGCCGGGCGTCCATGCCCATCCGCGCCCCGCTCCGGCCGAGGGCGCCGGGGGGCGGCAGCAGGATCCTGCCAGGCCTGACCGCGCCTGCGGGCCGGGCACGCGAAGGCGCGCCGCGGCATGTGCCGCAACGCCAGGGCCCGGAGGGTCGCCGGCGTTCAGGGCATGACAGGCATCACCTGTCATGCCGATCGGCATAACTCCTGACCTGCAGCCGCCATCGGCGGCTGAGGCCGCGAAGGCGGCCCGCGGCCTATGCCGCGGTGCCAAGCCGCCGCAGGCAGCGCCGGCGACTGAGGCCGCAGAAATGGGTCACCATTTATGCGGGACAGTATCATGCGCCGGGTACCAGCCCTACCAGCGCAGCGCGCGCACCGCGGCGATCGGATCGACGCCCTCGGTCAGCGCCACCTGGCGCAGCACCTCCGGGTCCGGGTCCTCGCCATGCGCATGCGCGGCGAGGCCCGTGAGCGCCCAGAGCGCGTCCAGCCCCGCCGCCTGCGCGCCGGCGAGATCGGTATGCGGGCTGTCGCCGATCGCCAGCACGCGCTTGCGGTCGCTGATGCCGAGCAGCTCCAGCACCGGGTCATAGACCGCGGGGTCGGGCTTGCCGACCTCGAAGATGTCGCCGCAGAGCGGCTTGTAGAGATCGGCCAGCGCCCCGGCGCAGATCAGCCGCTCACCCCCCACCATCACATGCCGGTCCGGATTGACGCAGAGCATGGGCAGGCGGTGCCTCGCCGCCGCCTGCAGCGCGGGCAGGTAGGCCGAGGCTTCATGCGAGCCGCGATCCGGGTCCGGCCCGGTGTTCAGCAGGAAATCGGCCTGCGCCGCATCCGCCACCAGCTCGGCCGCGCCCTCCTCCACCACCGAGAGGTCGCGCTCCGGCCCGATATGGAAGGCGCGCGGGCCGAGGCGGGCGAACCAGGGGTGGTCCTTCGCCTTCAGCATCCGCCAGGCGACCTCGCCCGAGGAGATGATGCCGTCATAGAGCGCGCGGTCGAGCCCCATGCGGTCCAGCATCCCCTCGACGAACCAGGCGCGGCGTGGCGCATTGGTCAGGAAGACGATGCGCTTGCCGCGGCGCTTCAACTCGGCCAGCGCCTCCGGCACGCCGGGATAGGGGCGCTTGCCGTCATGCACCACGCCCCAGAGGTCGAGGACGTAGCCGTCATAGCGCTCGGCGACCGGCGCGATGCCGTCCAGGATGTCCATGGCTGTTCCTTTCGTGCTGGCCGCGTGGGGTCGCAGGTGGGTCACCCGGCCATGGACCGGGCGGGGGCGGCGGCATCCGCGCCGACCGCCGCGGCGACCGAGGCGAAGCCGTCCCGCTTCAGCAGCGCGGCGAGTTCCGCCTTGAGGCGGGGGATGAGCGCCGGCCCGTCATAGGCGAAGCCGGCATAGAGCTGCACCAGCGCCGCGCCGGCCCGGATCTTGGCATAGGCATCCGCCCCGCTCGACACGCCGCCCACGCCGATCAGCGTCAGCCGGCCCTGCGACAGGCGATGGGCCTGCCGCAGCATCTCGGTCGAGCGGGCGAAGAGCGGCGGGCCGGAGAGGCCGCCCGCCTCCGCGCGGTGGCGGCTGCGCAGCCTGTCCGGCCGGGCGATGGTGGTGTTGGAGATGATGAGGCCGGCGACGCCCCGCGCCGCGCAGGCCTCCACCACCGGGCCGAGCGCCTCATCCGCGAGGTCGGGCGCGATCTTGACCAGCAGCGGCGGGTGGCCCGGCCGGCGCACCGCGGCGATGGCATCGAGGATCTCGGCCAGCCGCTCCTCCCCCTGCAGGTCCCGGAGGCCCGGCGTGTTGGGGGAGGAGACATTGACCACGATGTAGTCGGTGACGGGGGCGAGGGCGGCGTAGAGCGCCGGGTAGTCCCGCCGCGGCTCCGCCCCGTCCTTGTTCACCCCGATATTGCCGCCGAGCACCGCGGGCAGCGGGCGGGGCAGGGCAGCGAGGCGCGCCCGGTAGGCCTCCAGCCCGGCATTGTTGAAGCCCATGCGGTTGATCACCGCGCGGTCTTCCTCCAGCCGGAACAGCCGCGGGCGCGGGTTGCCCTGCTGCGGCCGCGGCGTGACCGTGCCCGTTTCGACGAAGCCGAAGCCGAGCCGCATCAGCGCCTCCACCGCCTCGGCATTCTTGTCGAAGCCGGCGGCGAGGCCGATGGGATTGCGGAACCGCAGGCCGAAGGCGGTGGTGGCCAGCACCGGGTCGTCCGGGCTGCGGTCGGCGCCGGCGAGGCCGGCGCGGAGTGCCCGGAGCGCGAGGCCATGCGCCGTCTCGGCATCGAGGGCGCGGAACAGGGGCATGAGGGCGGAGGCGAGCCATGGTGTCATCGCGGCGGTGAATGCCTGACCCGCGCCGTCAAGGGAAGCCGCGCGGTTGACGCTGGCGGCCCCGGCCCCGACAAGCGGCGGCGAAGACCGGGAGGGGTTCCGCGTGAAAGGTCCGGCGCTGGCGCTGGCCGGCATCGTCCTGTTCAGCCTGCTGGATGCGAACAGCAAGCTGCTGTCCGGCCAGTACGGCGTCGGGCAGGTGGTCTTCCTGCGCTATGCGGTGCTGGTGCCGCTCTTCCTGCTGGCGCGCGCCGCCCGGCCCGGCTTCGGCGGCCCGCTGCGGACCAGCCGGCCGGGGCTGCACGCCATCCGCGTGGCCTGCATGATGATCTCGGCGGCCAGCTTCTTCCTCGCCTTCCGGCAATTGCCCCTGGCCGAGGGCTACCTGGTCTTCTTCACCTCGCCCTTCATGACCCTGGCGCTGGCGGCGCTGCTGCTGCGGGAAGCGGTGCCGCGCGCCGCCTGGTTCTGGTGCCTGGTGGGGTTCGGCGGGGTGCTGCTGGCCGTCGCACCCAAGCTCGGCGGCGGAGGCGGGCCGCTGTCGGGCTATCTCTGGGTCTTCCTCGGCACCCTCGCCTTCTCCGTCACCCAGACCGTGAACCGCCGGCTGCGGGCGGAGCCGGGGCTGGTCGGCGTGATCCTCTGGCCCGGCCTGGTCGGGCTGCTGGTCTTCGGGCCACTGGCCTGGCGGGACTGGATGCCGGCGCCGCCGCTCGACCTGTTCCAATTGGCGCTGAACGGGCTGATCGCCGGCGCGGCGGTGGTGCTGACGGCGGCGGCCTATCGCCATGCCGATGCCGCCCGGCTCGGCCCCTATGGCTTCGCCGCCCTGCCCGTCTCGGTCGCGCTCGACCTCGCCCTCTGGGGTCTCTGGCCAGATGCGGCGACGCTGGCCGGGGGGGCTGTGGTGGTCTTCGCCTGCGTGATGAGCGAGCGGGCAAGACGGGCCGGGGAGGCACCGGTGGCGGCACGGGCCGCCGCACGGCCATGATGCAACCGGGATGCCGCTCCATTGGGAGTCGATTTCATTTGAAAAGGTATTTTAGAGGTAAAATCTGATTTACTGCACTTCGTGAAGCGACCCATGGGGCCGGGCAGAGGAGCGAGCCGGCATGGCCTCGCGCAAGGCGATGGCCACCACCGCTCCACCCTGCCGTTCCGGCACAGATGAGGCGTGCGTGAACAAGACCCTGTCGCCCGCCACCCTCGCCGCCATCGAGACCGGACTGCCGCCCTGCCCCGGCGAGGCCTGCGCCATCGTCGCCCGGCGCGAGCGCACGCTGATCCAGGCGCTCGGCGCTGCCGTCTACACCACCGATGCCGAGGGGCGGCTCACCTTCTACAACGCCGCCGCGGCGGCGCTCTGGGGCTGGTCGCCGCCGCTGGGCGAGCAGCGCTGGACCGGCAGCTGGAAGCTGGTCTCGATGGACGGCACGCCCCTGCCGCATGACCAGTCCCCCATGGCGATCTGCCTGAAGGAGAACCGGCCTGTCCGCGGCGTCTGGGCCTATGCCGAGCGGCCGGACGGCAGCCGCGTGCCCTTCGCGCCCTTCCCGACCCCGCTGCACGATGCCGCGGGGCGGCTGGCCGGCGCGGTGAATGTCCTGGTCGATCTCTCCGGCCTGCATGCCGCCGAGGCGGCGCGGGCCATGAGCGAGGCGCGCTTCCACGCCGCGCAGGAAGCCTCGACGGAGGGCTTCCTGGTGGCCCGGCCCCTGCACGGGCCCGACGGGACGGTGGCGGATTTCGTCATCGACTATGCGAATCCGGCCGCCGCCCGGCTCTTCGGGCTGGAACGTCCGCGCCTCGAGGGCGCGGCGCTGGGCACCCTGCTCTCCGGCTATCCGCGGGCCTGCGAGCTGATCCGCGCCTATGCCGGGGTGCTCGCCAGCGGCGAGCCACTGCTGCGCGAGGCGGCCTACCGGGTCGCCGGCCGCAGGCTGTGGGTGCGCAGCCGCATCACCCGCCTCGGCGATGGCATCGCCATCGCCTGCGAGGACATCACCGCAAGGCGGGAGGCAGAGGCCCGCATCCGCCACCTGGCGCTGCATGATGCGCTGACCGGGCTGCCGAACCGCGCCGCCTTCCAGCAGCGCCTGGCGGCGGCGGCGCGGACCGGCGCCGCCGTGCTCGCGCTCGACCTCGAGGGTTTCCGGGTGGTCAATGACGCGCTGGGCCACTGCGTCGGCGATGCGCTGCTGCGCGGCGTCGCCGAGCGGCTGCGCGAATGCCTGCGGCCGGGCGACCTGGTCGCCCGCCTCGGCGGCGACGAATTCGCCGTGCTGCTGACCGGGGAGGAGCTGCGCAGCCGCGCCATTGCCATGGCACGGCGAATCCGGGAGGCGCTGGGCAGGCCCTTCCTGCTGGGCGACTACCGCGCCAGCATCGGCGTCTCGACCGGCATCGCCGCGGCGGCGGCCGGGGAGGCGCAGCCGGAGGACCTGCTCCGCCAGGCCAATCTGGCGCTGGTGCGCACCCGGGCGGAGGCCCGCGGCCGCTGGCGCTTCTTCGCCGCGCCCATGGCGGCCGAGCTGGAGCGGCGCGTCGCCCTGCAGGCCGACCTGCGGGAGGCGCTGGCGACCGGCGCGGTCGAGCTGCACTACCAGCCGATCTTCGACCTGCGGCAGAACCGGCCGAGCGGCTTCGAGGCGCTGATGCGCTGGCGGCATCCGCGCCGTGGCCTGATTCCCCCGGCCGAATTCGTACCCGTCGCGGAGGAGACCGGGCTGATCCTGCCGCTCGGCGAATGGGCGCTGCGGCGGGCCTGCGCCGATGCGGCGACCTGGCCGGCGGGGATGAAGGTTTCGGTCAACCTCTCCCCCGTGCAGTTCGTGGGCGGGGAGGTGGCGCAGATGGTGCGTGCCGCGCTGGAGGCGGCCGGGCTGGCGCCGGAGCGGCTGGAGCTGGAAATCACCGAATCCGTCCTGCTGCACCACAACGAGGCGGTGCTGGCCAGCCTGCAGGCGCTGCGCGCCATGGGCGTGCGCATCGCGCTGGATGATTTCGGGACCGGCTATGCCTCGCTCAGCTATCTGCGGGCCTTTCCCTTCGACAAGATCAAGATCGACCAGTCCTTCGTGCGGGATGCGGTGGCGCGGCCGGACTGCCTGGCGATCGTCCGCTCCGTCGCCGGCCTTGCCGCCGAGCTCGGCATCACGGCGACGGCAGAGGGGGTGGAGGGGCCGGAGCACATGGCGATGGTGCACGGCGCCGGCTGCACCGAGGCCCAGGGCTACCATCTGGGCCGCCCGGCGCCGCTGGCGGAGCTGGGGCGCCTGACCGGCGCCTGAAGCCGGTCCCGCGGGCATGCCGACGCATGTCCTGCCCCGAACGCCGGCGGCCCTCCGGGCCTTGGCTTCGCGGCATGGGCCGCGGCGCGCCTTCGCGCGCCCGGCCCGCTCCGTGGGCCGCAGGTCGGGACGTCATGAGCCAGGTATCGGGCAGGCCGGCAGGAGGGGCCGCCCGTCTCAGGGAATCTCCGGCGGGAAGACATGCGCGCCGTCCGCGCCCAGCGGCAGCGGCGCCACCGACCGCACCGCCGGGAGCGGCAGCGCGCCGTAGAGATGCGGGAAGAGGCCGGGGCGTCGGCCGCCGCTGGCCGGTTCCCAGACCAGCGCCTCGCCCAGCGCCGCGGCCTCGACCGCGACCAGCAGCAGGTCCGCCTCCCCCGCACGGTGCCTGGCGGCGCTGGCGCGGAGCTGCGCGGCCGCGGAGAAGTGCAGGAAGCCGTCGCGCCTGTCATCGGCGCTGCCGCGGTATTCACCGAGCGCCTCCGCCTCCCGCCAGTCGGCGGCGCGGACCATGGTGTAGATCACGTCGTCCATGGCGCGGATGTAGGCCTGCACGGCCGCTGGCGGAACACCGCCCGCTCCGGCCAGGATGCCGCCGCCGGCCGCCGGGCCCTGCGCTTCTCGCCGGTCTCGGCGCGGCCGCGGGATCGCGGAAGGGCGGGGCGTCCCCCCCCCCCGGCCAGGGTGGCAGGCCGGGCGACCCGGCCCCGCTGCCATCAGGCGTGCCGTGCGACAGCGACGCTGCGCGGGGCAGGCGGGACGTCGGTGACGGACCGGGCCGGCGCGCCCGCCTCGCGCTCCGGCGCTGCCTCCAGCCGGTAGAAGACCAGCCCGCCGATCTCCGCCATCGGCACCTGGCCGAGCGCCCAGCCGGGCAGCAGCTCCGCCGCATGCCAGTGCGTCGCACCGCCGGTCGGGTCCGGCAGGGCGCCGGCCACCGCGCGCGCCGCGACGCGGCGGCAGATGGCGAGCGCCGGGTCCGCCGCCCGCGCCGCCTCCAGCAGCGCCGCGCGGCGCGGGTGCCGGGGCTGCCAGCAGCCGAACAGGAAGGGTGCCCGGCAGGCCCGCGCCAGCAGCACCGGCCAGGGCTGGCCCGGCGCCGCGCCCGGGGCGAAGCGGGCACACGCGGCCTCCCCGGCCATCGCCCGGCGCGCGCGGTTCACCACCAGCGCGGCCAGTGCCTCGATGGCGCGCACCGGCCGCTCCCCCGCCTCGGCGCGCAGCGTCAGCGCCAGCAGCTCGGCCGCCGTCACGACACGTCCTCCCCCACCACGCCGCGGCTCCGTGGGGGCAGCAGCCCGCCGCGCTTCACCTCCTCCAGCTTCTCCTCGATGCGCAGCAGATGCTGCGACAGGCGCCGGTCCACGTCGCGGATCAGCGACAGCGGCACATAGGCGCGCGCCACCTCCAGCTTGAACTCGGCCAGCTCGTCCCGCGTGCGGGTGACCGCGTCGCTCTCGCGCTGGTCGGCACGGTCGATGCGGTCGTGCAGGTCACGCCGCAGGCCGTGGATCATGTAGAAGAGGGCGGCGACGATCGGCGCCTCCACCGCAGTGATCCACCAGGTCGCCTCGATCTGCATGGCGGGTCTCCTTGAAGCGTGAGGCCGGCGCGACCACCCTCCGGGCAGCGCGACCGGGACGACGAACTCCGTGACGATGTGGAACGAGCCCTATCTCGAGACCTGCTGCCGCTCCGCCCTGCACCGGCTGACGCTGGTGGGCGACCCCGGCCGGCCCGACGGGCTGAAGGACGGGCCATGCCTGGCGCGGCTGCGCGAGATGGGCCTGGCCCGGCTGCGCCAGGACGGACGCTACGAGCCGACGGCCGAGGGGCTCGGGCGGCATGCGCGGGAGGTGCTGCGGCGCTGCGCGTGACGCAGGGGGCTCTGCCCCCTGCACCCCCGCCGGGGACCGGACCGGTCCCCGGACCCCTGTATGGGATCATCGACCAAGGGCCTTGGTCGATGACTCAAGGGTTCCAAGGGCCCTTCGGCCCTTGGCGGGAGGGGTGCGGGGAGGGCAGCGCCCTCCCTGCGGTCACACGCCCCGCCACGACATCCCGCGCACCGCCGGCGTGACCTGCGGCAGCCGCACCGGCTCGTTCAGCAGGCAGCCCGAGACGGCGTCCAGCGCGTCGTCGCGGGCCGCGGCGGCTTCCGGGCGCCAGGCAGCCATCTCGGCCGCGAAGGGCGTGCGGAAGACGCTGTCATGCGCGTGCAGCTTGCGGCCGGCCAGCGCCGGGTCGAAGGCCGAGAGGATGCGGTCCGCCTTGGCGCGGCGGCTTGCATGCTCGATCACCGCGCAGGGCGCGTGGGCGCGGGCCAGTTCCCGCCGCAGCAGCGCCGGCAGGAAGCGGCCGAGGCCGTTGGTCTCGACGCGCACCGCCGGCAGCAGCAGGTCCCGCGCGATGGCGGCGACGGCGCGGCACTGCTGCGTCGCCGGGTCCACCGGGCTGTCCGGGTCGTGGGTGATGTAGGCCAGGCGGTGCAGGTAGTGGTTCGCCTCCCCGTCCACATAGGTGGCGGCGAGGACGCTGGCATCGCCGGTGCCGGGCCGGCCATAGGCCGGGTCCCAGAAGGCCCCGCCCGAGAGCAGCCTCCGCCCGAGCAGCGAGAGCTGCGCGCGGCCATGCGCCTCCCGGTATTCCGGCTCCTCCGCGTAGCGGATGATGAGCGCGGGATCGAGCCGCAGCGCGGCTTCGGCCACCGGCTGCAGCAGCATCTGCCGCGCGAAGGCCAGGGGGCCGACGCGGCTGCGCAGCGCCTCGATCCCCGGTGGCGTGAAGCGTTCCGGCCAGGCGCTTTCGCCATTCGAATCCAGCAGCGGCAGGACCAGGCGCCGGTAGCCACGGAGGAAGGCATCCGGCTGCGCCGACGGCGCGTAGATGGTCTCGGCGGTGTGCGGCGTGCCGACGAACAGCAGGGTGCCGCCGGGCACCAGGATGAACTCGCATTCCGCAAGGCGGGTGCGCAGCTCCTCCCGCTTCGTCGGCGTGTCGCAATTGCCGGCGACCTCCACATCGTCGCAGATGATGAGGTCGGCGCGGGCGCCGGTGATGTTGCCGGTGATGCCCTGCGCCAGCATGGAAGGGTCGCGCAGCACCGCGTCGCGCGCCACGGTGAAGCGGTCCATCGCCCAGCTCTCCGGGCTCTCCGGCAGCAGCTTCCGGCAGAGCGGGTGGCGTTCCAGGATGCGCCGCACCTGCGCCACCATCTTCACCGCCAGCGCCTGGTCGGCGGCCAGCACCAGGATGCGCGTCTCCGGCGCGCGCAGCAGGCGCCAGGCGCAGAACAGGCCGACCAGGGTGGATTTGCCGCAGCCGCGGAAGGCCATCAGCAGCAGGCGGTGGTCGCCGGCATCCCACCGCCCCTGCAGCCAGCGGGCGATGCGGCGGTGCGGCGCCGGCGTCGGCTGGCCCTGGACATGGTTCCAGATCCAGGCGAATTCGAGGAAGTCAGGCGTCTCCTCCGGCTTCGCCATCCAGGTCATCCTTCTCCTCGGTTGGAACGACGGCGAGGTGCCGGCGGGCCTCGGCGAGGATGTCGCTGACGGCCTGCTGCTGTGCCTCGTCGCAATTGCGCTCCGCCAGCTTCTCCAGCTGCTCGAGATGCGCGAGGGCGGAGCGGGCCGCGGCATGGCGGGCGGCGAAGGCCTTGCTGTCGCCCTTCTCCTCCTCCGGCACCGGCCGGCCGAGGAAGTCGAGATAGCTGGCGAGCACGAGCCTTGCCGCAGCCGCGACATCGATCTCGATCGGCAGCCTGCGCTTCGTGGCCATGCGCGTCAGGCCCGCGGCTTCACGGCGCGGACGGAGAGCGTGCCGGCGGCGAGGTCGATGGCCAGCGTGGGATGCCGGTTGGTCGCCCGCGCCGTCACCGTGCCGGCGGCGCCGCCGGTGGTGACGGCCGCCGTCCATTCGATGAAGGCGGAGGCCTGGCCACCGAAGCCGGCCTGCACGAAATCCCCGGCCTGCACATGGGGCAGCGTCACCGCCTGGGTGGCAGTGGCGCCGGCGGCGAGGCTCGGCGGGTCATAGGCGAGGGAGGCGGCAAGCTCCCGCGTGCCCCAGGCCCGGCCGGCACCCGCCAGTACCATCGGCGCCTCCGTCGCCGGCGCGTAGAGGCGCAGCGACTTCAGCACCGACCCGGCATGGCCGCCGCGCACGCCGATGACGGCGAAGGCCGCGCCGGGCGCCAGCGTCACCCGCTGCAGGCGGTTCAGCGCAAGCCCGCCCACCAGGCTGTCGAGATCCGCATTGCCCTCCCACCAGCAGGAGGGCGCGCCCTGCCAGACGGCGTTCATGTTGGACCAGAGCAGCGGCGCGGCGCCGTCCAGGACGGCCTCCGCCGCGTCGAACTGCATGGCCATCGGGCGCAGCGCCGTGCCCTCGGCCGCCAGGAAGAATTCCTTGCAGCTCGAGCAATCCACCACGAAGGCGATCGCCCGACTGGTCGGCAGCGTCACCGTGTCCGCGTTCAGGGTGATGGAGGACAGGCCCGGAAAGCAGAAGCCGTTGAGGGTGGCGGGCGGCCCGGCCGGGTTGCCGGACAGCACGGCCAGCCCCTCGAACCCCGTTGCCGTCGCATCCCAGCGGAAAGCCCGGGCGCGGATGTTCGAAGCCTCCGCCACCAGCCGCGGCGTGCCGAGCGCCGCTGCCGCCTGGTGCAGCGGCAGCACCGTGCCGCCGGCGCGCGTCGCCCCGGCATAGTCCACCGCGCAGCCGGTGAAGCCGTAGGTGCCGACGAAGGCGACCTCATAGACCGCGTCGTTGAAGGCCGCGGTGTGGCGCGCGACGAAGGGCGAGCAGGCCTCCATCCGCACGCCCCGCGCGGTGAGGCCGCGGCCATCCACCTCCAGCAGGAAGGGGATGGCATCCACCGTGCCCGGCGTGCCCTGGCGCTGCAGCTCGAAGGCCGGGCCCAGGAACAGGTGGGCGTTGTGCAGGCGGTAGGCGCCCGGCGCCGCGGAGAGCCGCACGCCGAAGCGGCCGATCGCCGGGTTGGTCGCGCTGGAACAGGCGAAATGCCCGCCATGGTGGCGCAGCGCGTTCATCCAGCCGCTGGCGGTCAGCGTCCGCAGATCGAGGCCGATCCGGTTGTCGATGATCCGGCCGTAATGGATGTCGCTGTCCTCGCAGCCGCGGGCATCGCCCACCAGCTGCACGCCGATGGTGAAGCGCTCCGCCCGGCGGATCTCGACGCGGGAGGCATCGATGTTGCGGATGCGGATGCCGATATCCGCCTCGTCGATCCAGTCGCTCTGGATCGCCCGCACCACGCCGAGGCCGGTATAGGCCTTGCGCTGATTGTTGGCGCTGCCGCCATCGCCCAGCGTCAGCGCCGCCTGTCCCGGCGGGCCGGAATAGAGGATGGTCCCGCGCATGGCGAGGCCGGCCGCCGCGCCCGGCAGCAGCAGCGGCATGGTGGTGCGGAAGGTGCCTTCGCCGATCTCGAGGAACTTGCCGCTGGCCGCGGCGGCGTTCATCGCCGCCTGCAGCGCCGGGCCGTCATCCGTCGCGCCGTCGCCGGTTGCGCCGAAATCGCGGGCCGAGAGGCGCTCGGCCAGCTTGTCCTCCACCGTGCGGGGGATGCCGCCGGGGAAGGGAACTGTCATCGTGCCCTCGCCGCGGTCGAAGACCGTGACGGCGCCGGTGCTGTCGAAGCCGAGCAGGCGGTTGGCGCGCGCCTCCCGCAGCGGCAGGGCCGGCGCGCCGCCGACCTCGGAGGGATCGAGGCGAAGCGCGCTGCCGAGCTCCTCCTTCACCTCCTGCAGGGCGGCGACCTGGTAGTCCAGCTCGTCATTCAGGGTGCGGGCGCGGAGGATGCCATTGGCCTGGAAGTCGCTGGTGCGCGCGACCGTCAGGCTGCGGCGCAGCGTGACGCGGCGGCCGCGGGCGGGCGGCGCATCGAAGGCCACGCTGCCGCCTTCCGAGGTGCCGGCACCCAGCACGGTGTAGCCGGAGGCCAGCACGAGGCCGTCGAGGCGCACCTCGAGATCCGCGGCCTCGAAGATCGGGAAGGGATAGGTGAAGCTGGCCTGAAGGCCATCGGCCAGGTACTGCACGCGCGGCGCGACATCGCCGATCCTGATGTGCTCGTCCATCGGGCGAACTGGCTCCTGAAGGGGGGTAGGGGGGACGTGTCCCCCCTTCGGCCACGCAACGGGGTTGGCGTGGCGGCTGGTTCCGGGATCGGCTAATCCAGCAGGCTGCGTGCCGCGAAGCCGAAGGTCCGGCCGCTCTGCAGCAGCGCGGCGAAGGTGCCGTCCGGGTTCAGCAGGCTGACGCGACCCTGGGCCAGCCGCGCGCGCAGCGTCGCGTCATCCGCGTCCTGCGCCGCCGCGGCCTCCTGCGTCAGCCCCGCGGTCAGCGCGCCGGCCGAGCCGCCATCGGGCGAGAGGCCGGAGGCGGCGAGGCGCGCGCGCGTGGTGGCGATGGTGCGCGCCAGCGTCCGCTGCCGCGCCTCGGCATCGGCCGCCTGCTGGACGCGCAGCGCCTCCTGCCGCGCTGCCTCCTGCTGCTGCGAGATCTGCACCTGCGCCCGGTTCAGCGCATTCTGCTGCTGCGCCTGGCGGACGGAGCCATAGACGGAAGCGCCCGCCCCGACGACGGTGGCAAGCGAGGCGAGTGCGGCCATCAGTCGGTGATCCTCGTCTCGGTGGTGACGGAAAGCAGGGTCATCGGCAGCGGCGTGTCGTCCGCGATGCGCCAGAGCGGCGCCAGCGCATCCCGCTGCCAGCCGATGGCGCGCAGGCGCACATCGCCGGTGAAGGCCGGCGGCGCCGCATCCAGCAGCGCGGTGCCGAGGCGCCGGAAGGTGACCGGCTGCGGCCCGCGGCCGAGATCGACCGCGAGCGCCCTCGTCTCCAGCAGCCGGAAGGTGACGCTGACCAGCCGGAGCGGCGCGGCGCGCACGCCGAGCGCGGAGGTGAGGTCGGGCGGCAGCGGCTCGATCTCATGCGCGAAGGGCAGGCCCACCTGCACCTCCCGCGCCGGCGGGTCGAGCGTGACGGCGCCATCGGCGACCAGCGCGCCGCCGCGCGGCGCGCCATCCGCCACCACGCCGACGCCGCGGCCATTGAGGTGGCCGAGGCCGGTCCAGCGATCCTGCGGCGCGGCCGCGCTGCCGGTCAGCGCGGCATCCAGCGCCAGCGCCTCGTCGAAGCGCTCCAGCCGCATCGTGCCGGCGCGCTCCACCACCGCCCAGACCATGCCTTCGATATCGGCGAGCGAGCGGATGGCGCCCGCCGTCTCCTGCCGCGTCCAGGCGGTCACCTGCTCGGCGCGGTAGAGCGTCAGCGTCGCCAGCGTGCCGTCCGCCATGGCCACATGCAGCAGGCGGCGGCGCTGGTCGTAGGTCATCGCCACCGGGTCCCGCACCAGATGCTGGGAGACCAGGGCGAGGTCGTTCGCCTGGTAGCTCTGCTGCACCTCGGTATAGGCGAATTCGAAGACGCCGCGCCCGCTGCGGGCGGCGAAGATGGTGGCGCCGTCCACATCCACCGGCGGCACCATCCGCGCGACGGGCGAGCCGACGCGGGTCTGGCGGTGGAGCTGGATGCTGCCGGGCGTCAGCGGCGTGCCGGTCACCATCCATTCGGCGCCCGAGGTGAAGACCTGCAGGTGCTGGCCGGAGAAGAGACCGCGGATGGCATTCACCTGGTCCGACATCAACCCGAACTCGATCGCCTGGTCGTCGAGGCCGGTGCCGAGGTCGAAATTGAACAGGTCGCCGGAGCGCGACAGCCAGAGCCGGTTCGGCAACTCGCGCGAGCCGCCGAGCACCAGGCGGTCCTGGTGGAAGCAGAGCGTGACCGGCCAGCCGCGCACGGGTGAGAAGGCGGCCTCCTCCCAGTCGGTCGTGGCCTCGGTCCCGGGCAGCGTCTCCTCGACCATGGCCGTCGCCTGCGTCGCGCTGCCGACGGCCGTGACCAGCACCCGCTGGCCGCCGATGCGGAAGCGAACCCCAGCATGGCCGGGCTGGAACACCGGCGCGGAGGCGGCGAGCGCCACCGTGCCGGTGGTGGCGGAAGCGGAGGCGGTCAGTGTCACCGCCGGGTCGGCGAAGCGGTGGAAGGGCTCGCCGGTGAAGCGCCAGGGCGTGACCGTCCAGCTCGCATGGCCGCTGCGCGTCACGCGCTGCGGGACCATGTCCGGGTGGCAGAGCAGCAGCGTATCGGCGCTCTGGGTGAAGGCGAGCTGCGGCAGCATCGCTTCCGTCCAGGGGCCGGCGAGCTGCGCCACCTGCGCATCGCCAATGAAGACGTGCAGCGCGCCCCCGGTCAGCGCCAGCAGGTAGGTCTGCTCGGTATTGAACTCGAAGGCGATCAGCCTGGCGGGTCCGGGCAGGGCCGCGACATGGCGCAGGCCGGGGCGGCGGGTGACGCCGCCCGTGGGCTGGATGAAGACGTTGCGCAGGCGCCGCGCGCCATTCGCATGGGCGCGGAGGTCCGGGCGGCCGAGCAGCTCCGGCGCCAGCTCCCCTGCGGTGAAGCTGGTCTTCAGCATGCGGGACTGCGCCATGCTCAGCCCCTGACGCTGATCAACGGGAAGTCCTCGATCGCGCGCGGCGTCGCCTGCTGGCTGTCGGCGCGGCGGGCGGCGCGGAACTCCGCCTCCGCTTGGCTGGCGAGGAGCTGGGCGCGGGAGGTGTTCTCGGTCAGCGGGATGCAGAACTCGGCGGCCAGGCGGTCCACCAGCGCGGCGGCGAAATGCGGCGGGAAGGCGCCCTCCTCCGGGCGGAAGATGTAGGTCAGCACCACCTGGTCCGCATCGCAGTGCAGCCGGTCCTCCTGGATGCGGTAGGCCAGGCCGCGGCCGCGCCGGGGCGAGCCGGCCGAGAGGGCGCGCAGGAAGCCGGCGGGAAGCTGGAAGGCATGGGCGAAATCGGCCACGGGCCTCGCCGCCAGCCGCGGCAGGGTCGCCTGCCCCGTTGCGAAGCTCCAGGGGTGCGCGGCCAGCAGCGCGTCGCGCAGGCCGGGATAGAGGTTGGCCGCGACCTCGGCCTCGGCGGTCCCTTCGTCGAGCGAGGCGATGGGCTGCGCGCCGATCTTCAGCAGCGCGCGCGCGCAGAGCGCGAGGGCGGAGAGGGCCATCGGGAAACTCCGGAAGGGATGCGGGAGAAGGATGGCCCCGCCCGTGACGGGCGGGGCCGCGCAGCAGGCCTTATTCCTTGCAGCGCATCCGCGCCTATTCTTTCGCGCGCATCCGCACGACGCCGATGTCGTTCACCAGCACCGCGCCCTGGCTCATCATGGTGTTGACGAAATGCGCGGCGCGGTCGCCGTGCCAGGTGATGTCGGTGCTGATCTCGGCGCCGGAGGCATGGCCGATCGCGGTCTTGTGGTAGAAGTAGCAGTAGCGCAGCGCGCCGTTCTTCGTCAGGCCGCTGTGCGGGATCCAGGTGGCGCCCAGCCAGCGCTTGGCCTGCGTGCCCTTCCAGGGCAGCTCGCCATCGCCGATATACTGGGCATTGGCGAATTCCTGGATGGTCAGCAGCTCGCTCCACTGCTTCCAGCCGACCACGGCATAGCGCTGGCCGTCATCCGGCACATCGGCATTGCCGAGCATCTGGAAGGCCAGCAGCACCTTGGCGCGGGTCAGGCCGTCATTGTCGGTCTCGCCGCTGCCGGTGCCGATCGCCTCCTGCGTGGCGCTGTCCATCGCGGCGATGATCAGCTCGTCGGTCTTGCGGCCCAGCGCATAGGCGCCGGCATTGGCGGCCACCACGCGCTCGTCGATGTTGGTCTTCAGCTCGTCCAGCCGGTCCACCCAGTCGCCGGCATAGTAGTCCTGCAGGAAGCACTCGACATTGGAGTAGTCGAGGTTCATCACCGGCACGACGCCGTTGCGCGCCTTGGCGGCGGCGGTACCGGCGCCGACCTTCTGGAAGATGGTGGAGGCGCCGCGCACCTCCGACTTGCTGCGCACGGTCGGGCGCAGCTTGGAGCCCTGGCGCTGATAGGCCTCCTGCACCTCGGCCTGGTACTGCTTGATGAAGGCCTGGTCGATGGTGGCGGACATGGCTTCGTCCTTCTGTTCGTGGCGGGGATGCGCGCCGCACCGGTTGGCCGCCCGATGGGCCGGCGCGGCGCGCGCGGCCGCACGCCCGCGAAGGCGGGTTGGGCGCGGCCGGGCATGGGAAAGGGGGGCGGGGCCCCCGCGCTACAGGCGGCGCGGGGGCCCCGAAGCGGCAGGGCGAGCCGCCGGGGGGCGCGGCTCAAGCCCTGCCGTGTTCAGCCCGGATCGGCGCGCGCCAGGCCCTGCGGCAGCGCCGGAGGGCCGGTGGCGTCATGCCGATCCGCGGCTCAGCTCCCGACGAGGCGGCGGAAGCCCTCGGTGACGCGCTGGATGAACTGCGGATCGCGGGAGCGCCAGTAGCGCGGGTCGCGCATCATGGCGCGCAGCTCGGCCTCGCTCGCGGCGGCCGGCGGCTCCGCCTCGCGCGCCAGGCCAGGCTCCTGCCCGCGCATCATCTGCTCCAGCGCCAGCACGCCCTCGGCGGTCGCGGCCAGGGCCGCATAGACCGCGGGCGGCAGCTTCGCCTGGCCCCAGGCGGAGAGCTGCGCGGCCATGCGGCGG
This sequence comes from Roseicella aerolata, assembly GCF_020523605.1. GTDB lineage: Bacteria > Pseudomonadota > Alphaproteobacteria > Acetobacterales > Acetobacteraceae > Paracraurococcus > Paracraurococcus aerolatus. The sequence continues at coordinate 53,017 of NZ_JAJAQI010000024.1, read as the reverse complement.
AAGGCCTCCTCGCTGCCATAGTGCTGGATCAGGATCGCGCGCTGCCGGTCGGCCTCGTACTGCGCCGCCGCCTCGGCGATCAGCGGCAGCAATCGCTCGGCCGCCAGGTCGTAGACCAGCTGCGCCTGCTCATTGGTAAAATGCGCGGCGTGCAGGCGGTGGTTCACTTCCGCATCGGCGCAGCAGAGGTCGTGCGGCGCGGTGATGGCATAGCCCTCCGCGCTGTCGGGGATGCCCATCATCTGGCGGAAGCGCGCCAGATCCTCCGGCGCCGCCTCCGGCCCGGGGCGGCCGGCGCGCTGGGACAGGCGGCGCTCCAGCTCCAGATAGGATTTCAGCAGCGCCTCGACGCGCAGCGTGCCGGTCGCGGCGTCCCAGAATTTCTCCGGGATCTCGGCCGGGCGCGGGGCGGGCTTGCCGGCATCGGGCTTTGCCGCCTCTTCCGGCGGCTGCAGCAGGTCCTCGGGCATGCGGGTCACTCCCGGATGGGGTTGGAGGGGATCAGCACCTCGGCCGGCGCGCCGAGCGTCCTGGCCAGCCAGCGCGTCGCGGCCGCGGCGTCGATCTGCGCCGCGGCCTCGCCGCCGAGCGAGGCGGCCGATTGCAGGAAGAGCAGCGTGTTCGCCGCATCCGCGCGGCCCTGCACGCGGGCCAGCGGGCTCTCGTAGCGCAGCGCCACGTCGCGGCCGTCGAGCAGCAGCGACGGGATCTCGCCGCGCCGGCGCAGGATGGCGAGGCAGCGGGTGACGAGCGGCGTCAGCAGCTCCGCCTGCAGCCGGCCATAGCTGGCGCCGAGCAGCCGCGCAGTCTGCGCGCTGCGCTCCAGCACCTCGGTCGCGGTCATCCGCGCCTCCTGCGGCGGGCCGAACCGGTCGGCGAGCAGCGCGGTGCGGATGCGCGCGCGCAGTTCCTGCAAGACGAGCTGGGAGACGTCGAAATTGCCGGGCGCCGCGAGCGGCGTGAGGCCGGCGCTGCCCGGCGCCTTCGGGATGATGGCGCCGGGGACGAGCTTCACCGTATCCGGGTTCAGCACGCCGTCATCCTCGGCCTGCCAGATGCCGGTGACGGCGATGGAGGCGTTCTTGAGGACGAGCTCGACCACCTTGTTGGCGGTGCGGATGTCCGGCAGCGCCTTCATGACCGGGCCGCGGCCATAGGTCTCGCCCGGCACCTTCAGCCAGCGGAAGGCGATGCAGGGTGTCTCCGCGAAGCGGCCCTCGGCCAGCAGCAGCGGCTGGGCGGCATCGGCGAGCAAGGCGGCGTAGCGCGTCGTGCCGCGCTCGGGCCAGACCGCCTCGAGCACCGGGTGCTGCGCCGGGTCGTCCCCGGCCGCGGCGCGGGCGAGGTCGGGCGGCAGCGTCGCGGCGGAGAAGCGGGTGCGGAGCTGCCCCGCGGTCAGCCGCATCTGGCGGAAGACGGTGGAGAGGCGGCCATCCGGTCCTTCCTCCAGCACCGCACTCCGGATCGGCACGGCGGTGAAGCGGAAGGCGGAGGGCTCGCCGAGCGGCGCCTCCTCCACCAGCAGCAGGCCGGTGCCGGCGACGACGAGGTCGAGGAAGGCCTGGTGCATCTCGACGACGAAATTGGAGCGGTCGAAATGCCCCTGCAGCATGGCCGCCGCCTCCTCCAGCGCCGCCGCCGCATGATCCCCGAGGGAACGGGCCGGGGAGAGGCCGAACCAGCGGGACCATGGCGGCGTCAGCTCGGCCAGCAGGGAGGCGGCGAGCTGTTCCGCCGCATCGGCCGCGGTCGCGTCGAACAGGGTGGCGCCGCCGGCGGGCCCGGGCAGGACATGGTCGTAGCAGGCCTGCCAGAGCGGCTCGAGCGGCCGGCGCCGGTCCAGCGCGCGGCCGAAGCGGGCGAGGAGATCGGAGGGTTCCATCCGCCTCACTCCCCGAGCAGCGATTTGCGCGGCGCCGCCGGCAGCGGCTCCAGCACGCCGCGGGCGGAGGTCGCGATGGTGCCGGCGAGGCCGCGGCCGGCGCGCGCCCGGGCCTCGGCGCGGGCCTCCTGGCCCTGTTGCCCCGGCGCCGGGGCGGCGGCGATTGGCTCGGGCGCCGGGGGCGCCGGAACGACGACCGGCTTCGGGGCACGGAACAGGCCACCCATGCGCATCACCTCATCCTGTTCGGGAAGGCAGATCGCCGGCGGGCCGAGGGGCCCGACCATGCATCTGCGCTCAAGACAAAAGGCCCGGCCGATCGCGCAGCCCGAAAGGCCCGCGGGCCCGCCCCCGGTGAGGGAGGCGGGCCCGCGGCAGGTCCGGGGAGGGATCGGGAGGATGCCTCAGGGCGCAGTTCGCCCGTTGGCGGGTTGGCTTTTAGTACGGTGTTCAGGGTACGTCAAGTATTTTTTCCTATTTCCTGAAAGTGCCCGGAACAGCCCCCAGGGCGTCAGCGCGAAGGGTGCGCCGGCGCCCAGCACGGCGCGGCAGAGCGCGACGCAGGTGAAGGGGGCGAGCGGCGGCAGCAGCCGCCAGCGTGGCTGCCCCGGCACGAAGGGCCCCGCCACGGCGAAGCCGGCGCGGCGGTAGAAGCCCGGCAGGTCGAAGGCCGGCGGCACCTCCAGCCGCGCCACCACCAGCCGGCCCGTGAGCGGGTCGAGCACGGTCCAGCCCCTCGCATCCGCGATGGCCGCGAAGCAGTGGCGGAACCCGGGCCGCAGCAGGTGGAGCCAGGGCTGGTCGGCCTCCCCGCCGAAGACGATGAAGGCGCGCTGGCCGGCCTCGGCCGCGCGCCGGTGGGTCGCCCGCCCTGGCGCGGCGCCGGAGGCGCGGGCTGCGGCGGTCACGGCGCGGCGCCCGGAAAGAGAAGGATTTCAGCGCCTTCCGCGCCGGGCAGCGGCGGGCCGGCGACGATGCCCTTCACGCGCAGCGGCCAGTCGAGCCGCGTCATCACCTCCCGCCACAGCCGCCAGTCGCCCCGCTCGCGCGGGTAGCGCGGATCGGGCACCTGCTGCCGCTCCCCCCAGATCCGCAGGATGCGTACATGCTGCAATTCGATCCGCCGCTGGCGGTAGAGGCGGTCGAGGCACTTCACCACATCGTCCGGCTCGCAGGGGCGGGCGACGAGGGCGGCGCCGGAGACGATGCGGGCGCCGTCCCGCCGGGCGATCAGGCAGGCCATGGTCCAGAACCAGGCCTCCTCGGCGGTGCGGAAGGGTTCCGTCGGCGTGAGGCCACGCGGGGCGGGGGCGTGGTCGGGGCGGGGGGCTGCGGTCATTGGGGGGAGTCTCCTCTCGCCGTGCGGGAACATTTTGTGAACTTATGCGCGCGAGAGTGATGAAGGCAAGAGGAAACAAGGAATATTAGCCTATTGATCTCCGACACCATCCCTAGGATGTTATGCCCATGAAGCGACCCATGATCTGGTGGGCGGTGAGCCTTGCGAGGGCCGTGCCGTGACGCATGAGGATATCTGGCGCGCGCTGGACGCGCTGGCGGCGGAGAGCGGGCTCTCCGCCTCCGGCCTGGCGCGCAAGGCCGGGCTGGACGCGACCGCCTTCAACCCCTCGAAGCGCATCGGCGCGGATGGCCGCGCGCGCTGGCCCTCGACCGAGAGCGTGGCCAAGGTGCTGGCCGCGACCGGTGCCGGCTTCGCCGAATTCGCCGCGCTGGTCACCGGTGCGCCGGCGCTGCCGCGCGGCGGCCGGATGGCGGTGGGGCGGCGCATCCCGCTGATCGGCCTCGCCCAGGCGGGCGGCGAGGGGTATTTCGACGATGGCGGCTATCCCGTCGGCGGCGGCTGGGACGAGATCTCGGTGCCGGAAATCGCCGACCCGAATGCCTATGCGCTCGAGATCTCGGGCGAGAGCATGGAGCCGGTCTTCCGTGATGGCGATGTCGTCATCGTCTCCCCCGGCGCGCCGGTCCGGCGCGGCGACCGCGTGGTGGTGCGGACGCTGAAGGGCGAGGTGATGGCGAAGGAGCTGAAGCGGCAATCCGCCAAGCGGATCGAGCTGCGCAGCCTGAACACGGCGCATCCGGACTACAGCTTCGAACTGCCGGAGATCGCCTGGATGCACCGGATCGTCTGGGCGACGCAGTAGGCCGGAACAGCCTTACCGGCCACGCCCCGGGGAGCATGGCGAAGGGCGTCCCGGCCATGCGCCGGATGCTGTGCGGATGGCGCCGTGCCAGGGTCGATGCCGGCGCGTGCCAGGCGGCAGGCGGCAGGACGGGGCGCAGGCCCGGCCGCCTATGCCGCCCGGCTCCGCTCCTCCTCCGATGTCGGCCGCATCTCCGGCGGCAGCAGCGGGCTCAGGCTTTCGAAATCCCGCTCCGCCCGCAGCGCGAGGTAGCTGGGCCGGCCTTCCTCCCGCGGCCGGAGCGGCACCGCGTTCAGCCCGATATCGGCATAGATCCGCAGATAGTCCGGCCCGACGCGCCAGAAGGCCGGATCCACCCCCGCCCGCTCGCACAGGTCGCGGAAGCGCCAGATGGCGGAGATCGCATCCCGCCGCTCCCCCGCCGGGTCGCCGAGCGCGAGCCAGACCCCGTCCCGCTTCAGGAAGGCGAAGCCGGCCCGCTCCCCCTCCCCGAACACCGCGCCATCCGCCTCCATCGGCGCCAGCGCGCCGAGCGCCCCGAGCCGCGCCCGCGTCGCCCTGTCCCATTCCAGCGCCCGGAAGCGTGCCGGCCGCAGCAGCCGCACCATGCCGACCAGCAGCAGCACGGCGGTGAGGCCGACGGTGAAGCGCAGGCTGTCCGGCGCCAGCTCGCTGAACACCACCTCCCACCAGGACTCCTCGGAAACGCGGCCGCCATAGGCGACCAGCGCAAGGGTGATGCCGCAGGCCGCGACCGCCGTGAGCGGCACCACCGCCTCGGGCGAGAGCGGCTCCCGCATCAGCCGGCTGTCCCGGTAGAAGGCGCCGCGCAGCCCGGCGACCAGCCCGGCGAGCAGCAGGAAGGCGCCCCAGAGCCACCAGGCTTCCCCCCGCACCCAGGCGATGGCGGCACCGTTCACCAGCAGGAACAGGGTGAAGCCCCAGGCGATGGTCAGCCGCCGCATCAGCCCATAGGCCATGACCAGCAGCAGGGAGCCGACGACGGAGGCCGCGAAGTGGGAGGCAAGGGCGGCCAGGCGGCCCGCCCAGGCCTCGATGATCGTGTCCTTCACCGGCAGCGCGCCCATGAAGATCAGCAGCGCGCCGGCCAGCGCGACCAGCGAGGCGATTGCCGGCACCTCCAGCGTCTCGCTCCCCCGCCCGAGCGCGGTGACCCGCTGCAGCACGGCGCGGCGCTGGCCGAGTTCGAAGCCGACGAACAGCGTGCCGGAGATGAAGAGCGGGATGATGTAGTAGTACAGCCGGAAGACCAGCAGCGCGCCGATCACCTCGGGCGCCGGCAGGTAGGGCTGCAGGCCGATCAGAATGGCGCCGTCGAAGACGCCGAGGCCCCCCGGGACATGCGCCGCGATGCCGGCGGCATAGGCGGCCAGGTAGATGCCGAGGAAGCGCAGGAAGGTCAGCCCCTCCGCTGCGGGCAGCAGGGCGTAGAAGATTGCCGCCGTCACCGCGACATCCACCGTCGCCAGCGCGGTCTGGGTCAGCGCCATGCGGGGGCCGGGCAGGTCGATCTCGTGCCGGAAGATGCGCACATGCCGCTTGAAGCGGCTGAGCACGACATAGGCGGCGACGATGCCCCAGAGCGGGACGGCCATGGCCTGCAGCGCCCAGTGCGGCACATGGGCGCCGAACCAGGGCACCACCTCCGGCTCCACCACCAGGACGAGCCCGCCGAGCGCCATGCCGCCGAGCCCGAAGGTGAGGCTGGTGAAGCCGACCACCTTGGCGATCTCGAGCGGCGTCAGCCCCCAGGCGGAGTAGAGCCGGTAGCGCACCGCGGCGCCCGAGACGGCGGCGAAGCCGAGATTGTGCGCGAGGGAATAGCCGCAGAAGGAGGCCAGGAAGCTCTTCGGCCAGGAGACCGGCCGCCCGGCATAGATCGAGCCAAGCTTGTCGTAGATGGCGAGGACGAGATAGGCGAGCACGGTCCAGCCCCCGGCGATCCAGAGCGCGGAGGACGGGATGGCGGCCATGGCCTTCTGGATGTCGGCGACCGAAAGGCTGCGGAATTCCCGCTGCACCACCCAGATCGCGCCGGCCAGCAGCGCGATGCCGAAGACCGCGGGCCCGTTCCGCCGCAGCCAGGCCATGCGGGGGCTCACTCCGCCGCCACCTCGCGCGCCAGCGCCGTCTCGATCAGCCCGATGGTGCCGGGGATGCCGTAGAGCGCGACGAAGCCGCCGAAGCGCGGGCCCTCCTGCTGGCCGAGCAGGACCTGGTAGAGGCAGGAGAACCAGTCGCGCAGACTGGCGAAGGCGTGCCGCTTGCCGACCTCATAGAGCAGCGTCTGGATCGCCTCGGCATCGCTGTCCTCCGGCAGGCTGCGCAGGACATGCAGCAGGTCCTCCAGCGCGCCGCGCTCGATCTCGTTCGGCGCACGGAATGTCTTCGTGGGCGCGACGAAGTCGCGGTAGTAGGCCACCGCGTACTCGGCCAGGCGCGCCAGCATCGGGTGGCTCTCCGGCGTCACATCGGGCGCGTAGCGGCGGATGAAGCCCCACAGGATCTGGGGATCGTCCGCATTCACCACGCTGGCGAGGTTCAGCAGCATGGCGAAGGAGATGGGCGAGCCGGGGTCGTTGCTGCTGCCGTTGTGGATGTGGAAGGCGGGGTTGGTACCCTCGGGCTGGGCCTTCAGCTTCTCCAGATTGCCGAGATACTCGTCCACCGCGCGGGGGATGACGTCGAAGAACAGCCGCTTCGCCCGCTGCGGCGCCTGGTACATGAACTGGGCCAGGCTCTCGGGCGGGGCGTAGCGCAGCCATTCCTCGATGGTGAGGCCGTTGCCCTTGGACTTGCTGATCTTCTGCCCGTGCTCGTCCAGGAAGAGCTCATAGGTGAAGCCGACGGGCGGCGTGCCGCCGAGGATGCGGCAGATGGCGCCGGAGAGCTTCACGGAATCGATCAGGTCCTTGCCCGACATCTCGTAATCGACGCCCAGCGCATACCAGCGCAGCGCCCAGTCGGCTTTCCACTGCGCCTTGCAATGGCCGCCGGTGATGCGCGTGCCGTGGCGCTTGCCGGTTTCCGGATCGACCCAGACCAGCAGGTCGTCCTCTGGCCGCACTTCCTCCATCGGCACCTGCATGACCACGCCCGTCTCCGGATGGATGGGGAGGAAAGGCGAATAGGTGGCCCTTCGTTCCGGGCCGAGGGTGGGGAGGATGACCTTCCTCACCGCCTCGTGCCGTTCCGCCATGCGCAGCAGCGCCGCGTCGAACCGCCCGCCCTTGTAGTAGTCGGTGGAGGAGGCGAACTCGTATTCGAACCCGAAGGCGTCCAGGAAGGCCTGCAGCCGGGCGTTGTTGTGCGCGCCGAAGCTCGGATGCGTTCCGAAGGGATCGGGGATGGCGGTCAGCGGCCGGCCCAGATGCTGCGCCAGCAGATCCTTGTTCGGGACATTGTCCGGGACCTTCCGCAACCCGTCCATGTCGTCCGAGAAGGCGACGAGGCGGGCGGGCAGGCCCGTCATCCGCTCGAAGGCGCGGCGGACCCAGGTGGTGCGCGCCACTTCCCCGAAGGTACCGATATGCGGCAGGCCCGAGGGGCCATAGCCGGTCTCGAAGAGGGCCCCCGCGGGTTTCGGGCTGGCGGCCAGCCGGTCCGCGAGTTTGGCGGCTTCCTCGAAGGGCCAGGCCTTGACGTTGCGGAGGGAGGGATCGGCGCTCATGCGGGGCAGATGGCAGGGGTCGGCGGCGGGGTCAACGCGCCATGGGCAGGGCAGCCATCGGGACTTGACAGTGGCGGCGGCGGGGCCGGCGCGCTAAACGGCCCATTCTTCGTGAAGGAAAGGGTGCCATGCGGGTCGGCGTGATCGGTGCCACGGGCGCGGTCGGCAAGGAGTTGGTGGAGGTTCTGGGCAAGCGGCGCTTCCCGGTGACCGAGTTGAAGCTGTTCGCCTCCGCCCGCAGCGCCGGCACCAAACAGCAGACCCCCTGGGGCGAGGTCACCATCGAGGAGTTCTCCCCCGCCGCCGCCAAGGGCCTCGATCTGGCGCTGCTCGCCGTCTCGGGCGACTTCGCCAAGGCGCATGCACGGGCGCTCGCGGCCGAGGGTGTCGCGGTGGTGGACAACTCCTCCGCCCTGCGGCTGGAGGCTGATGTCCCCCTAGTGGTGCCGGAGGTGAATGCGGACGCCATCGGCAACCACAAGCTGATCGCCAACCCGAACTGCACCACCGCCATCCTGGTGGTGGCGCTGGAGCCGCTGCGCCGGGAATTCGGCCTGAAGCGGGTGATCGTCTCCACCTACCAGGCCGCCAGCGGCGCCGGCGCCGAGGGTATGCAGGAGCTGGAGCAGGAGACCCGCCGGGTGCTGCTGGAAGGCGGCAAGCCGGGCCACTCGGTCTTCGCCCATCCGCTGCCCTTCAACGTCATCCCGCAGATCGATAGCTTCCAGCCAAACGGCTACACGCGGGAGGAGATGAAGGTCGCCTGGGAGAGCCGGAAGATCATGGGGATGCCCGATCTTCTCGTCTCCTGCACCGCGGTCCGCATCCCGACCTTCCGGGTGCATGCCGAGGCCGTGACGATCGAGACCGAACGGCCGGTGACGCCGGAGGCGGCGCGCGCCGTGCTGGCCAGGGCGGCCGGCGTGAAGCTGGTGGATGACCCGGCGAACAAGCTCTACCCGATGCCGCTGACCGCGACCGGGCAGGATGATGTCGAGGCGGGGCGGATCCGCGCCAACCCGGTCTTCGGCGATTGCGGCCTCGATGTCTTTCTCTGCGGCGACCAGCTTCTGAAGGGCGCGGCGCTGAACGCGGTGCAGATCGCGGAGCGGATGAAGCTGGGCTGAGGCCCGGCCGACGGGCGCCGTCCAGGCGCCTGATCCCGCGATGCATCGTCATGGCCGGACATTGCTCCGGCCATGCCTTCTTCCGGCCCGCGGCGCCGCCTTGCCGCCTGGGGACCGCGAGCAGGGCGCGGCCCACCCTCGCCCCCGCCACTGATCGCCGCTAGCCTCCCCGGCCAGACTCGCCGCCGGAGGAAACCCGCCGCCATGAACCTCGCCCGCTTCCCGCGCGTCCGGCTCGGCCACATGCCGACCCCGCTCGAGCCCATGGAGCGCCTGTCGAAGCATCTCGGCGGGCCGAAGCTCTGGATCAAGCGGGATGACTGCACCGGCCTCTCGACCGGCGGCAACAAGACCCGCAAGCTGGAATACCTGTGCGCGGACGCGCTCGCGCAGGGTGCCGACATCGTCATCACCCAGGGCGCCACCCAGTCCAACCACGCAAGGCAGACCGCCGCTGCCTGCGCCAGACTCGGCCTCGCCTGCCACATCCTGCTGGAGGACCGGACCGGCTACACCGACCCGGCCTATACCCGTTCCGGCAACGTGCTCATGGACAAGCTGCATGGCGCCACCATCTCCCGCCGCCCCGGCGGGGCCGACATGCAGGCGGAGATGGAAGCGGTGGCGGAGGAGATGCGGAGCACCGGCCGCAAGCCCTATGTCATCCCCGGCGGCGGGTCCAACCCCATCGGGGCGCTGGGCTATGTCAACGCGGCACAGGAATTGGTGACCCAGGCCTCCGACATGGGCCTCAGGATCGACCATCTGGTGCACGCCACGGGCAGCGCCGGCACCCAGGCCGGGCTGGTTGCGGGCCTCGTCGCGCTCAACAGCGGCATCCCCGTGCTCGGCATCGGCGTCCGCGCCCCGAAGCCGAAGCAGGAGGCGAATGTCCTCGCGCTGGCCGAGCGCACCATCGCCCATCTCGGCCTGCCGCCCCTGGTCAGGCCGGAGCATGTGGTCGCCAATTGCGACTATGTCGGCCAGGGCTACGGCATCCCGACCCAGGGGATGGTCGAGGCCGTCCGGCTGGTGGCGGAGCAGGAGGGCATCCTGCTCGACCCCGTCTATTCCGGGAAGGGCATGGCCGGGCTGATCGACCTGATCGGCAAGGGGAGGTTCGGGAAGGACGAGAATGTCGTCTTCCTGCATACCGGCGGCCAGGTCGGCCTGTTCGGCTACCCCGACGCCTTCGGCCTTCCGGCCGACACGGCGCGCTGAGCGCCCCCGCCCCGTCCAGCAGCAGCAGCCTCCCCTCCGGCGTGATCCGCCAGCGCCTGGCTTCGCCGAGGGCGCGGAGGAACCGCCCCTCCTGCTCCGCCACCGCGGGGACGCAGGCCATCCTGGTTGCGGCCATCCGGGTGAAGGTGATCCCCTCGCCCGAGAGGCTGTAGCCGCCGGCCAGCCGGTTGCAGCCGCCAGAGCCCGCGACCATCCCCTCCGCCGTGAAGGCGAGGCTGGGGGCCACACCATCCAGCACGCCCCGGTCGCCGATCTCCTCCGCCACCCAGTCCGGCCCGACCAGCGCCGGGACCTCGGCCGCCGGCGGGGCGGCCGCGCGGATCAGGCGCAGCGCCACCGCCTCGCCCGCCCCCCGGGTCAGCACGGGATGGATGGTATCGGTGCGGAGGGCGGCCCTGCCCTCGATCTCGATCACGCCCCGCACGGCATAGCTGTGGTGCGGCAGGATCCGCGCCGGATCGTAGGCCAGGGTGAAGGCGAGCGGGATCTGGCCCTGGATGGGGATGCGTGCCTCCGCCAGCCGCACGGCCGGCATATCGGCCCGCGAGATGTCGATCAGTTCCACCACCAGCACCGCCCCCGGTGGCAGGGCCATGCGCTCGCGGTAGCTGGCCGTGCCGCGGATCGCCGCGGGCTGGGCAGCGGCCATGCCGGCCAATGCCGCACCGGCCGCGAGCGCCATGATGCCACGTCGATCCATTCCGCTGCATCCCCTGGCCGCGCCTCGCCAAGTCCGGGCCGGCCTTCCCGAACCCTACGGAACCAGCCCGTTGCGGGCTGCGCAAGGCCGGGTGCCCTTCCCGGTGCGGCGCGCAAACGGGCGTGAATGCCGGAGGCGCGGCCATGCTCCGCGGTGGGGAGGGTGCCCGAAGCCGGGCGCCGGTCCGCCATCCGCGGAACGGTCATTCGACCGACTTGATCCCGATCAAGGCGAGCGCCTATCTGCACTGCGACAGATCGGGCCAGGAGCGTGCGCCCGCCGCCGGGCTGTTCCGGCCGCCGCCGGCATGCTGCAATGCCCGCAACCGCGGCCAGGGCGCCGCCAACCAATCTCCACGGAGGACCAAGACGAATGTCCGAGGCAGCAACCCTCGAACGGCCCAAGGCGCGGCCCGCCGAGCATTTCGACGTCCTGATCGTGGGCGCCGGCATCTCCGGCGTCGGCGGCGCCTATCACCTGACGACGCAATGCCCGGACACCAGCTTCGTCGTGCTGGAGAGCCAGGAGACCTTCGGCGGCACCTGGTGGACGCATAAATATCCCGGCATCCGCTCGGACAGCGACCTGCACACCTTCGGCTACCGCTTCAAGCCCTGGACCGGCACGCCGATCGCGACCGCCGAGGAGATCCGGAAATACATGGGCGAGGTGATCGAGGAGAACGACCTCGGCCGCCACATCCGCTACAACCACAAGATCAGCAGCGCGAGCTGGTCCTCCGCCGAGAACCGCTGGACCGTCGAGGCGACGCGGACCGATACCGGCGAGCCGGTGGTGATCACCGCCAATTTCCTCTGGATGTGCCAGGGCTACTACCGGCACTCGGAAGGCTACACGCCGGAATGGCCGGGCATGGCGCGGTTCAAGGGCACCATCGTCCACCCGCAGACCTGGCCGGAGGATCTCGACTACACGGGCAAGCGCGTGGTGGTCATCGGCTCCGGCGCCTCGGCCGCGACCATCGTCCCGGCCATGGCCGGCAAGGCCGCGCATGTGGTGATGCTGCAGCGCTCGCCCACCTATTTCCGCACCGGCCGCAACGCGATCGAGATCGCCGAGGAGCTGCGCGCGCTGGGCATCGAAGAGACCTGGATCCACGAGATCACGCGGCGCAAGATCCTGCATGAGCAGGCGCTGTTCACCGACCGGTGCTTCAAGGAGCCCGAGAAGGTGAAGCAGGAGATGCTGGCGAACCTGCGCAGCATCCTCGGCCCCGATTACGACATCGACACGCATTTCACCCCGAGCTACCGGCCCTGGCGGCAGCGCATCGCCTTCGTCCCCGATGCCGACCTGTTCCAGGCGGTGGCGCGCGGGGAGGCCTCGGTCGTCACCGACGAGATCGAGAGCTTCGACGAGACCGGCATCCAGTTGAAGTCCGGCAAGCACCTGGAGGCGGACATCATCGTCACCGCCACCGGCTTCCACCTGAACGTGCTGGGCGACATCGAATTCGCGATCGACGGCAAGCCGCTGGCCTTCCACGACACCGTGACCTATCGCGGGATGATGTTCACCGGCGTGCCGAACATGGTCTGGGTCTTCGGCTATTTCCGCGCGAGCTGGACGCTGCGGGCCGATCTTGTGGGTGATTTCGTCTGCCGCCTGCTAAAGCACATGCAGGCCAAGGGCGCGAAGCGGGTGGAGGTCGCGCTGCGGCCCGAGGACAAGGACATGCCGATCCTGCCCTGGATCGACCCGGAGAATTTCAACCCGGGCTACCTGATGCGCGGCATGCACCTGCTGCCCAAGCGCGGCGACAAGCCGGAATGGCAGCACACCCAGGACTACTGGATGGAGAAGGACGCGATCCCGGCCACCGATCTGGATGGGGCGGAGTTCGTTTATCGCTGAGCCCGGAACGTCGTCACCCCGGCTGCGCGGGGTGACGGCGCTGTATGGCCCTGTGTGAGCAGATCCACGCCTCCGGGCGCTTCCGCCCCGCGGCGATCTGCCCTGGCCGCGCCTTCCGCCCGGTGCGCCGCTACATCGGGCGGAAGGACAGCGACATGGTCGTCACCGCATCCTCCAGGCAGGGGCGCAGCGCGCGCGGGAATTCCAGCCAGAGCGTTGCCAGGGTTCCATCGGCTGCGAGGAAGGTGCGCCGGTAGAAGATGCGGTCGAGGATATAGCCGCTGAGGACGAACCAGTTGTCGCGGCGGCGCCGGTAGGTGACCTCGCCGCGGCTGTTGCGCAGGATGTCCTCCTCGGCTTCGGCGAGGAAATGGCCGAGTTCCCGGCCCTCCTTGCTCCGCGATGCGTTCACCACCGCGGTCGCCCGGCGGTCCGCCGTCCAGAAGCGGGCGCTGTCGCCATTCTCGGGAACGCTGTCGGGGTCGAGCGCGAAGACCGAGGGGTAGCGCATGAGGATGCCGAAGCGCTCGTTCCGGTAGGTCCGCTGCCGGCCATCGCCCGCGGCGGGGCAGGCCTCCGGCATCGCCTCCCGCGGCACGGCGGCGGCCAGCAGGACCAGGGCCAGGGCGCCAAGTCGCCGGCGGTGCATCGGGCCTCCTCGTCATGCCGCAGCAGCAGGGAGCGACAACGCAGCCCGGCCGCCGGTGATGCGCGGGGACGTCATCGGCGATACGCCCGGGCATGGCCGTCCGCCACCGCATGGCTGGGCACCGCCACGCCGCCCGCGACCGATCCCTCCGGTTGCGCTAGTCTGGGCCACCCATGGCCCTCCCTCCCCGCCTGCTGCTCCCCGATGCCCCGGCGCTCGTCGCGGGTCATGGCCGCGCCACGCTGCTGACCCCCGATGGGGAGCTGCAGGAACTGTCCGCCGCCGAGCTGCATCGCACCCTCGCCGGGCAGCCCCCGCCGCTCCTCGTCCATGGCCCCGCCACCGCCCGGCGGCTCGACCTGCCGCGCTTCGACGCCTGCTTCGACCTGCTGGAGCTCTTCGCCTTCTGCCTGCCGGCCCGCCCCGCGGCCCCGACGCCGCGCGGCCTCGCCATGGCGCTCGACCTCGACCTGCCGAAGGACGATGCCGCCGCTGCCGCCCTGCTGCCGGAGATGGCGACGATCCTGCTCCGCCGCCTTGCCGCCGGGCGCGGCCTGCCGATGAACCGCGATGCCGGCATCCTGGCCGCGCAGCTCAGGAAGGCTGCCGCCTGGCCCTGGGCCGAGTCGGTGCTGGCCGCCCTGGGCGCCGGCGAGGAAAAGCCCACGCTCGACCCCTACAAGGTCTGGCGCCGACTGCCGGACTGGGAGGATCCAGGCCCGCCCCAGCCGCCGGCCAGCTTCGACGTCTCCCCGACCGAGGCGCGCACCCGCCTCGGCCAGATCCTGGGAGAGGGGGCGGAGCAGCGGCCGCAACAGGCCGACTATGCCTCCGCCGCCTCCGGCGCCTTCGCCCCGCGCGCCGACCAGGGCGCCCCGCATGTCGTGCTGGCCGAGGCCGGCACCGGCACCGGCAAGACGCTGGGCTACATCGCCCCTGCCTCCCTCTGGGCGGAGCGCAACGGCGCCCCCGTCTGGATCTCCACCTTCACCCGCAACCTGCAGCGCCAGATCGACCAGGAGCTGGGGCGGCTCTACCCCGAGCCGGAGGAGCGCCGCCGCCGCGTCGTCGTCCGCAAGGGGCGGGAGAACTACCTCTGCCTGCTCAACATGGAGGAGATGCTGGGCCAGGCCGGCCATCCCGACATGGCCGTGCCCCTCGGCCTGGTCGCCCGCTGGGCCCTGGCGACGCGGGACGGCGACCTGATGGGCGGCGACTTCCCCGGCTGGATCGTGGAATTGCACGGGCCGGCCGCCATCTGGCCGCTGGCCGACCGGCGGGGCGAATGCATCCGCTCCGCCTGCCCCCGCTACAAGCAGTGCTTCGTCGAGCACTCCATCCGCCGCGCCCGGACTGCGTCACTGGTCGTCGCCAACCATGCGCTGGTGATGGTGCAGGCGGCGCTGGGCGGCGGGGAGGACAGCCGGCCCCTGCGCTACGTCTTCGACGAGGGCCACCACCTGTTCGACGCGGCGGATGCCGCCTTCAGCGCCGCCATTACCGGCGCCGAGACGGCGGAGCTGCGCCGCTGGCTGCTGGGCGCCGAGGGCGGCCGCAGCCGCGCCCGCGGCCTGAGGCGCCGGATCGAGGAGCTGGCCGGCGACATCCCCGAACTGCTGGCGCCGATGGAGGCGGCGCTGCAGGCGGCCCGCGCCCTGCCCGGCCTCGGCTGGGTGACGCGCCTGTCGGAGGAGCCGCGCCCGCCGCGGCACGACCCCGTCCATGCCCTGCCGGACGAGGCGGAGGCGGCGGCGGAGCGCCCCGTGCTCTCCGCCGCCGCGGCCGAACGCCTGGCGAACCCGACCGAGATGTTCCTCCGCGCCGTCCGCCGCCAGGTGCTGGCCCGCGCGGCGGAGGAGGACGGGCTCTACGATGCCGAATGCGACCTGCACCCGCTGGGGGGGGATGTGCCGGACGCCGCCGAGGCGCTGGAGCGCGCCCTCAAGCGCCTGGAGGAGCCGCTGGTCCTGCTGCGGGACCGGCTCATGGCCCGGCTCGAGGATGAGGTGGAGGAGCTGGAAACCGGCGACCGCATCCGCATTGAGACCGCCGCCAAGGGGATCGAGCGCCGCGCCCTGATCCCGCTGCGGGCCTGGCAGGCCATGCTCCGCGCCCTGCGCGAGCCGCCCCCCACCCCCGGCGAGCGCCGCGACTTCGTGGACTGGCTCGTGCTCACCCGCCGCGAGGGGCGGGAGGTGGATGCCGGCATGCACCGGCACTGGTTGGACCCGACCACGCCCTTCGCCCTTTCCGTCGCCGCGCCGGCGCATGGCATGCTGATCACCAGCGCGACGCTGCGCGATGCGGGCCTCTCGGAGGAGCCGGAGGCCAGCTGGACCGCGGCCGAGGCCCGCACCGGCACCTGCCACCTGCCGGCTCCCGCCATCCGCGCCGCCGTGCCCAGCCCCTTCGACTACGCCGCCCGCACCCGCGCCTTCGTGGTGACCGATGTGGACAAGCTGCGCGGCGGCCAGGTCGCGGCGGCGATGCAGGCGCTGTTCCTCGCCTCGGGCGGCGGCGCGCTCGGCCTCTTCACCGCCATCCGGCGGCTGCGGGAGAGCTTCCACCGCATGGCTCCGGCGCTGGAGGCGGCGGGCATCCCGCTCTACGCCCAGCATGTGGACGCGATGGACAACGCCACGTTGGTGGACGTCTTCCGGGCGGAGGAGGATGCCTGCCTGCTCGGCACCGATGCCATGCGGGACGGCGTGGACGTGCCGGGCCGGTCGCTTCGCCTGCTGGTCTTCGACCGGGTGCCCTGGCCGCGCCCCTCCATCCTGCATCGCGAGAGGCGCATCCACCTCTCGGGCGGCTCGCCCTCCGCCTATGACGACGCGCTCGCCCGCCACCGGCTGCGTCAGGCCTTCGGAAGGCTGATCCGCCGCGCCGATGACCGCGGGGTTTTCGTGCTGCTCGACCGCTCCTGCCCCAGCCGCCTGCTGGCCGGCCTGCCGGAGGGGGTGCCGGTGCGCCGGCTCGGCCTCAGCGCCGTGGTGGCGGAAACGCGCGAATTCCTGAATCAGCCGTGAGCTTTGTTACAAGACTAATCATTGACGTGAGCACGGCGCGGCGCGACGAGGGGTGACCAGCGGGCCGGTCCAGGCTGCGGCACCGCCGCGGCGACCGGACCGCGGCAGGAGCGAGGCCCCATGCCGAACACCCGTTTCAACCCGCAGGAGGCGCTGGTCTGCGCCATGGTGCTCATGGCGGCCTCGGACCGGAACATGACCGATGCCGAGGTCGGCATGATGTCCCGCCTGGTGCAGGAATTGCCGGTTTTCAGCGATTTCCACCCGGCCGGCATCGCCAGCGTGACCGAGACCTGCCTGAGCCTGCTGGGGCGCGAGGACGGGCTCGACCGGGCCATGGGCCTGATCCGCGATGCCCTGCCGCAGCGCCTGCGGGAGACCGCCTATCTGCTGGCCTGCGAGGTGGCGGCGGCGGATGGCGAGGCTTCCCAGGGAGAGCTGCATTTCCTGCAGGATTTCCGCATCGCACTGGACCTCGACCGCCTGATCGCAGGTGCCATCGAGCGCGCGGCCAAGGCCCGGTACCAGGTGATCTGATGGATTGATCGCGATGGTTGCGCCTTCACCATCTGTCCATTCGACGCACGCCGGATTGGTGATTAGGTGGAGGCCATGTCCGACGTAACCGGCGTGATGCCGCCCTGATCCCGTGAACCGGGCCGGCCCTCCCCGTCGGCCTGTCACCTCCTCGCTTCCCTCCGGGGAACCCGGGCCTTCGGCGTCTCGCGTCAGGGCGATGCCCCACGATTGGATATTGCCGTGCAGCTCCGCCTACCCTCGGCCCATGCGCCCATCTGGGTCCTCGCCGAAAGCGTGGCCGCCGCCGGCTTCTCGCTGGTGTCCATGCTGGCGATCGGCCGGGTCATCGGCCCGCATGAGGCCGGCATCGGCACGGTCGCCATCGCCGCCTTCCTGATCGCGGAAGTGCTGGTCGGCGCCCTCTTCCCCGATGCGCTGGTCCGCCTGATCCGGCTGGAACGGCGCCATGCCGAGAGCGCCGTGACCGCCGCCGTCCTTCTCGGGCTCGTGCTCGGGGCGTTGCTCGCCCTGCTCGGCCCGGTGCTGGCGCGGCAGGCGGGTGAACCGGTGATCGCCTGGCTGATGCTCGCCCTCGCGCCGCTGCTGCCGCTCGCGGCCTTCTCCGGCACCGCCTCGGGCCTCTACCTGCGCGACCAGCGCTTCCGGCTGCTCTCGACGCGGCTGCTGCTCGGCCAGCCCCTGGCCCTGGGGACGGGCCTGGCGCTCGCCTGGTCCGGGCAGGGCGCCTGGGCGATGATCGCGGCGCAGACCGTGGCGACGCTCGTCACCTTCACCCTGATGCTGCGCGGTGGGCTGGGCGGTGTAGGCCGCGGCTTCCGGCCACGCCTCGATCTCGGCGCGCTTCGGGCGCTCTGGCCGGTGGCCCTGCCGCAGCTCGGCGGGGCCGCCGTGCTCAGCGGCAAGTACCGCATCTTCCTGATGGCGCTCAGCCTTATCGTGGCGCCGAGCGTGCTCGCCATCTCCCACTTCGCCTTCCGCCTGGTGGATGCGGCGGTCGCGATCGTCTGGCAGACGGTGACCCGCATCGCGATGCCGCGGCTCTGCGCCCTGCAGGCCGACCGCCCCGCGATGGCGACGACCTATGGCGACCTCGCCCAGCTCCAGGCGCTGCTCGGCCTGCCGATCTGCCTCGGCCTGGTGCTGGTGGCGCCGGACCTCGTCGCGCTGCTGCTCGGGCCGCGCTGGGCGGACATGGCCATCGCCGCGCAGATCGTCGCGGCCGGGGCGGCGCTGACCTTCCTCTATGGCGACACCACCAGCCTCTTCGTCGCCCTCGGCAAGGCCAGGCGGAACCTCCAGCTTGCCCTCGTCACGCTGGCTCTGCCGCTCGCCGTGCTGACGCTGACCCGGCCGCAGACGGCGGAAGGCGCGGCGCTGGCCTGGGTGGTGCCCTCGCTCGCGCTGCCGCCGGTGCTGGCAACGATCGTGCTGCGGGAACTGGGCCGCTCGCCGCTCTGGCTGCTTGGCCGGATCGCGCCCGGCCTGCTGGCCGCGGCAACGATGGTCGGGACGGTGCTGGCGATCCAGCACGGCACAGGGCTGGCGGGCTGGCCGAGGCTGGCCGCCGCAGTGGCCGCGGGCGGCCTTTCCTATGGCGTCGTGGCCTGGCTGGCCCTCGGCCGGCGCTGGCCGCGGGCCCTGGAGACGGAGCGGCCGCAGCCGGCCGACCCGGGGCCGAGCGACGCCGACGCGGTCCCACATGCTCCGGCACGGCCGAGGCCGGAGCCGGCGACGAGCACCCTGCCATAGTCATCGAAACTGCCGCCCGCTTGCGCCGGTCATCCCTGCGAGGGCCTGGTCGGGGACCGTGACGCCGGGCAGGCTGGCTTTGCTCGGTAAAGTCTGCGGGGCGCTCCGTTCACGCCCGCCGCGCTCTGCTCTATGGCGGATTGCGTTCAGACCTGAACGCAATCCGATGCAGGTCGTTGATTACAAAGGGGATCTGCGCCCCCGGGCATTCACGCCCGTCCGCAATCCGCTCAGGCCGCGCTGGTCCAGGGCCTGAGCGCCTCCGGCGTGCGGAAGTCGCGCGGTATCTCGAAATCCCGCGCGGCGCCGCGCATCGCCTCGGGCGGCTGCGGCATGCCGCGGCGGTCGCTGTAGTCCCGGTGCCGCGCGAGGCGCCGCCCGCTGCGCCGCGCGCTCAGCGCCCGTCCGCAGAGCAGGTCCAGCAGCGTGACGCCGGCCACCGCCGCCAGCGCCAGGCCGACCTTCTCCCGCTGCCGGTTGCGCCCGTCGAGGCCGGTCGCCAGCGTCCCGAGATCGAGCGCATCCCCCGCGACCCGGCCCCAGATCCAGGGTGTGGGATCGCGGGCGGTAAGGATGCCGATCCCGGTCGCGATCTCCCGCGCACCATAGCTGGCGATCAGCCGCTCATGGCCGCGCATGCCGAGGCCGCGCGCCAGCGCCTGCGGCGCCAGCACCTCCACCAGCCCGAGGCCGATGCTGAACCAGCCGAGGCCCTGCGCGACCGCGAGGGTGCTGTCCGTCCGGCGGCCGCGCCGCCGCTGCGTGCCGCGCCCGCTCATGGCCGGATCACCACCTTGATGCAGCTGTCCTGCTTGTCGCGGAAGGTCTTGTACATCTCCGGCCCCTGCTCCAGCCCGATGCGGTGGGTGATGACGAAGGAGGGGTCGATCTGCCCCTGCTCGATCCGCCGCAGCAGGTCATCGGTCCAGCGGTTCACATGGGTCTGGCCCATGCGGAAGGTCAGGCCCTTGTTCATGGCCATCCCGAAGGGGATCTTGTCCAGCAGACCGCCATAGACCCCGGGGATGGAGAGCGTGCCGGCGGGGCGGCAGACATACATCATCTCCCGCAGCACATGCGGCCGGTCGGTCTCCAGCATCACCGCCTGCTTGGCGCGGTCATACATGGAATCGAGCGTCGCGGTCGCATGCGCCTCAAGCCCGACGGCGTCGATGCACTTCTCCGGGCCCTTGCCGTGCGTCAGCTCGTTCAGCCGCTCGACGACGCTCTCCTCCTCGAAATTGATCGTGATGGCGCCGCCGGCCTTCGCCATGGAGAGCCGCTCCGGTACCCGGTCGATCGCGATCACCTGGCGGGCGCCGAGGAGGATGGCGCTGCGGATCGCCATCTGCCCCACCGGGCCGCAACCCCAGATCGCCACCGTGTCCGTCGGCTCGATGTCGCACTGCACCGCGGCCTGCCAGCCCGTCGGGAAGATGTCGGAGAGGAACAGCACCTGCTCATCCGTCAGGCTGTCCGGCACCTTGATGTGGGTACGGTCGGCGAAGGGCACGCGCAGGTATTCCGCCTGCCCGCCGGGATAGCCGCCGGTCAGGTGCGTGTAGCCGAAGAGGCCCGCGGTGGCGTGGCCGAAGATCTTGTCGGCGATGTCCTTGTTGCGGTTGGACCGTTCGCAGACGCTGAAATTGCCGCGCTTGCACTGGTCGCATTCGCCGCAGAGGATGGTGAAGGGGATGACCACCCGGTCGCCCTTCTTCAGGTTGCGGCATTCGGGCCCGACTTCCTCGACGATGCCCATGGTCTCATGGCCCATGATGTCGCCGTTCTTCATGCCGGGCATGAAGTTGTCGTAGAGGTGCAGGTCGGAGCCGCAGATGGCGCAGGAGGTGACGCGGATGATGGCGTCCCGCGGCTCCTCGATCCGCGGATCGGGGACGCTGTCGCAGCGTATGTCATGCTTGCCGTGCCAGACCAGTGCGCGCATGCCGGGGCTCCTCCTGCGGCCCCCGCCGGGGGGCGTCCACCGCGGAACGCAGGCGGAGGGGCCGGGTTGTCGCCCTGGCGAAAAGGCCGCTTACAACCGGTCCGCTGGCGCCAGGAGGCAGGGATGCGCGGGATCGCCCGTCTCCACCTGCAAGGTGGCGTGGCCGATGCCGAAGCGTGCCCGCAACTCCCGACCCAGAGTGGCGAGGAAGGCGTCGTCGGTCCCGGCCCCTGGCCGGACCAGATGCGCGGTCAGCGCCGTCTCGGTGGTGGACAGCGCCCAGATATGCAGGTCGTGCACCTCCGCAACCCCTGGCTGGACGGCGAGGAATTCCCGCACCGCCTCGGGGTCGATGCCCCGCGGCACCGCATCCATGGCGAGGTCCACGGAGTCCCGCAGCAGGCCCCAGGTCCCGGCCAGGATGACGCCGGCAATGAGCAGGCCGAGCACCGGGTCCACCCACAGCCAGCCGGTCGCCTGGATGAGCAGGGCGCCGGCCACCACCCCGGCCGAGACGCCGGCATCGGCCACCATGTGCAGATAGGCGCCGCGGCGGTTCAGGTCGGCCTCCCGCCCGCGGGCGAAGAGCAGGGCGGTGCCGGCATTCACCACGATGCCGGCAGCGGCAACCCAGAGCATGAGGCCGGCCGCGACGGGCTCCGGCTCCACCAGGCGCCGGACGGATTCGAGCATGATGGCCCCGACCGCCACCAGCAGCAGCATGGCATTGCCGAGCGCGGCCAGGATGGTGCCGCGGTGGAAGCCATAGGTCCGCCGGCCGGAGGGCAGGCGCCGCGCCAGCCGCACCGCGCCCCAGGCCAGCAGCAGGCCGAGCACGTCCGAGAGGTTGTGGCCGGCATCCGCCAGCAGGGCGAGCGAGCCGCCGATGATCCCGGCCGCCGCTTCCAGCCCGACGAAGCCGAGATTGAGGGCGATGGCGGGAACGAAGCCGCGCTCCCCGGGGACCGGGCCGTGATGGTGCGGGTGGCCGTGGTCATGCCCATGCGCCGCGCCATGGCCGTAGTGGTCATGGCCGTGGTCATGGTGGTGGTCGTGGCTCATGCCGGCGGCACCTCCGTGGCGGCGCGGCGGCGTGGGGACCACCGGCCGGACGGCCCCCTTGTCCCGTATGCGGCGGGCCGGCGCCAGAGCAGATCGAAGACGGGGATGAACAGGGCACCGGCTGGCTTTGCGGAGCAACGTCAGCGGAGCCCTTGCCGCCCGGGAGCAAGACCCTGCCCTGCCATCAATGGCCGACAGCGGATGGCGTGCAATCCGCAGCGCAATCCGCTGCCGGGGCGGCGCGCGTTTGGTTGGCGCATGAAAAAAGGCCCCGGGGTTTCCCCCGGGGCCCGATCCAGGGCGTGTCGCCGCCGGACTACTCGCTCTGCCGGACCCCCGTCAGATGCAGCAGCATCTGGAAGAGGTTGATGAAGTTCAGGTAGAGGCCGAGCGCATCCATCACGCTGCGCTTGCCGGCCTCCTCCGTGCCCTCGGCATAGGCGTGCTCGATATAGTCCGCCTTGATGCGCTGGGTGTCATAGGCGGTGAGGCCGACGAAGACCACCACGCCGATGACGCTGATGGCGAACTGCAGGGCCGAGCTCTGCATGAACATGTTCACCAGGCCGGCGATGATCAGGCCGATCAGGCCCATCATCATGAAGCTGCCCATCTTCGTCAGGTCGGTCTTGGTGGTGTAGCCATACAGGCTCACCGACGCATACATGGCCGCCGTGATGAAGAAGGTGGTGGCGATGCTGGCGCCGGTGTAGCGGAAGGCCAGGTTGCTCAGGCTCGCGCCCATGCAGACGCAGAACACCCAGAACAGCGCCTGCGCCGTGGTCTTGCTCAGCCGGTTGTAGCCGAAGCTCAGCACCAGGATGAAGGCGAGCGGCGAGAGCGCGGCGACCCAGAACAGGATCGTCGGCTGCATCACCACGCGCCCGCTAGCCAGCGGCACGGCCTGGTAGAACAGCGCCTGGAGCGCCGGCACGCTCACCACGGCAAGCGCCACGATTCCGGTGAGCAGCAGCCCCGAGGCCATCCAGTTGTAGACCCGGAGCATGTACGCCCGGAGCCCGGCATCGACGGCGGCCGCGTCGGCGGTCGCCATGCGACCCCAGCCTGGCGCACCCGTCTGGTATCGATAGTCGGGTTGAAGGGCCATAGGTGTCTCGAACCTCCGAAAAGGGGGCAATCCCCGCTGCCCTCTATTATGGAGAAGCTGTAACCCGATTCAACGGGATTCCGTGTGACCGGGCAGCACTCCGGACCGGCGCGCGGGGATCGCCGGCAGGCGTGATATGGGTATGCCTTGCCCGTTCTTCATGTCACGAAGCGTGACGCCGGGCGAGCCCCCCTTCAGCGAATCGCCGGCCTATTCGTTCCGCAGCAGCGGCCCAGGCCGCGCCCTGAGCGCCAGGGCGGTGCCGATCTGCCCGCAGGCGAGGGTCAGGGCCGCGCAGCCCAGCACCGTCGCGGCCAGCATCCCCGGCAGCAGCACCCATTCGGCCCGCATCACAAAGGTCACCACCGCCCAGGACGCCGCGCTACCGATCAGCGCCGCCAGCAGCCCGGCCACCAGCCCGATCAGCATGTATTCCACCATCCAGGCGGCGCGGATCTGGGACCGGGTGGCGCCGATCGTCTTCAGCACCACGGCATCCCGGACGCGCTGCCGCTGCCCGGCCGCGACCGCGCCGGCCAGCACCAGCGCGCCGGCCAGCAGGGTGACGCTGCCAGTGGCGGTCAGCGCGGTGCCCACCCGCCCCAGGATGCCCGCCACCGCCTCCAGCGCGTCCCGCACCCGGATGCCGGAGATGTTGGGGAAGGTGTCGGTCAGCGCCCGCAGCACCGCGGCATCCTGCGCCGCATCCCCGCGCACGGTCGCGATATGGGTGTGCGGCGCCGCCTCCAGCAGGCCGGGGGAGGCGACCAGGGTGAAGTTCATCCCGAGGCCGCGCCAGTCCACCGCCCGCAGGTTGGCGATCCTCAGGTCGATGTCGCGGCCCAGGACGTTGACGGTGATGACATCGCCGACCCCCACTCCCCAGCCGCGGGCGACATTGGCATCGAAGGAGAGCAGCGGCTCCCCCCGGTAGTCCGGCGCCCACCACGCCCCGGCGACGATCTTCGTCCCCTCCGGCGGGTGGGCGGCATAGGTGAGGCCCCGGTCACCCCGTAGCGCCCAGGCAGTCTCCTCCGAGACCTCTGCCCGCTCGGCCGGCACGCCCTTCACCGCGACCACCCGGGCGCGCAGGCTCGGCACCCGCTTCACCTCGTCAACCCCCGGCAGGCCGAGCGCCACCGCATCGAAGCGCTGCGCCTGGTCGGACTGGATGTCGATGAAGAAGAAATTCGGGGCGCGGGCCGGCATCTCGGCCGCCAGTTGCCGGCGGAGATTGCCCTCGATCTGCGCGATGGTGGCGAGCGTGGTGAGACCGATGCCGAGCGAGACGACCAGCAGCGCGGTCGGCGCCCCCGGCCGGTGCAGGTTGGCGAGGCCGAGCCGCAGCGCCGGCCGGCGCAGATGCGCGAGCCGCCGGGCGAGGGCAGCCAAGGCCCAGGCGCCGCCGCGGAAGACCAGCAGCGCGGCGATGGCGGCGCCGCAGAAGCCGAGCGCGAAGCGCCGGTCGCCCGCGGTCAGCACGATAAGGGCGATGAGCGCCCCGGCCGCCGCCAGGTTCAGCGCCAGCACCGGCCAGGCCGGCCAGGCGCCGGCCGGCTGCAGCGCATCCCGGAACAGCGCGGCGCCCGGGATGCGCGCGGCCCGGCCGAGCGGCCAGAGGGCGAAGGCCAGCGCCGTCAGCAGCCCATAGAGGGCGGCGAGCGCCAGCGGCGCCGGATAGGGAGCCAGGCGCGGCGGCACCGGGAGCGAGCCGGAGAGGGCCTGCGCCGCCACCCAGGTCAGCCCGTAGCCGCCCGCGAGGCCGATGGCGATGCCGAGCGCGGCCAGGGCCAGCACCTGGATCAGATAGGTCAAGAAAATGATGGCGGCCGGCGCGCCCAGGCAGCGCAGGGTGGCGATGGAGCGCGCCCGCGCGTCCAGCCAGCCGCGCACCCCGGTGGCGACGCCGATGCCGCCGACCAGCAGGGCCGTGAGGCCGGCCAGGGTCAGGAAGGAGGCGGCCCGGTCAAGGAAGCGGTTCACCCCCGGCTCCGCCTGGTCGGCCGTGCGAACCCGCCAGCCCTCGGCCGCGAAGGCGCTGCGCAACTCGTTGGCGAAGCGGGCGCGGTCCGTACCCTCCGGCAGGCGGATGCGCAGGTCGTGCTGCACCAGGGCGCCGGGCTGGAGGAGCTGCGTGCGGTCCAGCATCGCCCGGGTGATCAGGGCGCGCGGGCCGAACAGGGCGGGGCTGGTGGCCTTGTCCGGCTCCCCCTGCACCAGGGCGGCGAAGCGGAATTCCGCCTCGCCGATCCGGACCCGGTCCTGGATGGACAGGCCCAGCCGCTCCGCCACCAGCGGATCGAGCGCCACCTGGGCCCCGGCGGCGGCGCCCTCCGCGCCGAAGCCGGGGAGGGGCGGGTCGAGGTCCAGCGCGCCGTAAAGGGGATAGGCGGTGTCCACCGCCTTCACCTCGACCAGCATCCGCTCGCCCGAAGGGGCGACCAGCATGGAGCGGAGCGCCACCACCTCCGATACCTGCCCGCCGTGCGCCTCGATCCAGGCGCGGGCCGCGGGCGTTGCCGGGCGGTTGCCGCTGCGCAGCTCGACATCCCCGCCGAGGATGCGGGCGCCATCGGCGGCCAGGCCGGCATCGATGGCGGCCCGCAGCGTGCCGACCGCCGCGATGGCGGCGACGCCGAGGGCGAGGCAGGCCAGCACGATGCGCAGGGAGCGGATGCCCCCGCGCAGCTCGCGCCGCGCGAGGCGAAGGCCGAGGAGGAACTGGCCGGCAAGGCCCAAGGCGGGGAACTCCGACAGACAACCTGGCCCAGTTGGGGCCGATCGGGCCTGATCCAAGCCCGGCCGGCAACACAGGCCGTGACGAAGCGTTACGGCGCCACAGGCCAGGGGCCGGGCCGGCCATCGCGGCCCCGCATCCGGGACGCGCAGCCACCGGGCGCCCGGAAGCCGGCGCGCCCGGGGCGGCCCGTGCTGCAGCTTACCCCGCTGCGGCCTACCCCACTCGCGGCAGCGGCCCCTTCGAGGGCGCTGCGGCGAAGAGCGCGGCGCGCAGGCCGGGCGGCAGCGCGCCGGCGATCCGGGCGGCGCAATAGACCGGGAAGGGATAGGCGATGCGGATCCGCCCGGCGGCGATGCCCCGCAGGGTCCGCCGCGCCGCCTCCTCGGCCTCCATCAGCATGGGCATGGGAAACTGGTTCGCCGCCGTCATCGGCGTGCGGATATAGCCGGGGCAGACCGCATGCAGCCGGATGCCGCGCCGCCGCTCGGTCGCGTCCAGCGCCTCCGCCCAGCGCTGCACCGCCGATTTGCTGGCGCAATAGGCCGGGGCGCCGGGGACGGCGACGAAGGCGGCGATGGAGGCGATGACGGCGATGCGGCCGCGCAGCCCCTCCGGGCCGGGGGGCTGCGCCGCCATGGCCGCCAGCGCCGGCAGGGCGGTGTTCAGCACGCCGGTGACATTGGTCTCGAAGATCGCGCGGGCCTGCTCGGCCGGCTCCGTCCTGCCGCCGGTGCCGGCGGAGATGCCGGCATTGGCGATGACGAGGTCGAGCGGCCCGGCGCCGGCGATCCAGGCCGCCATGGCGTCCCGGTCCCGCACATCCACGCTCTGCGGCCGGGCGGCGGCGCCGGCCGCGGTGCAGGCGGCCGCCGTCTCCGCCAGCCGCTCCGCGTTCCGCCCCCCGAGATGCAGCACCACCCCCGGCCCGGCGCAGGCGATGGCAATTGCCCGCCCGATGCCGGAGGAAGCCCCTGTCACCAGCACATGTCGCCAGGGGTAGGTTTGTCCGGGTTTCAGATTCACGCCTCCGGTGCCCGGCGGCGCCTCTGCCCTCCGGCGATCCGAATCCTGCTGTCCCATCGCTTGCATCCGATCCGCTGAGGCGGGAGAACCCGGCCGATGGGCACCCTTATGAGCATGACCGGCTTCGCGCGCGAGAGCGGAACGCTGCCGGATGGCACCGCCTTCGCCTGGGAACTCCGCAGCGTGAATGGCCGCGGCCTCGACCTCCGCCTGCGCCTGCCGAACGGCCAGGACGCGCTGGAACCCGCGCTGCGGGAGGCAACGGGCAAGCGCCTCCGGCGCGGCAACGTCTCCGCGACGCTGACCCTGAAGCGGGAGGAGCGACCGAAGCTTTCGGTCGATCCGGCGGCGCTGGAGCAGGCGCTGCAACTGGCCCTCGCCCTCGCCGACCGCATCCGCGGCAGCGAGGCGCCGCGGGCCGAGGCGCTGCTGGCCCTTCCCGGCGTGCTGCGGGCCGAGCAGGCCGAGCCGGACGAGGCGCAGGAGGCGGCGAAGCGCGCCGCCCTGGCGACGGCCTATGAGAAGGCGCTGGCCGGCCTCGCCGCCGCCCGGCAGGCGGAGGGGGCCAAGCTGCACGCCATCCTCTCCGGCCTGCTGGACGAGATCGCGGCGCTGCGCGAGGCCGCCGCCGCCGAGGCCGCCGGCCAGCCCGAGGCGCAGCGGGCCCGGCTGCTGGACCAGCTGGCCGCCCTGCTGGGCGAGAACGGCCATGCCCGCATCCCGCCGGAGCGCCTGGCGCAGGAGGTCGCGCTGCTCGCCCAGAAATCCGATGTGCGGGAGGAGCTGGACCGGCTGGCCGCCCATATCGAGGCGGCGCGGGCGCTGCTGGCGGCGGGCGAGGGGGCCGGCCGCAAGCTTGATTTCCTGACGCAGGAATTCGTGCGGGAGGCCAATACGCTCTGCTCCAAATCGGCCTCCGTGCCGCTGACGCGCATCGGCCTCGACCTCAAGGCGGCGATCGAGCGGCTGCGGGAGCAGGCGGCGAATGTCGAATAGCCGGCCGTCGCGGCGGGGCATCTGCCTCGTCCTCGCCGCCGCGCCGGGCGGCGGCAAGACCAGCATCTCCCGCGCCCTGCTGGAGACCGAGCCGGAACTCTCCCTCTCGGTCAGCGCCACCACCCGCGCGCCGAGGCCGGGCGAGCAGGAAGGCGTGCACTACTTCTTCCGCACACCGGCGCAATTCGCCGCCGGCGTCGCGGCGGGCGAGTTCCTGGAGCATGCCGGCTTCCTCGGCCGGTCCTATGGCACGCCGCGCGCCCCGGTGGAGCAGGCGCTGGAGAACGGGCGGGACGTGCTGTTCGACATCGAATGGCAGGGCCACCGCCAGCTCAGGCAGAGCATGCCGGCCGATGTGGTCGGCATCTTCCTCCTCCCGCCGAGCCTCAGGGAGCTGGAGCGCCGCATGCGCGGCCGTGGCCAGGATCCCGAGGAGGAGATCGCCAAGCGCATGGAGGCGGCGCGGACCGAGATGCAGCACTGGGACGAGTTCGACCATGTGCTGGTGAACGACGACTTCGCCACGACCGTCGCCGCGGTGCGCGCCATCCTGCACGCCGCCCGCACCCACCGCACGCGCCAGCCCTGGCTGGCGGGGTTCGTCGCCGGCCTGCTGCAAGGTTGAGGGGGTGCAGGCCGTCATCGGGGTGGTCGGCCCGGTCTTCGCCATCATCGGGCTCGGCTGGCTTTCGGCCTGGCGGCGGCTGATCGACCCGCCGGGCTTCGCCGGCATCAACCGCTTCGTCTTCACCTTCTGCGCGCCCGCGCTGCTGTTCCTCGGCGGCACCTCCGGCGGCGTCGCCGGCGGCCGGGCGGCGCTGGCCTTCTTCCTCGGCGCCTTCGTCATCTATGGCGGCGTGCTGCTGGCGGCCGCCTGGCGGCGCCTGCCGCTCGCCGATGCCGGGATGCTCGCCCTCGACGCCTCCTTCGGCAACACGCTGATGATGGGCCTGCCGCTCATCCTGGCGGCCTATGGGCAGGAGGGGCTGTCGGTCCTGCTCGGCATCCTCGTGCTGCATTCCATGGTGCTGCTCGGCCTCGCCACCGTGGTGGCGGAGATCGCGCTGCATGCGAAGGCGCCCTGGCGGCGGGTGCTGCGCTCAACCCTCACGGGCATGGCGCGGAACCCGATCGTGGTCGCGGTCTTCGCCGCGCTGGTCTGGCGGCTGCTCGGCCTGCCGGCGCCGTCCGGCATAGCGCGGCGGGTGATGGAGATGCTGGGCGCGGTGGCGCCCGCGGCGGCGCTGTTCTGCCTGGGCGGCAGCCTCGCCGGTTTCGATGCGCGCGCCACCTGGCGCAGCACGCTGGCGGCGACCCTGGTGAAGCTGCTGGTCATGCCGGCGGTGGTCTGGGGCATGTGCCTGGCCTTCGCGCTCCCGCCGCTCGAGACGGCGGTGGCGGTGCTGGCCGCGGCGCTGCCGACCGGCGCCAATGCCTTCCTGCTGGCGCAGCGCTACCGCCTGCGGCCGGAGAGGTCCGGCGCCACGGTGCTGGTCGGCACCGCGGCCTCCGTCCTCACCCTGGCCGTGCTGGTCACCTGGCTGGGATAGAGCGGATCGCCGGCAGGCATGAACGAACGGACGCGTCGATCTGCCTGTAAAACGAGGAGCCAGGGCGGATCGGCGCTCAGCCTTGGACGCGATCCGCCGTAGCCCAGGTGGCCGCCGGCGCGTGCATCACCCCAGCATCTGCTGGATTTCCTGCAGCATCACCAGGTGCTGCTGGATGGACATGCGGGCCAGCACGGCAATGTTCTGCGTATCCGTGCTGCGGTTGGTGTTGTCCAGATAGCCCTGCTGCGCCAGGAGCAGCGCCTGGTGCACCTGCAGCTGGCTGAGGATGTAGGCGCGGTCGAAGCCCGGGCCGGTCTGCGCCTGCAGCGTCCGCAGCACCGCCTGATGGTCGGCATCCAGCGGCACCGGCGGCGGGTCGGCAGTGTTGGTCAGCACCTGCGCCAGCGCGGTCTGCTCGGCAATCTCGAAGCCGGCGAATTGCTTCACCTTCGGATGCTGCCCGCGCTCCAGCGCGAGCTGGCTGGTCTGCTTCGCCAGCGTGCCGCCCATCAGCGTCTTCGCGATGTACTCGCTGCCCGAGAGCCAGTGGGCGGTGCCGCCCTGGGCCAGCACCATCCCTGGCGAGAGGCTGAGCGAAAGGGCCGCGAGCCCGGCCGTGCCGAGCAGGATGCCACGTCGATCCATGGTCTGGTTCCTTCCATGCGGGATTTGCCCTGGCGAGTTGCCCGGGCGCCACGCGGCACAACGGCGGCGGCGCGCGCGGGTTCAGCCGCGGTCGCGCGGCCCGCACCGGCGTTGGGAGCGGCGCATGCTCCACCTTCCCTGCCTGCGGGACCCGACGACCTGGCCGGCGCTTGCGCTCGCGCTTGGCCTTGCCGCTCTTGGCCTGCTCTTCCTGGCCTTGCCGCGCTGGGGGGCCGCGATCTTCGGCCTGCCGCCGCCGGAGGGCGAGGCGCTGGCCTATGTCGCCGTCATCGGCCTGCGTGACCTGGCCTTCGGCTTCTATCTGCTCGGCCTGCTCTGGCGCGGGGATCGCGCCGGGGCGGCGCTGGTGCTGGCGGTGACGCTGCTGATCCCGCTCGGGGACATGGCCATCCTGCTGGCCGTGCGCGGCATGGCGGCCGGCTGGCACCTGCTGCCGCATGCGGCCAGCGCCGCCGCCGTCGCCATCGCCTGGCGCATCCTGCGGCGCGGATAAACCTGCGCGGCGCGGCCCGTCCTTTGCATGGCTGCCGCGTTGCCGTGGCTCGAAAGCCGGGAAGGTTCGTGACCATGCCACAGCCGGATGCAGCGCCGCTCGACTGCCTGATCATCGGCGGCGGGCCGGCCGGCCTGACCGCCGCCGTCTATCTCGCGCGCTTCCGCCGCCGCGTGCTGGTGGTGGACAGCGGCGCGCCCCGCGCCGCCTGGATCCCGACGAGCCACAACATCCCCTTCTTCGCCGAGGGCATCGGCGGCCCCGAGATCCTGCGGCGGGACCGGGAGACGGTGGAGCGCTACGGCGTGCGGATCGAGGCCGGCACGGTCGCGCGGCTGGAGCGCGGGAAGGAGGGCTTCACCGCGGCGGTCCATGACGCCGCGGGGGGCAACCGCCTGATCCATGCGCGGCGCGTGCTGCTGGCGACCGGCGCGGTGGATGTGGAGCCGGACCTGCCGGACCTGCCGGATGCCGTCCGCCGCGGCCTGGTGCGCTACTGCCCGATCTGCGACGGCTACGAATCGCGGGAGCAGCGCATCGCCGTCATCGGCCATGGCGAACGCGGGCTGGGCGAGGCGATCTTCATCGCCCGCACCTATTCGGACGATGTCACGCTGCTGACGCTCGGCTGTCCCATGGCGCTGGACGAGGCGCAGCGCGCCTCGGTCGCCGAGCACCGGGTGAAGGTGGTGGAGCAGCCGGTGGAGGGCCTGGACGTCCGGGAAGGCCGCATCGCCGCCCTGCGGGAGGGCGGGCGGGAGCACCGTTTTGACGTGCTCTATTCCGCGCTCGGCCTTCATTACCGTTCGGAACTCGCGGTGGCGCTGGGGGCGGATCATGACGGGCGCGGCGCGCTCCGCGTGGATTCCCACAACCAGACCACGGTGAGGGGGCTCTACGCCGCCGGCGACATCGTGCGCGGGCTCGACCAGATCGTGGTGGCCATGGCGCATGCCGCGACGGCGGCGACCCACATCCACAACCGCTGCGAATTGCCGACGGAGGACGAGGCCGACAATGGCTGAGCGCCCCCGATGGCCGGAGCGCCGCAAGGCGCGGAGGACTGAATCGGCGGCGCCAACTCGCAGGCGCCCCCGATGGCCGGAGCGCCGCGGAGGGCTGGACCGGCGGCGCCGATTTGCAAGGGAACCCGGCGCCGGTCGGCCGGTTGCGCTGCGGTCCTGCCGGAGGGTGCGCGGTGAAGGCCGTTCTGTTCGATGTCGATGGCACGCTGGTCGATACGGTCGACCTGCATGCCGAGAGCTGGGTGCGGACCTTCCGCCATATCGGCCATGAGGTGCCCTTCGAGGCGGTGCGCGCCCAGATCGGCAAGGGCGGCGACCAGCTCATGCCGGTCTTCCTGCCGGAGGATGTCGTGGACAGGCGGGGCAAGGAGATGGAGGCCTTCCGCAAGGGCCTCTACATGGGCGAGCTGATCCACCGCGCCCGCCCCTTTCCCGGCGTCGCCGCGCTGTTCCGCCGCCTCCGCGCGGATGGACGGCGCATCATCCTCGCCTCCTCCGGCAAGCCGGAGGAGCTGGACCACTACAAAACACTTCTGGGCATCGAGGGGCTGGTGGATGCCGCCACCACCTCGGAGGACGCCGAACGGTCGAAGCCCTTCCCCGACATCTTCCTCGCCGCGCTGGACGGGCTGCCGGCGGACCAGGCGATCGTCGTTGGTGATTCGCCCTATGACGCGGAGGCGGCGGGCAAGGCGGGGCTGCGGACCATCGGCCTGCTCTGCGGCGGCTTCCCGGAGCAGGACCTTCGCGCCGCCGGCTGCGTCGCGCTCTACCGCGACCCGGCGGAGCTGCTGGAGCGCTACGGTGACTCACCCCTGGCGCGGGGCTGAGCGCCATGGCGGCGTGGTGGCAGGGCGCGGTGATCTACCAGGTCTATCCGCGCTCTTTCCAGGACAGCGACGGCGACGGCGTGGGCGACCTGCCCGGGATCACCGCGCGGCTCGACCACCTCGTCCATCTCGGCGTGGATGCCCTCTGGATCTCGCCCTTCTACCCCTCCCCCATGGCCGATTTCGGCTATGACGTCGCCGACCACTGCGATGTCGATCCCGTCTTCGGCAGGCTGGCGGATTTCGACCGGCTGGTCGCCGCGGCGCATGACCGGGGGCTGCGCGTCATCCTCGACTACGTGCCGAACCACACGGCGGATACGCATCCCTGGTTCGTCGCAAGCCGCGCCTCCCGCACCGGCCCGAAGCGCGACTGGTATGTCTGGCGCGACCCGGCGCCGGATGGCGGGCCGCCGAACAACTGGCTGAGCGAGTTCGGCGGCAGCGCCTGGACGCTGGATGCGGCGACCGGCCAGTATTTCTACCATGCCTACCTGCCGCAGCAGCCGGACCTGAACTGGCGCAACCCGGACGTGCAGGCAGCCATGCTGGACGTGCTCCGCTTCTGGCTGGAGCGGGGCGTGGACGGCTTCCGGGTGGATGCCATCCACCATCTGATCGAGGATGCGGCGTTCCGCGACAACCCGCCCAACCCGGACTGGCGGCCCGGCCAGTCCCCTGCCCGCCGGCTGATCCGCGCCCGCACCATGGACCAGCCGGAATTGCAGCCCGCCATCGCCGCGATGCGGCGCGTGACCGATGCCTGGCCCGGTGAGCGCCTGCTGATCGGCGAGGCCTGGCTGCCGATCGACCGGCTGATGGTCTATTACGGGGAGGGCGGCACGGGCTTCCACCTGCCCTTCAACTTCCACCTGATCACGACGCCCTGGCAGGCGGGGGCGATCGCCGAACTGATCTGCCGCTACGAGGCGGCGCTGCCCGAGGGCGCCTGGCCGAACTGGGTGCTCGGCAACCACGACCGCAGCCGCATCGTCAGCCGCATCGGGCCGGAGCAGGCCCGCATCGCCGCCATGCTGCTGCTGACGCTGCGCGGCACGCCGACACTTTATCAGGGCGAGGAGCTCGGCCTGACCGATGTGCCGATCCCGCCCGCGCTGGTGCAGGATCCCTGGGAGAAGCGCGTGCCCGGCCTTGGCCTGGGGCGGGACCCGGTGCGCACGCCCATGCCCTGGCAGGATGCGCCGCAGGCCGGCTTCACCACCGGCACGCCCTGGCTGCCGCTGGGGGAGGACCATGCCGCGCTGTCCGTCGCGGCGCAGGCGCATGACCCGCGGTCGATGCTGTCGCTCCACCGCGATCTGCTGATGCTGCGGCGGCGGGAGGGGGCGCTCTCGCTCGGGCCCATCATGGCAGTCAGGGCGGCAGGCGATGTGCTGCGCTATGAGCGGCAGGATCCGCAGGATGGCCGCCGCCTGCTGGTCGCGCTCAACCTCGGCGGCACGGCGCAGCCGCTGGAGGCGCGCGGCGCGCCGTTGCTCTCGACGCATGGCGATTACGGCAGCCCGAGCCGGCTGCGGCCGCATGAGGGGCTGGTGATCGAACTGGATTGACGCCGGCGGCGCGGATGCGTGGCCGCAGCCGGGCCAGGAGCGCCGCGCTTGCGGCCTCGGCGCGGGCCGGCGCCCGCGCTGCCGGGGTCAAGGATCGGGGCCGTTGGTACAGCCCTGGAGCTTCAGATGCTGCAGCAGCAGCACCGTCTTCGCATCCATGATCTCCCGCCGCTCCACCATCGCCCAGGCCTCGGCGAGCGGTAGTTCCAGCACCTCGATCTCCTCGCCCTCCTCCGGCAGGCCGCCGCCGGGGCCGTGGCGGCGGGAAGGATCATAGACGGCGGTGAAGAGGTGCACCTTTTCCGCCACCACACCCGGGCTGGAATAGACCACCATCACCTCCCGCAGCGCGTCCAGGCCGCAGCCCAGTTCCTGCTCCGCCTCCTCGCGGATCGTGGTCGCGGCATCCTTGCCGTTCTCGACCAGGCCGGCGCAGGCCTCGACCAGCCTGGGCCCGTCGCCGCTCAGCAGCGCCGGCAGGCGGAACTGCCGGATCAGCAGCACCGTGCCGCGATGCGGGTCGTGGGGCAGCACCGCCGCGGCCGGGCCCATGGCATAGACCTCCCGCACCAGGCTCTGCCGCCGGCCATCCTTCCGCATCTGCCGCAGCCGGTACTGCCGGAGCGGCCGCCAGCCCTCGGACAGGGTCTCCACCGCCTCGATCTCGACCTCGCTCATCGCTGCCCCTCCGCCCGTGCTGCAACGGCGCCGTCGGGCCGGCGTTCGCCCCCCGTCACACCAGTAAGGAGAGACGCGGCATGGAGCCTCGCCAGGAGACCGACGACACGGCCTCGCGCATCATCGTCTCCGGCCACCAGGTGGATGTGGGTGAAGCATTGCGCGGTCACGCGACCGAGCAGCTTGACGCGCTCGCGCAGAAATATTTCGGCGGGGCGGAGGACATCACCTGCACCTTCTCCCGCACCGGCAATGGCGGCTTCGGCTGCGCCATCCGCGTGCATAGCGGCCGCGGCCTGTATTTCGACGGAGAGGCGGAGCATGCCGTGGCGCAGGCGGCCTTCAGCCTGGCGCTGGAGCGGGTGGCGAAGCAGCTCCGCCGCCGCAAGCGGGAGCTGCGGGAGGACAAGCCGGTGAACCCGACACGGGACGGGGTGCTGTAGCGGCCCTTCTGCGCCGGCGCGCCTGGCGCCGGATCATGGCCGCTTCGCCCCGACCGGATCATGCGCCATGCTGCGGACGGATGCGCGGTCGCATCGGGCCGGCAGGCACCGGCGGAGGCGGGGCCGTCCTGCCCTGACCCGCCCAACCCCGGCCGCAGCCCGGCGTTGGCGTGCCGCGGGCAGGATACGTGCCGCCAAACAGGGGAGGGACGAGGATGGCCGACCAGCAGCATACCGGAAACGGGCAGCCGCCGGGCTTTGCCGGCCTGCCGGGGGCGGAGGCGATGCTCGCCTCCCTCGCCTCCTGGACCGCGGCGATGCCGGCGGCGCCCGCTGCGATGGCCTGGAGCGACGCGACGGTGGCCGAGACGCTGCGCCAAGCCAAGGCGCTGATCGACCGCGACCCGCTGCTGAAGGCGGTCGATTCCATGTGGAACGCCAACCCACTGCGGGAGGTGATTCCGGTGGACTGGGCGGAGGTGGCGCGCGCGCTGCGCATCGTCTGGATGCAGTCGCTGGCCGACCCCGCCGCCACCATTGCCTCCGCCACCGCGCTCGGCGCCAATGTCTGGCGGGCCGCGCTCGATGCCTGGTCCGAGGCCGGCAAGCGGTGGCTGGGCGAGGCGGCGGGGGACGGCAAGCCCGCCGCCGACAAGCGCTTCGCCGCGCCGGAATGGCAGGCAAACCCGGTGTTCCGCACCTTGAAGGAGGCCTATCTGCTCGCCTCCGACTGGTTGCTGCAGCGCGGCAAGTCGGCGCATGGGCTGGAGCCGGCCGAGCGGCAGCGGCTGGAATTCCACCTGCGGCAATTCGTCGATGCGATGAGCCCGACCCTGCTGCTGGCCAGCAACCCCGTCGCGCTGAAGCGCGCCATGGAGACGGGCGGCGCCAGCCTCGCCAGCGGCGCGCGCAACCTGGTGGAGGACCTGCAGGCCGGGCGCCTGTCCATGGTGGATGCCAATGCCTTCGCGCCCGGCCGCAACCTGGCGCTGACGCCCGGCAAGGTGGTGCACCGCAACAAGCTGGTCGAGCTGATCCAGTACAGCCCGCAGACGGAGACGGTGCATGCCCGCCCGCTGCTGATCCTGCCGCCCTGGATCAACAAGTTCTACATCATGGACATGCAGCCGAAGAACAGCCTGATCGGCTTCCTGGTGAAGCAGGGCTTCACCGTCTTCGTCGTGTCCTGGCGCAACCCCGATGCCTCGATGGAGGAGACCAGCATCGAGGACTACATGGAGCTCGGCGTGCTCGAGCCGAGCGACGTGGTGCGGGAGATCACGGGCAGCAACACGCTGAACGTCATGGGCTACTGCATCGGCGGCACGCTGCTGGCGATGGTGCTGGCCTGGCTGGCCGCCGAGGGCGACAAGCGGTTCAACGCCGTGACCTTCATGGTTTCCCTGCAGGACTTCTCGCGCGTCGGCGACACCGCGGTCTTCCTCGGCGAGGGCGCGATCGACGCGATCGAGGCGCAGATGATGCAGCGCGGCTACCTCGACAGCCGCGAGATGTCGAACATGTTCAACCTGCTGCGCTCGAACGACCTGATCTGGGCGAATGTCGTCAACAACTACCTGCTGGGCGAGAAGCCGCCGGCCTTCGACCTGCTCTACTGGAACAGCGACGGGACGCGGATGGCACGCGCGGCGCATGCCTGGTACCTGCGCAACACCTATGTCGAGAACAACCTGATGAAGCCCGGCAAGATCACGCTGAAGGGCCAGCCTCTCGACCTCGGTGCCATCAAGCAGGACATCTATGCCGTGGGGGCGGAGAAGGACCACATCGTCCCCTGGGACGCGGCCTGGCAGATCACCCGCCTCGCCGGCGGCAAGGTGCGCTACATCCTCGGCTCCTCCGGCCATATCGCAGGGATCATCAACCCGCCGGGCGGCAAGGGCAGCTACTGGACCTCGGATGAGACCGGGGCGAAGACCGCGGAGCAGTGGCGGCGCGGCGCGCAGAAGCATGATGGCAGCTGGTGGACGGACTGGGCCGCCTGGCTGGCGGAGCGCGGCGGCAAGCGGGTGAAGCCGCCCTCCATGGGCAGCGCGAAGCATCCGCCGCTGGTGGACGCGCCCGGCACCTACGTGCTGCAGAAATAGGGGGGCGCCGCCGCGCCGCCGGCGCGGCGCAAGGCTGTGGCCCCCGCGCCATCATGGAGTTGTGACGGACGTCCGGCCGCCCATCCGCGGCCGGACGGGGGAAGCTGAAGGGCGGCAGATCGCTGTCGGCTTCCTCGGAGCACCGCATGCCCACCGGCCCATCCACCGCCACCTCGCCCTATCTCCTGCCCGGCAGGCCGGGCCTGTCCTTCACCTCCCTGCTCACCGCCGGGGATGCCGTCGGAACCAGGGCGGATGGCGTGACGCCCTGGCGCATGGTCGGCGTCCCGGACGGCCTCGGCGCCCTCGACAATGGCAACGGCACCGTCACGGTGCTGATGAACCACGAGATCACCCGCAGCAGCGGCATCACGCGTGAGCATGGCGCGAAGGGCGCCTTCGTCTCGAAGCTGGTGATCGACAAGGCGACGCTCGCCGTCATCGATGCCGGGGATCTGGCCAAGACGGTCTACCAGGACAGCGACGGCGATGGCGCCTGGACCCGGGCCACCACCGCCTGGCACAAGCTCTGCTCCGGCGACCTGGCGAAGACCTCCGCCTTCCACGATGCCGCGAGTGGGCTCGGCACGACCGCCCGCCTCTGGCTGACGGGGGAGGAGACCACCCCGAACGGCCGCGCCTTCGGCTTCGTCGTCACCGGCGCCGATGCGGGCAAGGCCTATGAGCTGCCGCGGCTCGGCAATCTGGGCTTCGAGAATCTCGTCGCCAACCCGACGACCGGGCGGAAGACGGTGGTGGCCGCGACGGAGGACAACACGGCCGGCCAGGTCTACATCTATGTCGGCGACAAGCAGGCGGCCGGCAGCGTGGTGGACAAGGCCGGCCTGACCAATGGCAGGCTCTACGGCATCGTGGCGCAGGGCATCGGCCATGGCGCCGATGGTGAGGGCGCCAGGAAGGGAAAGGTCCCGCTCTCCGGCAGCTTCTCCGTCGCCGAGATCCCCGACGCCGCGAGGAAATCGGGCAGCCGGATCGAGGCGGCCAGCGACCGGGCCGGTGTGACCGAGTGGTGGCGCCCGGAGGATGCCGCCTGGGACCGGCTGGATGGCAACCGCCTCTACTTCGCCACCTCCGCCAGCAATGCCGGCCCGTCGCGCCTCTGGGCGCTCGACTTCGTCGATGCCGCCAGGCCGCAGCTCGGCGGCCGCTTCACCGCGCTGCTCGACGGCAGCGAAGGGCAGCGAATGTTCGACAACATGACGGTCGATGCCCATGGCCGCGTCTGGCTGCAGGAGGATCCCGGCGCCAGCTCCCGGCTCGGCCGGATCTGGGTCTATGACCCGGGCTCCGACCGCGCCTTCGAGGTCGCGCGGCACGACCCGGCGCGCTTCGCCACCGGCGGGCGCGGCTTCCTGACGCAGGACGAGGAATCCTCCGGCATCATCGATGTCTCCGCGATCTTCGGGGGTGGCGGCACCCAGGCCTTCCTGCTCGACAGCCAGGCGCATGTCCGCTTCGGAAAGAGCGGCAGCGCGGCGCGGACGGAGGTGGTGGAGGGCGGCCAGCTCCTGCTCATGACGGTGCGGAACCGGGCAAGCAGCGGTGACGACCTGCGTCTCGGCGGCCCTGGTAGCGAGGTCCTGCAAGGGCTCGGCGGCCGCGACACGCTGGCCGGCGGGCCGGGGAGGGATACGCTCGATGGCGGCCCTGGGGATGACCTGCTGCTGGGCGGCGCCGGCGCGGATCACCTGCTCGGCGGCAAGGGGAATGACGTGCTGGAGGGCCATGCCGGCGCGGACCGGCTGGAGGGTGGCGAGGGCGATGACCGGCTGGTGGGGGGCGCCGGGGCGGACCGCATCACGGGCGGTGCGGGGCGCGACACCATCGTGATCCGCAAGTCGGATCTGGCCGGGCTCAAGCCGGGGGAGGTGGACCAGATCACCGGCTTCGAGGGCGCGGGCAATGGCGCGGCGGGCGGCGACGTGCTGCGCTTCGAGGGTTTTTCCGGCCATGCGACCTTCACGCATCTCCGCGAGATGGGCCCCGCAGGGGACCACCTCTACGAGCTGGTGGATGGGGCCATCTCGGCCAGGATCATCCTGCAGCATGCGGGCAGCGCGGCCCTTGTCGCGGGGGATTACGTCTTCTCCTGATGCATGCGGCGGGGCGCGGAGGCGCCGCGGCGGTCGGGCGGCTTGCCGGAAGCTTTGCTGGATTGTGCGACATTATTTCACATACACGTCATGCTGTGACCGAACACGCAACAGTTATGCTTTGCTGACAATCGCGCCCATTATTCTGCCTGCGTCAAGTTCGATCGGGTCCTGGGTCATGTCCTTGAAGTACATGGCAAATACAGCGTGAGCATATTTGCTGCAGGCACTGGTTCGAGGCGCCCCTGCCATTGGCACCATGGATGAAGACTTGGCGGCGCGGTCGTCTCCCGCGCGAGATTTCGAAGGATGGGCACCGAATTCGGGCAAGGAGGATTGCGTGACATCGTCCACGGTGCTCTGCGTCGTCGGGACGCGGCCGGAAGCCATCAAGATGGCGCCGATCGTGCACGCGCTCCGGCGCCGGCGGGGTCTGGAGGTGCGACTGCTGCTCACCGGCCAGCATCGCGACCTGCTCGACCAGGCGCTGGCCTCCTTCGGGCTGCGCGGCGATATCGACCTCGACCTGATGCGGGAGAACCAGAGCCTCTCCGGCCTGGTGGCGCGGATCCTGGACGGAATTGACCCTCTGCTGGAACGGTCGCCGCCGGCCCTGGTGCTGGCGCAGGGCGATACCAGCACGGTGATGGCCACCGCCATCGCCTGCTTCCACCGCCGTATCCCCTTCGGCCATGTCGAGGCCGGGCTGCGCACCGGCGACCTGCAGCACCCCTTCCCGGAGGAGTTCAACCGCATTGTCGCCGGCCGCGCCGCGACGCTGAATTTCGCCCCGACCGAGGGCGCGCGGCGTGCCCTGCTGCGGGAGGGCGTGGCGCCGGAGACCGTCCATGTCACCGGCAATACCGTGATCGACGCGCTGCTGGAGGTGGCGCGCGGCAGGCCGGCCCTGCCGCCCGGCCTGCCGCGCCAGGGCAGGCTGGTGCTGATGACGCTGCACCGGCGGGAGAGCTTCGGCCCGCCGGCCGAGCAGGTGCTCTCGGCCGTGCGCCGCCTCTGCGCCGCCTTCCCGGACCTGCATGTGCTCTACCCCGTGCATCCCAACCCGAATGTGCGGGACCTGGC
Source organism: Roseicella aerolata (assembly GCF_020523605.1). Taxonomy (GTDB): domain Bacteria; phylum Pseudomonadota; class Alphaproteobacteria; order Acetobacterales; family Acetobacteraceae; genus Paracraurococcus; species Paracraurococcus aerolatus. The sequence continues at coordinate 12,930 of NZ_JAJAQI010000024.1, read as the reverse complement.
ACATGCCGTGCTCGGCGGCCATCCGCAGGTCACTCTGACCGAGCCGCTCGGCTACCCCGCGCTGGTCGCCGCCATGCAGCGCTGCACCCTGGTGCTGACCGACAGCGGCGGGCTGCAGGAGGAAGCGCCGGCGCTCGGCAAGCCCGTGCTGGTGCTGCGCGACGTCACCGAGCGGCCGGAGGCGGTCGAACTCGGCGTCGCCCGGCTGGTCGGCACCGACCCGGACCGCATCCTGGCGGAGGCTGGGACGCTGCTCACCTCCCCCGCCGCCTATGCCGCCATGGCCAAGGGTGTCTCCCCCTATGGGGATGGCCGTGCGTCGGAGCGGATCGCGACGCTGGTCGCCGCCGCCATCCGACCGCATCGCGCAACCCGCCGCCCGGCCGCGCCGCACGCTGCCCTGGCCCAGCCCCCGATGCCCCTGCCCCTTGCCGATGGAGCCCCCGCCCAATGAGCCAGGCCCTGGCCACCCGGTTCGACAACCTCCAGGACCTCTGCGTCGCCCGGCTGCGTGACTGCGTCGATCCGCGCACCGGCCGCTTCGGCCGGCAGATCCGGGATGGCGCCTGGGCCTCGACGCTCGGGACGGAAAGCCTCACCAGCTCCGCGATCTGCCTGATCGGGCTGAGCCGTGCCGGCATCCCGGCGCGCGCGGTGGTGGCCGACCCGGTCGCGCTGTGCCGCCACCTCGCCGCCCGGGTGCGGGAGGAGCGCTATCCCGGCGGCCTCGGCCTGGTGCTCTGGGCCAACAGCGCTCTGCGCGCCGCCCCGCCCCTTGCCCTGCTGGGGGAGGCAGGGTTCGACCCTGCCGAGCTGGCGCTGGTGGCGCGGAACCTGACCACCATGGAGGTGGCCTGGCTGGTCAGCGGCCTGCTGCATGCCGGCCTGCCCAGCCTGCGCCCCGCCTGCATCGCCGCGCTGCAGGAGCTGGAGAGCCGGCTGGACCGGAACACGCTGGTCTTCCGCCACGCCGGCCCTGCCGCACCCCCGCAGCACCGGATCCGGGCCCGCATCGCCAATTTCGCCGACCAGGTCTACCCGCTGCAGGCCCTCGCCTTCGCCGCCATCGCGCTGGGGGACGAGGCGCGGCGCGTGCTGGCCGATCGCTGCGGCACCCATCTGGTGGAGGCGCAGGGGCCGCTCGGCCAGTGGTGGTGGCACCACGACGCCCGGACCGGCAAGGTGGTGGAGGGCTACCCCGTCTATTCCGTGCACCAGCACAGCATGGCGCCGATGGCGCTGCGCGCCCTGGCCGTGGCCGGCGGGCGCAACCACGCCGCGGCGGCGGCCAGCAGCCGCGCCTGGTTGCAGGCGAATGAGCTGGGGATCGACATGGTGGAGCCGAGCTCCGGCATCATCTGGCGCAGCGTGGAGCGGGAGGAGGGTGCGCTTGCCCACCGCCTGCGGCATGCGCGCATGCTGCTCGGCCTGCCGGCCGCCGGGCCGTCGCAGCCGCGCTTCCGGCTGAACCGCGAGATCCGGCCCTATGAATGGGGCTGGCTGCTCTATGCCTCCGCCATCGAGGGCGGGCCCGCCCCCGCCGGGCATATCGTCTAGCGGCCGCCGCCATGCCGATGCCGGCCCGTCCCCCTGCCGTCCGCCTGCTGGATTGCGGCATCGACCCGATGTCCCAGCAGGAGGTTCTGCATTGGTGCCTGGAGAGCGCACGCAGCAGCCCGCGCGCGCGCATCCTGCTGACCGCCAATGCCTCCCACCTCGTCGCCATGCAGGACGACCCGGCGCTGCAGCAGGCGGCGGAGGCGGCCGATCTGGTGACGCCGGACGGCATGTCCCTGGTCTGGGCGGCGCGGCTGCTCGGCGCCCGGATGCCGGAACGGGTGACGGGTATCGACCTGCTGGAGGCGCTGCTGGAACGCGCGCCGGAGCAGGGGTTGCGCGTCTTCCTGCTGGGCGCGAAGCCGGCGGTGATCGAGACCTTCGTGGCGCAATGCCGGCAGCGCTATCCGGGGCTTGCGATTGCCGGCTGGCGGGACGGGTATTTCGGCCCGGAGCAGCATGAGGAGGTGGCGCGGCAGATCGCCGCATCGCGCGCCGACATGCTCTTCGTCGCCATGCCATCACCCTTCAAGGATATCTGGTGCGAGCGCTACCGCGACGCATTCGGGGTGAAGCTCATCATGGGCGTGGGCGGCGCCTTCGACGTGCTGGCGGGCATGGTGCCGCGCGCGCCGCGCTGGATGCAGGCGGCCGGGCTGGAATGGGCCTGGCGGCTGTGGCTGGAGCCGCGGCGGCTGTGGAAACGCTATCTGGTGGGGAACAGCCGCTTCCTGTGGCTGGTGGCGCGGGAGAGGCTGCGGCGGCAGCAGCAGCCGGTGGTGCAGGGATAGCGACAGCCGCTCTCCCGCCACCCACCTTGCTGGCGGAGGAGGTGCCGCGGCGGAACCGGCGCTGGCCGGCAGGCGCAGCGCGCGCGGCTTCTACACTTCCCGGGAGCGGGTGCGGGGCTGGGAGCCTCCGCCAGGGCGGAGCGGCATCCGCCCGCAATGACGGATCAGGGACGGGTCACGCTCCGCGCCATGCCTGAACCCTGCCATCGGGCCGGCCGGCCGTGCGGCAGCCTCAGCGTGATACCGCGCCGGTCTGGGCGTTCACCCGCACTTCCACCGGGGTGCCGCTCTGCTCGGCGCGCAGGCGGATCATGTCGCCCTCCCGGCCGAGTTCCTGCACCGAGGTGTAGCCGCGCTGCAGCAGCAGGCTCCGCGCCTGGCTTTCGGTCAGTGGCGGCTGCTCCCGCGGCAGGCCGGTCAGCGCGTCTAGGGTGATGTCCGGCACCTTCTCGCCATAGCGGATCGCGTCCGTCACCCTGTAGGTGTCGCCCTCACGCTCCAGCCCGCCCATCTCGGTATAGCCGCGGGCGCGCAGCACGGTACGCACCTGGTCGGGCGTGAGCCAGGCCGGGTCCGCGCGTTCCTGCTGCGGCTGCGCCTGGGTCTGTGCCGCGACCGGGCCGCCAAGCAGCGCGGCCAGCAGAAGGGTGGCAGTGATCTGGACAAGCGGCATGGCACGGCCCCTGAATCTCTCGCCGCCGGGCGGGCGATGCCGGGTTAACCGTGCCCGGCGGGGATGGTTCACCGGGCCAAGGGTAAGGGCTGCGCGGGCTGAGCGGCCGCACGAGTGCGTCAACCTCCGTGCGAGGCAAGATCATCCGCGCGGCGGGACACTGATCCGCCGCCGGCACGGCAGGCCGGGCGCCCCTGGGTGCCGCAGCGAAGCATCCATGCGGGAGAACCCGACGCCCGGGGCCGCATGGATGCGCGGTTTTCCATCAATCGGCATAGGCCCCGGCCGCCTGGATGATCGGGCGCCAGCGCGCCACCTCCTCCAGGATGAAGCGGCGGTGGAACCCGATGGTCTGACGCTCCTCGGAAGGCACCTCGGTCAGCAGGTCGGCATAGCGCTGGCGCAGCCGCTCCTCCTGCAGCGTCGCGCGGAGCGCGGCCGAGATCTTCTCCTGGATCGGCTCCGGCGTGCCGGCCGGGGCGTAGAGGCCGTGCCAGGTGCTCATCGCGATCGCGGGGAAGCCGGCCTCCGCCGTGGTCGGGACACTGGGCAGGCCGGGCAGCCTCTCCGGGCTGCTGACTCCCCAGGCCTCCACCCGCCGGTCGCGGATATAGGGGACGGTGTTGGTTGCCTGGTCGCAGAGGATGTCGATGCGCCCGGCCATCAGCTCCGTGATCGCCGGGGCGGTGCCGCGGAACACCACGATGGTGGCGCGGTTGCCGGCCGCCTGCTGCACCAGCAGGGCGCAGAGATTGGCGGCGGAGCCGAGGCCGGCGGTCGCCATGTTCAGCGCATCGCCCTGGGTCTTCAGCGCGCCCATGACGCCGGCCAGGTTCTCGGCCGGGAAGCCGGGGCGCGTGACGATCGTCATCGCCGCATCCGACACCAGGCCGAGCGGCGCGAAGCTGCCCGGCACGTCATAGGGCAGCTTGCGGTAGAGCGTGGCGCTGGCGGCCATGCCGATATTGTTGATCAGCAGCGTGTAGCCGTCCGGCCGCGCCTGCGCCACGCGCTGCGGCCCGACGAGGGAGCCGCCGATGCTCTCGACCACCACCGGCTGGCCCATATGCCGGCCCATATTGTCGGCGACGATGCGGGTGATGGTGTCGGTCGGCCCCCCCGCCGCGCCGGCGGCGATGATGGTGACGGGGCGGCTGGGATAGTCGCCGGCACCCTGGGCGCGCGCGATGGCAGGCGCGGCGAGGATGAGGGGGGCGGCGAGCAGATGGCGGCGCGTCGGGCGCATTCCTGGTTCCTCCCGTTCGGTTCGTTCTTTCCTGTCCGGCATCGGGGAGGCGCGGGCGCCCCCCGTCATGCCCGGGCTCCGGCCCGGGCCAGGCGCGGCACACGGCCGGTCCTGCGGCGGGGCGCCGGTCCGCGCCCCGGCGCCTCAGTTCAGCCGGAGATCCTTGATGTGCCGCGGGTCGGGCTGCAGCTCACCACGCTCCACCCGCTTCACGATCTCGGTCAGCGCGGCATTGGCGGGGGTGGCGAGGCCGATCTCCTTCGCCTTGTCCACGATGAAGCCATTGAGAAATTCGATTTCCGTGCGGCGGCCCTTCACCATGTCCTGGCCCATGGAGGGACGGTGCGCGCCGCCGCCGGGTTTGCTGGCCTCCTGGATGCGGTGCTCGTCATAGGCGCGCCTCGCCGCCGGGTCGCCCTCCCCGGCGCGGGCGATCAGCTCCGGGTCCATGTGGTGGATCTCTTCCAGGGCATAGCCGAGTGCCTGGCCGGTCCGGATGGCCTCGGACCCCAGCCGCGCGGTGAAGTGGCGCAGGGTGTCGTCCAGCAGGATCTCCCGGCTGATCAGCCCGGTGCTGGCGGACATGCCGTTGCCCATGGCGTTGATGACGAGCTTCGACCAGCGCTCGCCCCAGAGATTGCCGGTGGTCAGCGCGCTATCGGCCGTGCCCACCAGCCGCGTCACCTCCTTCGCCCGTTCGGTAGGGCGGCCATGCACCTCGCCGACCCGGAAGACGGTATGCGCCGCCCCGCCCTTGCCGGCATTGCGATGGACATGGCCCGGGGTCATCAGCTCGACCGTGATGGAGGAGGCGATGGCGCCCAGCGTCCGCCCCCAGCCGACGACGGAGGCGATGGTCTCCTCGTTCATGCAATTCTGCAGGGAGACACAGTAGCCGCCCGGCGCCAGATACTGCTTCACCATCATGGTGGCCCAGGCCGTGTCATAGGCCTTCACGCAGATGAAGGCGATGTCGAAGGGCTTCTCCTTCGAGACCTGCTGCAGCTCCGTCAGATGGATCGCCTTCGCCGGCACGGTGAATTCGGGCACGTCCTTCAGATGGGTGATGCGCAGGCCCTTCGTCCGCATGGCCTCGACATGCTCGGGCCACATATCGACGAAGGTCACATCCTCCCCGGCCCGGACCATATGTGCGCCGGCATAGCCGCCGACCGCGCCGGCGCCGATGATGGCGATGCGATTGCCCATCCCAGGCTCCCCCCTCTCCTGCTCGTTGCGGGCAGTCTGCGCCGGGCGGGCCGGGGGGCAAAGCCCCTTGCCGCACGCTCGTTACAGAACATATAGTGAACTCACCGGAAGCACACCCATGGAATTGCGCCGCAAGCTCGAAATCCTCGCCGATGCCGCGAAATACGACGCCTCCTGCGCCTCTTCCGGTACGGAGAAGCGGGACTCCCGGAAGGGCGGGATCGGCAGCACCGAGGGCATGGGGATCTGCCATGCCTATGCGCCGGATGGCCGCTGCATCTCCCTGCTGAAGGTGCTGCTAACCAATGCCTGCGTCTTCGACTGCGCCTATTGCATCAACCGCGCCAGTTCCAACGTGCCGCGGGCGCGGTTCACGGTGCAGGAGCTGGTGGACCTCACCCTGCATTTCTACCGGCGCAACTACATCGAGGGGCTGTTCCTCTCCTCCGGCATCATCCGCTCCCCCGACTACACCATGGAGCAGATCGTGGAGGTGGCCCGCCAGTTGCGGGAGGAGCACGGCTTCCAGGGCTATATCCACCTGAAGACCATCCCGGACGCGGCGCCGGAATTGCTGGCGACCGCCGGGCGGTATGCCGACCGGCTCTCGATCAATGTCGAGCTGCCGCAGGAGCAGAGCCTGAAGGCCCTGGCGCCGGAGAAGGACGCGCCCGGCATCCGCCGCGCCATGGCCCGCATGCGCGAACGCATCGACGCGGCGAAGGAGGCGAAGCGGGAGGAGCGCCGCGCCGCCGCGCCGCGCTTCGCGCCGGCGGGGCAGAGCACCCAGATGATCATCGGCGCCGACGCGGCGGATGACCGCGCGGTGCTCGGCACCACGGCCAATCTCTATGCCAGCTACGGGCTGCGGCGCGTCTACTACTCGGCCTATTCGCCCATTCCCGATGCGTCCTCCCTGCTGCCGCCGCAGGCGCCGCCGCTGGTGCGGGAGCACCGCCTGTACCAGGCCGACTGGCTGCTCCGGTTCTACGGCTTCGAGCTTGAGGAGATCCTGGCGGGCGGGGAGGGCGGCATGCTCGATCCCGGCATCGATCCCAAGCTGGCCTGGGCGCTGAAGCACCGGGAGCGCTTCCCGGTGGACGTCAACCGGGCGCCACGGGAGATGCTGCTGCGGGTGCCCGGGCTCGGGGCGAAGACGGTGGACCGGCTGCTCTCCGCTCGCCGGCACCGCAGCATCCGCAGCGACGACCTGGCGCGGCTGAGGCTGCCGCTGGCCAAGCTGCTGCCCTTCCTGGTGACGGCGGACCACCGGCCGCGCGGCGGCCTGCTCGACCGCAGCGACCTGCGCCGGATCATCGCACCGCAGACGGGCTTCGCCGCGCTGGCGAAGCCGCAGCAACTGGCGCTGCTGTGAGCGCTGCCGCAGGCGCAGGGGAGGCAGGGATGAGCGACGGCATCGGCATCCTCCTTCCCGGACCCGCGGATTTCGGCGCCTGGCGGCAGCAGGCACGGCGGCTGCTGGCGGCGGAAGTGCCGCCGGAGCATGTCGAGTGGCGCGTCGCGGGCGAGCTGCCCGGCCTCTTCGGCGGCGGCGCGCCACCGCCCGCCACTGCGGCGCCCGCCACGGCCAGCGTGCCGCGCGCCTTCCTGGAACTGGCGGAGATTGCCATCCGCCATCGGGGCCGGGAGCGCTTCGCCCTGCTCTACCGCCTGCTCTGGCGCCTCACGCATGGCGAAAACGGGCTGATGCAGATGGCGACCGATCCGGATGTCCTCCGCCTCCATGCCATGGCGAAGGCGGTGCGGCGGGATGCGCACAAGCTGCACGCCTTCCTGCGCTTCCGCTGCGTCGAGACCGATGACGGCCCACGCTACGTCGCCTGGTTCGAGCCGGAGCACCACATCCTGGAGGCCGAGACCGGCTTCTTCCTCCGCCGCTTCGCCGGGCTGCGCTGGTCCATCCTGACCCCGGAGGCGAGCGCGCATTGGGATGGCGAGAGCTTACGCATGGGCGCCGGTGGCACGCGCGCCGAGGCACCGCCCGAGGACGCGCATGAGGAACTCTGGCGCGCCTACTACCGCAGCATCTTCAACCCCGCCCGGCTGAAGCCGGCCGCGATGCGGGCCGAAATGCCGGTGAAATACTGGAAGAACCTGCCGGAGGCGCGGGAGATTCCCCGGCTGATGGCGGAGGCGCCGCGGCGCGTCGCCGAGATGGTGGAACGGGGTGCCACCCCTCCGGCGCCCCGCCGCCAGAGCAGCCTGCATGTCCCGGCGCAGCCGATCGCAGCTTCGGACGTTGCGGAGGGCATGCCCGCCGACCTGTTCAGCCAGACCGAAGACCGCCCCGCCGCCCTTGCCGCCCTGAAGGCCGAGCTGGCGCGGCGCAACGACCTGCCGCCCTGGACCGGGGCGGCGACCCAGATGGTCTTCGGCGAGGGGCCGCCCGGCGCGCCCCTGCTCTTCGTCGGCGAGCAGCCGGGGGATGAGGAGGATATCGCCGGCCGGCCCTTCGTCGGGCCGGCGGGGCGGCTGTTCGACCGCGCGGCGGTGGAGGCGGGGATCGACCGGCCGGCCACCTATGTCACCAATGCGGTGAAGCATTTCAAGTTCAAGCCGACCGGGCGGCGGCGGCTGCACCAGAGCCCGGATGCCGGCGACATCGCCTATTACCGCCCCTTCCTGAAGCGGGAGATCGAGATCGTCGCACCGCAGCTGGTGGTTTCGCTGGGGGCCACCGCGCTCAGGGCGCTGACGGGCAAGCCGCTGGCCATCACCAAGGTGCGGGGGGAGCTGATCGAGACGCCGGACGGGTTGCGGGTCTTCCCGACCGTCCACCCCTCCTACCTGCTGCGCCTGCCGGACCCCGAGAGCAAGGAGCGGGAATATGCCCGCTTCGTCGCCGACCTGAAGGCCGCGAAGCGCGAGGTGAGCTGACTCATATCTGAGGCATGTCATGCCTCGGACGCCGGCGGCCCTCCGGGCCTTGGCTTCGCGGCACTGCCGCCGGCGCAGGAGGGAGGCGGCGCCTCCCTCGCACGGTCAGAGCGGCGCGAGCCTCGCCCTGGGATCATGGCGGCCGACCCGCGCCAGCAGGTACTCCACTTCCTGGACGGCCTTCGCGCTCAGTGCGCTGCCCGGCTTGCGCTGCGCGTCGGAGGCGATGATGCCGCGCCGCCGGAGCACATGCTTGCGCACCGCAAGGCCGATGCCCGGCTGCAGTTCGTAGCGGATCAGCGGCAGGTGGGCGTCGAAGAGGTCATGCGCCGCATCGCGCTCACCGGCTGCCGAGAGCCGCACGAGATCCACCAGCATGTCCGGGAAGGCATAGCCGGTCATGGCGCCGTCGGCGCCGCGCTCCATCTCGAAATCCAGGAAGATGCCGCCATTGCCGCAGAGGATGCTGATGCGGCGCATCGAGCCCTCCGCCTGGAAGCCGCGCAGCGCCGAGATCTTCTCGAGGCCCGGCCAGTCCTCATGCTTCAGCATGACGCAGGACGGGCATTCGGCGATAATGCGGCGGATGATGCCGGGCGTCATCTGCACCTGGAAAAGCTGCGGGTAGTCCTGCAGCACCCAGGGGATGTCCTCCCCGATCGCCTCCACCGCCTGGCGAAAATAGGCGGCCACGGCATCATCGGTGCGGAGGCTGGGGGGCGGGGCGATCATCACGCCGGCCGCGCCGGCCTCCATCACGCCGCGCGCCAGCGCACGCATGGCGGCGAAGCCGGGGGCGGTGACACCGACGATGACGTTCGCCCTGGCGGCGCGGCGGATGATGCGCTTCGAGAGGTCGAGCGCCTCCGCCTGGTCGAGCTTCGGCGCCTCCCCCATCACGCCGAGGATGGTCATGCCGTCGCAGCCGGCCTCCAGGAAGGCGTCGGTCATGCGGTCGGTGCTGGCCTCGTCGATCCGGCCATCCGCGTGGAAGGGGGTGGGGGCGATGACATAGACGCCCCGGGCGGTTTCATCGAGCGGCATCGGCGTTCTCCCAAGGGAAGCGGCGGGCCGCGCCCGCGCCGCCTCGCCCCGCCGGCTAACACGGCCGGGGCGGTCGCGCCAGCGAGGCGGCGGCGCGCCATGGCCTGCGCCGCAGGGCCGCGACGGAGCGGAACTCCCTCATGGCTTCAGGTGTGGTCGCGCTGTCGGCCGCGATGATGGCCAGGGCGTCGGCCAAGGATACAGGGCGCGCCGGCGGCCGCGCCCATGGCTCCGGCCGGGATCGCCCGCCCGATCGGAACAGTCGGCATAGGCCGGGGATTCCTGGCGGGTGCTCCGGCTCCGCGCCCCGCCCTACCCTGCGCGGACCTTGGCGGCCGGTCCGGCCCGCCCGTCCTCCCGCTGCGGGTGACGGCGCGGCGGCGACCACCCGCCGCCCTTCGGAGGACACCGCATGCCCCTCGCCTGCCGCCCGGTGGAAGGACGCTGCGCGCGCCGCGACCGCGTGTGGGACCTGATGCGCAGGCACCGGCGCGCAATGCGCGGCAAGGCGGCGGGCGCCGCCACCCTGCTCCCGCCAGATGCCGATCATGGCCTGGCCGTGAAGAAGCAGGTCTTCGCCGGCGCGCTGAAACGGGCGAACGCATGGCTCGAGGCGCGGCGGGTCGCGGAGCGGAAGGCGAGCAACCCGGCGCACCTGCGGCAGGCGGCATCCCGGCGCCCCGATGCCGGCGCCCGCCCGCGGCCTGGCCCCAGGCCGCGCCCGGCCATCCACGGCGCCTGCACCGGCAGGGCCTCGCCGCCCGACCGCAATGCCCAGACCAGGCACGACGCATGAAGGGGCCCGGGACCAGGGAGCGCGGCCGGATGGCGAAGACATCCCCCGAACCGCGCGAGCGCGTGCTGGTCGACCTCGCGCTGCAGGGGGGCGGCGCACATGGCGCCTTCACCTGGGGCGTGCTCGATCGGCTGCTGGAGGAGGAGTGGCTGGAGGTCGAGGGCATCTCCGGCACCTCCGCCGGCGCGATGAACGCCGCGGTGATGGCCAGCGGCTATGCCAAGGGCGGCGCGCCGGCGGCGCGCGAGGCACTGGAGGCGTTCTGGAAGCGCGTCTCGGCCGCCGCCACCTTCAGCCCCTTCCAGCGCGGCCCGGTGGACCGCATGCTCGGTCGCTGGACGCTCGACAACTCGCCGGCCTTCCTGATGATGGACCTGCTGGCGCGCGTCATCTCGCCCTACGATGTACCGAGCTTCGGCGGCAACCCGCTCGAGCAGGTGCTGCGGGGGAGCGTGGACTTCGATGCGCTGGCCGAAGGGCCGATCAAGGTCTTCGTCACCGCGACCAATGTCCGCACCGGCCGCGGCCGCATCTTCCGCAAGGGCGACATCACGCCGGCGGCGCTGCTCGCCTCCGCCTGCCTGCCCCAGCTGTTCCAGGCGGTGGAGATCGACGGCGAACCCTACTGGGATGGCGGCTTCGCCGGCAACCCGACGCTGGTGCCACTGATCACCGAGCTGGTCTCGGACGACACCATCCTGGTTCCGATCAACCCGATCGAGCGGCTTGGCACGCCGCGCAGCGCGCGCGACATCCTCGACCGGGTGAACGAGATCTCCTTCAACGCCGTCGCGCTGAAGGAGCTGAAGATGCTTGCCCTGCTGCGCAAGGTCGCCGATCCCGGCAATACCGAGGGTGCGTCCTGGGCGCGCATGCGCATGCATGTCGTGCGCAACCAGGTCATGGTCGGCCTTGGCTACTCCTCCAAGCTGAATGCGGAATGGACCTTCCTCTCGATGCTGCGCGAGGAGGGGCGGCGCGCCGCGCAGGACTTCCTGGATGCGCACGGCGCGGACATAGGCCGCCGTTCCTCGCTCGACCTCGATCGCCTGCTGGAGGGTGTCTGAGGCCATGGGCCTGTTCGGCATCCTGCTCGGCCTCGGCCTGCTCGTCTGGCTGGCCTATCGCGGCTGGTCGGTGCTGCTGCTGGCGCCCGCCGCGGCGCTGGTCGCGGCCGGCCTCGCGGGGGAACCGCTGCTGGCGCACTGGACGCAGACCTTCATGGGCGCGGCGGCGCGCTTCGTCGCGCAGTTCTTCCCGCTCTTCCTGCTCGGCGCGCTGTTCGGCAAGCTGATGGAGGACAGCGGCGCGGTGGACGCGATCGCCGGCTTCATGACCGACCGGCTGGGGCCACAGCGCGCGGTGTTGGCCGTGGTGCTGGCCGGCGCCATCGTCACCTATGGCGGCGTCAGTCTCTTCGTCGCCTATTTCGTGCTGGCGCCCATGGCGATGGCGCTGTTCCGCGCGGCCGACATCCCCCGCCGGCTGATGCCGGCGGCGATCGCGGTGGGCAGTTCCACCTTCACCATGTCCGCCCTGCCGGGCACGCCTGCCATCCCCAACACCATCCCCATGCCCTTCTTCGGCACCACGCCCTTCGCCGCGCCGGGCCTCGGCATCGTCGCCTCAGCCGTCATGCTGGGGATCGGCCTGTGGTGGCTGCGGCGGGCGGAGGCACTGGCGCGGCGCCGCGGCGAGGGCTTCGGCGAGGACCGGCCCGGCGCCGCGCATGCCGCCGCGGACGACCCGCTGGTGCGCGAGCGCGCGGTGACGGCACGCGAGTTCGACCCGGCCGAGATTCATCGCAGCGAGTCTGCCCCGCCGCCGCCCATCGGCGCCGCCGCGCTGCCGCTGGCGGTGGTGGTGGCGGTGAACCTGCTGATGACCTTCGCCGTGCTGCCCGCGATGGATGCCGAATTCCTGGATGAGCCGCGCTGGGGCGGCATCACGCTCTCGGCCGTCGCAGGCGTCTGGGCGGTGGCAACGGCGCTGGCCGCCGCCACCCTGGTGCTGGTGGCGACCAACGGCCGCCGCCTGCCCTCGCTGCGCGCCTCCATGGATGCAGGCGCCAATGCCTCCGTCCTGCCGGTGTTCAGCGTCGCCAGCCTGGTCGGCTTCGGCGCCGTCGTCGCAGCCCTGCCAGCCTTCGCGGCGGTGCGCGACTGGGTGCTCGGCATCGGCGGCGGGCCGCTCGTCTCGCTCGCGGTGGCGACCAACATCCTCGCGGCGCTGACCGGCTCCGCCTCCGGCGGGCTGACCATCGCGCTGGAGGCGCTCGGGCCCACCTACATGGCGCTGGCGGCGGAGCAGGGCATCGATCCCGGGCTGCTGCACCGCATCGCGGTGATCGGCGCCGGCACGCTGGACATCCTGCCGCACAACGGCGCGGTGATCACGCTGCTGGCGGTCTGCGGCTGCACGCACAAGGAAAGCTATTTCGATATCGTCGTGGTGGCGATCGTCAGCTCCATCACGGCGCTGCTCACGATCATCCTGCTCGGCAGCCTGGTGGGGTCCTTCTGAGCGACCGTGTTGCGGGTCAAGCGGCACGCCATGGCTGTTGGGTCCTGACGATGGCGTTGAGGATGCCGAGCAGTTTTCGCATGCAGGCGACGAGGGCGACCTTCTTGGGTCGGCCTCGGGCGGTAAGTTGCTGGAAGTGGCGTTGGATGGTGGGGTTCCAGCGGGTGGCGGCCAGGGTTGCCATGAAGAGGAC
>NZ_JAJAQI010000023.1 GCF_020523605.1 Roseicella aerolata | reverse complement strand
CAGGACCGTCGGCACCCTCTGGGATACCATCGGCAGTCTCCTCGACCGCTTCAGTCCGAGCGAGTGCGCCGCCTACTTCCAACACTGCGGCTATGCACAGTCAGGGCAATAAAGGTCTAGAGCGGATCGCGGAGGGGCGTGAACGCACGGGAGCGTGGGGCCGCTCTGCAAGCAATGACCCATGGCGGCTGGCGTCCGGTTCCGAACGGCAGCCGCCGCAGAGCTTTCCCGCCGCATGTGGCGGCCACGGCCCCCTGGGAGCCCGCGCCGCCACGCCCCGCCTACCGCACCACGTAGACGTCATAGGTCGGGCCGGCCGGCGGGCGCTGCCCCACCCCCACCGCCAGCACGCGGTTCAACCAGGCAAGCTCGGGGTCGCTGGTCTCGAAGCGGATGGCGATGCGGAAATAATAGGCGCCGGGGTCCACCTGCTCCCCGCGGCCGAGCTTCGCCAGCACCTCCGGCGGGCCGCTCCGCACGCCGCTGTACTGCATGTAGACATGCTGGCCCTTCTCGGTCCGCAGCACCAGCCGGACATCCATATGCGCGGTGCCGTCCGGCTCCACCCGCAGCCAGTCGGCCGTGGTGCCGGGCACCAGGGTGCCCTTCAGCGATGGCCCCTCGAAACTGCCGCCCGTCACCGGGATCACCCGCAGCTCCTTGCCCCCGCCGGCGGCCGCCATCTGCGGCGTTCCGGCCTCCAGCGCCATGCGGAACAGGAATTCCGTGTTCAGCGGCAGTGGCGTCACGCTCATGCTCGTTTCCTCCTTGTTGGTTGTGGTCAGCGCTGCCGCCAGGGCAGGCCGGTGGCCTTCCAGCCCGCGACGGTGCCGCGATGCCCTTCGGCATCGACCGGCCCCTCGAACCCGTCCGCCACGTTGAAGGCGTGCGGGAAGCCCGCTGCCTGCGCCGCCATCCCGGCCGAGAGGCTGCGCGCGCCCGAGCGGCAGATGAAATAGAGCTTGTTTTCCGGCCCCAGCCCGGCCTTGCGCAGATGCTCGGCGAAGGCGCCGTTCACCTGCATGGAGGGATAGAGCTGCCACGGGATCAGCACCGCCTGCTTCTGGAACTCGGCCAGGTCCGGCAGGCCGACGAAATTCCACTCGGCATCCGTGCGGACATCGATCAGCACGGCATCGGGGTCGCGCCGCAGCGCCTCCCAGGTCTCGGCAGGGGTGATGTCGGGCACGCCTGGCATGCGGGGTCTCCACGGGGCTCGTCTGGGCCGCAGGATGGGATGGCCGGGGCGGATGGGCAATCGGCCCGGGCGGACCGGGCCCGGCCGGCACCGTGGCGGGAGGCGGGAAGGGCGGCCGGCGGCAGCCCCGCGCCGTTCCGCAAGGCGCAGCCCGCCCGCGGAACCCCCGGGCGCCAGGCCGATGCAGCAAGCGGTTTCGGATACCGGCCCCCGCCGGCCGCGCCGGCGGGAGGATGCCGGGCGTCAGATCCGCTGGTGCAGTGCGCAGACCAAGGTGAACAGCCGCCGCGCCGTCTCGAAATCCAGCCCGATCCGCCCCTCCAGGCGCTGCGTCAGCAGCTCCGCGCCCTCGTTGTGCAGGCCGCGCCGGCCCATGTCGATCGCCTGGATCCGCGCCTCGTGCCCGCCTTCCGCCACGGCCAGCTCATGGCTCTCCACGATCATGTGGTAGTCCTTGATCAGCCGCCGGAAGGGGCCGAGGGCCAGTGCCACCGCCCGCACCGGCGCGTCCGCCGCGTCGCGGATGTCGAAGACCAGCCGGCCATCCCGCACGCAGAGGTTGAGCGCGAAGGGGCCGCCGGGGACGCCCACCGGGTCGAAGCGGTTCTCGGTCAGCAGATCGGCCACCGCCTGGCGCCGGTCCGCCTCCGCATAGGCGGAGGGCAGGGGGGTGGCGTCGGGCAGGACGATACTCTCCAGCCGCCGCAGCGCCGGATCGGCCGGCGCCGCTGCCGCCTGGTGGGCGGGCTCAGCCATGCGGACCCCGGATCGGGCCGCCAGCCTGCCGGAGCGCCTGGGCCTGCGCCGCTTCCTGCTCCGCCGCGACGAATCCGAGCGTGCTCATCCACCCCACCACCCCACCTTTGATCGGCCGGAGCAACAGTGTGCAGGCGATCGCGAAGAGCGGCAACCAGATGACCATGTGCAGCCACATCGGCGGCTGCCAGGCCTTCTCCACCCAGAAGACCGGCGGCACCAGCAGGTGGCCGACCAGGAAGATGGTGAAGTAGGGCGGCGCATCATCCGCCCGCAGCAGGCCGAGCGGCGTATGACAATGGCTGCATTCCGGCACCACCTTGAGGAAGCCGGCGAACACCTTGCCCTCCCCGCAGAAGGGGCAGCGATTGGCGACGCCGCGCCGCAGCGCGACCCAGAGGGGCGGGGCGGCGAGGCCCGGACCGGCGGCGGTCGCGCCGTTCGGGGCGATGGTGGCGGCGCTCTCGGGGGTCCAGCGCATGGCGGTTCTCCTGGGCGGCGGCCGGGGCCGCGGCCCGTCCTTTCATTGGTGGCCTCGCGGCGGCGCTCCGGCCGTGCGCCTGGCCACGCCGCCCTCGGGCCCGGCCGGGCCCGGGGCGCGTTGTGCGACGCAATATCGGCCTGCCACCCACCCGGGATCAAGCGCCGCGGCACCGCCCTGCGTTCCCCACCCGCCGCGGGCGGGTGGGGCTTGCATGCCGTGGCAGGGCAGGGCGACCCTGCCGCGCATGTCAGAGCGCATCCTGGTCATCAACCCCAACGCCTCCCACTCCTGCACCGAGGGCATCGGGGCGGCGCTGGCGCCGCTGCCGCTGCCGCCCGGCCTCGCGCTGGAGGTCACGCACCTGCCGGACGGGCCGCCGGCGATCGCGAGCTGGGAGGACTGGCATTCCGTCGCCCTGCCGCTGTGCCGCTTGGTGGAGCGGGAGCAAGCCGCCGTCTATGTCATCGCCTGCGTCTCCGATCCGGGGCTGGAGGCGGTGCGGGCCGCGACCGCCCGGCCGGTGCTCGGCATGTTCCGCTGCGCCGTCGCCGCCGCGCTGACGCGCGCCGAGCGCTTCGGCGTCATCGGCTTCGTCGAGGCGAGCCGGGCCCGCCAGCGCCGCGCCCTGCAGGTCATGGGGCTGGAGGCGCGGCTGGCGGGGTGGGAGCCGCTGAACCTGCCGATGGAGGTGCTGACCGACCCGGTCGCGCCGCGCGCGCGCATCGCCGCGGCGGCACGGGCCCTGGCGGCGGGCGGGGCGGAGGCGATCGTGCTGGGCTGCACCGGCATGGCCCGCCATGTCGCCGCGGCGGAGGATGCCGCCGGCCTGCCGGTGATCGAGCCCTGCCGCGCGGCCGGCGCCATGGCGGTGCTTGCGGCGCTGTCCGCGGCGTCCGGCCATGCCGGGGCCGGCGCGCCGGCGATGCGATAGGCAGCCGCCCGCGTCAGCGCTGCGGGTTGCGGCCGCCGAGGGTCCCGCGCTCGCCGGCCGTGGGGGGCAGGCCGGTCTGCTCCGGTCGGCCGATATCGGGCTGCAGCGAGCGGCGATCGGCCTCCATCGCGCGCACCCTTGGCGGCGTCGCCGCGGGCGGCGGGCCTTCCGGCTGCCCGGCCTCGGCCGCACGGTCCTGGCTGAGGCCCTGCTGCAACTGGCGGGAGGCACGTTCGGCCGGGGTCTCGGCGCGGAGCAGCCCGGGCGCGAGGAGGGCGGGCGAGAGCAGGGCGAACAACAGCGGCAGTCGGCGCATGGCAGGGTCCCCGGCGCCGGCGGGGGCCGGTGCCACAAGCATGGCAGCGCGCCGGTCCCCCTGCGGTTGCCGGCACCCTTCAGGCTGGTGGCCGGAGCAGATCACAGAAAAGGCGTGATCCCGACCGGGGTGGATCCGGGCTTGCAGCCGCCATCGGCGACTGAGGCCGCGTTGGGGGCCCGGAATGCGGCCCGCGGCTCGTGCCGCGCAGCCAGGCCGCCGCAGGCGGCACCGGCGCCCGGGGCCGCAGCCATGCGCCGGCATTCTGGCGGGGCGGTATGACCCCGCGCCGAGGGCAATGACCTGCGGCGGATTGGCGTTCGGTTCCGAACGCAATCCGCTGCAGGTCCGGGTCAGATGACCTTCACCCAGCTCGTCAGGTGCTGCAGGAAATCGTCCTTGCCGACGCCCTCCAGCCGGATGCTGTCCTCGCCGATCCGGATCGTGGTGTAGCTGGCATCGCCGGAGACGAACTGCGCCACGTCGCGGGCATTGCTGATGCCCGAGTTGTTGATGTTCGCCGACAGCCAGATCTGGTCCTTGCCGCTGAAGTCGTCGATCACGTCGTCGCCGAATCCGCTCTCGAAGACGAAGGTATCGCTGCCCTTGCCGCCGGCCAGGGTGTCGTCTCCGAATCCGCCGATCAGCGTGTCATCGCCCTTGTCGCCGAACAGCGCATCATCGCCGAACCCGCCATGGAGCAGGTCGCTGCCGTCGCCGCCCTGCAGCGTGTCGTCGCCGTAATCGCCGAAGATGCGGTCGTCGCCCTTGTCGCCCAGCAGCAGGTCGTCGCCGCGGCCGCCATCCAGCGCGTCGTCGCCCTTGCCGCCGTTCATCAGGTCGCTGCCGGCCTCGCCGAACAGGGTGTCATCGCCGGCATCGCCGTCGATCGTGTCGTCACCCCGGCCGCCATTGATCAGGTCGGAGCCGTCGCCGCCCGACAGCACGTCGTCCCCGGCATTGCCGAGCAGCGTATCGGCGCCCTTGCCGCCCGCGAAGGTATCGTCGCCGGAGCCGCCCCACATGGCGTCATTGCCGGACCCGGCGGTGACCGCGACATCGAAGACGTTGTCGCGCGCATCGATGATGTTCGAGCCGGTATGCCCCGAGAGATCGAGATCGATGTTGGCCGAGACGATCTTGTAGTAGGCATCCAGGTTGCCCGGGATGTCGTCCAACCCGAGAATGGGGCCGGATCCGATAACCGACGCGAAATCACCCATCTGTACCATCCTCCGCCGGGAGGACTCGCGGCATCGCGAGCCATGGTCGGTTCTCACAACCAATGGCTGATGAATTATTAACGATTAAACCCAGGGTTGCGACAAGTGGGGTGGTGGAAGTGCCGGGGGTGCTGCGCCAGGGCAGCCCGGCGGGGCGGCCACCCATGATGAAACCGTATCAACTTTCCGTGGCGCGGCGGCCTCGGGAGCCGTGCGCAGGGTCCGGGGCATGCAGCCCGCAGCCGCGGGCCCATGCTCATATCAGGCCGCATAACGGCTGACCTGCAGCCGCCACAGGCGGCTGAGCGTCCGGATGGGCGCCGTGCCCCATGGCGCGCAGCCAAGCCGCCGGAAGCGGCGCCGGCGACCGAGGCCGCAGGAATTATCAGCCGTGGGCGGGCGACCAGACCGGCGGCGCGACGCTGCCGACCTGGCCGGTGATGCGCCCATAGGCCTCCGGCCGGCGATGGGCGGCGAAGTTGAAGATCGTGCCGCGGCCCAACTCGCACATGGAAAGGTCGCAATCCGCGATGATTAGCTCGTCATCCCAACTCGTCGCCTGGGCCATGATCTCGCCCTGCGGGTTGACGATGATGGAATGGCCGAACAGCTCATGCCCGTCCTCCACCCCCGCCTTGGCGACCCCGGCGGCGAAGCAGGCATTCTGGTAGCAGCCGGCCTGGATCGAGAGATGGCTGTGGAAGACGCGCAGGTGATGCGCCTCGAAGCCCCGGTTCTCCATGTTGAGGCTCGGTGTGTTGTAACCGAGCATGACCAGCTCGACCTGCTGCAGGCCGAGCACCCGCCAAGCTTCCGGCCAGCGGCGGTCGTTGCAGATCATCATGCCGATATTGGCCTGCGTCTCCCCGACCGGCGCGCGAACCACGGGGAAGCCCAGATCGCCCACCTCGAAATAGCGCTTCTCCAGGTGCTGCACGTGGCGCGTGGGCGCATACTCGGCATGCCCGGGCAGGTGGACCTTGCGGTACTTCAGCACCACCTCGCCCGAGGGATGCACATAGATGGCGGTGTTGAAGCGCCGGCCCTCCGGCGTCTTCTCGGCATAGCCCAGGTGGAAGCCTATCCCGTATCTGCGCGCCGCCTCGAAGAGCGGGGCGGTGGCGTTGGAGGGCATCGCCGTCTCGAACCACTGGTCCGCCGCCGCGAGATCCTCCTCGTACCAGCGGGGGAAGAAGGTGGTCAGCGCCAGTTCGGGGAAGACCACCACCTCCGCGCCGCGGCGATGCGCGATCTCCATCAGCCGGACCATGCGCCCGACAGCGACCTCGCGCCCCTCGGCGCGCTGGATGGGGCCGAGCTGGGCGGCGGCGAGGGTGAGGCGGCGTGGCATGCGGGCGAGTCCCAGGCTGTGGTGGCGTGGATGCTAGTCGCGGGGCCGGGGCGCGGGGAGGGCCTCGCCCCCGCCGCCGGATGGAATGATCGCCCGGCCATGAGGACGACCGGACCCGGAACCGGGCCACCGGCGTGACAGCCGCGCGCGCATCGGGCAAACCGCGCCGCCGAGGAGGACCCCCGATGCCCATCACCCGCCGCGCCACGCTGACGCTCGCCGGCAGCGCGCTCGCCGCCCCCGCCATCGCCCAAGGGACGCCAGGCGGGGATTTCCCCAACCGTCCGCTCAAGATGGTCATCCCCTTCCCGCCGGGGGGCGGCAGCGACATCCTCGGCCGCCTGCTGGCGCAGCGGATGGGCGAGGCGCTGGGCCAGCCCGTGGTGCCCGAGAACCGCTCGGGCGCCGGCGGCAATATCGGCACGGATGCGGTCGCGAAGGCGGCGCCGGACGGCTATACCCTCGTCACCGTCTTCAACACCGTCGTCGTCAACCAATTCGTCTACCGGACGCTGCCCTTCGACCTGCGGCGGGACCTGATGCCGGTGGCGAAGGTGGCCCTCGCCCCGACGCTGATCGCCGGCGGCCCGAAGCTGCAGGCGAAGGACCTCAGGGAGGTGGTGGAGATCACCCGCCGCCAGCCCGGCCTGCTGAACCACGGCACCCCCGGCCTCGGCACCATCACCCATGTGAGCGCCGAGCTGATGGACGCGATGTCGGGCGGCCGGCTGACGCATGTGCACTACCGCGGCACCGGCCCGGCCGTGACGGCGGCGGTGAGCGGGGAGGTGGAGCTGGTCTCCGCCCCGCTCTCGGCGGTGGATGAGCTGATCAAGGCCGGCCGCCTGCGGGCGCTGGGCAGCCTGGCCGGACAGGCCAGCCCGCTGATGCCCGGCGTGCCGACCGTCGCCGAGGCCGCCGGGCTGCCTGGCTATGCCGTGGACAATTGGGGCGCGGTGCTGGCGCCGGCCGGCCTGCCGGAGCCGATCCGCCGGAAGCTGGAGGCCGCGGCGCGCCAGGCGGTGGACACGCCGGAGGGCCGCGCCGCCCTTGCCGCGCGGGGGATCGAGGCGAGCTTCGCCGAGGGCGCCACCCTCGCCCACATCATCGAGGAGGACAGCCGGCGCTGGGAGCCGGTGATCCGCAAGGCCGATATCCGGGTGGAGTAGGGCAGGGCACCCTCGGCCAAGCCATGCGGCGCGCCCTGGCGGAATCCCGCGGAGGACCGGCAGGTCCGGGAGGGCGTGCTCCCTATCGATGGGGAAAGTGCCCCGCTCGAAGGCGCCCGGACCGCCCGGTATCGGCGCGGCTCCGGCGGCGAAGGGCCTTGTGTCCTGCCAGGGCCACCGGCCTGGGACGGGATGGCCCTGCCGGCCCGGCAGGGCTTCGTGCCGATCGGGGATGCGCCGGCGAGGTTCGATGACCGGCCTATGCGATGGCTGGCACCGGATCCGGCAGGAGCGGTCGCGGATGCCAGGGCCCGCGCCTGCCCCGAACCCCCTCCCACCCGGGCGGGGCTCTGGGAGGCGCGGCCGGAGCCCGCGCCGAGCCCTGCTGCGATACCGGCCGCAACCACCCCTGTCCCTGCGGCAGCGGGAAGACGTCGAGACAGGCTGCCTGCCGGGATGAAGCCGGTCAGGCGGGCGGCGTCGCGCCGACCTGGCCGGTGATCGGCCCGTACCATTGCGGGCGCCGGTGCGCCGCGAAGTTGAACATCTTCTCCTTGCCCTGGCGGCAGGCGTCGAAGTCCACATCGGCGAGGATCACCTCGTCGCCCAGCGTTTTCGCCTGCGCCACCACGATCCCGTTCGGATCGACGATGCAGGAGCCACCGATCAGCCCGGCGCCGTCCTCGACGCCCGCCTTCGCCACTGTCACCGCCCAGGTCGCATTCATATAGGCGTTGGCCTGCGCCGCCAGGGTGGAGTGGAAGGTGCGGAGCTCGGCGCTCTCGCCCTCGCCGCCATTCGGGTCATAGGCCGCGGAGTTGTATCCCACCATGACCAGCTCCGCCCCCTGCAGGCCGAGCACGCGCCAGCCTTCCGGCCAGCGGCGGTCGTTGCAGATCAGCATGCCGAGCACCGGCGCGCCCCATTCGGCCGGGCCGCGCGCCGCGGGGAAGCCCATGTCGCCGTATTGGAAATACATCTTCTCCAACTGCTGGTAGCGCTGGCCCTCCTTCACCCGGTCCGAGCCGGGCAGGTGGATCTTGCGGTACTTGAAGAGGATGGTGCCATCCGGCCCGACCGTGACGGCGCTGTTGAAGCGCTGGCCGTCCGGCGTCAGCTCGGCATAGCCGACATAGAAGCCGACCCCGAGCGCCTTCGCCCGGTCGAAGAGCGGCTGCACCTGCGGGTTCGGCATCGCCGTCTCGAAGCAGGCCAGCAGCTCCGGGCTGTCCCGGTCCATCGGCCAGCGCGGGAAGAAGGTGGTGAAGGCGAGTTCGGGGAAGACCACCAGCTTCGCGCCCTGCGCCGCCGCCTGCTCCAGCAGGCTGATCATGCGGGCGAGGATGGCGGCGCGGCTCTCGGCGCGCTGGTTGGGGCCCATCTGGGCGCCGGCGATGCGGAGGATGCGGGACATGGGCGGGCTCCGGCCGTCAGGATCGTCCTGCCTGGAATGCACCGGCCGGGCGGCGCCGCCAAGCCACCGCGTCGGATGGCCTGCCGCACCGCCGCCCGTCGCTCAGCCCTCGCCCAGCCTGGTCTCCCCATGCTGCCGCGGCACGAAGCGCCCCGTGCCCGGCTTCGCCCGCACCTCCGCCCCGTCCCATATGCAGGCGCCGCGCAGATAGGTCGCCGCCACCCGCGCCTGCATCGCCCGGCCGTCATAGGGGGACCAGCGCGCATCCTCCCGGTCGCGGATGTCCCGCGCGTCGAAGGTGAACTCGCCCCGCTCCAGCACGCACAAGTCGGCGTCGCCGCCGATGCGGATGGCGCCTTTCTTCGGGAACAGGCCATGGAAGCGCGCCGGCCGCTCGGCGCAGTACAGCGCCATCAGGGTCGGCGGCAGGCCACGCTCGGCCAGCAGGCTGTACATCAGTGGCGCGAAGCTCTGCAGGCCCGTCAGGCCGGCGCCGGGGGCGAAGATGTCCCCCTTGTAGAGCTTCCGCTCCCGCGGCCAGGGCGCGTGGTCGGTCGAGACATAGGCGACCTTCCCGGCGACCAGCGCCGCCCACATCCGCTCCACCTCCTCCGCCGTCCGGAAGGGCGGGTTGCACTTCCCGAAGCCCTCCAGCCGGACCAGGTCCTCCTCGGTCATGCAGAGATACTGGATGCAGGCCTCGCCCGAGGTCTTGGCGCCGCTCCGGCGGAAGACCTCGGCCAGTTCGAAGCCGCGGGCGATGGAGGAATGGGCGATGTGGACGTGGCAGCCCGTCTCCAGCGCCATCTCGAAGATCTCGAGGTCGGCCATGCTCTCCGCCAGGGCCGGGCGGGTGCGGGCATGCATGATCGGGTCGCACCGCCCGGCCGCCTTCGCCTCCGCCGTCAGCCGCTCGACCAGCTCCTGGTCCTCGTTGTGGATGGCGCACATCAGGCCGGTCTTCGCGATCTCGCGGAAGGCGGCCAGCATGGTCGGGTGGTCGATGCGGGGAAAGCGCACCGCGTCGTACTCATATGTAGAGAGCTTGAAGGAGCAGGCGCCCGCCTCCGCCAGGCCGGCGATCGCCTCCACGCCCCCCGCCTTGGTGATGGTGCCATAAAGCGCCATGTCCACATGGCTGGTGCGGTTCACCCACCCGACCTTTTCCCGGAAGATCGCGGCATCGGTGACGGGCCGCGGCACGTCATAGGGCATGTCCACGCAGGTGGTGACGCCGCCGGCGGCCGCCGACATGGAGGCGCCCTCGATCCCCGGCCAGCCGGTGCTGCTGGAGGTGTGCATATGGCCGTCCACCAGGCCGGGCAGGATCAGCATGCCGCTGTGGTCCAGGAGCTCGGCGGCCGGCGGCGGCGCGCCCTGGCCGATGGCGGCGATCGCTTCGCCGCGCACCGCGACATAGCCATCCGCCAGCACGGCATCCGGCAGCACGACATCGCCGAGGATCACGCGATCGAAGGGGGCTGGCGGCATCTCGCTCTCCGGCTCGAAAAAAGAAGGTCCGACCCTACGCCCGGTTGCCGGCCGATCCAATGCGGCCCGGCCGCCTGCCGGCGCCGCGCCCGCCGCTTCTGCCGCATCGGCGGGCGCGGCGCCTGGCGGATTGCGTGCCGGATGCGCAGGGCGCCGCGGCGGGCTCCTGCCCCTTGCGCCTAGCCGGCCGGCGCCGCGTCGTCCGCGCCCTGCGGGAAGACCCGCTTCGCCACCTGCACCGCCAGCCGCGCCGCCTCCGTCTCCCGCTCCGCATTCCAGACCAGCGCGACGCCGACCGAGGCGACCGGCCCCGCCAGCTCCCGGAAGGCGACGCCGGGCGGCCGCAGCACCGCCATGCCGGAACTGACCAGCGCCACGCCGAGCCCGGCCGCGACGAAGGCGAGCTGCGCCATGGCCGAGCTCACCTCGCGCACCGCCACCGGCTCGAACCCCGCCTCCCGGCAGGCGCTGACCTGGCGGTCGAAATAGGCCGGGCTGATGGAGCGCGGCAGCAGCATCAGCGGCTCCCGCGCCAGCGCCGCAAGCGGCAGCGGCCCGGGCCTGCCGAGCAGCGCATGGCCCTCCGGCAGCGCCGCCACCAGCGCATCGGCGCCGAGCGGCAGGACACGCAGCGGCGGCCGGTCACGGTCGATGCGGGCGAGGGCGAAATCGACCTCGCCGCGGCGGAGCGCCTCCACCGCATCCGCCGTGTCCATCTCCTGCACCGCCATCGCCGTATCCGGCTGCGCGTCGCGGATGGCGCGGACCAGCGGCGGCAGGAAGTCGAACAGGGCGGAGGTGACGCAGGCCAGCGCCATGGGCAATTGCCGCCCCGCCCGCAGCTCCCGCGCCAGCTGCTCCACCTGCTTGGCGTCCTCGGTCAGGCGGCGGATGACGGGCAGCAGCGCCTCGCCCTCCCGCGTCGGGCGCGCGCCCTTGCGCGTCCGCTCCAGCAACCGGACGCCCAGCTCGGCCTCCAGCGCCTGGATCTGGGCCGAGAGCGGCGGCTGGCTGAGGCCGAGCCGGGCGGCGGCCCGGCCGAAATGTCCTTCCTCCGCAACCGCCAGGAAATGCGCCATGCGGCGAAGGATGCGGAAATCCATGAATCGTCCTCGGTGGCGCTCCTGCCCGGGGGCGGCTTGCGCCATGCTTCGCGATACGGAAAACCTATCGTCCCGCCGCGTCAATCGGAATGGACGCAAGCGACGCGCGGCGGGACAAAGCGCGCGTTTGCCCGAATCATCGGCCCATCAAGGGGGAACCAGGCCCGCCATGCAGATGCATCCCGTGAAACTCCACCCGTCCAAGGCGCTGCTGAAGCGCGAGGACCAGCTGGCCTGGAAGATCGCCGGCGTGGCCGCGGACAAGGTCGCCGTCCAGAAGGACGTGCAGGAGATGATCATCAACCGGATCATCGACAACGCGTCCGTCGCCATCGCCGCCATCAACCGCAAGCCGGTGGTTTCGGCCCGCGCCATGGCGCTCGGCCATCCGCGCAAGGGCGGCGCGACCATCTTCGGCATGCCGAACGCCAAGGGCTTCTCGCCGGAATGGGCGGCCTGGGCGAACGGCACCGCGGTGCGCGAGCTCGACATGCACGACACCTTCCTGGCCGCCGACTACTCCCACCCCGGCGACAACATCCCGCCGGTCCTGGCGGTCGCCCAGGCCATGGAGAAGTCGGGCAGGGACCTGATCCGCGGCCTGGCGACGGGCTACGAGATCCAGGTGGACCTGGTCCGCGCCATCTGCCTGCACGAGCACAAGGTGGACCACATCGCCCATCTCTGCCCCTCGGCCGCCGCCGGCATCGGCACGCTGCTGGGCCTGAAGCAGGAGGTGATCTACCAGGCGGTCCAGCAGGCGCTGCACGTCTCCATCTCCTTCCGCCAGAGCCGCAAGGGCGAGATCAGCTCCTGGAAGGCCTTCGCCCCGGCGCATGCCGGCAAGCTGGCGGTCGAGGCCGCCGACCGCGCCATGCGCGGGGAGGGCGCGCCGAGCCCAATCTATGAAGGCGAGGACAGCGTGATCGGCTGGGTCCTCTCCGGCCGCACCGTCGCGGACAAGGACGGCCGCGCCGCCGCCTACGAGCCGGTCTACTACGAGGTACCGCTGCCGGCCCCGGGCGAGCCGAAGCGCGCCATCATGGACACCTATACGAAGGAACACTCGGCCGAGTACCAGTCCCAGGCCCTGATCGACCTAGCCTTCCGGATGCGGGAGCAAATCAAGGACTTCGAGGATATCGAGCGGATCGTCATCCACACCTCCCACCACACGCATTACGTGATCGGGACCGGGGCGAACGACCCGCAGAAGATGGACCCGAAGGCCAGCCGCGAGACCCTCGACCACTCCATCATGTACATTTTCGCCGTCGCCCTGCAGGACGGCCGCTGGCACCATGTGGACAGCTACGCCCCGAAGCGGGCGGCCCGGCCCGACACCGTCCGCCTCTGGCACAAGATCGAGACCACCGAGGACAAGGAGTGGACCCGCAAGTACCACTCGCGCGACCCGGACGAGCTCTCCTTCGGCGGCCGGGTGGAGATCTTCTTCAAGGACGGCTCGAAGCTGGTGGACGAGCTGGGCGTCGCCAACGCCCATCCGAACGGCGCCCGGCCCTTCGGGCGGGAGCAGTACATCCAGAAGTTCCGGACGCTGACCGAGGGCATCATCTCGACCCGCGAGGCCAACCGCTTCCTGGAGGTGGTGCAGGACCTGGCGAAGCTGCAGGCGGGTGAGCTGCACCTGCTGAACGTGGCGCTGCCCAACGGCACGCTGCTCGAGGGCAAGCCGGGCATCTTCTGACCCGCATCGGGCGGGGCCGCGCGCCGGCCCCGCCTGCCGCGCGTTGACGCGGAATCCCGGACCCGGCCGCCCCAGGGGCGGGCAGCGGGTCCGCACCGCCGCATGCCGGAGGGCATCGGCCAGTGACGAGGGGGGAGCGGACCATGGCACGCCCGGCCCCCGCAACGCCGAACATGATCGAGGAGCGCACCCATGAGCGAAGCGACCCAGATGCCGGAGATCAAGAAGGGCCTGGTCGGCGTCTATGCCGATGTCTCCAGCATCTCGAAGGTGATGCCCGAGACCAACAGCCTGACCTATGGCGGCTATGCCGTGCAGGACCTCTGCGAGACCTGCACCTTCGAGGAGGTGGCCTACCTCCTCTGGCACGGCGAGTTGCCGAACGCCGCCCAGCTGAAGGCGTTCAACGAGGAAGTGGCGGCCGAGCGCGCCATCTCCCCGGCCCTCCATCGGGTGATCCGGGAGTTTCCGAAGGACGCCCACCCAATGGACACCATCCGCACCGCGGTGTCCTTCATGGGCCTCGAGGATCCCGAGACCGCCGACATCTCGGACGCCGCCCAGCGCCGTAAGGCCAGGCGCCTGCTGGCCAAGATCCCGACCGCCATCGCCGCGGCGCACCGGGCCTCGAAGGGGCTCGAGCCGGTCGAGCCGAACCCTTCCCACAGCTTTGCCGAGAATTTCTTCAACCTGGTGTTCGGCAAGGTGCCGCAGCCGGAGGTGCTGAAGGCTTTCGACGTCTCCCTGATCCTCTATGCCGAGCACACCTTCAACGCCTCCACCTACACGGCGCGGCTGGTCACCTCGACCAATGCCGACCTGCACGGCGCCATCACGGCGGCGATCGCCTCGCTGAAGGGGCCGCTTCACGGCGGCGCGAACGAGGCCGTGATGCACATGCTGAAGGAGATCGGCGACCCGAAGGTGGCGCGGGAGTGGCTGCAGAGCCGCTTCGACCACAAGGCCCTGGTCATGGGCTTCGGCCACCGCGTCTACAAGAGCGGCGACAGCCGCGTGCCGACCATGCGGAAATACGCCGAGAAGATGGCGGAGGTGGTGGGCGACCGCACCTGGATGGAGATCTCCCGCATCCTGGCGGACGAGATGCTGACCAAGAAGAACATCCACCCCAACCTCGATTTCCCGGCCGGCCCCGCCTACTACCTGATGGGCTTCGACATCCCGCTCTTCACCCCGATCTTCGTCGCCTCCCGCATCACCGGCTGGGCGGCGCATGTCTTCGAGCAAGGCGCAGACAACCGGCTGATCCGCCCGCTCTCCTGGTACACCGGGCCCGAGCAGCGGCCGGTGGTGCCGCTCTCGGCGCGCTGACGCTTCGCCGGGAAAGACCCGCGCGCCGCGGCGCGCAGGTGGGGTTGATGGGACGGCCGCCGGTGACTCCGGCGGCCGTTCCTGTCTGCGGCACGCGCGACGCGCGGCATGCGGCGCGCGATGCCACACAGTGCACGCGGAAATTCACGACGCTTGTTGCGGTTTCTGTTGACACGCTGGTTGCGTGTGCAGATAGCGTGCGGCTGCGCACGATGGTGCACGCGATTCGCGCGATTCGAATGGGCGCGAGCGCAGCGACAGAGTGCCGCAGCAGGGAAGGACGGTCCATGGACCGCAGGCAGGTCGGGATGATGGCGCGCCGCGCCGGACATCCCGCGCCAGCGTCGGGCAAGACTGCAATGCCCGCCGAGGGAGACGCGGCCGAAGGGAATGCGATGCGGCTCGCCGCCGCCGATCGCCCGTTGCCGCTTTCTGTCCGCATCGCCTGGACAGCGACCACGACGGCGCCACGCGCTACGGGATCCGCGCGCCGCCGCCATCGCACGACCGATCCTGCTTCCACCCGGGCCGTCCGCCGCAACGCGACGGCCCTGCCCACCACGGAACGCGCAAGGAGATCCTGACCGTGACCGATACCCCCGAGACGCCCGCCGGCACCGCCCAGGCGATGGCCATGTCGACCACCCGCCGCACGGCGAAGAAGCCCGCCACCGCCCGCGGCCGCGTCGCCGCGAAGAAGCCCGCGGCGCGCAAGCCGGCGGCGAAGAAGGCCACCGCCGCAAAGAAGCCGGCGGCGAAGAAGGCGACGACGGCCCGCAAGCCGGCCGCCAAGAAGGCGACCACCGCGCGCAAGCCGGCGGCGAAGAAGGCGACGACGGCCCGCAAGCCGGCGGCGAAGAAGGCGACGACGGCCCGCAAGCCGGCGGCGCGCAAGGCGACCACCGCGAAGAAGGCCGTCGCCAGGAAGCCCGCCGCCCGCAAGGCCGCGACCACCCGCAAGGCCGCGACCACCCGCAAGCCGGCGGCGAAGAAGGCGACCACCGCGCGCAAGCCCGCCGCGCGCGCGACCGGCACGCGCAAGGCCGCCACGCCGAAGGCCGCGCCGAAGCGCGCCGCCGCCGCCAAGACCGCGACCTCCTCGCGCTCCGAGGCTGCGAAGAAGGCTGCTGCGACCCGCGCCGCCAAGAAGGCGGCCGCTGCCGCTGCCGCCGCACCGGCATCCGCGCCGGCCGAGACCGGCACCGAGACGCCGAACACCTGACCACGCCGCTGATCCCGGCGTGAGGGCGTCGTCCCGCAAGGGGCGGCGCCCTCGTCGCGATCGGGGACGGGATCCGTGCGGCCTCTCCCCGCGCAGAACCACCTCGCCGGTGCGGCACGCATTCCCGCGCGCTGGCTGATCCCCTCCTGATCTCCTCGGTCGCGCGCGCATCCGCCTTGCCGCGAGGGACATGCGGGATGGAGACGCCCTTCGCCCCGCCCGGCTGGCCGGCTTCGATGAGCCCGGCCGCCGGCGCCCGGCGTCAGCGGGCCATCATGACGCGCAGGCAAGCCAGCTCATGCGAGGCCCTGCCGCTCGCCGGCACCGCGCCGCCCCATCCTCCGCCAGTCCGCGGATGGCGATGCGGCCCGGCACTTCCTGGTCCATGGCTCAGCCCTTCCAGCCGCCGAGATAGGCGAATTCCTCGATGGGGCGGCGTTCCCGCGGCGCCGTCTCGCGCGTCGCCAGCGCCTCTGGCAGCGCCTCGGGCGGGCCGACCTCGCCGACCGCGATCGCCGCGACGGGGTCGAAGCCTTCGGGAATGCTGAAGGCCAGGCGCGCCGCGGCGGCGTCGAAGCCGGCCATCTGATGCGCCTGCAAGCCCATCGAGGCGGCCTGCAGCGCAAGCTGCGCCATGGCCGCGCCGGTATCGTGCCAGGCATGGCGCAGCGGGTTGCCGTTCCTCGGGTTGGTGGCGCGCGCGACCGAGAGCATCAGCACCGCCGCGTTCCTCGCCCAGCCCTGGTTGTTGGGTGAGAGGACGCCGACGAGCTTCCCGAAGGCCTCCGGCTCCCTGTCGCGGCGGGCGACGATCAGATGCCAGGGCTGCAGGTTGTTGCTGCTCGCCGCCCAGCGCGCCGCTTCCAGCAGGCTCTCGAGTGCGCCGGCGGGCAGGGGCGCGCCGGTAAAGCTGCGCGGGCTCCAGCGCCGCGCGATCAGCGGGTCGATGGCATGGGCGGCCGGTGCCTCGCGGCCCTTGGGGGTGGTGCTCATGGACGCTCCTCTCTCCTCGGCAGCATGGGTGGCAGCGGGTGCGCCGGGTCAAGGGCGGCGAGGGGCGGCACCCGTGTCCTGCCAGGAGGAGGCCGACCCGGCGGATACCCCGGCCGAGGACCGAGATGCCGGCCGCCTGCCGCGGAGGCGCTGCAAAGGGCCCGGGACCATGCGCGGCGCGATCCCCCGACCGGGGCACAACTTGCCGCCGCGCCGCCTTCCCGCGAAGCCGCCCCGTGGCCGGGCGAGCATCATGGAACGCCCCTTCGTCCCCATGCCGAAGACGGACCCCTACCCGAAGGTGGAGAGCAGGTCCTCCACCTCGGCCGGCGTCAGGGTCCGGGCATCACGGCCCTGCAGCAGCAGCGCCAGCTTCGCCGCCTCCTCCAGCTCCTCTGCCGCATAGACCGCATCGTCCAGCGTCCTGCCGCTCACCACCGGGCCGTGATTGGCGAGCAGCATCGCCCGTGCCTCCCTGGCCGCGGCGGCGATCGCCGGCTCCATCGCCGCATCGCCCGGGCGGTAGTAGCGCACCACCGGCAACACCCGCCCGACGCGCATGACGAAATAGGGCGTCAGCGGCGGGATCGGCGCCGGCTCGCCCGGCGAGGCGAGGCAGGCGATGGCGGTGGCGTGGGTGGAGTGCAGGTGCACCACCGCGCCCGCTTCCTGCCGCGTCTCCAGCACCGCGCGATGCATGAAGACCTCCTTGGAGGGCTTGTCGCCGGAGACGTGGCGCCATTGCAGGTCGAGCTTGCTGATCCGCGCCGGGTCCAGCCGGCCGAGGCAGGAATTGGTCGGCGTCATCAGGTAGCCGTCCGGCAGGCGCACGCTGATATTGCCGGCGCTGCCGACGGAATAGCCGCGGCCGAAGAGCAGGCGGCCATGCTCGGCCAGGCGCTCGCGGAGTTCGCTCTCGTTCATCGTTGCCTCCACAGATCGGGGGAGAGAGGACACCTCTCTCCCCCGGCCCCTCTCACCGTTTTCTGTGGGTCTTCCGCTCGCCGCGTGGCGGCACCCGACTCAGAGAAAGCGGTGAGAGTGGGGGCGGGGGGAGAGCGGCAGTCCTCTCTCCCCCCGCTTCACACGCCGAACGCCTTCAGGAAGAAGTCCCGCGCGCCGAAATTGCCCGACTTGAGCGCCAGGTGCAGGCCCGCCGGCTCGGCATAGGTCCAGGGAACGCCCGGGTCGATCTCCGGCCCGATGCGAAGGGAGGAGACGCCGAGGCGTGACACCACCGCGCCGGAGGTCTCGCCGCCCGCCACCACCAGCCGCTTCACGCCGCGCGCGACCAGGCCATGGGCGACCGTGGAGAGCGCCTGCTCCACCAGCGCGCCGGCGGCCTCGCGCCCCAGCCGCGCCTGCAGCGCCGCCACCTTCTCGGGCGGGGCGCTGGCCGCGATCACCACCGGATGGTCGCCGAGCTTGTCCTGCGCCCAGTCGAGCGCCTGTGCCGCCAGCGCCGCGGCATCGGGCGTCGCCAGCACGTCGAGCTCGAGCGTATGCGCATGGTCCCGCGCAT
The DNA here is from genome assembly GCF_020523605.1 of Roseicella aerolata. Lineage (GTDB taxonomy): Bacteria > Pseudomonadota > Alphaproteobacteria > Acetobacterales > Acetobacteraceae > Paracraurococcus > Paracraurococcus aerolatus. The sequence continues at coordinate 71,393 of NZ_JAJAQI010000023.1, read as the reverse complement.
AGCCGATCTGCCCGAGCGTGGCGCGGGAGCAGGAGCCGGCCACGACGGCGGCATGGCCCCGCATGGGCGGCAGGGCGGCCGCGGCCTCGCCGCGCTCCGGCAGCAGGCCCTTCGAGCGGAAATTCGCCGGCAGCCCCATCGCGACGCCGCTGCCGCCGGTGATCAGCGCGTGGTCCGCCGCCGCCTCGCCGATCGCCAGCAGGTGGGCATCCGTCACCGCATCCACGATGGCATAGCGCCGGCCGCTCTCCTTCAGCCCGGTCATTGCCTTGCGGATGGCCGCGGCGCCCTGCTCGACCACGGCGAAGGGGACGAGGCCCACCGTGCCATCCGTCTGCCGCCCGAGCACGCGAACGAGGTTCGGGTCCCGCATCGGCGTCAGCGGGTGGTTCTCCATCCCGCTCTCCGACAGCAGCGTGCTGCCGACGAAGAGGTGCCCCTGGAAGACGGTGCGGCCATTGGTCGGGAAGGCGGGGTTGGCGAGGGCGAAGCCGCAGTCCAGCCGTCGCACCAGCGCATCCGCGACCGGGCCGATATTTCCCTCATCCGTACTGTCGAAGGTGGAGCAGTATTTGAAGAAGATCTGCTTCGCGCCGGCCGCCAGCAGCGCCTCGCAGGCGGCCAGGCTCTCCGCCACCGCCTCCTTCACCGGCGCCGTGCGGGACTTGAGGGCGATGATGATCGCATCCGCCTCGGGCAAGGGACCCGTGGGAACGCCGATCACCTGCACGGCCGTCATGCCGCCCTTGACCAGGGTGTTCGCCAGGTCGGTGGCGCCGGTGAAGTCATCGGCGATGCAGCCGAGCAGGGGCATGGTCGTCTCTCTCCCGTGGGGCGTCGCCCGTTCTTAACGCGCTCCGCGCGCCGCGGCGATCACCCCAGCGGCGTGCCATCCTTGCGCGTGTAGCGCCAGGCGCCTTCGGGCGTCGCCGCGCCGGCCAGGTCGTCGTCCGGATAGGTCACGCTGTCGCCCGGGCTACGGTCGCCCACCTCCAGGAACAGCACATCCTGCGCGGAGCGGTTCACCAAGTGATGCGCCTCGCCGGTGCCGGCCGGGAAGCCGGCGCAGTCGCCGGGCGCCAGCACCTGCTGCCGGTCACCCAGCACCAGCGTCGGCGTGCCCTCCAGCACATAGACCCACTCATCCTGCCGCGCATGGGCGTGACGGAGCGAGGAAGCGGCGCCGGGAGCGAGGCGGACCAGGTTCACGCCGAAATTGCGGAGGCCGAAGGGGTCGCCCAGCACCCGCTTCTCCCGCCCGGCGAGCTTCGCCGCGAGATCCGGCGGGTAGGCTCTCGCCGGCGGCGGCAGCGGCGGCACCGCGGCGGCGCGGAGGGCATGCGGGCGATCGGTCATGGCGCGTCCCCGGTCAGCCGCTTGCGGAGCCACACACGCTCGCCCTTCGGCGGGTAGGGCAGGCGGCCGAATTCCTCGTAGCCCTGCCTGCGGTAGAATTCCGGCGCCTGGAAGCTGAAGGTATCGACATAGGCGGAATGGCAGCCGGCTTCCCGCGCCCGCTGCTCCGCCGCTGCGATGATGCCGGCGCCGAGGCCATGGCGCCGGAAGCGGTCCTCGATCCAGAAGTAGCGGATGAAGAGCCAGCCCGCATAGGCTTCGCCAAACAGGCCGGCGACGATGCGCCCTTCCTCCCGCAGGAAGACGCCGAATTCCTCCCAGGGCTGGTGCCCCGGCCAGTGCTGCTCGTTGAAGGCTTCAAGACCTTCCGGGAGGACGTCGATATCGGCCGCGTCCGGCTTGTCCTCAATGCTCAGGGTCAGTCCGGGTGGGAGCTCCATCCGCGCAGCCTAGCAGTCCGTGCGCGGCCGGAGATGGCCGGGGCCTTCCCCGGCCATGACGCTTCCGTGCGGTGGGCGGCCGGGGTCAGCCGCCGGCGACGCCCTGGATGACGATGCCGGTGCCGTCGCAGTTGCGGCAGCGCTGGCCGTTGATGGTGCCCTTGCCCTGGCATTCGGGGCAGGGGGCCTCGCCCGTTGCCGGTGTGCCCGGCGGCGCTACGTCGCCGGGGTTCAGCTTGGTGCCCTGCGGCTTGTCGCCTGCCATGCGGTCCTCCCCTTGCTCTGGCAGGGCACCAACGTCCACGGGTCGGCGGTGTTCCGAACCCAGGCCGGGGCCGGGGGCGCCTGCCCCCCCGGCCGGGAGAGCGTGCGAGCGATGGAGCCCCTCTCATACCAACCGCCCGGATGCGTGACTGCATCCGCGCAGGAGCGCCGCAGCGGTCGATGACCAGGAGCGGTGGTCTCACTGCCTCGGCGGCAGCGCGAGGAGGTCGCGGTGCCCGATCCGCGCCGAGAGCCTTCGCTGCGCCACCTGGTCGAGCCGCGCCGCCATCCAGCCCTCGATCCGTGCATCGCCGCGCCGGTCCTGCCGCCCGGCCGCCTCGGCATGACCCAGCACCAGCTCGCTCAGGAAGCGGCTGGCGGTGTCGCGCAGCCTGGGGTGGGGCAGGCCGCCGCGGGCGCGGACCAGCCAGTCGCTCGGCATGCTCTCCACCGTGAAGCCACGCGCCGCGAAGGCTTCCGCCATCACCGCCGGTGCGCGGGGGCCGAGCGCGGCGCCGCCGAAGCCCTTGTCGCGCGCCTGGTCGCGGCGGAAGCCGGCGGCGACCCGGCGATCCGCCGGGTGCGGCGGGGCGAAGCCTTCCCGCCCGTCCACGCAGAGCGCGGCGTAGAAGGGGATGCGCAGCGCGGCCGCCATGCGCTCCACCCAGCCGCGCGAGACGAGGTCGCAGAGGGCCGAGCTCACCACCGCATCGGCATTCTGCAGCGGCAGGTTGGCGGGCGCCTCGGCCAGGTCGGCGACCAGGGTGTCGATCCGCCAGGCGCCGCCCGGGGCATGCACCAGCAGGGTGCGGCGGTTGGGGGCGGTGACGTGGTAGCCGACCTGGTCGGCGCGGTCGGCGATGGTGTCGAAGGCCGCTTCCAGCATCGTCTGGTCGCTGTCCACCAGCGTCCAGGCCTGGGCGCGGCCGAGGCGGGGCGCGAGCCAGCGCAGCAGGCTGCCGCTGCCGGCACCGAGATCGAGGAAGCGGGGCCGCGCCGGCAGGCGGGCGAGCAGCCGCTCCGCCAGCGCGGGGGAGCGGGCGACGGCATCCCAGGGCTCGCGCAGGTCGAGCCAGTCGAGGTCGAAGGACTCTGTCATGCCTTCGCCAACTCGGCGGCGAAGGCGGCGGCGCGGTCGGGCCAGCGGGGCAGGCGCTGGCCGGCCTGCCAGGCGGCCTCGGCCATCGCCTGCCGCAACTCGGTATCGAAGATCATTCGGCGGAGCGCCTTGGTGAGCGAGACGACATCGCCGGGTGGCGAGACGGCGCCGGCCTCCGCCGGGACGAGGTCGGCGATGGCGCCGCCGGCGGTGATGGCAAGCGGCAGGCCGCGCGCCAGTGCCTCGGCCGCCGCCATGCCATAGCCTTCCCACCAGGTCGCCAGCGCGAAGATGTCGGCGCCGCGGTACAGCGCCTCCAGCGCCTCGCCGTCCACCTCGCCGGCGAAGGTCACGCGCCGGGCGATGCCGAGCTCCTCGGCCAGCGCCGTCAGCCCATGCGCATGCACCGCGTTGCGGGTGCCGTCGCCGGCGATGGTCAGGGTCCAGTCGAGGTCGGGCAGGCCGGCCAGCGCCCGCATCAGCACGTCATGCCCCTTGCGCGGCACCAGCGTGCCGACCGCGAGAAGCACGGTGCCGGGCCCGCCCGAGCCCGCGGCGCGCGGCGGCGGGTCGGTGCCCGGCTCGACCACGCCGATCCGCTCCGCCGGCACGCCGAACTCCTCCGTCAGCCGCGCCGCGGTGTGGGGGGAGGTGGCGACGAGGCGGGCGAGGCGGGGGAAGAGGTCGCGCTCGATGCCGCGCAGCGCCTCCCGGTCCTCCTGCGGCGCGCCGTGCTCCAGCGCGGTCGGGTGATGGATCAGGCCGATGGCGCGGCGGCGGACCAGCTCATCCGCCAGCGGCGCGAAGGCGGGCAGGCCGAGGCCGTCGATGACGGGCTGCACATCCTCGGGCAGCGCGGCGAGGGCGGTGCGTGCCGCCTCCTCCGCCGCCTCATCCGGCAGCGGGTGGCGGCCGGCGAGTTCCACCACCTGTACAGCGTGGCCGAGGCCGCGCAGCCCCTCCACGATCCGCCGGTCATAGAGGTAGCCGCCCGAAATGGTGGCGAAGGGGCCGGGGACGAAAAGTGCAAGCTTCATGCGACGCGTCCGATGGCCGGAGGGCGAGGCGCAGCCGAGCACCGGAGGCCTGAATCGGCCGCGTTCATGCAACAGCTCCGATGGCCGGAGGGCGAGGCGCAGCCGAGCACCGGAGGCCTGAATCGGCCGCGTTCATGCAACAGCTCCGATGGCCGGAGGGCGAGGCGCAGCCGGGCACCGGAGGCCTGGATCGGCCGCGTTCATGCGATGCCACCCTCATAGGCCGCCCAGGCATTCGGGCTCTCGCGCAGCAGCACCTTCAGGGAGGTGACGTTGCCGCTCTGGGCGCCCAGCCTGCCTTCCTTCAGCGCGGCGCAGAGCAGCCGGTGGATGTGGAGGCAGAGATATTCGGTGGTGGTGTTCAGCCCGGCGAATTGCGGCTCGCCATCCAGGTTCCGGTAGTCGAGGGTGTCGAGCGCCTTCCGCAGCTCCTGCTTCGCCAGGCCGATATCGACGAGCAGGTGGAGATGGTCGAGCTGCGGCGCGCGGAACTCCGCCTCGACCGCGAAGGTGGCGCCGTGCAGGCGCTGGGCCGGGCCGAATTCGGCGCCGCGGAAGCTGTGGGCGACCATGATGTGGTCGCAGACGGTGAGCGAGAACATCGCGGCACTCTCTTTATCTATGTGTAGGTGATGACGGGGCAGGGCGGCGCAACGGCGCCCGCCGCGAGAAGCCCGGGCAGCGCGGCCGGCAGGTCCTCGAAGCGCGCGACCGGGGCGCAGAGCGCGTCGAGCCGCGGATCCTCCAGCAGCTCCAGCGCCAGCGCCAGGCGCTCCGCATGGCTGCGGCGGCCGCGCATGGCCGGGGCGACGGCGCCGACCTGGGAGGAGAGGAGGGAAAGGCGGCGGGCGTGGAAGGCCTCGCCGAGCGGCAGCGGGACGGCGCGGTCGCCATGCCAGCTCGCCTCGACGATGCGCGCCTCGAAGCCGGCGCGGTCCAGCGCCAGTTGCAGCCCGGCGGCGCTGGCGCTGGCATGGATGATGAGCTCCTGCTCGCCCGGCGCTTCCTCCGGCCGGGCGAAGCGGGCGCCGAGGCACTCGGCCAGCGCGGCGCGGCCGGGGTCGAGATCCACCACGGTCGGGCGGATGCCCGGCATGCGCGCGAGCAGCGCCGCCGCCAGCAGCCCGACCGCGCCGGCGCCGATGACCAGCACGCGCTCGCCCGGCAGCGGCCGCGCATCCCAGAGGATGTTGAGCGCTGTCTCCATATTGGCGGCGAGCACGGCGCGGTGGTCCGGCACCGCCTCCGGCACGGGGATGCACATGGAAGCCGGCGCCAGGAAGAGGTCCTGGTGGGGGTGCAGGACGAAGACGCGGCCGCCGCGTAGGCCGGGCGGACCATCCTCCACCACGCCCATGGCGCAGTAGCCGTATTTCACGGGGTGGGGGAAATCGCCGGCCATCAGCGGGGCGCGCATGGCGGCATGCTGGCTGACCGGCACGCGCCCCTCCAGCACCAGCCTTTCGGTGCCGCGCGAGAGGGCCGTCGCGCGGGTGCGCACCAGCGCCTGGTCGGCGGCGCAGGGCTGCAGCGCTTCCTCCCGCAACTCCGCCAGGCCCGGCGCGACGATCCAGAGGGCGCGGGCCTTCACGCGCATACCCCCGGCTTCGCGCGGTCCAGCGCGATGTCGAACAGAACGTCCGGCTCCAGCGAATGCACCGTCCAGGCGAAGCGCAGCCCGTCCGCGATGCGCGCCGCCTCCGGCAGGGTGAAGGCCGGGATGCCGGAGCCGAGCAGCACCGGCGCCACCGTCACATGCAGCCGGTCGAGGCAGCCCGCGGCGAGGAAGCGGCTGACCGTGACGCCGCCGCCCTCGACGAAGAGGCGCGTCAGGCCGCGCGCCACGAGGGCGGCGAGGATGGCCGGGATGCGCAGCCCGCCATGCGCCAGGTCGCGCGGCAGCCGCACCACCTCGGCCAGGCCCAGCCGGTCGGGGCCCGGCGCATCCTCGGCGCAGAGCAGCAGGGTGGGCGGTCCCTCCCGGAACAGGCCGTAACCGGGGCCGAGGCGGCGGTCGGTGTCCAGCACCACGCGCACCGGATTCGGGCCGGTGCAGTCGCGCGTGGTCAGCCGCGGGTCGTCATGCCGCACCGTGCCGGCGCCGATGATGACGGCATGGCAGAGGGCGCGGAGGCGATGGGTGTGCAGGATGTCGCCCCACCCGCCGATCCATTGCGAGGAGCCGGAGAGGGTGGCGATCCGCCCGTCCAGCGTCTGCGCGAGACGGCCGACCACGATGCAGCCATCCGCCGCGCGCGGCGGGGCGAGCAGCGGGCCGAAGAGCGTGCCGAGGGGGCCGGCGGGCAACGGCCCGCCCGGCGCGTCACGCAGCGCGAGCAGCGCATCCCATTCGGGGGGGGCGATCAATCCTTCCATGCCGCGCGGACCATGCCGGAAGAGCACCGAGCTTGCCAGCCGATCAAGGCCTTACCAGGGCATGCGGGAACATCGGCAGCAGGGCCTGCGCGATCAGCCCCGCCAGCACCGGCAGGATGCCCGAGGCCAGCAGCCTGATCAGGATGAAGCGCCCGCCCAGCACCGGCCATTCCCAGGCGATCACCCGATGGAAGCCGAGGATCGCCCAGCCGGTGATCAGCGCCACCATCTGCGGCCCGCCCGCGCCTGCCTTGAGGAAGGTGAGCACCAGCGGGAAGGAGACGAAGGGCCCGCCCGGGATGAAGCCGCCCGCCAGCGACGCAATGGCGATGCCGAGCAGCCCGCTCTCCGGCCCGAGCCAGCCGGCGGCGAGGTCGGGCGGGATCAGCTCCGCGAGGAAGGCGGCCATGGGCAGCGCCGCGACCAGCAGCGGCAGGACGCGCAGGATGGTGTCGCCGGTCTCGCGCAGCGCCCGCTGCGCCGTCGGCACGCCGCGCCGCAGCGCGAGGCCGAAGGCACCGAGCGCCAGGACCAGCAGGATACCCTGGCCGATGGTCATGGCCGTGCCCCCGGCGCTGCGCTGCCGGGCGGGGTCCAGGCCAGCGGGATGCGCCGCGCGAGGACGCCCGCGATGACCGAGAGCGGCAGGCCGCAGAGGAAGCGCAGCAGGGCGAAATCGGCGCCGAGCAGCGGCACCTCCCAGACCAGCACGCGCTGGAAGCCGTTCAGGGCCCAGGCGACGATGAAGGCGATCAGCGCACCGCGATCGGCCCCGGCCTGGGCGAGCACGAGCACGAGCGGGAAGGCCGCCATCGGTCCGCCGGGCATAGCCATGCCGCAGAGCGTGGCGACGAAGAGGCCGCGCCAGCCCGATTCCGCCCCCATCCACTTCGCCAGCGCGCCGGGCGGGATGAGCTGCTTCAGGCTGCCGGCCAGCAGCAGCCCCGCCAGCAGGGCCGGCAGGACGGTGAGGAAGACCTGCCAGGCGGTGCCGAGGGCGCGCCGGAAGGCCTCCGGCCCGTGCAGCGTCCAGACGAGGCTGCCGGCGACGAGGCCGATCGAGAGGATGATGGCGAGGCTGGAATGGCGGCGGAGGAGTCGGAGCATCGGGCTCCAGGCTGCGCGCGGCAGCGCCTCCGGGCAATCCCGGGGAGGCGGAAGGCGCTGCGGCCCGCGGCCGGGTCTCCGGCCGTGCAGCGATCCGTGTCGGCGGGATGGCGGGGCAGGGCGCAATCGGCGCCTGCGACGGGACCGGCAGCCGGCCGGCGACCGCATCGGGGGTGAGGGCGATCCGCCATGGCGGATCGCCCCGTTCCTGTTTTCCCGGGCAGAGGCGCGCGGCCGGGCCTTCACGACCTCCCGCGATCCGCTGCCGAACAAGCGGGGCTTGCGCCCCGCCGCCTCAGCCGCGGTCCAGGTAGCTCCGCAGCGCCCGGCCGCGCTGGCCGTTCTGCAGCTTCTTCAGCGCCTTGGCCTCGATCTGCCGGATGCGCTCCCGCGTCACGTTGAAGGTCTTGCCGACCTCCTCCAGCGTGTGGTCGCGCTCCATGCCGATGCCGAAGCGCATCCGCAGGATCCGCTCCTCGCGCGGCGTCAGGTCGGACAGCACGCGCGCCGCCGCCTCCCGCAGGCCGGACCGGGCCACCGCCTCGAAGGGGTGGACGGCGTTGCGGTCCTCGATCAGGTCGCCGAGCCGGCCATCATCCTCCTCGCCGATCGGCGTGTCGAGGCTGACGGGCTCGCGCACGATCCCCTGCACCGACTTCACCTTCTCCGTCGGCACGCCGAGGCGCTGCGCCAGTTCCTCGGCGGTCGGCTCGCGCCCCGTGCGGTGCGCCAGGATGCGGCCGAGCCGGGCGATCTTGGAGGCCGTCTCCGCCATGTGCACCGGCACGCGGATGGTCCGCGCCTGGTCGGCGATGGCGCGCGTCATGGCCTGCCGCACCCACCAGGTGGCGTAGGTGGAGAATTTGAAGCCCTTGCGCCAGTCGAACTTCTCGACCGCGCGCATCAGGCCGATATTGCCCTCCTGGATCAGGTCACCCAGCAGCAGGCCGCGGTTGCGGTACTTGCGGGCGATATGGACGACCAGACGCAGGTTCGCCCGCGTCAGCTCCTCCTTCGCCCGGCGCATGTCGCGCTCGCCGCGGCTCATCTCGGCATGCAGGCGGCGCAACTCGGGCGCGGGCAGGCTGGTCTCGGCCTCGATCTTCGCAACTTCGCCGCGGATCTCCAGGAACTCGCCCGCCGCGCCCTTCAGCTTGGCCGCGATCCGGGCCGCCCCGGCCTCGCCGGCATCCCAATGCTTCAGGAAGTCGTCGCGGCCGACCTTGGCGCCGGTCGCCAGCCGCAGCGCGCGGCCGTCCAGCGCCGTCAGGCGGCGATGCCCCGCGCGGACCTGCTCGATCAGCGATTCGATCCGGTCGGTGCGCAGGCGCAGCGCGGCGATCAGCGCCGCCTGCTCCGTCGCATCCGTCCCGCCGGCCAGCGCGGCGTCGAAGGAGGCGAGGATCTCCGGCCGCAGGCGCTGGTCGAGCGTGCCCTCGGTGGTCTCGCCTTCCTCGGCGCCCTCGGCCGGCGCCTCGGCGGCGGCGGCCATGGCCTCCAGCTCCACCAGGTCACGCAGCGGCAGGTTGCCGGCGGCGACGGCGTCGCGCCAGGTGGCCAGGGTCGCGCGGGTGGAGGGGCAGGCGCCGAGGGCGCCCAGCATCGCCTCGCGCCCTGCCTCGATCCGCTGGGCCAGGGCCACTTCCTGCTCGCGCGTCAGCAGCTCCGTGCGCGACGCCTCGCGCAGGAACATGCGCACGGGGTCGTCCGTGCGGCCGAGCGAAGCCTCATCCACATTGCCCGCGGCGGGCGTCGCGGCCTCGGCGGCGGGCGCGGCCTCGGAATCCTCCTCGGCCTCCTCCGCATCGGCCAGGTCCTCGGGTGCGTCCTCGCCATCCTCGGTGGCCTCGGCCTCCTCCCAGGCGGGGAGATCCTCACTCGGGACGCGGGCCACCAGCGCCTCGAAGGCAGGCGCGCCGAGGGGGCGCGAGACCCGCAGCTCGGCCTCGCTCTCGTCCAGCATCGTCTCGGTGACAAACCCGTCCATCACTCGATCCACTCCTGGGCAGGCCCTGCGGCCCGCCTGCATGTCGGCTCGCGCCGGCGCGGCGCCCTCGGCACGGCCAAACGCCCGTCGCGCCAAAAAGGCGCACTGGCAATTGAACAGCCGTGAGGAAAGGCGCGCTGCTTCAGCGGCGCACGCGGGATGTGGTGATAGACTCAGGAGACGACCAGACCCGCTGCGCAATCTGCGGGGCAGAGTTGCGCAGGCGGCATGGACCCTGGCTGACTTGGTCCTTAGGCACCGGGGGGAAGGCCGGTCAAGGCAGGCGAGATCGAATTTCCGTTACTTTTGTTAACGAATCATGTCTTGTTCCGGTTCCGGACGAGCTAGCGGCGCCGAGGCACGACCGGGCCAGGGACCAGCCCAGGGGCCAGCCATGAAGACCCGCAGCCCTGCCCCATCGCATCGCGGCTGCAGCGAATGAGCATTCAGAACCGGACGCCGGTTCGCCATGGGTCATTGATGTCAGGGCAGATGCATGCGGCCCGGCATGCACGCGCCGCCGCAAGCGGCTCCAGCCGCCATCGCCCGCTGCCGGCGCGCGCAGGGAAGGCACGGCCGGACAGCGCGACGCAGGGCATGTCGCGCGACCTCAGGAACAGCGGCAACAGTCACCGGGACGCCTGGGAAAGGCAGCGGCCCTGATCGGCCGACGGGGCCTCGCCCCTATCGCGGCGGCAATCGCAGCACCATGCCCGGCCGCAGCGCCGAGGCATCGGCCAGCACCGGCGTGTTGGATTCCAGGATCCATCCGGCCGCCGCCGTGTCGCCATAGTGCCGGGCCGCGATCGCCTCCAGCGTCTCCCCCGGCTGCACAAGGTGCAGGATGCTCCCGCCCGGGCCGAAGCCCGTATCGGTATCCGGCGTCGCGCGATGCACGGCGCGCTCCGCCGCCTCCGTGCTGGCGCTGCCGGCGGGCAGTCGGGCGAAGGCGCCCAGCGTGTCCAGCAGGCCGCTGCTCCGCGCCACGGTCAGCCGGTCCTCCACCCGCGCGATGCCCTGGATGTTGCCGACCGCGAGCAGGATCCGCTCCCGCGTCGTGTCGTCCGGCACGCTGCCTTCCAGCGTCGCGGCATCGTCGTGGCGGGTGACCATCACCTCCTGCCGCGTCAGCCCGAGTTCCGCCAGCCGGTCGGTGATGGCGGCGGCGCTGGGTGCTCCGCCCTCCAGGGCCAGCCCGGCCTCGGCCGGGAAGCGGTAGGTGGGCATGGACAACCTCCTGAAATATGGCGGGAAAACGTCAGCGCCGTGGCGCGGGTTGCGTGCAGGACCATGCCGCCCCACCCTTTCCCGTCATGGAAGAGTCCCTGCTGGTCCAGCCCGACCCCGCCGATCCGCGCCTCACGCGCCGTGTCGCCGGCATCGACCATACCGGCGCTCGCGTGGAAGCGAGCGTCACGGTGGAGCGACCGCTGACGCTTTATCTGAACGGGCAGGAGATCGTCACCATGATGACGATCCTCGACCGGCCGGAGGATCTGGCGCTGGGCTACCTGCTGAACCAGGGCATGCTGCGGCGGGACGATACCGTCACCGGCATCGAGTATGACGACGACCTGCAGGTGGTGGTGGTGCGGACCGAGCGCCGCACCGACTACGAGGAGAAGCTGAAGAAGAAGACCCTGACCAGCGGCTGCGCCCAGGGCACCGCCTTCGGCGACCTCATGGAGGGTTTTTCCAGGGCCCGGCTTCCGATGTCCGCCGAGATCCGGACCTCCTGGCTCTACCGCCTGCTGCACCGGATCAACACCCTGCCGACCCTCTACCTGGAGGCCGGGGCGATCCATGGCTGCGCGCTGTGCCGGCAGGACCGGCCGCTGGTCTATATGGAGGATGTCGGCCGGCACAACGCGGTGGACAAGATCGCCGGCTGGATGTTCCGCACCGGCGCCGACCCGGCGGACAAGATCTTCTACACCACCGGCCGCCTGACCTCGGAGATGGTGATCAAGACGGTGCGGATGGGCATTCCCATCCTGGTCTCGCGCAGCGGCTTCACCGCCTGGGGGGTGGAACTGGCGCGGGAGGTCGGGCTGACCCTGATCGGCCGCTGCAAGGGCAAGCGCTTCACCGCCCTGGCGGGGGAGGAGCGGATCGTCTTCGACGCGGACCTCGCCTATGTCGAGGAGGAGAGCGCGAAGCACTGGCGGAAGAACAGCCGGGAGGCGGAGGGGGCATGAGGCGCGCCGGCCACCCGGCGGATGGAGCGTCCCGGGCCGTCCACGCCGGTGCCCGGGATGCTGCGCGCCGGCCTCGCCGGCCGCCTGCAGCGATCCCCGGGACCGGCATTGTCGCTCCGCGCGGCGCAGCCATGGCCGGGGCGGCGGAACCACCCTTGCGGCCGGGCCGGGGTAGAAGGGCATGAGCAGGGTGCTTGCCGTCGTGCTGGCCGGTGGCCTGGCACGGCGCATGGGCGGCGGGGACAAGCCGCTGCGGCTGCTGGCCGGGCGGCCACTGCTGGACCATGTGCTGGAACGCGTGGCGCCGCAGGTTGCGGCCGTGATCCTGAACGCCAATGGCGATGCGGCGCGCTTCGCGCGCTACGGCCTGCCGGTGGTGCCGGACCCGCTGCCGGACTTCCCGGGCCCGCTCGCCGGCGTGCTGGCGGCGCTCGACTGGGCGGCGGACAACCGGCCGGACCTGCCGACCGTGCTCTCCGTCCCGGGCGACGGCCCCTTCCTGCCGCCGGACCTGGTGGCAAGGCTGGAGGCGGCGCGGGCGGCAGCCGGCCTGCCTCTGGCCTGCGCGGCCTCGGGCGACTGGACCCACCCGCCGATCGGCCTCTGGCCCGTGGCGCTGCGGGGGGAACTGCGGGCGGCGCTGCTTTCGGGCGAGAAGAAGATCGACCGCTGGACCGCCCGCTTCGGCTGCGCCGCGGCGGAATGGCCGACCGAGCCGGTGGACCCCTTCTTCAACGCCAATGCGCCGGCGGACCTGGCCGTGGCGGAAGAACTCTTGCAAGCCGGCCGGGCCGGACCCATACGCTCCGGGAACAGCAATCCCGCAGGGAGTCCGCCGCCGTGAAGGCCATCATTACCGGCATCCTCGCCGCCGTGGCGCTCGCCGTCTGCGCCGCCGTGGTGCTCGACGCCGAGTTCCAGAAGAGCGCGGAGGAGCGCTTCCAGACCGAGGGCGTGCGGCTTTAGAGCATATCGCGGACGGGCCTGAAGGCCCGTCCGCGATTCGTTTCAGAATTCCATCCCCGGCAGGGAGGCCGCGGCAGGCGGCGCGTCATCCCTCCGTCCGGCCCGCTCGCGCTCGAAGCGCGCGCGGTCCTCGGGCGAGAGGCGCACCGTCACATGGATCGCCTCGTCCCCGTCCGTCCGGCCGATCACCTCGCCATGGCCGTAGAGCCAGGCGAGCCGGGCGCCATCCGAGGCCGGGATATCGTAGCCGACCGTCACCATGCCTTCCGAAAGCCGGGTGTCGATCGCCGCCAGCAGCGCGTCCAGCCCCTCTCCGGTCAGGGCGGAGACGGCGACCGCGCCCGGCCTTCCCTGCAGCCGGTCGGTGCCGCCCAGCAGGTCGGCCTTGTTCAGCACCTCGATGCTGCGGCGCTGCCACCCGGCCTCCAGCATCCCGTCCTTCGCCATGCCCTCGAGCACCGCGATCACATCCGCCCGCTGCGCCTCCGTATCCGGATGCGCGGCATCGCGGACATGCAGGATGACCTCCGCCTCCGAGACCTCCTCCAGCGTCGCCCGGAAGGCGGCGACCAGTTCCGTCGGCAATTCGCTGATGAAGCCGACCGTGTCGGAGAGGATGACGCGCCGGCCGGAGGGCAGGTCCATGGCCCGCAGCGTCGGGTCGAGGGTGGCGAAGAGCTGGTCCTCCGCCGTCACACTGGCGCCGGTCAGCCGGTTGAACAGCGTGGACTTGCCGGCATTGGTGTAGCCGACCAGCGCGACCACCGGGAAGGGCACCCGCTCCCGCGCGCGCCGATGCAGGCTGCGGGTGCGGCGCACCTCGTCCAGCTCCTGCCGAAGGCGGGCGATGCGGTCGCCGATCAGCCTTCGGTCCGCCTCGATCTGGGTCTCGCCGGGGCCGCCGAGGAAGCCGAAGCCGCCGCGCTGGCGCCCGAGATGGGTCCAGGACCGCACCAGCCGGCTGCGCTGGTATTGCAGATGCGCCAGCTCGACCTGCAGCGTGCCCTCCCGCGTCCGTGCCCGCTCCCCGAAGATGTCGAGGATGAGGCCGGTGCGGTCGATCACCTTGCAGCGCCACTCGCGTTCCAGGTTGCGCTGCTGCACCGGCGTCAGCGCCGCGTCCACCACGGCAAGCTCGATGCGCTGAGCCGCGATCGCCTCCCCTATCGCCGCCACCTGCCCGCTGCCGAGCAGCGTCGCCGGTCGCGCCTCACGCAACGGCAGGATGGCCTGGTGCAGGATGGCAAGGCCGATGGCGCGTGCCAGCTCCACCGCCTCCGCCAGCCGCGCCTCAGCGCTGCGCGGCGCCTGCGGACCACCCTCCCAGGGAAGGATGACGGCGGTGCGCGTCGGTGCCGCCGCCGTGTCATGCGGGCCGGAGGGGCTGGTGGTGTCGCTCATGCTGCGCCTGATGCCTGCGGGGGGAGGGAAGGAGGGTGGGCGCCTGCCCACCCCCCGAGGAAGCTCAGATGTCCCGGCCCGGTTCCTTGGCGGTGCCGGCCACGCCGTTCCGCTTCGCGGCGCCGGCGCTGCGCCCGTCCTCCACCTCCACCTCGGTCCGGCGGACCGTGTCGCGGACGGTCTCGGTGCGCTCCTCAGCGGTCTTCTTCAGGCTCACCTCCTCCTTCACCCGCGCCTCCTTGCTGACCACGGCCTCCTCGGCGCGCTCCGTCGCCTCCACCACGCGCTCCTGGAAGCCGGCCTCGGTGCCGCTCACTGCCCGGTCCACCGGGCGGCGCTCGACCTGCACGTGTTCCTCGCGCAGCGTCACCTGCTCCTGCACCGGGGTCTCGACCACATAGCTGCGGATGCGCACGCGGCCATGCCCCGCCTCGCGCTTGCCGACGCGCAGCCTCTCCTCGACGATCGGGATGCTTGCCTCGTCCGTCGCGGGGCCGAGGCGCTGCGCCTCCGCCGCCCCGGCTGCGCCGGTGGTGGCGCTGCCGCGCGCGGCCGTGGCGCCGCCGGTCGGCAGTGGCGCCACGTCATCGCCGCGCCGCGCGCCGGTCCAGCCGGATTTGCGCCACTCCGCCTCGCGCTGCTCCAGATCGACGGCGCCGCTCGCTTCCAGCGCGGCGGCCAGTTCCTCGAAGCGCCCATCCGGCACCTCGGCATGCACCACGCCGCCGCCGCGGCGGAAGCCCTCGTGCAGCGTCTCGGCATCCTCCGACGGCAGCGCCAGCGCCTCCAGCCTCTGGCTGTCGGTGCGGGCATCGAACACCTCTCCGCGCACGCCGGGCACGCGCTGCGCCAGGTCATAGGCGGCGCGCTCGGCCTCCTGCACACTGTCGAAATAGGCGGTCATGGTCCGGGTCATCTGCGCTCTCCTCTCCGCATTTTCAGGGGGGCCTGGTTGCCGGATGGCATCGGCAGGTCGCCGCCTAACGGATGGGGGGGCATCCCGTTCATTGCGGTGCGCATCGCGCAAGGCAGTAAGCCCGGCAGGAACAAAGCTTCCGTCGGACCATTCAGCCAGTCAGGACCGTGACATGCGGGCGGAAGGCAAGGCGTGATGAAAAACGGTAGATTCAACATTGCCTACTGGGTGGCAGCGCTGCTCGGCCTGTTCGTCATCCAGTACTTCGCGGCGATGAACCAGCAGGTCGCCACCATCCCCTACAGCCAGTTCCAGCAATTGCTGAACGAGGGGAGGGTGGCGGAGGTCGGGGTCTCCGACCGCTTCATGCAGGGCACCCTGAAGGAGCCTCTGCCGGGCGGCCAGACCCGTTTCGCCACCACGCGCGTGGACCCGGAGATCGCGCGGGAGCTGGAAGGCCATGGCGTCCGCTTCACCGGACAGATCGAGAGCACGCTGCTCCGCGACATCCTCTCCTGGGTCATCCCCGTCCTGCTCTTCGTCGGCATCTGGATGTATCTCGGCCGGCGCATGGCGGCCGGCGGCGGGCTGATGCAGATCGGCAAGAGCCGCGCCCGGATCTATGTGGAGAGCGACACCAAGGTGAGCTTCGCCGATGTCGCCGGCGTGGACGAGGCAAAGGACGAGCTGCGCGAGGTGGTGGACTTCCTGCGCGAGCCCGAGCGCTATGGCCGGCTCGGCGGCCGCATGCCGAAGGGCGTGCTGCTGGTGGGCCCGCCAGGGACGGGCAAGACATTGCTGGCCCGCGCCGTGGCCGGCGAGGCGAAGGTCGCCTTCCTCTCCATCTCGGGCGCGGAGTTCGTCGAGATGTTCGTCGGCGTCGGTGCCGCCCGGGTGCGCGACCTGTTCGAGCAGGCGCGCACCCAGGCGCCGGCCATCATCTTCATCGACGAGCTCGACGCGCTCGGCCGCGCGCGCGGGATCGGCGCGGCCTATGGCGGCGGCGGCCATTCGGAGGCCGAGCAGACCCTCAACCAGCTCCTGGTCGAGATGGACGGCTTCGACCAGCGCTCGGGCCTCGTCATCCTCGCCGCCACCAACCGGCCGGAGATCCTGGACCCCGCCCTGCTGCGCGCCGGCCGCTTCGACCGGCAGGTGCTGGTGGACCGGCCCGACCGTACCGGGCGGGTGCAGATCCTGCACGTGCATCTGAAGCGGGTGAAGCTGGCGCCCGATGTGACGCCGGAGCAGATCGCCGCCCTGACGCCGGGCTTCACCGGCGCCGACCTCGCCAACCTGGTGAACGAGGCGGCGCTGCTGGCGACCCGGCGCGGCGCCGAGGCGGTGAGCATGGCCGATTTCAACAATGCCGTGGAGCGCATCGTCGCCGGCCTCGAAAAGCGCAATCGCCTGCTGAACAGGCGGGAGCGCGAGATCGTCGCCTATCACGAGATCGGCCACGCCCTGGTCGCCATGGCCCTGCCGGGAAGCGACCCGGTGCACAAGGTCTCCATCATCCCGCGCGGCATCGGGGCGCTGGGCTACACCATCCAGCGCCCGACCGAGGACCGCTTCCTGATGACGCGGGAGGAGCTGGAGCGGAAGATGATGGTCCTGCTCGGCGGCCGGGCGGCGGAGCTGGTGGTCTTCGGCCATCTCTCGACCGGCGCGGCGGACGACCTGCAGCGCGTGACCGACATCGCCCGCGGCATGGTCACCCGCTACGGCATGTCGGAGGCGCTGGGCAGCGTGGCCTATGAGCGCGACCCGCGCGGGCTGCTGGCCGGCCCGAACCCGCTGCCGGGCGGGCCGCGCGAGCGCGACTATGGCGAGGCGGCGGGCGACGCGATCGATACCGAGGTGCGGCGGATCGTGGACGGGGCGCTGGAGCGGACCGTGGCGCTGCTGCGCGAACAGCGGGAGGCGCTGGAGCGGACGGCGAAGCGGCTGCTGGAGAAGGAGACGCTGGACGAGAAGGAACTGGCGGAGCTGACGGGGCTTCCGGCGCCAACAAGGCAGGCCGCGGAGTAGCGAGGGGCTCTGCCCCTCGCGCCCCCCGCCAAGGGCCGGTTCGACGTATACGTCGAACCCCTTGGATCCCTCGAGTCAGGCCAAGGGCGCCACGGACAGTCCGCGGACCTTGTGCTTCTCGATCAGCTGGGCGACCAGGCCGCTGCGCTTCGCCTCCTCGACGAAGTCGCGCAGCCAGGCGGCGCCCGCCTCGTTCTCCCGCGCCGTGCCGATCGCCTGCTGCACCGCCATGAACTGGCCGTCCAGGATGCGGGCGCCGGGCAGGGTCTCGACATCGCTCAGCAGCCCCGGTCGCAGCCCGGCATAGACCTCCGCCTTGTCCTCGACGAACCTCTTGAAGGCCGCGCCGCCGCCGCCCGGCACTAGCACGAGCTGGGCATTCCTGATGTTCCGCTCCAGCCAGAGCGTATAGGCCGCGCCGGCGCTGGAGACGATGCGGATGCCGGGCCGGTCCACCTGCGCCATGCCGGTGACGGGAGAGCCGGGGGGCACCAGATAGGTCGCCTCGATCTCGCAATAGGCGGCGGTGAAGCTGATCTTCGCGGCGCGCTGCGGCTCGGCGCCGATATTGGCGATGTCCCAGGCGCCGGTGCCGCCGGCATCCGCGATCTCGTTCGGCCGGGCATAGGGCACCAGCTTCACCGGCACGCCGAGGCGCTCGGCGATGGTCCGCGCCATGTCGGGGGAGACGCCATCCGGCTCCCCCTCCGGCGTCCTGCCGGTGACGAGCAGGAAATTGCCCATGTTGATGGCCGCGCGGAGCACGCCGGTCGGGGCCAATTGGGAAAGGACGTCAGGGGACATGCGCGGGATTCCGTCGCTGCGAGGGCCTCGGGCGGCCAGGGGAGTGGCCGTGGCGGCGCCCGTGGCCGCCAGCAGCGCGCGGCGCCGCAGCATTGGCGTCTCCCCCGTTCCGTTCGGCGCGGATTAGATCGCGCCGGCGGCGGGAGGGCAAGCAAGCGCCCGGCGCGTCACGCCTTGCCGATCCCCTTGTTCACCAGGGAGAGGTCGAAAGCGCGCCGCCAGTCCAGCTCCTTCGGCAGGACACCTACCTCGGCGACCGCGGCATGGAAGTGGCGCCAGCGATCCTCTGTCATGGCGCCGATGCCGAGCGTCGCGGCATCGCCCGAGCGGACGATCCCCGCCTCGTTCATCATGCGGGTGCCGAAGGCGATCAGCTCATCCGACATCTCCGGATTCTGCTGCCGGATCAGCGCATTCGCCGCCGCGGTGTCGAAGCCGCCCGCCGGCCCCTTCAGGTACTGGTCCCAGCCTTCCATCGTCGCGTCGACGAAGCGCTGGATCACCTCCCGCCGCTCGGACAGGGTCCTGGCGCCGATATTGATGGTGGTGCCGTAATTCTCGAATCCGGCATCGTGCAGCAGCAGCGTCTCGGGATTCACCCCGGCCTGGCGGATGGAGAAGGGCTCGGAGCCGAGATAGCCCTGCTGCACCAGCATCCTGTCGGCCAGGAAGGGTTGCAGGTTGAAGGTATAGGGGCGGAGCTGGTCCTCCCGCAGGCCATATTTCTTCACCAGGAAGGGCCACCAGGTCACCCGTGCCTCGGCGCCGACCAGGATGGTGCGGCCGCGCAGCGCCTCGAATCCCGTGAAGCCGGTATTCGGATGCGCGATCAGGACCTGCATGTCCTTCTGGAAGATCGCCGCGATGCAGAGGAAGGGGATGTTCTCCCGCACGAAGTTGAGCGCGGCGAGGCCATTGCCCATGGACATGTCCACCCGCCCGCCGAGCAGGAGCTGCGCCGGGTTGATCTGCGGCCCGCCGGTGCGGAGTTCCGCCTCCAGCCCCGCCTTCCGGTAGAGGCCCGCCGCCTGCGCCTGATAGAAGCCGCCATGCTCGGCCTGGGCGCGCCAATTGGTGACGAAGGAGACGCGGTCGAGCCGCGGCTGGGCCCGCACCGGGCCGGGGGCGGCCAGCAGCAGCGGCGCGCCTGCGCCGAGCAGCCCGAGCGCCGCGCGGCGCGAGACGGTGAAGCGTTGGATGCTCATCGGTCGGGTCCCTCCCGCTCCGGACGCTGCCCGCGTCCGCTCCGGAAGGGAAGGTGGCGTGCGCGGGCGCCGGCGCAAGCGCTATCGGCCGGAGGCGGGCCGAAGCGGATGATGGGAGCGGCTGGCACAGCGATCGGCGCGGCAAACCGCGCGCCGTGAATGGTCAGGCTTCGGATGCGGTGTCCTGCGATGCCGTGGGCGGGGCATCTCACCGTTTTCGGGGCGAGCCACCGGAGGCGCTGGCCTACGCGGTGCCACCCTGACCATTGCCGGGAATGTCCTGGATTGTTCGGGATGTCCGGAACCGGCTGCATTTCATCCGGGGCAGCGCTGTCGCCGGCGCCGGCATCGCGCACCCACGCCCTGCAGTGAATTGCCCGCCCTCCTTCCTGCTTGGTAAACTGCGCCCCTGCCTCGTTCACGAGATCGCCGCGGTATGTCTCCACGTCAGCGCTGACATCTCAGGCAGGAGGCCGTCATGGTGGACACTTCCTTTCCCGAATTCCCGGTTCGCAGCAGGAACCGCCTGTGGACCGCTGATGGCACATGGGGCCTTGAGTACGAGCCGGACCGTGATGCCTGGCGCCTCTACAATGCCGATAACGCCGGCAGCGATTATGCCCTCCCTGCCGATATGGTCCGCCGCATCGTTGCCGAGGCAGGGACGGGCGAGAACCTGATGCGTCACTGGGACAATTGGGATAACTCGAGGTAGGAAATCCTGTGTTCCGGCCAGAATGCCGGATGATCGTCGGGCCGACTGCCTGGCCTGATGTTGGCCTGGGACATTGTCTGGAGGGGCAGACCCACGCCTCGGGGATGCCCGCTCTGCGGCGCTCTGCCCTAGGTGCGGAGCCGCAGCGGCCATAGCAGCAGCAGCGCCGTCCCCCAGCCCCAGGCGCCGTTCAGCAGCCCGGCCCGCGCCCAGACCTGCCGGTTGCCGCCGGCGAAGACCGGCAGCCCCTTGAGCCTCGCCACGAGGGTGAAGGCGACCAGGGACAGCGCCAGCGCCCCGAAGACGAAGCCGAAGAGCAGCGCCGGCGGTCGCAGCCGGTCCAGCAGCAGGGCGAGCAACACGCCCCAGACCCCGCCCCAGAAGGCCTGGGACAGCATGGTGGGCACTCCGAAGGGCGGCACCGGCGCCGGATTGAAGGGCGGCCCGACCTGCCCGAACAGCGCGACCGAGGCCGGGATGCCATTGCCGATATGGTGCAGCAGGAAGGCGGTGCCCTGGTGGAAGACCAGGACGGCAAAGAAACCGGCGAGGAAGCCGGACAGGAGCCTTCGTGCCATGCCGGACTTCTACCGCGCCCGCCATGGCCGCGTCATCCGCCACCTTGCGGCCCGGCGCGTGCCCGCGCACCCTGCCGGCCCTGATTGCCTGGAGGGATGACGCCGTGAACGGAGCCGAAAGCCTGGTGAAGACGCTGCTGGGGGCGGGTGTGGATGTCTGCTTCGCCAACCCCGGCACCAGCGAGATGCATTTCGTCGCGGCGCTGGACCGCGTCCCCGGCATGCGCTGCGTCCTCGGCCTGCAGGAGAACATCGTCACCGGTGCCGCCGATGGCTACTGGCGCCTGGCGGACAAGCCGGCCTGCACCCTGCTGCATTGCGGCCCCGGCCTGGCGAACGGGCTGGCCGGCCTGCACGACGCCCGCCGGGCGCGCTCCGGCATCGTCAACATCGTCGGCGACCAAGCGGTCTATCACCGCCCCTTCGACGCGCCGCTGACCGCGGATACCGAGGGCTGGGCGCGGGGCGCCTCCGCCTGGGTCCGCACCTCCACCCGCGCCGAGGATGTCGGGGCGGATGCGGCGGTCGCCGTCCAGGCCGCCCGCACCTCGCCGGGCCAGGTCGCGACCCTGATCCTGCCCTCCGACAGTTCCTGGAACGAGGGCGGCGTGGTCGCCGCGCCGCTGCCGGTGCCGGCCGCGCCGCAGGCCGATCCGCACAGCGTCCACCAGGTCGCCAGGCTCCTGCGGGAGAAGAAGAACGTCCTGCTGCTGCTCGGCGGCCTCGCCTTGCGGGAGGGGGCGCAGGTCCAGGCCAACCGCATCGCCGCCGCCACCGGCGCGAAGCTGATGGCCGAGGGCTCCAACGCCCGCATCCAGCGCGGCCAGGGCCGCCTGCCGCTCGACCGCGTGCCCTATGTGAACGAGCAGGCCGTCGCCGCCCTCAAACCCTATGAGCATATAGTGCTGGTCAACGCCAAGGAGCCGATCGGCTTCTTCGGCTATCCCGGTAAGCCCAGCCAGTTCTGGCAGCCCGGGACCGAGCTGCACATCCTGACCCGCTATGAGCAGGATGCCGAGGCGGCGCTGCGGGCGCTGGCCGAGGAGCTGGGGGCGCCCATGGTCTCCATGCCCGATCCGGGGCCCCGGCCGGAGGCGCCGCGGGGTGAGCTGAGCCCGGAAGGCCTGGCCCGCGCCGTCGCCGCGCTGATGCCGGAGGGGGCGGTGATCGTGGATGAATCCGTCACCTATGGCCGCGGCTTCTTCCCGCAGACCACGGCCGCCCCGGCGCATGACTGGCTGCAGAATTGCGGCGGCGCCATCGGCTACGGCCCGCCGGTCGCGGTCGGCGCCGCCATCGGCGCGGCCGGGCGGCGGGTGATCGCGCTCCAGGCCGATGGCAGCGCCATGTACACCCCCCAGGCGCTCTGGACCCAGGCGCGGGAGAAGCTGCCGGTCACCACCGTGCTGCTCTCCAACCGCAAGTACCAGATCCTGATCGGCGAGTACCAGAATGTCGGGGCCAATCCGGGCCGCACCGCGATGGACATGCTCGATCTCGGCAACCCCGATATCGGCTGGGTCCAGCTGGCCAACTCCATGGGGGTCGAGGCGGCGCAGGCCCGTACGCTGGAGGCACTTGGCGACCTCATGGCGCAGTCCTTCGCCCGGCCCGGCCCCTTCCTGATCGAGCTGCTGATCTGACGGCGGCGCGACCGCCATCCGCCCATACTGCGCCGCGGAATTCAACTCCGCACACTGAACAGGCTTTCCTAAGCTTCAGCTTTCGCGCAATGTGGCGGTAAGCCTGGGGGGCGCATGTCTGATGGAACGTGACGGGCCATCCGTCGCGATCCCTCCGCTCGCATGGCACCGGGCAGAGCGGGGGGCATAGCGCGTGACGATGCGGATAGCGGCGGATCCGGACAGGCAATGAACATGATCCCCCAGCCGCCGTCCGCGCCGGAGGGCGGGGCTTCGAGTCCGCCCGCGCAGACCGTCGCCCGGCTGCCGGCGCCGGTGGCCGAGCCGGCCGCCGAGCCGCCGCAGGACACCCCGGAGGCCGAGGCGCCGCCGCCGCGCCGCCGGCTCTGGATTCCTGCCTTGCTGCTGCTCCTCGCGGCCGGTGGCGGCTATGCCTGGCACGCCTCCCGCCAGGAGGTGCCGATCCCGCACTCCCCGCCGGCCTCGGTGACCGAGCCGCTCTCCCAGGGCGAGTTCCGCCTCTCGGACAATGAGGTGCGGGCCCTCCGGATCGAGGAGATGCAGCTGCGCGACTTCCGCGCCGAACGGGTGGCGGAGGGCCGCATCGCCATCAACGAGGACAGGGCGACGCCGGTCTTCTCGCCCTATAACGGGCGGGTGGTACGCGTCACCGCCCGGCTGGGGGACAGCGTCCAGGCCGGCGACCCGCTCTTCGAGATCGAGACGACAGACCTCGCCGGCGCCGCCCAGGACCTGCTCTCGGCCGCCGATGCCGCCAACAAGGCGCGCGCCACGCTGGACCAGGCGCGGCGCGAGGAGGCCCGGCAGGCCAGCCTGTTCAGCGCCCGCGCCGCCTCCCAGCGCGATGTCGAGCAGGCCCGGGTCGCGACCCTCGGCGCCGCCGCCGACCAGCGCAGCGCCGAGGCGATGCTGGCCGCGGCGCGGGACAAGCTCCGCGTCCTCGGCCGCACGCCCGAGCAGATCGCCCGGATCGAGCAGACCCGCCAGGTCGATGCCGTGGTGCCGGTGACCGCGCCGATCGGTGGCAGCGTGACCCAGCGCCGGGTCGGGTCCGGCCAGTGGCTCTCGACCGGCGCCTCCGAGCCCGTCTTCACCATCGCCGACCTCTCCACCATGTGGCTGGTCGCCGCGGTGCGGGAACTGGACGCGCCGCTGATCCGCGCCGGCCAGCCTGTGAAGGTCACGGTCGGCGCCCTGCCGGGCCGCGAATTCGATGCCCGGATCACCGCCACCAGCGCCGGCCTCGACCCTGTCACCCGCCGCATGACGGTCCGGGCCGAGGTGCAGGACCCCGAGCGGTTGCTGAAGCCCGAGATGTTCGCCACCTTCCGCATCGCGGTGGGAGAGGAGCAGCGCTCCGTCGCCGTGCCGGTGAATGCGCTGATCTATCGCGGCGCCGAGGCCAGCGTCTGGGTCGCGCTCGATGGCGGGCGCTTCATGCTGCGGCGCGTCACGCCGGGCATCCGCGCGGGCGAGATGGTCGAGGTGACCGACGGGCTGAAGCCCGGCGAGCGCGTGGTGACCGGCGGCGCCCTCTTCATCGACCGGGCCGCGCGCATCGACTGAGCCGGCCGCGCCGGTCCCCCCGGCCGGCCGCGCGCCGGCCCATCGCCATCGACCCCGGGCGGGACGGATCCGCCCCGCACCCTGCCGGAATCCCCGCCATGCGCCAGATCGTCGCCTTCTCGCTGCAGCGCAGGCCGCTGGTCATCCTGCTGTTCTTCGCCTTCGTGGTGGTCGGCCTGTTCGGCTTCACCCGGCTGAACATCGAGGCCTATCCGGACCCGGTCCCGCCGCAGGTGGTCATCATCACTCAGAACCCGGGCCAGAGCGCCGAGGAGATCGAGCGCTACGTCACCATCCCCGTGGAGGTGGCGATGGCGGGCCTGCCCAACCTCACCTCGGTCCGCTCCACCAGCCTCTTCGGCCTGTCGGACGTGCGGGTGCAGTTCAACTTCAACTACACCTACGACCAGGCGCTGCAGCAGGTGCTGAACCGGCTGGGCCAGCTCCAGGGCCTGCCGGAGGGGGTGGAGCCGCAGATCTCCCCGCTCTCCCCGATCGGTGAGATCATGCGCTACCGGCTGGTCGGGCCGCCCGGCTATTCGCTGGCCGATCTCAAGACGCTGCAGGACTGGGTGCTGGACCGCCGCTTCAAGCGGGTGCCCGGCGTGGTGGACGTCACCTCCTTCGGCGGCCTGACCAAGAGCTACAACATCATCGTCGACCTGCACCGCATGGCGGCGCATGGCCTGACCCTGCCGCAGGTGATCCAGGCGGTGCGCGCCGGCAATGCGACGGTCGGCGCCGGGACCATCCGCATCGGCCCGCAGGCCGCGGTGGTGCAGGGCATCGGCCTGATCCGCGGCCTGGACGATGTCCGCAGCGTGGTGGTCACGGCCGAGGGGGGCGTGCCGGTCCTGCTCTCGGACATCGCCACCGTCGAGATCGGCAACACCCCGAGGCTCGGCATCGCCGGGCATGAGGGCGATGACGACGTGGTGCTGGCCACCATCCTGATGCGTCGCGGCGAGCAGACCCTGCCCACCATCCGCGGCGTGCAGAAGGAGGTGGAGCGGATCAATGCCGGCGGCGTGCTGCCGCCCGGCGTGAGGATCGTCCCGCTCTATGACCGGGAGGACCTGGTGAAGATCACCACCAGGACGGTGGTGAAGAACATCATTGAGGGCGTCGCCCTCATCCTCTTCATCCAGTGGCTCTTCCTCGGCGATTTCCGCGGCGCGCTGGTGGTGGCGGCGACCATCCCCTTCGCCTTCCTCTTCGCCATCCTGCTGATGCTGAGCCGGGGCGAGAGCGCCAACCTGCTCAGCCTCGGCGCGCTCGATTTCGGCCTGCTGGTCGATGCCACCGTGATCATGGTGGAGAACATCTACCGCCATCTCGGCCTCGCCCGGCAGCACGCCCATCGCTACATCGCGCCCAGCGGCTCGAAGGAGCTCTCCGGCCTCTCGCTGACCGTGCTGCGCGCGGCGGGGGAGGTGGACAAGGCGATCTTCTTCTCCGCCCTCATCATCATCGCTGCCTTCATCCCGCTCTTCACCCTGGGCGGCATCGAGGGGCGGATCTTCGGCCCGATGTCGAAGACCTATGCCTATGCCATCATCGGCGCCCTGCTGGCGACCTTCACCATCACCCCGGCGCTCGCCGCGGCGCTGCTGAAGGAGGACAGCCGGGAGAGGGACACGCCGGTAGTCCGCGCCCTGCGCTGGGCCCATAGCCGGCTCTACGGCCTCGCCATGCGGGCGCGCGCCCTCTGCCTCGGCCTTGCCGCCGCGGTCTTCGGCGGGGCGCTGCTGCTGCTCTCCACCCTCGGGGCCGAATTCCTGCCGGCGCTGGAGGAGGGCAATCTCTGGGTCCGCGCCACCATGCCGGGCACCATCTCGCTCGAGGAAGGCAATGCCACGGTCAACCGCATCCGCGGCGTGCTGATGGAGTTCCCCGAGGTCATCACCGCCACCTCCCAGCAGGGCCGGCCGGATGACGGCACGGACAGCGCCGGCTTCTTCAATGCGGAGTTCTTCCTGCCGCTCAAGCCGCCGCAGGAATGGACCACGGGCAAGAATCGGGACGCGCTGGTGCATGCCATGCAGGAACGCCTGTCGCGCGAGTTCCTCGGCATCGAGTTCAGCTACGCCCAGGCCATCAGCGACAATGTCCAGGAGGCCGCCTCCGGCGTGAAGGGCGCCAACGCCATCAAGGTCTTCGGGCCGGAACTCGACATTATCGCCCGCAAGGCGGAGGAGATCCGCCGGGTGCTGGAGGGCGTGGAGGGCGTCGCCGACCTGGCCGTCTTCCGCTCGCTCGGCCAGCCCACCGTCGCGGTGCAGATCGACCGGGCGCGTGCCGCCCGCTTCGGCCTCTCGGTCGAGGACATCAATGAGGTGGTGCAGGCGGCGATCGGCGGGCGGGAGGCCGGGCGGCTCTACGAGCCCGGCGGCGACCGCAACTTCCCGCTGGTGGTCCGGCTGGACGCGCCCTTCCGCGACAGCCTGGAGACGATCGGCCGCATCCCGGTAGGGGGCACCCGTGCCGCGACGCTGGCCGATGTGGCGGAGATCCGCCTGGTCTCCGGCGTCTCCTACATCTACCGCGAGGATGGCAGCCGCTACCTGCCCATCCGCTTCTCCGTCCGCGGCCGCGACCCGGCCAGCACGGTGGCCGAGGCGCAGGAGCTGGTGGAGCAGCAGGTGCAGCTCCCGCCCGGCTACCGGCTGGACTGGGTGGGCGAGTTCCGCAACCTGCAGGAGGCGCTGGGCCGGCTGTCCGTGGTGGTGCCGGCGGCGCTCGCCCTGATCCTCGTCCTGCTTTACGTGCAGTTCAACACGCTCAGGGAGACGCTGCTGGTCTTCGCCATCGTGCCGCTCTCCCTGACCGGCGGTATCGCGGCGCTGGCGGTGGCGGGGCTGAACTTCTCCGTCCCGGCCGCCATCGGCTTCCTTGCCCTGTTCGGCATCACGGTGATGGAGGGCATCATCATGATGTCCCACTTCAACCACCTGCGGCTGGAGGGGATGCCCTGGCGCGCGGCGCTCGACCAGGCGGGCGTCGATCGCATGCGGCCGGTCTTCATGACCTGCTTCGCCAGCTTCACCGGCCTGCTGCCCATGGCGCTGGCGACCGGCATCGGCGCCGATGTGCAGAAGCCGCTTGCCCTGGTCGTCGTCGGCGGCATCGGCCTGGTGCCGCTCTTCATCCTGGTGGTCTTCCCCGTCATGATCGATCTCTTCGGCAAGCCGCGCCACCTGCGGCGCGAAGCCGCAGCCGCGCGGCCGCTGGGCGCGCGGGCATGAGCCTCCGGCTTGCCGCCGCCGCGGCGCTCGGCCTCGTCCTGCTGGCACCGCCGGTGCTGGCCCAATCCACGGCCCAGGCCGCCGCCGGCAGCCTGCCCCTGCCGGTTGGCCAGGCCGCGCGGCCGCTGACGCTGGCCGAGGCGGAGGCGCTGCTGGTGGAGCGGAACCTCGCCGTCATCGCTGCCCGCCGGGGCGTGGATGCGGCGCAGGCCAACCGGCTGGTCGCAGCCTCCCTGCCACCGCCGCAGGTGGTGGTGGGCAACAGCTTCGCCGAGTTCCGGGAAACGGCTGCCGGCGCCATCAAGGGCGCGCGCTTCATCAGCCCGTCCCACAATATCGCGGCCGGCCTGCAGGTGTTGGTGGAGCGCGGCGGCAAGCGGAGGCTGCGCACCCGCGTGGCGGAGGACCAGATCGGCCAGGCCGAGGCGCTGGTGCTGGATGCGGTGCGCACCCAGCTCTTCACCCTGCGCCAGGCCTTCCTCGGCGCCCTGCTGGCGCGGGCCAATCTGGAGGTCGCGCTCGGCAACCGGATGAGCCTCGACCGGACCGAGGCGCTGCTGCGGCGGCAGTTGCGGGACGGCGCCATCCCGGAGGGCGACCTGCTGCGCTTCCAGGCCAGCCGGCTGCAATTCGAATCCGACGTCACCAGCAACGCCCAGGCCTATGCGGCGGGCGTCGCGGCCGTCGCCGCCCTGCTCTCGGCCGACCCGGCCGCCTTCCAACCGGGCGCGGGGCAGATCCCCGCCCTCGGCATCAACCCGTCCCAGCCCGGCGCGCTGGCGCCGCCGCCGCCCGGGCCGCGCGGCCGCGCCGGCACGCCGCCCGGGCCCGCCAGCGCGCCGACCAGCGTGCAGACCATCCTCTCCCCGGTCGCCTTCGATATCCGCGGGCGCTTCGATCAGGTGCCCGCCCTCGGCATCGGGCGGGAGGAGCTGGCGGCGGCGATCGAGAGCCGGGCCGATGTCGTCGCCGCGCAGCGCCAGTTCGCGGCCGCCAGTTCCAACCGGCTGCTGGCGGAGGCCGGCCGCTCCCGCGACGTGACGCTGAACGGGAGCTGGTCGCGCTCGCGCCTCTCGCAGGACCTGCCGGAATCGACCGACCGGCTGAACGCGGTGAACAGCTTCGGCATCCAGCTCTCCGTGCCGATCTTCACCCGGCAGATCGTCGAGGGGAATGTCGGCATCGCCTCGGCCCAGGCCGGCCAGGCGGAGGCGCAGGCCCGTGCCGCGCTGCTGCAGGCGCGCGCCGAGTTCGCCGCCGCCTGGGCGGGGTACGAGCAGGCGCGGGCGCTGATCAATCTCTATGCCGGCGGCACGCTGAACCGGGCCGAGGCGGCCTATCGCAGCACGGAACAGGCCTATCTGGCCGGCGGGCGCGCGCTGCTCGATGTGCTGGACGCGCTGCGGGTGCTGAACGCGACGCGCCTGCAGGCGAACCAGGCGCGTTACGCCTATCTGCTGGCGCTGGCGCAGCTGGAGCAGGCGACGGGGGTTTCGGGGATCGCGCCGAAGCTGTGAGCCGGGGGGGGCTTGCCCTTCCCGGCCCCCTCCCACCAAGCCAGGGCCGGTGCGGGTCTCGGCACGGTTAGGTGCACACCATCAAGGGCGCGCGAGAGTGGGCGGCGCGGCGTTGCCGCCGGCCGCGGCGCTTCCCAAGCTGGCCTTCCACCACGAAAGGAAGCTTGCCCATGGCCCGGATCGCTCTCGTCGCCAGCCTCGCCCTTCTGCTCCAGGCCTGCAGCCCGACCTTCCGTTCGAGCGAGCCGCGCGACGTCATCGTGGCACCGCCCTCCGGGGCACCTGCCACCGTGGTCAGGTAAGCCGTCCAGGCGGGGCCGGCGTTAGCCGGCCTCGCCGCGCCGTGCGGCGCAGGCGCCCGGAATGGCCGGCAACTGCCCCAGCACCGCGCGGGTGAGCACCACGCCGCCGGCATGGACCGGCAGGCCGGCGCTGCGCAGCGCCTCCGCCGTCCAGGTGTTGCAGGTGTAGAGCAGCGAGTAGCCGCGCGACGACTCGTAGAACAGGCTGTCATGCAGCGGCCGGGGATGGGCCGGCACCGGCCGGCCGGCGGCATCCAGCGCCAGGCTTTCCCACAGGAAGGCCGAGAGGCGCGCGAGGCCGCCCTCCGGCAGGGGAAGGGCGATGGCGCCCTCCGGATAGGCCTCGGGCGGCGCGACGCGGAGGCCCTTCACCTGCACCACGCCAGGGCCGGGCAGGGGGCCAAGCAGCAGCTCCTCCACCGCGCCGGCGCCGGCCAGCATGAAGCTACGCTTGCCGAAGCCGAAGACCACCGTCCCGGCGCCGGGGAACAGCGTGCGGAAGCCGGCCAGTGGGCCGGCGAGATCCGCTGTCCGCAGCGCGATATCGGTGTGCCAGCCATGATCGACCACCCAGGCGAGCGGCCCTTCGGGCGCCGTGGCGCAGGGCAGGGGCGGCGGCGGCGCGGCGCAGCCGGCGAGGGCGGCCAGCGCCAGCGCCATGGCCTTGCGGCGTCCCGGGGCGGCAGCGATAGTCATGCGGAAACAGATGGTCCTGCGCTGGCGGTCCCGAGCGGTTCGCATGCGCGCCGGGCCGGCGCAAGCGGCGCCCACCGCGGGGGAGACGGACATGGATATGGAGATCCGCGGCAAGCGGGTGCTGATCACCGGCGGCTCGAAGGGCATCGGCCTGGCCTGCGCCCAGGCCTTCGCGGCGGAAGGCTGCGACCTTATCCTCGCCTCCCGCGACCAGGCGGCGCTGGAGAAGGCGGCGGGCGAGATCCGATCGCGCCACCAGGTGAACATCGCGGTGCAGGCCGGCGACCTCTCGGACCCGACGGCGCGCGTCGCGCTGCAGGCCGCCTTCCCCGAAATCGACATCCTGGTGAACAATGCCGGCGCCATTCCGGGCGGGACGGTGCATGACATCTCCCTGGAGCGCTGGCAGCAGGCCTGGGCGCTGAAGGTCTTCGGCTACATCCACCTGACGCAGCTCTATTTGCCGGGGATGGAGGCGAAGCGCGACGGCGTCATCGTCAACATCATCGGCATGGCGGGCCGGGCGCCGCGCGCCGACTATATCTGCGGCGCGGCCGGCAATGCCTCGCTCATCGCCTTCACCGCCGCGCTCGGCGGCAAGACGCCGGACAACAATGTGCGCGTCGTTGGCATCGCGCCCGGCGCGACCATGACGGAGCGGATCATCACCATCTCCCGAAGCCGCGCCCGGACGAAATGGGGCGATGAGAGCCGGTGGGAGGAGATGCTCTCCGGCCTGCCGCTGGGCCGTGCGGGCAAGCCGGAGGAGATTGCCGACCTCGCTGTGTTCTGCGCCAGCCCGCGGGGCGGCTACCTGTCCGGCTCGACGCTCGATGTGGATGCCGGCGCGCAATTCAGGGGGTAGGGCAGGGCGGGGCATTCCGTCCCATGCCCACCAGCGCCGGCGGGTGGGGCAGATTTGGCGGAACGGGCGGCAGCGATGGAATTCAGGCTCACCGAGGCGCAGCGCGCGCTGATCACGCCGGTGCGGGAGATGGCGCAGACCCGCTTCCGCCAGCGCGCCCTGCGCTGGATGGACGGCACCTTCCCCTGGGAGAATATTCGCGACCTCGCCTCGCTCGGCGTGCTCGGGATGAGCGTGCCCGAGGAATATGGCGGCCTCGGCCTGCCGGTCTTCGAGACGGCCCTCGTGCTCGAGGAACTGGCGAAGGTCTGCTACCCCACCGCCATGGCGGTGCTGGGCGAGGCGGGGGTGCAGACCCGCGTCATCGCCCGCTATGCGCCGGAGAGCATCCGCAGCCGCATCCTGCCGCAGGTGGTCAGCGGGGAGTGCATCCTCTCCATCTGCATGACGGAGCCGCATGCGGGCACCGATGTGGCGAATTACCGCACCAATGCCGTGCTGCGCGGCGACCGCGTGGTGGTGAACGGCGTGAAGACGCTGATCAGCCGGGCGGAGGAGGCTGGCATGTTCGTCGTCTTCACCCGGATCGATGGCCGGCCGGGGCGGGAGGGCATCGGCTGCGTCCTGGTCGAGCGCGGCACGCCGGGCCTCGCCGTCACCGGCAGCTTCCACACCATGGGTGGCGAGAACCTGCACGAGGTGCGCTTCGAGGATGTCGAACTGCCGCTTGAGAACCTTGTCCTCCGCGAGGATGGCTTCCGGAAGCTGCTGAGCGCCTTCAACACCCAGCGTTGCCTGAACCCGGCGATCAGCCTCGGCCTGGCGGAGGGCGCCTTCGACGAGGCGGTGCGCTATGTCCGGGACCGGCCGGTCTTCGGCAGGCCGATCGCCGATTTCCAGGGCGTGCGCTGGAAACTGGCCGACATGTACAAGGATATCGAGGCGGCGCGTGGCCTGCTCTACCGTGCCTGCTGGACCGCCGATCCCTTCCCGGACCCCTTCCTCGCCGCCACCGCCAAGGTGTTCTGCAACGAGATGGCGATCCGCGTGACGAGCGAGGCGGTGCAGCTGCATGGCGGCTTCGGCTTCACCGACGAGTACCCGGTGTCCCGCCTGTACCGCGGGGCGCGCTACGGCTCGCTCGGCGGCGGCGCCTCCGAGACCCTGCGCGACCTGATCGGCCGCAGGCTGGCGGGCGAGGATCCCGGTCCCGACGGCATCCTGGGCCTGGGATACTTCTAGTACGGATCGCGGACGGGCGTGAAGGCCCGGGAGCGGACTCTGCCCTGCAGCCAGAGACCGACAGCAGAGGGCTGGCCCCCTTGCCTGCGGCAGGTTGCATCTCCGCGCTGGAGGCTCTGCGCCCGTGGCGCCTCCCGCGGCAGGTCCGGCATGATCGGGGCGGGGCGGCCGATCAGGCGCCCAAGGCGGCGTCGAGCGTCACATAAGGGTCTCGCATCCGTCACACGGTCGTCGCGGCCGCTGCATTAGCCAGCCATGCGCGGACAGGAGACCGATCATGGCGCAGCGGGAGAGGGTGCTGTTCATCGCGGACCGGTTTGACGCCCCCGCCCGGCAGAGTCTTTCCATGCACGCTGCCCTTTCCCGCCCTTGGCACGGGCAACGTGGCGGAAAGGCCGTAGTGGTCAAGGAAACCCTGCAGACCATCTATGTGGCCGCCCTCGTCGCCTTCGCGACCTGGGGCTTCCTCGGCTGACCAGGGCCAGGGGCCCGGTTCCGCCATGCAGGAGGCTTCGGGCCGGAGCATCCGGTGCGGCTTCGTGGCCCGAAGACCGTGAAGGGGATCAACCCCATGCCGGGCCGGCATTTGGTCCGGCTTGCGGGATGTCCCGGGCGGCGTCGGCTTCCGGATAGCGACCGGGCCTTCGCGTCCTGCCGGGGAGCGGTGGAAGCGGGGCCGCCCCGCAGGATCTCCCGCGGTCGGCGTCAACCCGGCCCGGGGAAGGCAGGACCTTGCCCGCTACCTGCCGGCTTCCAGGCACTCCACCAGCAAGGTCAGCAGCCTCGCCCCGAACGTCCGCATGTTGCCGATCCGGTCGTCGCTCCCGGTGCGGATCATCAGCGTCCGCCCGACCGGGCCGGCCACCGCGATGCAGGCATGGCCGGCCGGGTCGCCGTAGCGGTTGCCGGTCGGGCCGGTCGCGCCGGTCTCGCCCAGGCCCCAGGTGGTGCCGAGCTTCGCCCGCACGCTCTCGGCCAGCAGCGCCGCATAGGGCTCGCTCGCCGGGCGGATGCCGTCCAGCTTCTCCGCCGGGATGGCCAGCAGCGCCTCCCTTGCCGCGCGGGTATAGACCACGGTGCCGCCGAGGAAATAGGCCGAGGCACCGGGCACCGCGAGCAGCGCCGCCGAGACGAGCCCGCCGGCCGAACTCTCGGCGACGGCGATGGTCTCGCCACGCGCCTTCAGCAGGGTGCCGGCGCGGGCGGCGATGGGCAGCAGGGTTTCCATGGGGCGTTCCTCCGCTTCGCCGGAACGCTAGAGCAGATCGCGGACGGGCGTGAGCGCCCGGGAGCGTGAATCTGCTCTGCAGTTGATGAACTACAGCGGAGTGGTGTGCATCTCCGAATGCAATCCGCAGCAGGCGGGGCCGGGGGGCAGCGACAAGCGCCGCGATTGACAGCCGCCGGGGCACCATGCTCGCCTCCGCCGTCCCGCTTTGAGGGCACGGAGGAAACCCATGGCCGCTTCCCTCCCCGATGCTGCGGTGGCGGAGTACCATCGCCGCGGCTACCACTTCCCGGTCCGTGTCTTCGCGCCCGGGGAGGCCGCCGGCCTGCTGGACCGCCTGAAGGCGACCGAGGCGCGGCTCGGCGGAAGGCTGGCGGGGCGGATGAACCAGAAGCCGCATCTCCTCTTCCCCTGGATGCATGAGGTCGTCGCCCATCCGGCGGTGCTGGACGCGGTGGAGAGCGTGATCGGGCCGGATATCCTCTGCTGGGCCAGCCAGTTCTTCATGAAGGATGCGGGCGATCCTGCCTATGTCTCCTGGCACCAGGACGGCACCTATTGGGGCCTGTCCAGCCCGGATGTCGTCACCGCCTGGATCGCCTTCACCCCGAGCCTGCCGCAGAGCGGCTGCATGCGCGTGGTGCCGGGCACGCATCTCAGCCCGGTGCCGCATACCGATACCTTCGCCCAGGACAACCTGCTCTCGCGCGGGCAGGAGGTGGCGGTGGAGGTGGATGAGCGAGAGGCGGTCGACATCACGCTGCAGCCGGGCGAGATGAGCCTGCACCACGTGCTGATCGTGCATGGCTCCGAGCCGAACCGGGCGAACTGGCCGCGGATCGGCTTCGCCATCCGCTACATCCCGACGCATCTCAGCCAGAAGGATGGCGCGCGCGGCAGCGCCCTGCTGGTGCGCGGCAATGACCGGCATCACCATTTCGAGCATGAGGTCCCGCCGGAAGCGGAGATGCACCCGGATGCCGTCGCCCGGCATGCCGCCGTGCTCGATCGGCAACTGGCCATCCTCTATGCCGGCGCGGCGGGGACGGGGAAGCTGGGGGCGACGCTGCGGCCGGGCTAGG
This sequence comes from Roseicella aerolata, assembly GCF_020523605.1. Lineage (GTDB taxonomy): Bacteria > Pseudomonadota > Alphaproteobacteria > Acetobacterales > Acetobacteraceae > Paracraurococcus > Paracraurococcus aerolatus. The sequence goes on along the minus strand of NZ_JAJAQI010000023.1, from coordinate 37,506 downwards.
GCGTTGACGGCGCGCCGGGCGGTGCCAGGATCGAGGCAACGGAGGAACAGTCCATGCTCTCGATCGAACCGACCGGCGCGGCGCCGGGCGCCACGCCGGGCCGGTCACCCGGAGGTGGGGTGCCGCACCGCCCCGCCACGGCGGGAAAGGCGGCCGCATGATCGCCCGTCGGACCCTCTTCGCCGCCACGCTCGCGGCCCCTGCCATCGCCCGCGCCCAGGGCGCCTGGCCGAACCGGCCGGTGCGCGTCGTCGTGCCCTTCCCGCCGGGCGGGTCGAATGACGTGGTGGCGCGGCCGCTGGCGGAGCGGCTGCAGGCCCGGCTCGGCCAGCCCTTCGTCATCGAGAATCGCGGCGGCGCGGGCGGCGCCATCGGCGCGGCGCAGGTCGCCCAGGCGCCGGCCGATGGCACTACGCTGATGGTCACCTCCTCCTCCTTCGCCACCTCGGCGGTCATCCAGAAGACGCCCTGGGATGCGGAGGGGAGCTTCGACGCCATCGCCGTGCTGGCCCGGGCGCCCTTCTTCATCCTGCTGAACCCGAGCCACCCGGCGCGGGACGTCGGCTCGCTGGTCCGGCTGGCGAAGGAGAAGCCGGGCTCGATCGACTACGGCAGTTTGGGCGCCGGCGGGATCAACCACTTCATCACCGAGTATTTCTGCCAGGCCGCCGGCATCCGCATGAGCCACGTGCCCTACCGCGGCACGGCGCCGGCGGTGACCGACCTAGTCGCGGGCAACATCCAGCTCCTGATCACGACGGTCGCCAGCGCCAATGCGGCGATCCGGGAGCAGCGGGTGCGCGTCATCGCCGCAACCGCGCCCATGGAGGGCGACAGGGGCGGCGGCCTGCCGCCGGAGGTGCCGCCGGTGCGAACCGTGAAGGAGCAGGGGGTGGATTACGAGGTGGCGATCTGGTGGGGGCTGCTGGCGCCGAAGGGCGTGCCGCCGGAGATCCGGCGCGCCATCCATGCCGCTGCCAACGAGGCGCTGGGCGATCCCACGCTGCGTCGCGTCTATGACGGCGAGGGAGACACGCCCTCGCCGGTCGGGCCGGAGGAATTCGCCAGCCTGCTGCGCGCCGACCTCGCCCGCTGGCGTCAGGTCGCGCAGGCCGCCAATATCCGCGCAGAATGAGCGAGAGACCCGTGCCGCATCGCCGCGAATTCGACCCCGCCGCCACCAGCGCCCTGCAGGGCCTGCGCGTGGTGGACCTCTCGCGCCTGGTCGCGGGCAACCTGCTGACCAAGGTGCTGGCCGATCACGGCGCCGAGGTGGTGAAGGTGGAGCCGCCGGAGGGCGACACGCTGCGCGCCTGGCGCACCCGGGGCATCTCCACCACCTGGAAGACGCTGAGCCGCAACAAGCTCTCGATCTGCCTCGATCTGCGGAACCTGGAAGCGATTGCGGTGGTGAAGCGGCTGGTGGACGGCGCCGCGATCTTCGTCGAGAGCTTCCGGCCCGGCGTGCTGGAGATGATGGGTCTCGCGCCCGAGCTGCTGCTGGCGATCAACCCGCGCCTCGTCATCGTCCGCGTCAGCGGCTGGGGCCAGGACGGGCCCTACCGCCACAAGCCCGGCTTCGGCACGCTGGTGGAGGGCTATTCGGGTTTCGCCGCCGTCAACGGCTTCGCGGACCGGGAGCCGGTGCTGCCGCCGATGTACATGGCGGATGGCTATGCCGGCCTCTATGGCGCGGCGGCGGCGATGATCGCGCTGCGCCATGCCGAGGCGACCGGGCAGGGGCAGGTGATCGACCAGACGCTCTTCGACCCCATCCATGTCATGATGGAGCCGCAGCACGCCAACTGGCAGCTCACGCGCCAGATCAAGCCGCGGACGGGCAGCCGCAGCACCAATGCCGTGCCGCGCAATGCCTATCGCACGAAGGATGGGGGGTGGGTCTGCCTCTCGGCCTCGACGCAGGGCATGACGGAGAAGCTGCTGCGCAGCATCGGGCAATCGGCGCTGATCACCGATCCCCGCTTCCGCACCAACACCGACCGGCTCCGGCACAGCGACGAGCTGGATGCCATCATCGCCGATTACATCCGCGGGATGACGCTGGAGGAGACGCTGGCGCATTTCGACAGGGCGGGTGTCACCATCGGGCCGATCATGGATGCCGGGATGCTGGCCGAGGACCGCTATGTCGTGGAGCGCGAGGCGGTGATCGAGGTGCCGGATGATGAGATGCCGGAGGGGTGGCTGCCGATGCACGGCATGGTGCCGCGGCTCTCCGCCACGCCGGGCATCCTGGCGCGGCCGGCGCCGAAGCTCGGCGAGCACAACCGGGCCATCCTGGAGCCGGTGCTGGGCGAGGCCGAACTGGCACGGCTGCGCGCGGCGGGGGTGGTGCGGGAAGGCTGACGCCCGGCAGCGGGAACACGCCGCGGCCGCGAGCCGGCGGCGGCGGCCGGTGCGCGTATGCCAGGACATAGGCGCCGGAGCTTCGCGATCTCCGGGGAACTGCCCGGCGGCTCGGCAACCGCTCGCCTGCGGAACCAGTTTCCGGAAGCGGGGTTTCCTGCCCGGGCGCACGCGCGCCAGGGAGGGAGGCCGGCCATGCGCCTGGAAGGCGAACGCGAAAGCGGGAATGTCGAGGACCGGCGCGGCCGCGGCGGCTTCGGGGGGCGCGGCGTCCCGATCGGCGTGGCCGGTGGCGGCCTCGGCACGGTGGTCCTGATCGTTGTCGCGCTCTTCCTCGGCGTCGATCCGCGCGTGATCCTCTCGGGTGGCGGTGAGCCGCCGCAGAGCCAGGTCACGGAAAGCCGCGGCAGGCCCGATGTCGCCCAGGATGACGGGCCGCGCCGCTTCGTCGCGCAGGTGCTGGCCACCACCGAGGATGCCTGGAGCGCCATCTTCCGCGAGGCGGGGCGGCAATACGATCCGCCGAACCTCGTGCTGTTCAGCGGCGGCACCCAGAGCGCCTGCGGCTTCGCCCAGACCGCGGTCGGCCCCTTCTACTGCCCGGCCGATCGCAAGGTCTATCTCGACTTCGCCTTCTTCCGCGACATGGAGCGCAAGCTGGGCGCGCCCGGCGAATTCGCCCGTGCCTATGTCATCGCGCATGAGGTCGGGCACCATGTGCAGAACCAGCTCGGCATCCTGCGCCGCATAGACCAGGAGCGGCGCGGGATGGGCGAGGTGGAGTCGAACGCCCTGCAGGTGCGCGTCGAGTTGCAGGCCGATTGCTTCGCCGGACTCTGGGCGGCGCGAACCGAGCAGATGAAGCGTTTCCTTGAACCCGGCGACATCGAATCCGGGATCGCTGCTGCCGCCGCCGTCGGCGATGACCGGCTGCAGCGTCGGTCGCAGGGCTATGTGGTGCCCGAAAGCTTTACCCATGGCAGTTCCGCGCAGCGGGTGCGCTGGTTCCGCATCGGGCTGGAGTCCGGGGATATCCGGCGTTGTGACACCTTCAGCACAAACCGGTTGTGACGGAACGCAGCGATTAGCGGGCCGTTAGGGGCACGCAAGCGGGCAACGGGCCCGCAAGGCCACCACACGGGAAATACCAATGCGCAAGACGATGTTCCGCCTGGCGCTGCTGGGCGCGGTTGCGGCCGTTCCTGCCTATGCGCAGGTCTCGCCCGCGACGCCGGATCGTACCACGCCGAATGCTGCGGCGCAGGACAGCACCACCCGTCCCGGCATGACGACGCCGGCGCCGGATGCGCGCAGCGGCGCCACCGCGCCCGGGCGTGACGCAACGAGCGGCGCCACGACCATGCCGGGCCGCGACACCGCCACCGGCGCCACCACGCCGACCCGCGACACCGATAGCGGCAACGCCGCGGTGCGCACGGATGACGGCACCCGGACCGCGACCACGCCGGCCCCGGGCGCGAACAGCTTCACCGAGGGGCAGGCGAAGAGCCGCATCGAGGCGGCGGGCTTCACCAACGTCTCCGATCTGCAGAAGGACGACCAGGGCATCTGGCGCGGCCGGGCGCAGCGCGGCGGCCAGCAGGTGAGCGTCGCACTCGACTTCCAGGGCAATGTCGTGCCCGGCCCGGCCCGCTGACCCAACAGGAACGGAGTAACTCCATGGCAACCCGCACCATCGCGCGGCTCTTCGACAGCTACGCGGATGCCTCGGCGGCCGTGCGTGATCTGGAAGCCGCCGGCTTCCAGCGTGACGACATCAGCCTGATCGCCAACCGCGGCGACACCGACACCGCGACGACCACGACGACGAGCGACACCACCACCGACCGCGATACCAGCTCCGGCGCCGGAACCGGCGCGACGCTCGGCACCATTGTCGGCGGCGGCGCCGGCCTGCTCGCCGGCCTTGGCGCGCTGGCGATCCCGGGCCTCGGCCCGGTCGTCGCGGCCGGCTGGCTGGTCGCGGCGCTCACCGGCGCCGGCGTCGGCGCAGCGGCGGGCGGCCTGCTCGGCGCGCTCACCGGCGCCGGCCTCTCCGAGGAGGAGAGCCATGTCTATGCCGAGGGCGTCCGCCGCGGCGGCAACCTGGTGACCGTTCGCGCCGATGACAGCCGCTCGGCGGAGATCGAGGCCATCATGCAGCGGCACAATGCCGCCAACACCGAGGAGCGTGCCGCCTCCTACCGTGCCGGTGGCTGGAACCGCTACGACGAGACCGCGGAGCCCTCCAGCGGCATCGGCACCGCGGCCGGCGTCGGCACCACCACCGCGGCGGGGCAGATGGGGACGCGGACCAATACCGGTACGCGCACCGATGCCTCGTTGGTCGGCGGCCCGCCGGATGGCGCGCCGGGCAACCCGCCGGGCACCATGGCCTCGCGAGGCCTGGACAAGGTGGCGGGCACCAATGTCAGCGGCGCGCATCCGGAGAACGAGACCCGCGGCGCCACCGGAAGCAGCAGGAGCACCGCCGGCAGCGGCATGGGCACCAGCGCGCCTGACGGTACGCCGGGCAACCCGCCGGGCACCCAGCTCTCCCGTGCCGCCGATGATGCGCTCGGCACGAACATGAGCGGCGCGCGGCCGGAGCATGAGACGCGCGGCACGACCGGCAGCGGCATGGGCACCAGCGCGCCCGATGGCACGCCGGGCAACCCGCCGGGCACCATGGCCTCGCGTGGGGTGGACAAGGTCGCCGGGACCAATGTCAGCGGCGCCCATCCGGAGAACGAGGCGAAAGGCGCGACCGGCAGCCGGACGCCGGGGACGGCGACGGGCGGCGTGACGCCGGATCGCAATCCGCGCCGGTGAAGGCGAGGGGGCTCTGCCCCCTCGTACTCCCCCGCCAGGGGGCAGGTGACCCCTGGACGCGGCCTGAGCCGCGCAGGCCCCGGCCGCGACCTGCTCCTGGGGCTCTGAACTGGAGCCTTTCCCGGGCTATCGTGCCCGGGCCAGCAGCCGGCGCGCCCGCTCCACCACCGGTTCGTCGATCATCTGCCCCTCGAAGCCGATCGCACCCAGGCCCTGCGCCAGGGCTGCCTCGAAGGCGGCGATCATGCGCTGCGCCCGCGCCACCTCCTCGGGCCGCGCGCCGTATTCCTCGTTGATGATCGGCACCTGGGACGGGTGCACGCAACTCGCGCAGGCGAAGCCGAGGGCGCGGGACCGCCGCAGCATGGCGCGATAGCCCTCGAGGTCCGAAAGCCCGGCCACCGTGCCGATGAAGCCGAGCGGCAGCACGCCCGCGGCGCGCGCCGCGATCACGGCCAGCATCTTCGGGACATAGAGCGCATCCGGCACCGGCTCCATGCCGAGATCGGTCGCCAGATCCTCGCCCCCGGCGCCGAGCGCGACCAGCCGCGCGTCCGCCCGCGCGATCGCCTCCATCACCGCCAGCGCCTGCGCGGTCTCGACCAGGCCGATGAAGCGGGTGCGGCCGACCGGCACGCCATGCGCCGCTTCCGACTCCGCCGTCATCTCCGCCAGCAGCCGGAGATGGTCCGGGCCCATCAGCTTGGTCAGCACCAGCACATCGGCGCCGGCGGCGACCGCCGCCTCGATGTCCTGCGCCGCCATGCGCAGCGGGCGGTTGATCCGCACGCAGACATCTGCGCCGCCCTGGCCTGCGCTGGGCACGGCTTTCGCCAGCGCGGCGCGGGCCGCCGGCTTCTCGGCCGGTGCCACGGCATCCTCCAGGTCCAGGATGATGGCATCGGCGCCGCGGGTATGCGCCTTGGCGACGAAGCTGTCGCGGGTCGCGGGGACATAGAGCAGGGACCGCCAGGTCGGGAGCGTGCGCATGGCCCCGAGGCTAGAGCAGATCGCCGATGGGCGTGAACGCCCGGGAGCGTGACTCTGCTCGAAAAACAAGGAGCACCAGCGGATGGGCGTTCAGGCATGAATGCAATCCGCTGGTGCCCGGTGGCGGGGCGTTGCGAAGCGCTTGCCGGCGCCCTGCATGCACGCGTATGCAATAACCATGGCCCGCACCCTCAAAGCCCCCCCGCCGGAGCCCGCCGGCAGCCTCGCCGACCGGGCCTATGACCTGTTCCGGGAAGGCCTGCGCACCGGCACCTTCCGCCCCGGCCAACGCCTGCTGGAGACCGAGCTCGCGGAGCAGCTCGGCATGAGCCGCACCCCGGTGCGGGAGGCGATCCGCCGCCTGCAGTCGGAGGGGCTGATTGCCCATCTGCCGGCCCGCGGGCTCTGCGTCGCCGCCTATGACGCCGCGCAGGTGGACGAACTCTATGTGATGCGGGAGGCGCTGGAGGGCACCGCCGCCCGGCTCGCCGCCCAGCATGCCGGCCGGCCGGAGATCGCCCTGCTGCAGCGCATGCTGGCGCAGGAGGAAGGGCTGACCGGCGAGGCGGCAGCGGAGCACAACCGGCGCTTCCACCGGGCGCTGCATCAGGCGGCGCATAACCGCTACCTGCTCCGCTCGCTCTCGGCGATTTCGGACGCGCTGCTGCTGCTGGGCCCGACCACGCTGGAGACGGCGGGGCGGGCCGCGGCGGCGCGGGCGGAGCATGCCCGGATCGTCGCCGCCATCGCGGCCCGGGACGGCGCGGCGGCGGAGGCGGCGGCGCGCGCCCATATCGCCGCGGCGCATGAGGCGCGGCTGGCCATGGCGGCGACCGAGCCGGCCTGAGCGCCATGGCGGGGACCGGGGCTGGACAGTGCCGTGCGTCTCTGTATACACGGGTGCACACGCAGGATCGCACAGGGGAACGCCATGGCCGGGACAGGCACCGAGGAATTCGACGTCATCGTGGTGGGCGGCGGCAACGCGGCCTTCTGCGCCGCCCTCTCGGCGCAGGAGAAGGGCGCGCGTGTCTGCGTGCTGGAGCGCGCGCCGGAGGATGAGGCGGGCGGCAACACCCGCTTCACCGCCGGCAACATCCGCTTCGCCTATCGCGGCGTCGAGGACCTGAAGGAGATCATGCCGGACCTCACGGAGGACGAGATCGCCAGCACCGATTTCGGCACCTACACCGAGGACCAGTTCTTCGACGACATGTTCCGTGTCACCCGGAACCGCACCGATCCGAACCTCTGCGAGATCCTGGTCCGCCGCAGCTTCGAGACGATGAAGTGGCTGCGTAGCAAAGGCGTACGCTTCGTCCCGATCTGGGGCCAGCAGGCCTTCAAGATCGATGGAAAGTTCAAGTTCTGGGGCGGCCTGACCGTCGCGGCCTGGGGCGGCGGGCCTGGCTTGGTGCAGGCGGAGACCGAGGCCGCGAAGAAGCGCGGCATCGAGATCCGCTACGCCACCCGTGCGCAGAAGATCCTCCATGACGGTTTCCGCGTGCAGGGCGTGCAGGTGAAGGCGCCGGGCCGCATCTACGACCTCAAGGCGCCCTGCGTGATCCTTGCCGCCGGCGGCTTCCAGGGCGATGCCGAGATGCGCACCCGCTATCTCGGGCCGGGCTGGGAGCTGGCGAAGGTGCGCGGCACCCGCTTCAACACCGGCGACGGCATCAAGATGGCGCTCGATATCGGCGCCAGCCCCTTCGGCAACTGGTCGGGCTGCCATGCCGTGCAGTGGGATTTCAATGCACCGGAATACGGCGACCTCGCGGTCGGCGATGCCTTCCAGAAGCACTCCTACCCCTGGAGCGTGCTGATCAACGCGAACGGCAGGCGCTTCCTGGATGAGGGCGCCGATTTCCGTAACTACACCTACGCGAAGTATGGCCGCATCGTGCTGGAGCAGCCCGGCAACTTCGCCTGGCAGGTTTTCGATGCGAAGGTCGAGAAGCAGCTGCGCGACGAGTACCGCATCAAGCAGGTGACCAAGGTCGAGGCGAACACGCTGGAGGAGCTGGCTTCGAGGCTGGAGGGCGTGGACGGCAAGGCCTTCCTCGAGGAGATCCGCGCCTACAACGCGGCCGTCCGCCAGGACATCCCCTTCAATCCGAACATCAAGGACGGGCGCTGCACCGAGGGCCTGGCGGTCAACAAGACCAACTGGGCCAACACCATCGACGAGGGGCCGTTCAAGGCCTTCCAGGTCGGCTGCGGCATCACTTTCACCTTCGGGGGCCTGCGCATCGATACAGAGGCTCGGGTGCTGGATGAGGATCAGGCGCCGATCCCGGGCCTCTATGCCTGCGGCGAGCTGGTCGGCGGCGTCTTCTACTTCAACTACCCCGGCGGCTCCGGCCTCATCAACGGGGCGGTTTTCGGCAAGCTGGCGGGCGCGACCGCGGTCGCGGACCTCAAGGCCAATGCGGGCGGCATGCCGGCGCCCGTGCCGGCCTGACGCCCCCGCCTTCCCCGCAGGCGGGGAAGGCGCGGCAGACCTGGTCCGGGCGCCCCCACGGCGGCCATTCCCGCCGCGTGGCGCCGCTGGCCCGAACCCTTCCCCCGCAGTGCGGGGGAGGGGCCCCTGCCTATTCCGCCTTGACGTTCGCCGCCCGCACCACCGGGCCCCAGCGGTCATATTCCGCCCGGACGAAGCGGTCGGTCTCAGCCGGATCCATGAACAGCGGCTCGCTGCCCATCTCGACCAGTCGGCGGCGCACCGCCGGCAGGTCCAGGATTTCCTTCAGGGCGGCCGCCATGCGCTCGGTCACCGGCCGCGGCGTGCCGCGCGGGGCGAAGAGGCCGGTCCAGGACCGTACGGCGTAATTCTCCACGCCCTGCTCCTGCACCGTCGGGATCTCCGGCCGGCTTGGCACCCGCACATCCGTCCCGACCGCGAGCAGCCTGAGACGCCCCGCCTCGGCCGGCGGAAGCACCGTCGGCAGGTTCATGAAGGCGAGCTCGATGGTGCCCGACAGCAGATCGGCCAGGGCCGGCCCGCCGCCGCGATAGGGCACATGGGTCAGGTCGAGCCCGGTGCGCAGCTTGAACAGCTCCCCCGCCAGGTGGTTGGAGGAGCCGACGCCGGAGGAGCCGAAGGTCAGGCCCTGCGGCATCGCCCGCACCTTGGCAATCAGTTCCGGGATGGTGGAGACGCCGAGGCGTGGGTTCACCGCGACCACGTTTGGCACATCGACCAGCATGGCGATGCCGGTCAGTGCCTCCCGCACATCGTAGCCGACCTCGGTCGAGATCAGCGGGTGGAAGACATGGTTGGAGGCGGAGGAGACCAGCAGGGTGAGGCCGTCCGGCCGGGCGCGCGCCGACTGGCCCATGCCGATGCTGCCGCCGCCGCCCGGCCGGTTCTCCACCACGAAGGGCTGGCCGAAGCGCGCCTCCAGATGCGGGGCGAGCAGCCGCGCGGCGATGTCGTTGGAGCCGCCCGGCGCCCAGGGAACGATGAGGGTGACGGGGCGGGAGGGCCAGACCTCCTGCGCCCCGGCGGCCAGCGGCAGCAGCAGGGCCGGCGCGGCGAGCGCGGCGCGGCGGCTCAGGCATGGCATCGGGCGTTCCTCCTGAAGATGTTGATCTGCTCGGCTATTAGGCGCGGAGCCGGTCAGGCGGAAAGGGCGGCGCGACGGGAGGTGGCAGGGCTGGCTGCTCTGGCGGCGCGCCGGGCGCTGCTCGGCCGCGACCTGCGGCCAAATGGCCTTGCGGATCCGTTGCCGGGCGGGATGCGCCTGGCTCCTGGTGGGGCCGGACCCGCGGCCAGGCAGGCCGGAAGGCGGGCGTACCGCGCCTGGCACAGGCGGCGGCAACGGGCGGCCGGGCTCGGGGAGGGGCGAAGCGACGACCGGCGGGCCTTCCGCCGGATGGGCCGGACTGCCGCCGCACCACGCGCCCGGCGTCGCGGCGTTGCCGCCGGGCGCGCATGCCGCCGGCATGGCCATTGGCGCGGCCGCGGGCCCCTGGCGCCGAAGGGCGCCGGCGGATGTCAGCTGCGGAACAGGCTGAGCAGCGATTGCGGCGCCTGGTTGGCGATGCCGAGCGCCTGGGTGCCAAGCTGCTGGCGGATCTGCAGCGCCTGCAGCCGGGCGCTCTCCTTCGCCATGTCGGCATCGATCAGCGCGCCCAGGCCGCTTTCCTGGGCATCCAGGATCGCCTTGTTGTAGGTGATCTGGCTGTCGACATAGTTCGCGTAGGAGCCGAAATTATTGAGCTGGGTGAGGGTGCGGGTGATGGCGGTGCCGACCGCGCCGGCCGCCGTCAGCGCCGCCGAGGCGGATGCCTGGTCCCAGCCATCCACGGTGGAGACCTGATCGTAGATCTGCGTCAGCGCGGAGTAGCTGCTGAAGCTGTAGTACTTGCCGCTGCCGTTGGTGATGACCTTCACCGCCGTGGCGCTGGCATCGTCCAGAATGTTGAGGCCGTTGTAGCTGGCATCCTCGATGAAGGTGCGGATGTTGTTGGTGAGCTGCTTGGCCTGGGCCTGGTACTGGGTGCGCTGCTCGTCGGTGATGGTGCCGTCGGCGAGCTTGACGACGATCTCCTTCAGCTTGTTCAGCGTGGTGGACACGTTCTGCAGGGCGGTCTGGGTGACGTCGAGCAGGCCCTTGACGCCGCCGAGCTGCTGGTTGGCGGAGTTGGTGGCCGCCATGTCGCCGCGGATGCGCTCCGCCACCGCGAAGGCCGCGCCGTCATCGCGCGCATCCGCCACGCGGTAGCCTGTCGAGATCCGCTTCTGGGTCGCTGCCAGCTCGTCTGACGTCCGGTTCAGGGACTGCAGCGCGACCATGGCGCCGACATTGGTGTTCACGGAGTTCAGCGGCATGGAGTTTTTCCCCGGCGGCCGCGGCCCGGATTCTCGGACCGCCCGGCAGGAGAGTCGTGCATGGGGGTTAAGACGCGGTTAAGCAGGCTGGGGGATCAGGAGGCCAGGACGGGAATGAGTGCGACCTCGCGGATAATTGACTTCGCCTGGGCTTTGTCCGGGGATGCTGGCAAAGTCAGACAGGCCGCTGCAGCCGGCTCCTGCACACGGAGTTCATTGCTGTCTGCGGCATGTGCCCAGGGGTTGACGGGACCTCGCGCGAAAGACGACTGACATGGGTATGAGCGATCCTGAGCGCGTAGCAGGCAATTTCACGGCAGTGCGGTTTCCCGTGGCTGGCCCGGTGCTGGTCACGCCGCGGCGGTTCGGCGATGCGCGGGGGTTCTTCCTCGAGACCTACAGCGCGCGCGACTTCGCCGCACTCGGGATCCCGGATGTCTTCGTGCAGGACAACCACTCGCTCTCGGCCCGGCCGGGCACCATCCGCGGCATGCATTTCCAGCTGCCCCCGCATGCCCAGGCCAAGCTGGTGCGGGTGCTGCGTGGCGCCATCCTCGACATCGCGGTCGATATCCGCCGCTCCTCCCCCACCTTCGGGCAGCATGTCGCGGTCGAGCTGACGGCGGAGAATGTGCAGCAGCTCTATGTGCCGGTCGGCTTCGCGCATGGCTTCTGCACCCTCACCCCGGATACCGAGGTGGCCTACAAGGTCACCGCGCTCTATGCGCCGGAATGCGACCGCGGCATCGCCTGGGATGACCCCGACCTCGCCCTGCCCTGGCCCTTCGCGGGCGACCAGGTTCAGCTCTCCGACAAGGACCGGCGCGCGCCAAGGCTGCGCGACCTGCCGGTTGCCTTCGACTGAGGCGGCCCGATGACGGCACCGCCCGCGGCGCCGGGATCATACCCCGCCCGCCCAACCCATGAGGCCCGATCCATGCGCATCCTGGTCACCGGCGGAGCCGGCTTCATCGGCTCGGCGGTCACCCGCCTCCTCGTGCAGGAGCGCGGCGCGACCGTGCTCGTCGTGGACAAGCTGACCTATGCCGGCGACCGCCGCAGCATCCGCGACTGCGAGGGGAAGCACGGCTTCCGGTTCCTGGAGGCCGATATCTGCGACACGCCCGGCATGCGCGCGGCGATGGCCGAGTTCCGCCCCGATGCGGTGATGCACCTGGCGGCCGAGAGCCATGTCGACCGCTCCATCACCGGCGCGGCGGACTTCATCCAGACCAACATCAACGGCACCTTCAGCCTGCTGGAGGCGGCGCGCGGCTACCATGCCTCGCTGGCGCCGGAGGCCAAGGCCCGCTTCCGCTTCCACCACATCTCGACCGACGAGGTCTTCGGCTCGCTCGGCCCGACCGGCGCCTTCAGCGAGACCACGGCCTATGACCCGCGCTCGCCCTACTCGGCCAGCAAGGCGGCTTCCGACCACCTGGTGCGGGCCTGGCACGAGACCTATGGGCTGCCGGTGCTGGTCACCAACTGCTCCAACAATTACGGCCCCTACCACTTCCCCGAGAAGCTGATCCCGCTGATCATCCTGAATGCGCTGGAGGGCAAGGAACTGCCCGTCTATGGCGATGGCAGCAACATCCGGGACTGGCTGCATGTCGAGGACCATGCCCGCGCCCTGGTGACGGTGGTCGAGCGCGGGACGGTGGGCGAGACCTACTGCATCGGCGGCCGGGCCGAGCGGCGCAACCTGGAGGTGGTGCAGACCATCTGCGACCTGCTGGACCAGCGCCGCCCGGCGGCGCGGCCGCGGCGGGAGCTGATCCGCTTCGTCGCCGACCGCCCCGGCCACGACCAGCGCTACGCGATCGACTGCGGCAAGATCGAGCGCGAGCTCGGCTGGCGCCAGCAGCAGAGCTTCGAGAGCGGCATCGCCGCCACCATCGACTGGTACCTGGCCAATGAGTGGTGGTGGCAGCCGCTGCGCGACAAGAAGTACAGCGGCCAGCGCCTCGGCCTGCTGACGGAAAAGGCGGGCTGATGCGCGTCCTCGTCATCGGCCGCACCGGCCAGATCGCGACCGAGCTGCTGCCGCGCCTCGCCGCCGCGGGACATGCGGCGGAGGCGCTGGAGCCGCCCGGCTTCGACATGACCGACCCGGCCCAGGTCGCCGCGGCCTTCGATCGCTTCCGGCCGGAGACGGTGGTGAACTGCGCCGCCTACACGGCGGTGGACAAGGCCGAGGACGACCGCGCGCTGGCCTTCGCGGTGAACGCCACCGGCCCACGCCTGCTGGGCGAGGCGGCGGCCCGCGCCGGCGTGCCCGTGCTGCACTACTCCACCGACTACGTCTTCGACGGCACGAAGGACACGCCCTATACCGAGGCGGACCCGCCCGACCCGGTCGGCGCCTATGGCGCCTCCAAGCTCGCGGGGGAGCTGCTGCTGCACAATGCCCAGCCCCGCAGCGTGACACTGCGCACCGCCTGGGTCTGCTCCCCCCATGGCGGCAATTTCGTCAAGACCATGCTGCGCTTCGGCAAGGAGCGGCCGGAGCTGCGGGTCGTCGCCGACCAGCATGGCGCGCCGACCTTCGCCGCCGACCTGGCGGAAGCGGCGGTGACCCTGCTGCCGCGCCTCGTCGCGGCGCCGGCCGGCGACCCGGTCTTCGGCATCACCCATCTGACGGGCACGCCCTGGACCACCTGGCATGGCTTCGCGGAAGCCATCTTCGCGGGCGCCGCGCGGCGCGGCCAGGCGGCGCCGAAGGTGACGGCCATCACCACCGCCGACTACCCGACCAAGGCGCGCCGCCCGGCCAATTCCCGCCTCGACTGCACCCGCGCCGCGACCGTGCTCGGCATTCCCCCGAAGGACTGGCGCGAGGGCCTGGAGCGCTGCCTCGACGCGCTGATGAAGGAATCCACCCCATGAAGGGCATCGTCCTCGCCGGCGGCAGCGGCACCCGGCTCTACCCGGCGACGCTTGCCGTCTCCAAGCAGCTGCTCCCGGTCTTCGACAAGCCGATGGTCTACTACCCGCTCTCGGTCCTCATGCTGGCCGGGATCCGGGAGATCATGATCATCTCCACCCCGCATGACATGCCGCTGTTCCAGCGCCTGCTCGGGGATGGCAGCCAGTGGGGCCTCAGGCTCGAATACCAGGTGCAGGAGAAGCCGAACGGCATCGCCATGGCGCTGGTGCTGGCCGAGCAGTTCCTCGCCGGTGGCCCCTCCGCCCTGGTGCTCGGCGACAACATCTTCCACGGCGCCGAGCTCGACCAGCGCATGGAGGAGGTGCGCGCCGAGCGGGGGGCCGCGGTCTTCGCCTATCGCGTCGCCGATCCCGAGCGCTACGGCGTGGTCGAATTCGATGCCGAAGGCCGCGCCCTCAGCATCGAGGAGAAGCCGGCGCAGCCGAAGTCGGACTGGGCGGTGACCGGCCTCTATTTCTATGACGGCCGCGCGCCGCAGATCGCCCGCGCCCTGAAGCCCTCGCCGCGCGGCGAGCTGGAGATCACCGACCTGAACAAGGTCTATCTCGAGGAAGGCTCGCTGCGCGTCGCCCGGCTCGGCCGCGGCTATGCTTGGCTCGACACCGGCACGCACGAGAGCATGCTGGAAGCCGCCGAATTCGTCCGCGTCATCGAGGCCCGCACCGGCCAGAAGGTCGCCTCGCCGGAGGAGATCGCTTGGCGCAAGGGCTTCATCAGCGACGACCAACTCCGCGCCGTCGCCAGGCCGCTCCGCAACAGCGGCTATGGCCGGTATCTCGAGAACCTGATCCTGCACGCGCACGGCTGACCGCCCCCGACATGCCGGACGGCGTCCCCCCGCCCGGGTCCGGCCTGGTCCACGCGACCCGCGCCCTGCTCGGCCGTGATCCGGCCGAGGCGGAGGCGCGCGCGCGCCCGGCCGACCCGATCGCCGCGCTGGCGGCCTCCCAGGAATTCGGCGCCCAGCTCCTCCGCCTCGCCGCCGGGCTGCCGACGCGCCACGTCACCCTGCCGCCCTCTGCCCTGGCCGCGGCCTGGGACTGGGCACGGGCGAGCGGCCTGCTGAGCGGGGCGGCGGCGGCGCTGCCCGCCTCGCCGGGCGCGCTGCTTCCCGGCCTGCTGCACCTGCCGCCCGTCGCGGCGCGCATCGCCGCGCTGCCCGGGGCGCAGCAGGCGGCGCTGCGCCAGGCGGCGGCCGAACCGGGCCGCACGGCGGGGCACCTGCTGACGCGCGCGGCCGGGCCGGAGGATCATGCAAGGCTCGCCGGCCTGCTCTTCGGCCCCGGCGCCATGGCGGCAGCCGCCGCCGAGGCGCCCGCCGTGCCGCTGCTCCTGCCGCTCCGCCACGCCCTGGGCAGCGAGCGCTTCCGCCAGGCCATCCTGCGCCCACTGGCAGAGGGCGGTCCGCTCCCGGGGGAGGGGCTGTCCGGCCCCGACCTGCTGGCCTGCGCCGAGTGGCTCGCGCGGCGGCTCGGCGCCGGGCCCAGCCCCGGCGCGCCGCCCTTCCATGGCGCGCTGCTCGCCACCCTGCTGCGCCTGCCGGCGGTGGCGGAGATGCTCGGCGGGCTCTGGCCGGTCGAGCGGGCGGCCGTATCGGCCGCGCTGCCGGATGTCGCCGCGGGCCTGCACCAGTTGCGTATGCCGGTCCTGCCGGATGACGCGGCGCATGCCTCGCTCGCCGTGCTCGGCCGCCCGCTGCAGGGAGAGCCGCCGCCGGTGGCCGGCACGCGCTGGGACCTGCTGCGCGGCCTGCTCATGGGGGCGGAGTTCCGGGGCGAGGTGCTCCATCGGCTGGTGGAGGAGGCCGCGCCACCGCATGCCGGCCTCTCGGCCGGGCAGTGCCGCATGGCCGCCGCCTGGTTGCGGGACCGGCTGGCGCTGCATCCGCCTGCGCCCGGGAGCGAGCCGCCAGGTGGCGTCACCCTGCTGCGCCGCCTGCTGGCCCTGCCGGCCATCGCCGGGGAGCTTGCCCGGCAGCATGGCTATCTCTGGACGGATGCCGAGGAGGCGCTGGCGCGCCAGGGCGAGGCGGAGGCGGCAGGCCTCGCCGGCGGCATCGACTACGTCACCGGCGACCGGATCGTCGGCTGGGCCCGCCGCGGCGACGGCACGCCGGCCGAGGTCGAGGTGCTGTGCAACGGCCGCCTCCTCGGCACCGCCCGCGCCCACACGCCGCGCCCCGCCGCCGAGGATGGCGCGCGCGGCTTCCGGCTGGCCTGGGACGGACGCCGGACGATCGAGGGCCGGGCGCGCTTCCAGCTCCGCGAACCCGGCACCGGCCGCCCCATCGGCGCCGCCTTCGCGCTGGACCCGCTGCTGGCCGAGGCGCGGCCGGCGCTGCAGGCGATCACCACCCAGCTTGCCGAGGCCCGCGCCACGCTGCAGCGGCTGGAGGGGATGCTGCCGCAACTCGAGAGCTTCGCCGCCTGGCCGCCCGAGCTCTATGCGCAGTTCCGCCGCCAGCACGCCGTGCCGCCGCCCGGGCCGGTCCCGGACGGCCCGGTGATCGACATCGTCATCGATGCCACCGCCGGCACGGTGCGCGGGTTGCGGCGGACGCTCGACAGCCTCGCCGCGCAGGGCTGGGCGCGCTGGACGGCGACGATCCTGGCGCCTCCCGCGGCGCGGGCGCTCGCGGATCAGGCGGCGGCGCGCGACCCGCGCATCCGCGCCTGGCCGGTGGAGGCGGATGCCTCCCGGGACGAGCGCGCGGCCGCCGCGGCCGGGCAGGGCGGGCTGGTCCTGCTGCTGCCGGCCGGCACCCTGCTGGATCCCGCCGCGCTCGCCTGGTTCGCGCATGCCGCGAGCCTCGCGCCCGGCGCCGCCGGCTTCCTGGTGGACGAGGACGAGGCGGTGGAACCCTTCCGCGGTCTCACCTCGCACCGCGCGCCGGTGCTGCGCGGTGCGCTCGACGAATGGTCGCTGGCCTTCGCCGATCCCGGCGGCGCGCTGCTCTGCGCCGCCCGCCCGGCCCTCGCCGCCGCCTGGGCGGCGCCGGGCACAGAGGAATCACGTTGGGCGCTCTGGGCGGCGCTGCGGCGGCAGGGGCCGGTGGGGCACATCCCGCGCCGCCTCGCCTCCGTGCTGCGGGCCGAGCAACCCGCGCCGGCGGCACCCGTCGGCCCGCCGGCCGCGCTGCGCTGCCTGCTGCGCCGTCCCTGGCTGCTGGACGACCCGGCGCAGTGGGAGGCGCCGCCGAGCCGCATCACGGTCATCGTCCCGACCCGCGATGGCGGCCCGCTGCTGCGGCAGGCGCTGGCCTCGCTGGCGGCGAAGGCCGCCGATCCGGCGCTGCTCGACGTCCTGGTCATCGACAATGGCAGCACGGCGCCCGAAACGCTGGCGATTCTCTGCGCGGGCGAGGCGGCCGGGCGCTTCCGCCTGCTGCGCCTTGCGGAACCCTTCAACTGGTCCCGCCTGAACAACCTTGCGGTGCGGGAGGTGCCCGGCGACCTCCTGCTCTTCCTCAATGACGACACCCGCATGCTGACCGCCGGCTGGGACCGCATCCTGCGCCGGCTGCTGGCCGAGCCGGAGGTTGGCGCGGTCGGCGCCCGGCTGCTCTATGAGGACCGGACCATCCAGCATGCCGGCGTGCTCTGCGGCCTGGAGAGGCTGGTCGGCCATGAGGGGGTCGGGGAACCGGGGGAGGCGCCGGGTCCCCTCGGCCGCTGGCAGACCCTGCGGGCGGCGGGCGCCGTCACCGGCGCCTTCCTCGCCTGCCGGCGGGAGGCTTTCGAGGCCGCCGGCGGCTTCGACGAGCAGGCCCTGCCGGTCAGCTTCAATGATGTCGATTTCTGCCTGAAGCTGCGCGCCGCCGGCCTCGCGGTGCTCTACGAGCCGCGCATCGCGCTGCTGCACTACGAATCGAAGAGCCGCGGGCATGACGATGCGGACCCGATCAAGCAGGAGCGGGCGGAGGCCGAGCAGGGCCGGCTGATCGATCGCTGGGGGGAGGCACTGCTGCTCGACCCCGGCTGGAACCCCCATTGGAGCCGCTGGACGAGGCCCTTCGCGGCGTTGCGCGAACCAAGCCCGGAGGAGATCGCGCGGCATCTGGCGGCGAGCTGCCGCGAGAGGCCCTGGGCGCTGTAGGGCGAAGCGCGGGACGCCGCGACCGGCCGCGCGCGTGAACCTGCCCGCAAACCGGAAGGCTGCAGCGGAGTGGCGCTCCGTCCCGAACGCCATCCATCCTCGCCGCGCCCTGTGCCGGAGGGCGCGGCCCGGTCAGCAGGCCGCGCTGACGCTCGGCTCCGCCGCTGCGCGCTCGGTCACCGGCTCGGCAGGCGCCGCGACCACGCATCCCGCCGGCAGGCGGATGATGCAGCGCAGCCCCTCGGCCCGCCACTCCCGGCTGATGCGCCCGCCGAGCTGGTCGCGCACCGTCGCCTCCAGGATGCGGGTGCCGAAGCCGACGGGCGCCGTGCCGGCCGGCGGCGGCACCGGGCGGCGCTCCTGCCAGATCAGCTCCAGGCCACCTTCGGGCAGCGGCTGCCAGGTCAGGGACAGCGTCCCGCCCGGCTGCGCCAGCGCGCCGAACTGCAGCGCATTGCTCGCCAACTCATGCAGCACCATGGCCATGGGCTGGGCCGCGACGGAGGAGAGCAGCACGGGCGGCCCGGCCAGCACGGGCATCGGCGCCTCTCCGCCGGGCCGGCGCCGCTGGAACTCGGCCGCGACCAGGCGATGCAGCGCGGCGCCCTGCCAGCGGGACTGCGCCAGCAGGGTATGGGCGCGGGCGAGGGCGGCGATGCGCGCCTCGACCCGCGGCAGGAAGTCGGCGGGGTCCTCCGCGCGCGTCAGGCGCAGCAGCGCCTGGACGACCGCCAGGGTGTTCTTGGCGCGGTGGTCCACTTCGCGGAGCAGGCGCTGCTGCTGCTCCTCCGCCCCGCGGCGCGCGGTGATGTCGCCGATCACCCCATGGAACAGCGTGCCGCGCGGTCCCCGCCAGGCCTGGGCGCGCAACTCGATCCAGCGGGGTGCCCCACCGGCGGACGGACGCAGGCGGAGCGCGCATTGCGTCGGCTCCCCGTTGCGGCGGGCGCTGGCCAGCGCGGCGTCGAGGATCGCGTGGTCGCCCGGCTCCAGACGGTCGCGCAGCGCGGCGATGGGCACCTGCCCGAACGGGTGCCAGCCGAGGATCGCCGCCGCCCTGGCATCCCAGCTGACATCGTCGGCCGCCTCGTCCCAGGACCAGCAGCCGAGCTCGGCCGCGCCGAGGGCAAGGCGCAGCCGCGCCGCGCTCTCGGCCAGGCTGGCATTGCGCAGCGCCTCGCGCCGCTCCTCGGCCGCGGCGGCGGCCAGGCCGCGCTGCTCCCGCCGCCAGGCCAGCAGGGCGAGCAGCAGCATGGCGAGGACGGCGGCGCCGACCGCCAGCAGCCCGGTGCTGGCCGGCGGGGCGGCGGTGCGCGTGGCGAGAACCAGCAGGGGCCAGCCCTCGACCGGCTGCCGGACGGTGAGGACGGGGTCCTGCTCCGTCACGGCAGGCTCCGCGCTGCGCGCCAGAACCTCCCCATCCCGGGTCAGCAGGTCCAGGCGGATGCCGTCCAGCTGCTGTCCCGGGCCGCGCAGCGCGGCCGCGAGCACAGCCGGATCAGGCTCGGCCCGCAGCAGCCGGCTGATGCGCCGCGCCGACTCGCCGGGTTCTTCCGGCAGGCCGGCCAGCGCATCCTCGATGCGCCGCAGCGCCTCGGCCTGCCGGGCCAGGGCGACCGCCACGCGGCCGGCGGCGGCGCTGGCGTGGTGGCTCAACTGGCCGGCCTCGGTCCAGAGCGTCGGGACCAGGCGGCCGAGCGGGATGAGGCAGAGCGGCAGCAGCAGGGCGGCGAGGGACAGCAGGACGGAGGCCCTGACCTGGAGCCGGCGCAGGACGGCGCGGGACGGGGCGCCGGGCGCCGCCATGACCGGTAGCCGATGCATGGTGCTGCTGTAGCCCACCGTGGCATCCGTCGATTCTGCACCGGGCCCCCTTGCCCGGTGCGGCAGGACGGCAATCTGCGCCTTCGGGCGAACGGTGGCAGTTCGAAATATCGTGAAAAGAGAATTGCTCGAGGCTTCGTGTAACCCATGGGTTCATCGACAGCGGCGGCAAGGGGCTCCTATCCTGTGCGGCCGGCCGCCTCACCCCGGCCTCCCCTCGGCAGATCATCCCTGGCCCGACTGCCGGCGGCAGTCCAGTCGCCAGCGGCGGAGACCCGACCGCATGCCCGACGCGCCCCGCGACCTTGCCCCCGACCAGCCCGCGCCGGGCGAGGTGCGCCTGCTGCAGCCCGGCCTGCTGCGCGCCCGCATGCCGCTGCCCTTTCCGCCGGGCCATGTGAATATCTGGCTGCTGGAGCATGACGGTGGCTGGCTGGCAGTGGATACCAGCGTCTCCAGCCTGACCACGCGCGGGTTGTGGGACCAGGTTCTGGCGCAGCCGGCGCTGGGCGGGCGGCCGCTGACCGGGCTGCTGGTGACCCATTTCCACCCGGACCATATCGGCCTGACCGGCTGGCTCTGCGGGCGCTTCGGCCTGTTCCCGATGATGACGCGCATCGAATGGCTGATGGCGCGCGCACTCTGGTACGACAGCGGGCCGGACATGATGGCGCAGCAGATCGTGCACTACACCCGCGCCGGCTGCCCGGCGGAATACCTCTCCTTCGTCGAGGGGCGCGGGCCGCTGTACCAGCGGGCGGTGGCGGAACTGCCGCGGGCCTTCCACGCGCTGAAGGATGGCCGCCCCCTGCGGATCGGCGGCTCCGAATGGCGGGTGATGACGGGGGCGGGGCATGCGCCGGACATGGCGACGCTCTACTGCGCGGAGCGCGGCGTGCTGATCTCGGCCGACCAGATCCTGCCGCGCATCTCACCCTATATCGGCCTGCATCCCGGCGAGCCGGAGGCGGATCCGCTGGGCGACTTCCTCGCCTCCAACGAGCGCTTCCGGGCTCTGCCGGAGGACACGCTGGTCCTGCCCCCCCATGGCGAGCCCTTCTCCGCGCTGCATCGGCGGCTGGACCAGCTGGCCGGGCACCATGCGGAGCGGCTGGACACCCTGGCCGAGGCCTGCCGGGAGCCGCTGACCGCCTGCGAGGCGGCGCAGGTGCTCTTCCCGCGCGCCGCCGGCGAACTGCCGCAGATGGGTTTCACGGTCGGCGAGACGCTGGCGCATCTGCGCCGGCTGGAGCGCCAGGGCCGCGTGGTGGCGGAGCCCGGCCCCGCCGAGGCGGTACGCTACCGCATGCGGGCCTAGTGCAGATCGCGGAGGGGCGTGAACGCCAAGGCGCGAGACTCTGCTCGAACAGCAAAGAGCACCAGCGGATGGCGTTCAAATAGGAACGCCATCCGCTGTAGGGCACAGAACGGCTGCGTGGACCCATGCAGGCGACGTGACGGGGTCGTCCCAGGCAACGGGCCGGACCGCGTGGACACACGAAGAAGAATGAAGGGTTGCAGGGGGAGAGTTCTCTCTCCCTGCTTCAGCGGTGGATGGACACTGAGGTTCTGATCATCGGTGCCGGGGCCGCCGGCATTGCGGCGGGCAGGCGATTGCGGGCGGTCGGCCGCTCCTGCCGGGTGCTGGAGGCCGGCGGCCGGCTCGGTGGCCGGGCCTGGACGGACACCGCCTCGCTCGGCGCGCCCTTCGACCAGGGGGCCTCCTGGATCCATGTGGCGGAGCGCAATCCGCTGACGCCGATCGCCCGTGCCATGGGTTTCACGCTGCGGGATGAGCGGCGGCGGGTGCGGGACATCCTGCTGGTGGGTGGCCGGCGGGCGAGCGCGGCGGAGCGCGCGGCGCATGACGCCGCGGCCGAGGTCTGGGAGGCGGCGGCGGCCGCGCGCCTCGCCGCGGGCGGACCCGATATCCCGCTGGCCGAGGCGGTGCCGCGGGACGGGCCCTGGGATGCCACCCTCTCCCACTGGTTCAGCGCCATCATCTCCGGCGTGGAGGCGGAGAGGTTCAGCCTGCGGGACTATGTGGCGACCGCGCTGGACGGGGCGAACCTGCAAGTGGCGGAGGGTTTCGGCACGCTGGTGGCGCGGCTGGGCGAGGGGCTGCCCGTCACGCTGCAGGCGCCGGTCGCCCGGCTCCGCTGGGGCGGGGACGGCGTGGCGGCGGAGGGGCCATGGGGTGTGCTGCGGGCGCGGGCGGCGATCGTCACCGTCTCGACCGGCGTGCTCGCGGCGCAGGGCATCCGCTTCGCGCCGGACCTGCCCGAGGCAGTCCAGGCCGCGATCGCCGGCCTGCCGCAGGGCCTGCTGTCCAAGATCGCGCTGCGGGCGGCGGGGGCGGGGCGGCTCGGCCTCGGCCCCTTCGCGCGGCTGGGGCGGCGGGTGGAGGGGCCAGGGGATCACCCGATGTCCTGGATGCTCTGGCCCTGGGGCCGCGACCAGGCAGTGGGCTTCATCGGCGGCGAGGCCGCCTGGGCGCTGGCGCGGGAAGGGCCGGCGGCAGCCGAGGCCTTCGCGCGCGCCGAACTGGCCCGCTACTTCGGCGCGGCGGAAGTCGACCGGAGCTTCGCATCCGGCGCGGTGGTGACGGGCTGGGCGGAGGACCCGCTCTTCCGCGGCGCCTACAGCCATGCGCGCATCGGGTGCCATGGCGCGCGGGCGGTGCTGCGGGATGCGGCGCTGGCGGAGGGGCGGCTGCGCTTCGCCGGCGAGGCCTGCCATACGCGCCGCGCCGGCACGGTCGGCGGCGCCTGGGAGAGCGGCGAGCGGGCGGCGGAGGCGGTGAGCGCCGCGCTGGCGGGGAAGCCGGCTGCCTGACGAGGGCGGATTGCCGTCATGCCCGAACGCCAATCCGTCGGGGATCATGGATGGCCGGTCGGTTTTGCGCTCCCGGGCTTTCGCGCTGCTCCGCGACGGGCACCGGCCGCCTGGGGAATTATCCGCCCGCCCCACGCTGACGACGCCGCGCGGGCGGGGCATGCTGCGCGCAATGACTCGCACCGAATTCGCCGCGCGCGCCGCGGCCCAGGCCGAAGGCGTGGTGGACGTGACCCGGGCGCCGGTCGCCCTCGCTTCGTCCAGCCCGCCCGGCGATACCCGCACCTGCGCCGAGGCCGCCGCGCTGCTCCGGCAGGCGGTGCCCCGCATGGCGGTGGCGCTGCACGCAACCTCCGATCGCGTCCCCCATCCGCTCGCGCGGCTCCGGGTCGGGGGCCCTGGCCGGCGCCTGGTCCTCGACGGCCATCCCGGTAGCTGCCCGGTCATGCTGCGGGATGGACGGCGCTGCAGGCGCGGCACGGCCGACATGACGGGCGGCATCGTCGCTCCTGTCCTGGCGCTGGCCGCGCCCGACCTGCTCCCGGCGTGACCGGCATGGGAAACGTGCCGCGGGCGATGCTGTGGATGCTCGCCTCCGGCCTGCTCTTCACCTGCCTGAACGCGCTGCTGCGCGCGCTGGCCCAGCAGCTCGACCCCTTCGTCGCGCAATTCCTGCGCTACGGCGCGGGGCTGCTGGTCATGCTGCCCTTCATCCTGCGCGCCGGCCTGGCTGCCTACCGGCCGAAGGGCCTCGGCGGCCAGCTCTGGCGAGGCGCGGTGCACACGGCCGGGCTGATGTTGTGGTTCGTCGCCGTGCCGCATGTGCCGCTGGCGGAGATGACGGCGCTCGGCTTCACCACGCCGCTCTTCATCATGTTCGGCGCGATCCTCTTCCTGCGGGAGAGGATGGTGCTGGCGCGCTGGATCGCGGCGCTGGCCGGCTTCGGCGGCGTGCTGGTGGTGGTCTCCCCGGGGCTCACCGGCGCCGGCAATCCCTATGCGCTGGTCATGCTGGCCAGCTCGCCGCTGTTTGCCGCCTCCTTCCTCATCACCAAGGCACTGACGCGGCGGGACTCGCCCGCCGTCATCGTCGCCTGGCAGGCGATCACCATCACGCTCTTCACCCTGCCGCTGGCGGTCTGGGCCTGGACCTGGCCGACGCCGCTGCAATGGGGGCTGTTCCTGCTGGCGGGCGCGCTGGGCTCGGCCGGGCATTTCTGCCTGACGCGGGGCTATTCGCTGGCCGATATCTCGGCGACGCAGCCGGTGAAGTTCCTGGAGCTGATCTGGGCCTCGCTGATGGGCTTCGCGGTCTGGGGCGACCTGCCCGGGCCGGCGACGCTGCTCGGCGGCCTCATCATCTTCGCCGCCACCACCTGGATCGCGCGCCGCGAGGCGCGGGCGCGCAAGGAGAGTGCCGCATGACCGAGCCGCCGCTGCTGCCCGAGATGCCGCTGGTCCCGCCGCGGGCCGAGTTCGTCTGGGAGGCGCTGGTGGAGATCGCGCCGACGCGGATGCTGGGGGAGGGGCCGCTCGGCGAGCGGCGGATCGTGCCCATCACCGGCGGGCGCTTCGCCGGCCCGCGCCTCCGCGGCCGGGTGCTGCCGGGCGGCGCCGACCGGCAGCTCCTCCGCCGCGACGGGGTGAAGCGGCTGGAGGCGCTGTACGAGCTGGAAGCGGAGGACGGCGCGGTGATCACCGTGCTCAACCGCGTTGTCATCGCGCCGAGGGAGGGCCTGCCGGACTACCGCGCCTCGACCCTCGAGATCACGGCGCCGGAGGGACCGCATGGCTGGCTGAACCGGCTGGCCTTCGTCGGCACGCTGCACCCGCTGGCACCAAGGCCGGCTGTGCTCGTGCGGGTGTTCAGCCTGGGGCTCTGAGCGGCGCGGCTTGCCTCCTGCCGGCCGGTTCACGCCTCCGCGCTGCGCCCTCCGGCGACCGGACGGCTCAGGCGCGCTCGATATGCCCGCGGATGGCGCCATCCCGGTTCACCCAGCCCTTCTTCGTGGCATAGGCGAGCATGCCTTCGAAGCCCTGCGTCCATGCCGCGTCGCCGGCGCGGCCGGAAGCCTGGCGCAGCCAATCGGGCGAGATCCAGGCATGCTCGTCCTCCAGGGTGCCGGCGCTGCCGAGCGCGCGGGCAAGGGCTTCGCCCTGCAGCCCGTCCGTGACGAGCAGCTTGAAGCCCTTCAGGTCCTCGGGCGCGTCGAGCCGCGCGCCCTGCGCCGAGACATGGACGATCATCGGCCGTTTCCTCCCTGGTCGGTTGGCCCTTTCGGCCAATTCGCGGGATCCAAGGGGTTGGACGTGTACGTCCAACCGGCCCTTGGCGGGTCGGCGGCACTGCCGCCGACGGCTGGGGAAGGCAGAGCCTTCCCCAGGGCATCACCCGCGCGCCTTCGCTTCGCGCCGGCGCCTGTGCAGGACGAACTCGGTGTAGCCGTTGGGCTGGGTCGCGCCCTCGAAGACCAGGTCGCAGGCCGCCTTGAAGGCCGGGCCGTCGAAGGCCGGCGCCATCGGCGCATAGGCCGGGTCGCCGGCATTCTGCTTGTCCACCACCACCGCCATGCGGCGCATGGTCTCCTCGACCTGTTCCCGCGTGGCGATGCCGTGGCGCAGCCAGTTGGCGATGTGCTGCGCGCTGATGCGCAGCGTCGCGCGGTCCTCCATCAGGCCGACATCGTTGATGTCCGGCACCTTGGAGCAGCCGACGCCCTGGTCCACCCAGCGCACGACGTAGCCCAGGATGCCCTGGGCGTTGTTGTCGAGCTCCGCCTTCACCGCATCGGCCGGGAAGTTGGTGTCCACGGCCAGCGGGATGGTCAGGATGTCGTCCAGCTTCGCGCGACGGCCGCCCTTCGCCAGCTCCTCCTGCCGCGCGGCCACGTCCACCTCGTGGTAGTGCAGCGCGTGCAGCGTCGCGGCGGTGGGGGAGGGGACCCAGGCGGTGTTGGCCCCGGCCTTGGGATGGCCGACCTTCTGCTCCAGCATCGCCGCCATGGCGTCCGGCGCCGCCCACATGCCCTTGCCGATCTGCGCCCGGCCGCGCAGGCCGCAGGCGAGGCCGGTATCGACGTTGTTGTCCTCGTAGGACCTGATCCAGGCCGCGCCCTTCATGTCGTTCTTGCGGATGACGGCGCCCGCTTCCATCGAGGTATGGATCTCGTCGCCGGTGCGGTCGAGGAAGCCGGTGTTGATGAACACCACGCGGTCGCGGGCGGCGCGGATGCATTCCTTGAGGTTCACCGTGGTCCGGCGCTCCTCATCCATGATGCCCATCTTGAGCGTTGCGCGCGGCAGGTTGAAGGCATCCTCGACGCGGCCGAAGAGCTCGTTCGCCCAGGCCACCTCTTCCGGCCCGTGCATCTTCGGCTTCACGATGTAGACGCTGCCGGTGCGGCTGTTCAGCTTCTTCACCCGCAGGTCGTGCAGGGCGATGGCGACCGTCGCCATGGCGTCCAGGATGGTCTCCGGCGTCTCGGCCCCATCCAGCGTCACCGCATCCGTCATCATGTGGTGGCCGACATTGCGCACCAGCATGAGGGACCGGCCATGCAGGGTCAGGCCGCCGCCCGAGGGCTTCAGCCAGATGCGGTCGGCGTTCAGCCGGCGGGTCAGCGTCTTGCCGCCCTTCTCGAAGCTCGCCTCCAGCGTGCCGTTCATCAGGCCGAGCCAGTTGCGGTAGACCTCGACCTTGTCCTCGGCATCCACTGCCGCGACGCTGTCCTCGCAATCGACGATGGTCGTGACCGCGCTCTCCATCACCAGGTCGGCGATGCCGGCCGGATCCTCCTTGCCGATCGGATGGTCGCGGTCGATGTGCAGCTCGGCATGCAACCCGTTATGGACGAAGAGCAGCGCGGCGGGCGCATGCGGCTCGCCCTGGTAGCCGACGCACTGACCGGGTTGGGCGAGGCCGACCGAGCGGCCGTCCTGCAGCGCGACGGCCAGCGCGCCGGCGGCGATGGCATAGGACTTCGCCTCGCGGTGGGAGGCGCCGCCGGCGAGCGGCGCGACCTTGTCCAGCACGCCGCGGGCGTAGTCGATCACCTTCTTCCCGCGCGTGGGGTTGTAGCCCTTGCCGCGGTCGGCGCCGCCCGTCTCCGGGATCGCATCCGTGCCGTAGAGCGCGTCATAGAGGCTGCCCCAGCGGGCATTGGCGGCGTTCAGCGCGTAGCGGGCGTTGGAGACCGGGACGACGAGCTGCGGGCCGGCGATCTGGCCGAACTCGGCATCCACATTGGTGGTGCCGACCTGGAAGTCCGGCCCCTCGGGCACGAGGTAGCCGATCTCCTGCAGGAAGGCCTTGTAGGCGGCGACATCGACGGGCTTCGCCGGGTTGGCGCGGTGCCAGGCATCGATCTTCGCCTGCAACTCGTCACGCTTCCTGAGCAGCGCGGCGTTGCGCGGGGCGAGATCCTTCAGGATGGCGGCGTAGGAGGACCAGAAGCGCTCCGGCGTCACGCCGGTGCCCGGAAGCGCCTCGTTGTCCAGGAAGTCGCGCAGGGTACGCGCGACCTTGAGACCCGCAACCTCGACCGTATCCGCCACTGACCGTCTCCGTTTCCGCTTGTCCCGGGGCCCCGGAGGCCGGGGCGAGCGGGCTACCTAGGCGGAAACCGGGCGGGCGCAAAGGGGTACCCGGGGACGCCGCCCTCCCGGACCGGTCCGGGCCGGCCGCTACGCCGCCAGGGGGCCCGTTTCGGCCGCCGCGGCGCGGAGGCGGGGCAGCACCTCCCGGCCGAAGCGGATCAGGGATCGCTCGACCGCAGCGCCGGGCAGGCCGGTGAAGCCCATATACAGGCTGTAATGGGTCGGGCGGAGCAGGCGCATATCGGCGGCCAATTGCTCGACGATCCTCTCCGGCGCGCCGATCAGCCCGTGCTCCAGCAGCCAGTCCACCGTCGGCTCCCCCTCGAAGGCGACGGGGCGGAGATGCACGCCATCCCGCGGCGGCACGGCGGCGCGGAGCGAGAGGGTGTTGCGGGCCATGTTCAGCAGCCCCTCGGCGGCCTGCCGCGCCTCCGCCCTGTCCTCCGTCACGAACAGGTAGCGCTGGATGCCGAGCGGCATGGGCGCCGGCCCGCCCGCGGCGCCCCAGCCCTCGAGGATGCCCTGCCGCATCGCCACCGTCTGGGCGCCGAGCCGGTAGCCCTGGCTGATCATCGGCGTCGCCCCGGCCCTGACGCCGCGCGCCAGCACCGAAGGCGTGGCGGTGGCGACGAACATCGGCGGCATCCGGCCGGAGAGGGTGCGGGCCGCGACCGGCGTGTCCTCGATCCGGTAATGCTCGCCCATATGGTGCACGCGCCCGGTGGTCAGCGCCTGCTCGACGATGTCCCAGCCCTCCAGCAGGCGGGCGTAGCGCGAGTCGAAGGGCACCTGGAAGCTGCGGAATTCATGCGGCTGGTGGCCCGGCCCGAAGCCGAGGAGAACGCGTCCGCCGCTGATCTGGTCCAGCATCGCCACTTCCTGCGCGACGCGCAGGGGATGGTGCAGCGGCAGCACGACGACGGCGGGGCCGAGCAGGATGCGGCTGGTCACCGCGGCGCAGTGCATCGCCATCATCAGCGGGGAGGCGCAGACCGAGGCGGAGGAGAAGTGGTGCTCCGCGAACCAGCTGGCGTCGAAGCCAAGCTCCTCGGCCAGCCGAACCTGGCGGACGGTATTCGCCAGAACCTCGGCCGGCGTCTCGCCCGGATGGTTCATCGACATCAGGTTGAAATAGGCGAATTGCATGCCCGGTCCCGCGGCTTGTGCGATGCGGCAACACCTCGCATCGGGCGCGGCCGGGCGCAAGGCATCCTGCCCCCGGCCGGCCTCTGGCGGGCTGCGTTCCGGACCGAACGGCAATCCGCTGCGGCCCCTTGTTCCCGGGCGGATTCCCGCCGTCTGCGGTCTGCTCCGGACCACCCGATGCGCGGGGTGACGCGCGTCGGGCGGCCCACCTGCTGTCTGGACGAGCGGATGACGCCGCCTGGGCGGATCCACTCAGGCATCGTTTGCTCTACAGCGGATTGCGTGCGGAACTGAACGCCCATCCGCCGCAGGTCATTGATGGCAGAGCAGAGGCTCGCTCCCGGGCGTTCACGCCCGTCCGCGATCTGCCCTAGCGGTCCAGCACCGAGCGGTCGTTCTTGGCGACCAGGCTGCGGAAATGCGGCTCCAGCTGCGGCTCGGAGAGGCCCCAGCTCCGGGCGAACTGCATGACCAGCTGCTGCTCGCCCTGCTCGGCCTCGCCATCGCTCATGGCGCTGTCGATCATGTTCAGCAGGATACAGAGCTTCTGCTCCGGCCGCAGCCGCGCGGCGCTGTCGGCCAGGAACTGCGCCGGCGGCGTCGCGCGGACATAGCGCAGCGCGGCCTCGAGCTGCTGGCGTGTCGCGCCGCGGCCGAGGACGGAGACGAGATGGCCGATCTCCTCCTCATCCATCTCGCCATCCGCGCCCATGCAGTAGATCAGCGAGACGGCGAGGCAGGTGCGCGGCGTGAGGTCGAGCGAGGCAGATTGCGGTTTGAACAGGCCGAACATGCGGTGAGTTCCCGGTGGATGGCCGCGCCAGCGGGCCGGCGCGGAGGGCGGGGCACTTACCGGATGATTACGGCTCTGTCACGCGCCGCCTCACGGCAAGGGGCGGGGTCCTTGAAGCAGGTGGACCGGCCGGACCGGGCACGCATCGTGCCCCCGGACCGGCGGGTGGGGGCGCGATCCGCAGCCGCTGGCACCCGCCTACAGCCCGGCGCGGTCCAGCCGCAGGATCGCCCGCGCCATGGCCTGGGCGCGCGGCACCATGCTGGCGACTTCCAGGTACTCCTCCGGGCTGTGCGCCTTGCCGCCGACCGGGCCGACCGCGCAGATGGTCGGGGCCCCGACCGCGGCGGTGAAGCCGGAATCGGCGCAGCCGCCGGAGAACTCGCCGGTGATGGAAAGGCCGCTCTCACCGGCCGCCGTCCGGT
Organism: Roseicella aerolata; assembly: GCF_020523605.1. Classification (GTDB taxonomy): domain Bacteria; phylum Pseudomonadota; class Alphaproteobacteria; order Acetobacterales; family Acetobacteraceae; genus Paracraurococcus; species Paracraurococcus aerolatus. The sequence continues at coordinate 7,816 of NZ_JAJAQI010000023.1, read as the reverse complement.
ACATCTCGAACAGCTTCGCCGCCGCGGGGGTCTGGGTCAGCGGCAGGAACTCGCCGCGGATGGTGAGTGTCGCGCGGGTGCCGGGGACGAAGCTCTTCGCCACGATGTCGTGGATCCTGCCCATGATCTCGTCGCGGTCGACCGGCTCGACATAGCGCAGGTCGATCTGGCCCTGCGCCCAGGGCGCGACGGTGTTGACGCTCTGCCCGCCGGAGACCAGGCCGACATTCAGCGTGATGCCGCGCTTCAGGTCGGTCAGCGCATGGATCGCCTGGACCTTGCGGGCCAGCTCCTCGATGGCGCTGATCCCGGCCTCGAAATTCCCGCCGGAATGCGCCGCCTTGCCCTCGATCTCGAAGATGGAGAAGACGCCGCCCTTGCGCCCCGTGACGACGCCGCCGGAGGGGCGGCCCGGCTCGCTGTTGAACACCACCCGCGCCTCGCGCGCCGTGCTCTCGATGACCTCGCGCCCCTCCGGGCTGCCGATCTCCTCATCCCCGGTGAAGAGGCCGAGCAGCGGGCCGGGCGCGCCGCCGAATTTCTGGAAGGCCGCCAGGACGAACATGTTCATCACCAGCCCCGCCTTCATGTCGGCGACGCCGGGGCCGGTGGCGATGCCGTTCTCGATCCGGAAGGGGCGGCGCGCCGGCTCGCCCTTCGGGAAGACGGTGTCGCGATGGCCCATCAGGACGATGGAGCGCTGCATGTTGCCGCTCGCGGGCGCATCGCCGCCCGCGACGCGGGCCTTGAGGCAGTCGCCATGCTTCTCGCGCGGCACCACCTCCACCGGGATGCCGTGCCCGGTCATGAAATCCTGGACGATTCTGCCGACCGCATCGACGCCGGCCTTGTCGTAGCTGCCGCCATCGGTGTTCACCATGGCTTCCAGCACCTTCAGCATCGCCTCCTGCTGGGTGGCGAGCCAGGCGGTGATGGCGGATTCGGTGCTTTCGGCGGTCATGCGTCGCTCCGGCGGCTGGGGCAGGTCGCGCAGGGGCGTGACGGCCCGCGCGCAGGATCCTGCCCGACGAAGAAGGATCCATGGCGGGCCGCATCCGGCCTGGACGCGAACCGCCATGGAAGGGGCGCGAAGCCTGCGGCCCGCCGCCGGGACGCGCAAGCCCCGCCGGCGCGCCCTACTCGATCTTGCCGATGCGTTGCACCGCCCGCACCAGCCGGGCGGTGTCGGCGCGGAGGAATTCCTCGAAGGCCGCGCCGTCCCGGTAGTCGAGCGCGTTGCCGCCGGCGGCCAGCGCGCGCTGCAGGTCCGGATCGCGCGCGACGGTCGCCATGGCCTGCCGCAGCGCCTCCCGCAGCGGGGCGGGCGTGCCGGCGGGGGCGAAGATGCCGGCCCAGATGTAGTATTCGGCCTCCGGGAAGCCCCGCTCCATCAGCGTCGGCACCTGCTCGAAGCCGGCGATCCGTGTCGCGCCCCAGCTTGCCAGCACCCTGAAGGCACCGCTGCGGAGATGCGGCGTGATCGGCCCCGGCCCGCTCGCCATCAGCTGCACCTGGCCGGAGAGCAGCGCGGTCAGCGCCGGCCCGCCGCCCTGGAAGGGGACATGCAGCAGGTTGACCTGCGCGGCGGTGGTCAGCATCGCCATCGGCACGTGCAGCGCGCCGTAATTGCCCGAGGAGGAGTAGGGAATGGCGCCCGGCCGGCGCCGGGCATCCTCCAGCAGCGCCTCCAGCGTCTGCCAGGGCGCCGCGGCCGGCACGACGAGGAAGGTGGGATCGGCGGTGAAGAGCGCGATGGGCGCGAACTGCTCCATCTCATAGGCCGGCTGGCGGCCGAGGAGCTTCGCCGCCTCCGGGATCACCGCCATGGAGGAGAGGCCCATCAGCAGCGTATGCCCATCCGCCGCGGCGCGGGCGACCGAGGCATTGCCGATCTCGCCCGCCGCCCCGGCGCGGTTCACCACCGGCACGGGCTGCTTCCACAGCCGCTCCAGCCCCGCCGCGACCGGGCGGGCCACCACATCGCCCTGCCCGCCGGGCGGGAAGGAGACCACCATGGTGACGGCGCGGGCCGGGAAGTCGCCGGCCTGGGCGCGGGCGGCAAGGGGCGTGGCCGCCGCGGCGAGGGCGGCCAGCAGGGGGCGGCGGTGCAAGGGCGTCTCCCGGGTTATCGTTCTGCCCGGGAGGATAGGCGGTCCGGCGCGCGGATTCACGCCTCCGCAGGGCGGGGCGGCGCCCCGCCCCCCGCGGCGACCGGCTCCGGGTCAGCCGACCGGGTTCTCCAGCACGCCGATCCCCGGTACCTCCACCCGCACGATATCGCCGGCCCTGAGGAATTTCGGCGGGGTGAAGCCGATGCCGACGCCGACCGGCGTGCCCGTCGCGATCACATCGCCCGGCTCCAGCGTGATGCCGGCGGAGATCGCCTCAATCAGGGTCGGGATGTCGAAGATCAGGTCGGCGACCGAGGCGTCCTGCCGCTTCTCGCCGTTCACATGGGTGATGACCCGCAGCGCCTTCGGGTCCGGCACCGCATCCGCCGTCAGGATGGCCGGGCCCATCGGGCAGAAGCCGTCGATCCCCTTGCCCAGCACCCATTGCCGGTGGCGGTGCTGCAGGGTGCGCGCCGTGACGTCGTTGACGATGGTGTAGCCGAAGACGTGGCGCAGCGCGTCCGCGGCCCTGATGCCGCGCCCGCCATGGCCGATGACGACGGCGAGCTCGCCCTCGTAATCCACGGAACTGGTGGGGTCGAGATGCGCCGGGATCGTCTCGCCATGGGCGATGATGGCGGTGGCGGGCTTGGAGAAGACCACCGGCGCTTCCGGCACCACCTCCTTCGCGCTGGCATCGAAGCCGGAACCGGCGAATTCCCTGGCGTGCTCGTGGTAGTTCTTGCCGACGCAGAAGACGTTCTTGGGCGGCCGGGGGATCGGGGCGCAGAGGGTCGCGCCCTCCGCCACCGGCGCCTTGGTCGCCGCCGCCTTCGCATGCTGCAGCGCCGCCGCACCGCCGGCGATGAAGGCCGGCATGTTGCCGCCCGAGAGCGCCGGATCGGCTGCCGCGAGGTCGAGCACCGCCCCATCCTCCCGCAGCGCGCCGATATGGGTGCCGAGCCTCTGGGGATATTTGAACGTCACCAGCCGCATGGGGCTTTCCTCTCCCGGCTCGCGGCGGGCTGCCTCGGCCAGGCGGCCCGCCGCGGCATGTTGTCGTCCGGCCGCGATCCGGTCCGGGCGCGCTGAAAAGCAGACTCAGCCCGGATTGGCCAGGGGGATGGCGGTCGGCAGTTCCGCCGCCCGCTCCAACGCCCGCGCGGCGCGGAAGGCCAGGTCGTCCCGGTAGAGCGCCGCCGCCACCTGCACCGCCCGCGGCATGCCGTGCTCATCCAGCCCGACCGGCACGCTGATGGCCGGCTGGCGCGTCAGGTTGAAGGCGAAGGTCCAGGGCGCCCAGTCCCGCCACAGCGCCTCGGTCGGGCGCAGCGTCGGCTGGTCGGCGGCGAAGGCGGCGGTCGGGGTGCAGGCGGTCAGCAGGATGTCGTAGCGTTGGTGGAAGCGGGCCATGGCATGCGCCGCCTCGATGCGCAGCGCCTCGGCGCCGAGGAAATCGGTAGCCAGCATGCCGCGCTCGCGCTCCGCCACCTCCTCCAGCCCCCGATCCAGCAGCGGGCGCTTCTCCGCCGGGGTGGTGGCGACCAGGCGGGCGAGGGCCACGCCCCAGACCCGGCCGAAGATGGCGCGCGTGTCGGGCAGGCCGGGATCGGCCTCCTCGACGATCGCGCCCTGCTCCTCCAGCAGCTTCGCCGCGCCCACCAGCGCCGCCTCGCCATCCGCGTCCAGCGGCGGCTCGAAGCCGAGGCGCCGGACGAGGCCGACGCGCATCCCGGCGACGCCCTCCTCGATGCCGCGGCGCCAGTCCTGCGGGTCATCCGGCAGGCTGAAGGGGTCGCGCAGGTCGTGCCGCGCCATGGCCGAGAACATCAGCGCCGCATCGCGCACGGTGCGGGTCATCGGCCCCGCCACGGCGACATTGGCGAAGGCGCCGAGCGGCCATTGCGGGATGCGGCCGAAGCTCGGCTTCACGCCGACCAGGCCACAGAAGGCGGCGGGGATGCGGATGGAGCCGCCGGCATCCGTGCCGATATGCAGCGGCCCGAAGCAGGCCGCGCCCGCGGCGCCGGCGCCGCTGCTGCTGCCGCCGACGGTCCGCTCGCGGTTCCAGGGGTTGCGGGTGATGCCGTGCAGCGGGCAGTCGCCGGGCGATTTCCAGCCGAATTCCGTGGTGGTGGTCTTGCCGAGGATGACCGCGCCGGCCTGCTTCAGGCCGAGCACCGAGGGCGCGTCCTCGGTGGCCGGGGTCGCATCCGTGGTCTTGCTGCCGCGCCGGGTCGGGAAGCCCGCCAGGTTCAGCAGGTCCTTCACCGTCGCCGGGATGCCATCCAGCAGGCCCATCGGGCGGCCGGCCATCCAGCGCGCCTCGCTCTCGCCGGCCTGCTGCAGGGCGCGGGGATTCATGGCGGCGAAGGCGTTGACCCAAGGGTTGTAGAGCGCGACCCGCTGCAGCACCGCCTGCAGCACCTCCACCGGGGAGAGGGCGCGGCGGGCATAGAGGCCGAGCAGCGTCTCGGCGGACATCAGGGCGGGGTCGGTCGGGGGCATCGGGCATCCTGGGCCAGTCCGCGCCAATCTGCGCCGCGGGCGGCGTCGGGGAAAGCCCCGATGGCAGGCCGGCCCAGGGCCCCGCCCAACGGCGCGCCAGCGCCGGTCCGGCGCTGCGGCCCGGCCATCCCCGCGCCGCGGCGGCGAGGCACCACCCGCGTGAGGCTCGCCGCCGATTGACATTCAGGAAAACCCCACAAGTTCTCGCGACAATCGGCGGGATATGGCTGGGGAGCCTTGATGGACCGCGCAGAGGCCGAGCGCATCGTGCTGTCGAAGGGATGGCTGGCCGGGCAGGCGCCCGCCTTCCAGGCGGCGCTGCTGCGCGTGGCGGAGCTCCTTCGGTTCCAGAAGGGCGACTGGGTCTTCCGCTTCGCGGATCCGCCGGGCGGACTTTACGGCGTCACCGCCGGATCCTTCGGCGTCTACATCGTCACGCCGCATGCCGGTCCGGACCTGTCGCACATCCTGCGGCCGGGCTGGTGGTTCGGGCAGGGGCCGATCCTTGGCGGCAGGCAGCGGCTCTTCGGGACCCGCGCCATGGAGGCCTCCTGCGCGCTGCACCTGCCGCTGGAGGCCGGCCGGGAACTGGTCCGCGATCCCGAGGCGGCGCGGGCCATCAGCCAGATCGGCCAGATCGGGATGCAGGTGGCCGTGGAGAATGTCTCCGACCTGATGATCCGCCGGGCGGATCGCCGGATCTGCGCCGTGCTGCTGCGGGTGACCGGCGCGATCGAGGATGCGGTGCTGCGGCCGACCGGGGAGGTGCGGCTGACCCAGTCGGAACTGGCGCGGATGGCCAATGCCTCGCGCGACCTCGTCAACCGCACCCTCGCGCGGTTCGAGGCCGCGGGCTGGCTGCGCCTCGGCTACAACAAACTCGCCATCCTCGATCCGGAGGCGCTGGCGGATTTCGCCTATGCGCGGAAGAACGGGCGGCCGGCAGCGCCGCCCGCCCCATGGACCTCCTCCCGCCCGGGCCTGTAGCGCGGGGCGGCGGCCCGCCCGGCGGTCAGGCGGCCATCCTCACATGGCTGCGGCACCGCATCAGCGGCTGGATGCGCTGGCCGAACCGGTCCATGCCTTCCAGGAAGTCGTCGAAGGTCAGCATGATGCCCTTCACCCCGGGCATGCCCGCCGCCTCATCCAGCATGCGCGCGACATTGGCATGGGAGCCGACCAGCGTGCCCATGTTGAAATTGATGGGGGAGGGGGAGCGCTGGATGGCGGCCGCCATCGAGGTCGCTTCCGTGTTCACGTCCTGCGCCGCATGGCCCAGCAGATGCGCCAGGGCCTCCCTGTCGGCGCCCCGGTTGTAGAGGTCCCATTTCGCCATCGCCGCCTCGTCCGTCTCGTCGGCGATGACCATGTAGAGGATGTAGGAGCCGACATCGCGCCCGGTCTTCGCGGCATGCTCCAGCATCCGGCGCGGCACGTCGATGCATCTGGTCGGCTCGTTCACCCCCTCGCCGAGGGCGAAGTTCACGTCGCAATACTTCGCCGCGAATTCCATGCCGCGGTCGCTCTGCCCGGCGGCCACCAGCGGGATGCCCTGCTTCGGGCGGGGGCTCAGCTTGCAGTCCTCCATCCGGAAATACTCGCCCTTGAAGTCGCTGTGGCCGCTCTCCCACAGCTCCTTCAGCACCTGCACATACTCGGTGCTGTAGTCGTAGCGCTTGCCGAAATGCTGGTCGCCCGGCCAGAGCCCCATCTGGCTGTACTCCACCTTGTGCCAGCCCGAGACGATGTTGACGCCGAAGCGGCCGCCCGAGACGTCGTCGATGGTGCTGGCCATCCGGGCGACGATGGCGGGCGGGATGGTCAGCACGGCGGTGGTGGCGAAGAGCCGGATGCGCTTCGTGACGGCGGCCAGCGCCGACATCAGGGTGAAGCTCTCCAGCCCGTGATCCCAGAATTCCGTCTTCCCGCCGAAGCCGTGCAGCTTGATCATCGAGAGGGCGAAGTCGAAGCCGTAGCCCTCGGCCTTCTGCACCACCTGCCGGTTCAGCTCGAAGCTCGGCATGTACTGGGGGGAGGTGGCGGAGATGAGCCAGCCATTGTTGTTGATGGGAATGAAGACGCCGATATCCATCGAACCCCTCCTGCGCAGGATTGCCGCGAAGCCTCGCGCTGCGTCACAGCAATCGCCGTGCCAGGAGCGGCGCATGGGGGAGGAGCAGGCATGAGCAGCACCGCAGCAAGGCCGTGGGAATGGCCGGAACCGCAATGGCGCCGCATCGTCGGCAATGCCCGCGCCGGCCGCAGCCTGCGCCCGCATGGCTGGCCGGACGGCGCGCGCTGCGCCGTCGCCCTCTCCTTCGACGCGGATCACGAGACGCTGACGCTGCGCGACGGCGATGAGAGCCCGATGAAGCTGAGCCAGGGCCAGTACGGCAACCGGCAGGGCGTGCCGCGCATCCGCGCGCTGCTCGCGCGCCACGGCATTCCCGCGAGCTTCTACTACCCGGCCGTCTCCGCCCTGCTCTATCCGGAGGAGGTGCGCGCCGTCGCCGATGAGGGTCACGAGATCGGCATCCATTCCTGGATCCATGAGACCAACACCACCCTGCCGCCCGGCCTGGAGCGCGAGCTGACGCTGCGCGCCGCCGATGTGCTGGAGAGGCTTGCGGGCCGCCGTCCCGTCGGCATCCGCACCGCGAGCTGGGACTTCTCGGTGGATACGCTGTCCATCATCCGGGAGATGGGGCTGCTCTATGACAGCAGTCTGATGGCCGATGACGAGCCCTATGAGCTGCTCGACCAGGGCGAGCCGACCGGCATCGTCGAACTGCCGCCGGAGTGGATCCGCGACGACGCGCCCTATTTCATGTTCAACCGCACGGGCTCGCAGCGCCCCTACACGCCGCCTTCCGCGGTGGAGGAGATCTTCCGCGCCGAGTTCGACGGCGCCTGGGAGGAGGGCGGGCTGTTCCTGCTGACCATGCACCCGCACATCATCGGGCACCGCAGCCGCATCGCGCTGCTGGCCCGGTTGATCGAGCACATGCAGGCCAGGGGCGGCGTCTGGTTCGCCACCCATGAGTCGGTGGCGCGCCATGTCAAGGCGGCGGCGGGGCTCTAGCAGCCTGTCGGGTTTGGGTTTGCTGGCGACGGGTTTGTTGGATTGTGGATCAGGCGGCTGGCCGCAGGCGATGCAGCCTACGGCAGTTGTAGGCGAGGGCGACGAGGGTCCATTC
>NZ_JAJAQI010000022.1 GCF_020523605.1 Roseicella aerolata | reverse complement strand
CGCCATGTCCAACACTCCCACCGCCCCCGACCAAAGGCCCGAGGCTAGCGTCCGAACATGGGTCAACTCTCAGTGGCAACTTAACCCCAAACCGGGTCAGCTCTCAGTGGCAATCAACAGCCAGAGGGCCTGGAGGAGGCGGTCGTGGCCGCGCGGGCGGAGCTCGAAAAGGCCGTCGAAGCGGGCGGCCTGCGGCGCGACCCGCTGCGCTTCGTGCTCGCGGCCCTGTCGTCCGCGCTCAGCGTGTTCCCGGCCGCGGTCCGCCGCGTCGAGGCAGCGTCGGAGACCGTGCGCCAGCCGCTGTCGCCGAAGGCGGAAGCTGAACTCCTGCGGCGGGTCGAGGAGGCAGCCCGGCGGGGAGCCGCCACGGCCGGGCCGGCCATCGCGCGCCGCACGGCGGTCCTGGCCGGTGTGTCGCTCGCCGCCGCCGCAATGCTGGGCGCAGTCGCCGGCTGGTGGGCCGGCCGCACCAGCGTCCCGGGAGAGATCGCGGTGGCAGAGCATGGGATCCGGATGTCGCTGGCGGCGTCCGCGGCGTGGCTCCCGATTCTCCAGGCGAACCCGGACCCGCGGCCCGCGCTCGCGCGTGGCCAGGTCTTCCGCGACGAGCGGACCGGCTGGAGGGCGGGCACGATCACGCTCTACCTCGAGCCCGGCAGTTCCGTGCCGGGGCCGCCGCGGCGGTAAGAGAGGCATAGGCGACCCATGCGGCGCTTTGTCACGACGCTCCTGCTGCCGGCCTACATGTTCGCGGCACCATTCGCGCGCCTTGGCCTTTGGGTCCTCGGCTGGAGTTTGGCGCTGGCCGCCTTGGGCTCATGGGCGCTCGCGGCGGCAGGCGAGGGCTCCGCTTGGTGGCGCGGTCTGCTGTTCGCTTTTGCGTCAGGCGCCTGCCACTTGATGAGGTCGGCCCTCCCGCCCCGCCCCTGAAGGGCGAGCTGGTTTGACATGTCTAATTCCTGCTTTCTGACCCAGGCCCGCGCGTGTTCGTGGACACGGCGCGGGAAGGAACGGTATTGGGCTCCAGGGATCAGGGGGATCGGGGGATGCCGCAGGCCGCCGTGCGCCAGCGCGCCGCAGAGGTGAAGGATACGCGCTGCCGTATCCTGTTGATCAGTAGCCCGAAGGGCGGGTCAGGCAAGTCAGTGCTCAGCCGCCACCTCCTCGTCAGCGCTGCGCAGGCTGGCATTAAGTCGATCGGGCTGGACTTCGACCGGCAACAGACGCTGTCGAAGTGGGCGGCGCGGCGGGCCCGCACGCGTGAGGCCTTCCCGGACTTCGCCGAGACGGTCGTCGAACCGGTGTCGCTGGGCGACTGGCGCGGGGCGCTGAAGCGAACGGAGGACTATCGGTTGGCCGTGCTCGATACGCCGCCGAGCGTGGAGGACCACCTGCCGGCGATCGACGGGCTCGGCGAGGCCGCCGACCTGATTCTGGTCCCGGCCGTGTGCACGCAGGACGACGTGGAATCCGTCGCCCCTTGGGTGAAGGCGCTGGCTGGGAAGGGCTTCACCACCTCGGTCGTCCTCAACCGCGCGAACCGCCGCACCACAAGCTACGCACGGATGCGGGGGGTCCTAGTGAAGGCTGGCTCGGTCTGCCCGACGGAGCTGCCGCAGCTGGAGGACATCCACGTGCCCTCCACGAAGGGACTCACGCTGCTCGACTATTCGAAGTCGCGCGGGATCGAGCCGTTCGAGGAGATCTGGGCCTACGTGCGCCGGGAGATGGGGCTGTGAGCGCGGCGGCTGGCAAGCGGTCGAAGGCTGCGCTGAAGGCGTTCCTCGCTGCGGAGGAGGATCCCGCGACCGAGGTGGTCGTGGTGGACCCGCGGGCGGCCGAGCTCCGCTCGCTCGGCGCCGAGGATCCGGCCGCGCTCCAGGCCATCCGCGAGGTCTTCGCCGGCACGAGCCTTCCGGACGACCAGGAGAAGGTCCGGCGCATCCTCCGCACCCGGAGCGAGATTCAGAGGGAGTGGGGCGACGCCCGCGATTCCTTTCTCGCCATCGGACGGGCGCTGATCTCGCTCGAGGCCGAGCTGACGAAGGGCGAGTTCGCGCGCCTGCGACACGGCACGGAGCGCCTCTTCCCGTTCTCCGACGCGACGGCGACCCAGCTCCGCCAGATCGCCCGGGCCGTGGACGGCGGCCGGATCCCCGCGACCGCGTGTCCGGGCAGCTACGGCACCGCCTACCAGATCACGCTGCTGAGCGAGCCCCAGCTGCGGGTGGCGCGGGAGAGGGGGCTCATCCGCCCCGATGTGACCCGCCGTGAGATCATGCAGCTCCGCCGGGAGGTTCCGGCCGACGGCGCCGAGGCGCCGCCGCCGGGACGCCTGGACCGTACGCGGCTGCGCGAGGAACGGGCCCGGCTTGGCGAGCGCCGCGCGCGCCTGGCCGAGGAGCTGGCGGCCGTGGAGCGCCGCATCGCCCAAATCGACGAGCTGCTATCGCCGGTGATCGAAGGCGAAGCGGAGACGGTTGGGTAGACCGCGCCGCCAGGGCGGGGGGGGATCCGCTTCGGCCCTCCCCGACACTGGACTCTGACGGGGGATCGGCTTGCGGGACTCGCGAGAAGAGCTTGATTTCTGGGCGAGGCTGGACTTTGCCGGGGATAGCCAGACTGAACTTTCCCGGAGGGTCCTTCCGGGACTGGACTCTGACGGGGGATCGGCTTGCGGGACTCGCGAGAAGAGCTTGATTTCTGGGCGAGGCTGGACTTTGCCGGGGATAGCCAGACTGAACTTTCCCGGAGGGTCCTTCCGGGACTGGACTCTGACGGGAATCAGCCGCCCGCGACGCGGCGCGGCCCGCGACCGCCGATTGCCACCGTCCGCGGCGAGCTCGGCGCCACCGGCGGCCGAGAGGGGCGGAGCGTGATCCCGCGCTCGTGCACCTCTACGTCCGCGTCGGGGTATACCGCGGTCGCGAGGGCCAGCGTGTCCTTGAACTGGTCTTTGAAGTGGTCGAGGCGCTTCACGCCGCGGCCGAACTGCCCGTGGAGCGCGCGCCAGCCGATCGGCGTGGGCTCGGTCAGGGCATGCAGGCGGTAGGCAAGCCAGCAGTAGACGTCGAGCGCCATGCTGTTGTTGGCAATCTGGCGGACCGCCGTCTCCTCGATTGGGACGGGATGCTTCTTCAGTTGCTGGAAGAACATCTCCGACAGTGTGGCGGTCTCAATGAAGAGGCTACCCTGTGCATTGTCGTCCTCGACAAACATCGAGGTGTCGAGCAGATTCTGGTTCACGAGCCCGGTGCGGTTGCCCTGCTTGATGGTAAAGGTCATACGGCAGCGGCTCAGGCGCTCCGCTTGGTCGCGCACATCCCTCATGGACTTACCGCCTATCGGGATGCCGAGCCGGCGCAGCCAGGCGTGCAGGCTCTTCCCGAGCTCGATCTCACGGCTGTTCGTGCGGATCGCCTCGGACTGGAGATAGAGCAGGATGAGGCGCGCGCGACTGCCGTAGGGGACGCCGACGCTGACCGGCTCGCCACCCGGCACCGCGCGGAGGCCCGGCTGCACGATGAGGGTCACGCGCTCGGTGGTGATCTGCCAGGGCGCGTCGTCGGGGAGACGCTTGTGGGGGAGGGCGGCTTGGGCCCATCCTGAGTAGAGGAAGCCGATCTCGACGTCCTCGCTGGCAAGGTAGGCCGCCGCCGCCTCGACCACCCGGCGGTCGAAGTCGGAACGGAGCGCGGCCTCCCGGCCTGCTTCCCTCAATAGCCTGTGGACCTCACCCATGGCGATCACCCATCGGAATGAGCGCCAATCTGCCGACGGGCGCGAGATTCGTCATGCTGGACTCTATCGGGACTTGCCAGAACTACTTGTCTGAAACCTTGTAGTGGACGGCCAGAGTCCAGGGGAAAACCGGACATCACCTTGATTTCGCTGCTTTCCGTTTTCTTCTCTGCACCGGGAGAGTCCAGCTTTCTCCCGGAAAAGATCAGGGCTTTGTGGACTGAGCGCGCAGCGACGAATCGGACACCATCAAAGGCCGCAGGTTGCGAGTCCAGAATGCCGCCCCGGTAGAGTCCAGCTGCTGGCTGATTGTTCGGCGGCTGCCGCCGTTGCCCTGCCTTCGCCAGTTACAGAGTTCCGCTGAGAGGGTGCCCCTCAAAGAGATCCCCGAACTCCAGGTACTCGCCGAGGGTGTCGAAGCGCTTGTGCCGCCCGAGCCGCTTGAGCTGGGCGGGGTGCGCCCCGCGGCTCATCCCGGTGGTGAGGGCGCCGCGCTTGAGGCTGTGCCCGCCGAAGGCGCGCGGATCGAAGCCCGCCGCGGCGGCGCGCGCCTGCACGATGTCGCCGACCGACTGGAGCGAGAGCGGCGCGGTGCCGATCCGGGGTGGGGGCGGGGGCTCGCCCGGGCGGGCCGGGCGCGGCGCCCAGATCCGCCGGAACAGCGGCCCGCCCTCGATGCCGGCGGCCGCGCGCCAGCGGCCGATCGCGCGTACCGGGCAGAGCTCGGTGGTGCCGTAGGGGAGGGGGATGCGCACCGCCGCGGCCTGGCTGCCCTTGGTCTGCGGCAGCTCGAGCACGAGGCCGCGCTCGGTGGGGGACAGCCGCTCCACCTGAATGGCGGCAATCTCGGCGCGGCGCAGCGCCCCGGCAAAGCCGACGAGCAGCAGGGCGCGGTCGCGGAGGCCGCGGAGGTCGTCGGGGATCGGCGCCAGCAGCTGGCGGAGGATCGCGTCGGTCGCGGCGGCGACCTTGCGCGGCGTCTCGCCGGCGGCGGCGGCGCTGCGGCGGATGCCGGCGAGGGTCTCGGCGACACGCGGGTCGTCGGTCGGCGGGGCGAGGCCGGCGGCGCGGTGCAGGTAGCGGAGCGCGGCGCGGCGCAGCACGAGGGTGGGGGCGGCGAGGCCGCGGGCGCGCTCGCCGGCGAGGAAGGCGGCGATATCGGCCGGCTCCGCCGGCAGCGCCGGGCGGCCATGCATCTGGCACCAGGCGCACCAGGCGCGGACGGCGGCACGGTAGGCGGATCGGGTGTTCGCGGCGGTGGCCAGCCGCCGGAAGGCGTCCGCGGCGGCGCGGTCGCCGGCGAGGCTGCCGTCGGAGGTGGGCGCGGCCGCCTCGGCTGCGGCATCGAACCAGCGGCCGACGGCGTCGGGCGGGCCGCCGAGCGGGGCAGGGGGGGTGTCCGGGAGGAGGATCCCGAGGTCGGCGCGGGGGTCGAGGGCGTCCAGGGCGGCTCTCCGGGCGCCTGAGGCGGCGCCGTGGGGCGATTTTTACCGCAACGACCTTCCTACACACAAGACGGGTTATGGGTGGTAGATGCCAGCAGAGCGGGTAGGGGAGGGGGGTCAGACGGATTATCGACGTTGTTTTACTTATTTGCCGGATTGCCGTAAGTTATACGTGTAACATCCTGGAAAGGCACTGCGCAGCCGGTGGGCGCTCCGCTCGACAGCCTGACCCGTTCCTCACCAAACGCCGTCGCCGACGTCGAGACGGTGGCCGCGCTGGCGCGCGCCGCCGCGGCGATCGCGCGGCTCGATGGGGCCAGCGCCGGCCACCCGCTGACCCCCGCGCTGCTCCACCGCGCCCGGCTCGACGCGGTCCGGCGCATGGCCGCCGTCGACGGCTACCTCATCGACCCCTGGCACCTCGCCGCCCTCGTCGAGGGCCTGCGGCCGCGGCGCTTCGACGGCGCCCGGAACCTGGCCGAGGCGGGCGGCGTGTTCGAGGCCGGTCGCGCCGCCCTCGCCCTGCATCGCTGGCTCGTCGCGCCCGACTTCGACGAGGAGGGCGAGGTCCGCGCCGCCACCGCGGCGCTGCGCGAGGGTCCCTCGACCGGCGTGGCGCTGCTCGACGCGGCCGCCGGCGCCTGGCGCTGGCTCGACCGCGGCGGCGCCCGCCCGCCGCTGCGCGCCGCCCTCGTGCGGCACTGGGTGAAGACAGGCACCATCCGCGCGCCCCTGCCGCTGACCGGCGCGGCGGCGCTGCGGGCCGACGCCGAGCCGCACGCGGGCGGCTGGACGGCGGCCTTCCTCGACGCGCTCGCCGGCGAGGCGGCCGACACGCAGCAGACCCTGCTCGATCTCGAGCGCGCCTGGTTCGCCGCGCGCCGCGCCGTCACCGGCCGGCGACGGCATTCGCGCGCACCGGGCGCGGTCGACCTGCTGGCCGCGGCGCCGCTGCTGTCGGCGACGACGCTGGCCGCGGCGCTCGGGGTCTCGATCAAGAGCGCCCTCGACATCCTGGACGCGCTGGTCCGCGACGACGTCGCCGTCGAGGTCACCGGGCGCGCCGCGCGCCGGCTGTTCGGGCTGCGCGGCCTCGCGCCGCTCGCCGCGGCCGTCCGCCCGCCGCGGCGGCCGGAGCCAGGCCGCGGGCGCGGCTGGCCACGCGCGGTGCCGGTCGAGGTGGAGCTAACCACCCCGCCGCCGATGGCGCCGCTCACCCCGGTCGAACGGCGCGCCTTCGACTACAGCGATCTCACCGGCGCGATGGACGAGCTCGACGCGGCGCTCCGCCGGGCGCGGCGCGCGCTGGACGCGATCGCCCGCGGCGAGCCGGATGCCGCCGGGGCTGGCGGTCCGACGTGTCCGCCAGAGCAATGGGACGACGATGAGGCGCCCGGGCCGTAGTACGTGCCTTGCCGGCGTGCGGTCGCGTGGGCGGCCGATCACGCGAAGAGCCCGGCGACCTCAGCCATAGGAATGAACAGGCGGCGGCCATTGGCTGAGAGCGGCTGGAAGGCGTGCGCCGTCCCGGAGATGAGGGTGACGCGATAACTATCTCCGGCGCGAGAAACGCGGCGTCCACCGCTCCTCCATTTCTTCATCTTCGTCCTCATCGTCCGGCGAAGTCTCCGTCGTGATGACGGTCAGGGTTCTGCCGTATTCGCCCAGCCCGACGACCTCTTCCGTCGCATCCACTGGGCGGCGAGTCTCGAACCAGACCCGAAGCCCTGTCTCCGCTGCATCACGCCGCCGCGCCTCGACGCCGCCCGGGTCTGCGTTGAACCGCGCGGTCAGGCTGTCTTCGGGGAGGTTGTCGCCCTTCCTTGGCCATGTGACCCCGGCAAACTCGCGCATCGCGTCGGACAGGAAGGCGTAGTCCACCCGCTGCCCCGTGCTCACGATGACCGCCGCAGGCTCCCCCACGCTCTGCGCGAAGCGGATCGCGGTTGCGGTGAGGGAGGTTTCGCAGAGCGCCGCCAGTTCCTCGATCGCCTCTAGCCCGTCGCCGACGCGTCGCATGGCTGCGCGGAACGGCCCATCCGGCATCAGGAGGCCGGAGGCATAGAAGTCCGCTTCCAACTCGTGGCGATCACGGGTCGCGAAGCCCGCTCGCGAGACGTGGGTACCGTCGCCCGCGAAGAGGGCCTCTGGGTGACCCTCGAGGAAGTAGTGAGCCAGTTCGTGGGCCACGCTGAACCGCTGGAATCCCCAGCTTGGGATGTGGGTTGCGTAGAGGATGCCGAAGTCGTCACCCGACTTGATGAGCATTCCTGACACCCCGCCCGCGGTGTCAGGTTTCGCCTTCACCAGGATGCCTTCCTCGTCGGCGATCGCGAATGGGTCGACGGGGAGCTTGTGGCGGCCGCGTTGCTTCAGAAGGTGCTCTGCTTTCGCCCGGAAAGCGTCCCCGTCCACCTTGGGCCGGGTCACGCGCCGCCTCCGGAGCGTTCGGCCTTCTGCCTGTTCGCCAACATCTTCATGAACTCGTCCGCCAGCTGCCGGTCGGCGTCGTTTAACCGCTCAAAGTTTCGATAAAGGGGGTCGGCAGCGCGGCCCATCTCCGGCTCGTCTACCCGCCCCAGGAGGTAGTCGGTCGTCACATCCAACACGCTGGCAAGGCGCCGGAGGTTAGCGAAGGAGGGCTTTCGCCCGCCAGTTTCGAAGTGGGATATCGAAGCCGCGGGCAGGCCCGCCCGTGCGGCGAGCTCGCCCTGGCTGAGCTGCCTGAGGTCCCGAGCTGCCCGGAGCCGCTCCTGGAAGATGTCTGGCGAAGGCGTAGTGTCATTCATGGCGATGTCGCCAGTTTTTCCGTTGCGAATCCATCCCTGCCTCACTACGTTTCCGACATTCCCGCCATGGCGGACACGTTATCCTGACGTGCCCCTCCGCGCCGGGTCAAGGAGCGCGCCATGGCGACCAAGGTCAATTTGTTCCCGGTCGAGAACGGCGACATGACCCTCGTCAAGTTCGAGAGCGGGGCGAACCTGCTCATCGACGTCCGGGTCACCGGAGCGGCCGACGATCCGGACGAGCCTGCCCCGGACGTGATCCGTCTTTTGAAGGAGCGCTTGCCCCGGGACGCCGAAGGCCGGCCCTACGTGACCGCCTTCCTGCTGACCCATCCCCACGCCGACCACTGCCTCGGCCTCGAGAAGCACTTCCACCTCGGGCCGCCGGGCGACTATCCGAAGGGGTCGGACAAGATCCTGATCCACGAGACCTGGTCTTCGCCGATGGTCTTCCGGCGTGCGTCGAAGCACTTCTCCATCTGCGCCGACGCCGCGGCTTTTTGCCGCGAGGCGCGCCGCCGCGTCCGCTTCTGGCGCGACAATGGCTATGCCGGGGACGGGAACCGCGTCCTGATTCTCGGCGAGGACGAAGGCGGCAAGACCGACGACCTCGGGGCCATCCTGATCAAGGTTGACGAGGTCTTCTCGCGGATCAACGGCGCGTACGACTCCACCTTCACCATCCGCCTTCTCGCGCCGCACCCGAAGTCGGATGACGAGAACCTGGAGGACATGCGCGCCCACAACCGCTCCAGCACGATCCTCAACATTTCGATGTCGGGCGACGGTGTCGCGGACCGCGCCCGCTTCCTGACCGGCGGCGACGCCGAAGTGCTGGTGTGGGAAGCCCTTTGGCAGCGGCACGCCCATCGTGCGGACTGGCTCGCCTATGACCTGCTCCAGGCGCCGCACCACTGCTCCTGGCACTCCCTGTCGTGGGACAGCTGGAGCCAGATGGGCGAAGACGCGAAGGTGAGCGCCGACGCCCGGAACGGCCTCGGGCAGGCGCGCGCCGGGGCCGTCATCGTGGCGAGCTCCCGCCCAGTGAAGGACGACGCGAACGACCCGCCCTGCATCCGTGCCAAGCGGGAGTACCAAGCGATCCTGCGGCCGGTTGGTGGTACCTTCCGCTGCGTCGGCGAGGAGCCGTCGGAGCGCAGCCCGGACGTGATGGAATTCGAGGTGACGCGCGACGGCTTGCGCCCCCTCCGGCGGCGGATGTCCGCGTCCGTCATCACCGGCGGCGGCGCGATCGGGCGGGAGCCTCTCGGGCACGGATAGGCGGATGCACGCCTTGCCTTCCGGAGCTCCGCCTCTGTCGCCCGCAGTCGCCCGCGCTCTCCGGACTGCCCGGGCGCATGACGGGGTGGACGGGGTGGGCGCGCCGCGTCTGGACATGGCGGGCAGCGTCTCAGTGGATATCCGATTCCGCCTGGGCCTGCCGATTGCATGGAGTTCTGCGGGGCGCAGCCCGAACGGCGTCCTCGCCGTCGAGCCGGTCACGTTCACCTTCCCGCCAGACTATCCCTTCCGTTCGCCGCAAATCGAGCTGCGGAGGGAGTTCGACCGGTGCCTCGCCCACGTCCAGCCCGGTCCGCCGAGCGAGCGGCCGCAGCCCTGCGTCTACGACGGGCTGCTGGGCGATCTGCTGGCAGCGCGCGGATTCGGGGAGATCCTGAATCAGACCCTCGACTGGCTGGAGAAGGCGGCCACAGGACGGTTGATCGATCCGGCACAGGGTTGGGAGCCGGTCCGTCGCGACACTCTCTCTGACATCATTGTCGCGGACGCACCGGCGCTGCGCGCGATGGTTGGACGCAAGCCCGGTCACGCATGGCTCGGCTTCGACTACCTCGTATGCGGAGCACCGTCGGCGGTGGACGTCGCGTACCACGGCGCGGTCGGAACCGAGCGAGTCCCGTTCAATCCGAGCACCTTCCCCGAAAAGGTTGCTGAGGAGGCTGGGACGGACTCGGTCCGACGCGGCCGGTCGCTCGCCCTCTTCCTCTGGCCGGGCTGCGACCCCACGGGCCAGCCCGTCATCGCTGACAAATACCGCCCGGAAACCGTCTCGACCTGGGCCGAACTGGTCGAGCGCGCCGGCGAGTACGGCTGCCGCACGCCCCTGGTCGACGCGTTCGCCTGGTTCGGGCGCTGCGCGCAGGCATGGAGGAGCGCTGGGCGTCGTCCACTCGTTGTCATCCTCTGCGCGCGGCGTCCCTTCCGCGTCATCGGCGAAGACAGCGAACTCGAACTCGTCCCCTACCTCGTCCGGGTGGAAGCGCCGCGCGCGTTGCCAAACGGCCCCGAGACAGAGGTTCGGCCTGCCGGGCACCGCCATGTCGTCTCCCCCGCCCTCCTGCGCCGCATGTCGGGCGAAGACGATCGCGTCTTGCCGCCCTGGACCCTCGTGGGCTGCGGCAGCCTCGGATCGAAGATCGCGATTCACGCTGCCAGGAGCGGTCGTGGGCCCGGTCGGGTCGTCGATCCCGGGATCCTTCACCTCCACAACATGGCGCGCCACGGACTCGTCCCGCAGCGCTGGGCAATCCCTCTCCCCGAAGGCAAGGCCCACGCGCTGGCCGGGACGCTGTCCGGCTTCGCGCAGACCGCCGAGGCTGTTCCGCGCAGCATCGTCGCCGCGCTCCGGGACGGCACGATCCGGGCATCCGACCTCCGTAGGGATTTCGCACTGGTGAACGCGACCGCGTCCCTGCCGGTGCGCGAATTCCTCGCGTCGCGTGCGGCGGCCGACCTGCCGCGCGTGATCGAGACCACGCTCTATGGTGCGGGCCGGGTCGGGCTCGTCACCGTGGAAGGGCTCGACCGGAACCCGAACACCGCCGACCTTGTCACCGAGGCCTATGCAGCAGCGGTGGAAGATGCGGCGCTGGCCGACGCGTTCCTCGCCTCAACGGACCTTGCCCGCGTGCCGATCGGCATGGGCTGCGGCTCGACGACGATGATGATGTCCGACGCCCGGCTGTCGGCTTTCGCTGCCCCGATGTGGGAGGTGATCTCCCGCTTCGGTCGGGATGGCATGCCGAAGGACGGGGGGCGCGTCCTGTTCGGCACGGTGGGCGAGGACGGGCTGAGCCTCGCTTGGACGTCCCGCGCTGTCGCCCCGGTCAACATCGTCCGCGCGGAGGCGTACGACGGCGATCCGCACGAGATCCGGATCTCCGCGCGGGTGTGCGACCTGATCGACGAGGAAGTCCGGCGCTGGCCGGGCGTCGAGACCGGCGGCGTCCTGGTAGGCCGCTACTCAGAGGCGACCTCCACCTTCCATGCCGTGGATGTCCTGCCCGCGCCGGAGGACAGCGTCCGGTCGGCGACGGAGTTCGTGCTCGGCACGACGGGACTTCGCGGCGCGCTGGAAGCGCTTCGGGGATCGTCACGCGGCACCCTCTACTGCCTCGGCACCTGGCACAGCCACCTCGTGGAGTCCGGCCCTTCGCCGCTCGATCGCGCGACCGCGCAGGCGATGGCCGTCGCGCGGCTCACGCCGTCGGCGCTCCTGATTCGAACGCCAACGGGTTTCCGGGCGCTCCTTTGCGCCTCGGTCGAGGCGGCCGTCGGCGCATCCAACGACGTCACGAACGCTGGGGAAGGCTGATGGAGAGATTGCTGCGGGAGGTTGGCTTCGACCGCTACGAGCGACAGGCCCGCCTGAAGCCAGCGCTGCTCGCCCTCCTGCCCGCGCTCGTAACCCTCGCCGTGTGGCAGCCACGGGTCTGGACGACGCTGTCGGGCCTCGTGTCTCTCCTTGCGGCATGCGGCCTCACCTTCCTGCTCAGCAAGGTCGCCCGATATCGCGGGCGGATCGTCGAGCGCGCCCTGATCGCCCGTCACGGCGGCCGCATGACCGAGGTCTTCTTGCGGCACCGGGACCCATCGCTCAGCCACGCGACGAAGGCTCGTTACCACGCGTTCTTCGCCGTCTGGGGCGTTCAAATGCCCACCCCGGCGGAGGAAACGGCGTCGCCTCGCGACGCAGACGGCTGCTACCGCGCGGGCGTGGACTGGCTGCTCGAGCAGACACGAGACGAGGGCGCCCATCCGCTCGTGAAGGACGAACTGATCGACTACGGCTTCCGGCGTAATCTCCTCGGCCTGAAGCCGATCGGTCTCGCCATAGCCCTTGCGGTTCTCTCAGTGCACGTCTGGCTCGCTGTCGCGAATCTTGGAACGGATGAGACGCGGTTCTGGACCGCGGCGGCGATGGCGATCGCTATGGTCGGGGTGGTCGCCGCCTG
Source organism: Roseicella aerolata (assembly GCF_020523605.1). Classification (GTDB taxonomy): domain Bacteria; phylum Pseudomonadota; class Alphaproteobacteria; order Acetobacterales; family Acetobacteraceae; genus Paracraurococcus; species Paracraurococcus aerolatus. The sequence goes on along the minus strand of NZ_JAJAQI010000022.1, from coordinate 87,188 downwards.
GGCGTTCGTCGTCCGCCTGCCTTTCGTGGAGGATGCCTCCCGAAGCTACGCCGTCCGATTGCTTGCCGCGTCCCATACCATTCGACCGAACTCGTCGGGCAAGCCACGAAAGGAAGAAGCAGGGCAACAATCCAAAGCGGACGCGTGACTGTCGCCGACCCTGACTCAGGGCTCGTCAGCGCCTGAGCCAATCGGCGGTAGCGGCGAGGCAGAAGACGCCGGGGAAGCACGCGGGTGGCGACGGCGCGCCACTCCTTCAGCCTCGCCCACAGGCGCTCGACGCGGTTGCGGTTGTTGTAGATCGGCACTGGGCAGGCGACAGGCGCGTCGTCGCGGCGTGTCGGCACGGCGTGCCGCGCGCCAAGGTTTCAGACATGCTGCCGAAAGGCGTGTCTGCTGTAGCCGCGGTCAGCCACGACCCCAGACCGGCACGTCGGGTAAGCAGGTCATCGCCTTGGTCCTCGTCCTCGACGACATTTTGGGGTTGCGCGGAATCGCGGGTTCTGATTCGACGCTGTTTTTTGAGCGTCGAGGTGGCGATGACGGCACCCTTGTCGGCGGACCTGCGCGAGCGACTGGTGCGGGCGGTGGAGGCGGGCAGTTCGGCCCGGGAGGCGGCGCGGCGTTTTGAGGTGAGCGCCTCGGCGGCGATCAAGCTGATGCAGCGCGTGCGCGAGACAGGCAGCGCCGCACCGGCCCGGATTGGCGGCTACCGCCAGCCACTGCTGACCGGGCAGGAGGATCTGCTGTGCGAACTGACCGAGGCGAGGCCCGGGATCACGTTGGCGGAGCTCCAGGCTGAGCTGACGGCAAGGGGCATCCGGGCCGGCTCGCTGACGACGATCTGGGCGACGCTCCGCCGGCTCGGCTTGCGACACAAAAAAGTCGCTGAGGGCTGCCGAGCAGGACCGGCCCGACGTGGCCATCGAGCGACGTCGTTGGCGGGTGTGGCAGCGCTACATGGATCCGTCCCGCTTCGTCTTCCTCGACGAGACCGGCGCCACCACGAACATGGTGCGCCGCTACGGCTGGAGCCCGCGGGGCGAGCGCCTGGTGGACGTCGCACCGCACGGCCACTGGCGCACCACCACCTTCGTCGCCGGCCTGCGCAGCACCGGCTTCGTCGCGCCGCTCGTGCTCGATGGGCCGATGACCGGCGAGATCTTCCGCGCCTACGTGCAGCAGTTCCTCGCTCCGGCGCTCGCGCCTGGCGACGTGGTGGTCATGGACAACCTCGCCGCCCACAAGGTTGCCGGCGTCCGTGAGGCGATCGCGGCAGCCGGCGCCAGCGTGATGCCGCTGCCGGCCTACTCGCCGGACCTCAACCCAATCGAGCAGGTCTTCGCCAAGCTGAAGGCCGAACTGCGCAAGGCAGGCGCCCGGACACGCGACGCACTCTGGAATGCCATCGGGCGCCTGCTCGACAGCTTCAGCCCGGACAAGTGCAGCAACTACCTCGCCAACTCAGGATACGCGTCCGAGTAAAGCGAAAACGCTCTAGGATGGCAGGGCGGTCCTTGAGCTCCCACCAGCGCTCTATAGGCCCGTCTTTGTCGACGCCAGACACGACAATCGTCGCGCCTTCGAGGGTCAGAAAGCGCGCCGCGAGCTCGGCACGGGAGGCGACGTGCGGCTTGCCGGTCGCGAGATTGACGAGCTCATAGAGCGAGATCGCGACGGCCGGCTCGTCGAGGGTCGCCGCGCGCCCATAGCGGTGATCGACGAAGGGCACGATTGCGGGCAATGCCGGCACGCCGTTGGCCGCGGCGCGCGGCGCCGTCTCGAAACCGAGACCTCCGACCTCCCGCATCCGGGCCACGAAGGCGCGCGGATTGAACCGGCAGACCATGTCGCACTTGGTCTTGTCCTGGCAGGAGCAAAGGTCGCGGCAGTCGAGGACGCCGGCGTCGGTATGGACGCCGCCGCAGCGGTCGCGTTCGAGGCAGGTCGGGCAACCCAGCGACGGGGCGTGGCGCGTGGCGTCGTCCCAGAGCCGCCGCGGCTGCGGGAAGTGGCGCGAGGACTCATGTGACGGTCGGTGGTTCATTTCACGCTGATCTCCGCGGTGTCGCCGAACAGCCCCACGCGCTGGAGCACGCCTTCGGCGTAGCCGCCGCCGTCGCGAACAGCGGTGGTCAGCTCGGGCGAGGGATTGGCCACCCGGCCGATCGCGCGCAGGCCGTCGCTGACGGTGAGGCCGTCGGGCGCGCTCTGGACGATCAGCGTGTCACCTGCTTTGACGCGGGAGCCGGCGTTCAACTCGGCGGTGACGGTGCGGGCGGCCTCCGACATGGTGAGGTCAAGGAGCGTCGGCGCCTTCAGACGGTCGAGGCCGCCGTTCCAGCGCTTGCGCCAGGGCTTGCCGGTCTGCGCGCGGATATAGTCGAGGCCCATCAGGCGGTCTCCAGGAGCGGGCTGAAGGATTTGGATTTGCCCTGCTTGCGTTCGACGAGCAGGCCCTTGGTGGCCAGCGCCGACAGCCGGTTGTTCCAGGCCGTCGGCCCGATTCCCTGGCTGGCGAAGCGGGCGGCGAGCTCGGGGGCGGTGATGGCACCGAGCTCGATCACAGCCTCGAAGGTCGAGCGCTGGGCGGGATCGAGGTCGCCGATCAGCCGGGCGCCAAGGACGCGGTCGTGGGCGTCGAGCTCGCAGCTCCAGAGCGCGTCGCTACGGGCGCGAACGAAGAACTCCAGCTCCTCGGCGACGGCCGGGAGAAGGTTGGCCACGACGGGGTAGACGTTCGGCAGGGATTGCCGGGCGTAGTCGCGGAATCCGATGACGGCCTCGCGCAGGAATGAGGCGGTCGCGACCTCGACCTGGTCGAAGTCGAGAAAGGCGGGCGTCGGCGTCTCCGACGAGCGCGTCCCCGCGATCAGCGTGCTCAGCAGCTTACGTCCCGGGATGGCGCCCGAGAGGACGGCTTGGCCGCCGGTCAGATCGATCAGTCGATACCGCAATTCATCATCCTCACTTTAATAACGTGAATCGGGTGAGAGAGGGCGGCGCCGTCAAGCGTATCCGGCGCTACGCTGCGGTTTTCCCCAATGTGCTGGGGAAAAGCGGGCGCCGGTCCGAAATTTGTGTACCTTCTTCGGACACCATGATTGGCGCTCGTCCGAAAAAAGACTACAAGTTTCGGACATGAGTGACTCGCCGTCAGACATCAAGGCCGCTGTGCTGCACCGGGTGCGGCAGGATAGACCGCGGAAGGTCTGGACCCCGGCTGATTTCCTTGACCTCGGCTCGCGCGACGCCGTCGACAAGGCGCTCCAGCGGCTGACGAAAGCGGAGCAGCTCCGCCGGATTGACCGCGGGCTCTACGATCAGCCCGGCTTCAACAAGCTGACCCAGAAGCCCAATCCGCCCGATCCCCGGTCCGTGATCGAGGCGCTCGGCCGGCGCGACCAGGTCCGAATGCTCGTCGATGGCCTGACCGCGGCGAACGACCTCGGGCTGACGGACGCGGTGCCGGCCAAGATCGTCGTCCATTCCGACGCCCGGCGGCGCGCGCTGCGGCTGGGCAATGTGACGATCAGCTTCCGCCCGACGGCCGCCAGCAAGCTTTTCTGGGCCGGCCGACCGGCCATGCGCGTCGTCCAGGCGCTGCACTGGATGCGCGACCTGCTCGCGCGCGAGGGCGAGGCCGACCGGGTGCGTCGCAAGCTTCGCAAGCTGCTCGACGATCCAATGACGGGACCGCCGCTCCGAGCGGACCTTCTCGACGGGATGACGACGCTCCCGACCTGGATGCGCGTCTTCCTGAAGACGGTGACCGAGGGTGACGAGGGCGCACCGGCGAAACGCGCGGCCGATGATCGTCATCATGATGATGATGACGATGATGATCATGATCATCATCGTCGCCGTCCGGCCGCCATGCGGCAGGCCGGTGATGCCGTACGGTCACGTGCGAGAGCCGGCGCTGGAAAGAGGGCGTCGCCCGCGCATCGCGCGTCGAAGCGGACATCGAACGCATGAACCCGGCCTACGACGAGGTGCTCTCGGCGGGGGCCGAGGCGATGCTCAGCGCGTTCGACACGACCGCCGCCCGGCTCGGCACGACGTCGCAGAACGTCGAGAAGGACTTCTGGGTCTGCTGGACCCTGGACGCGCTCTTCCATGGCCTCCCCGACGGCGGGCCGCGCCTCCTCTTCAAGGGCGGCACCTCGCTGTCGAAAGGATTCGGCCTGATCAGCCGCTTCTCGGAAGACATCGACGTCACCGTGTTCCGCGACGATATCGGCGCGCACGCGACCATCGCCGAACTCGAGGCGCTCAGCGGGAAGAAGCGCCGAGCGCGGCTTGATGCGATCAGGGACGCCTGCCAGGTCTATATCAGCGGACCGATGCGCGAGGCGCTGACCGCGATCCTGAAGGACCGTCTGACCGCCGCCGGGCTCGAACTTGGTAGCGCCCGCGTCGAGCCCGACGAGGCCGACCCCGACGGCCAGACGCTGTTAATCTGGTATCCCGCGACGACGCCGCGCTCGGACTATGTGCGCGCCGCGATCAAAATCGAATCCGGCGCGAAATCGGCGCTCGATCCCAATCGCGAGGTCCCGATCAAGCCTTATGTCGACGACGACCTGCCGACGCTCGACCTGACGGTGCCGGCGGTGCGCACCGTCGAACCGGAGCGCACCTTCTGGGACAAGGTCGTCATCCTCCATGGGCTGCGCCGTTGGTACGACAGACGCGGCGAACTCAAGGGCGGCGGCCAGCGCGTGTCGCGGCACTACTACGACCTCCACCGGCTCACCCAGGAGGCGGTGGGGCCGACGGCGGCAGGCGATCTCGATCTGGGCGCCGACTGCGTCGCGCACGCTCGCATGTTCTTCAACCGGCCTGATTTCGACCTGGCGAGCGCGGCGCCCGGCAGTTTCGCGCTCATGCCGCATGACGCCATGATCGATCAGCTGCGGACCGACTATCGCGCGATGACGGGTATGATCTTCGGCGAGCCGCCAGCCTTCGATGACGTGCTGGCAAGCATCGAGGCCCTCGAACGAGCGCTCAACGCGACGGCCGGCCAATGATGGTGAAGAGTGCGATCAAGAGGCGGGTGGGCGATGTACTTCCGCGTCCTTGATCATGGCGTTCGGCCGTCGGCGGACGCGAAGGATCGCGCCTACCTCCTGACTGACAATTGGGACGACTGGTTCAAGTACAACACCATGTACACGCTCGTCGTCTATGACGGGGAAGGCGAGCGACATCAGATCGGGAGCGTGAAGATTGGCCAATTCGAGATGGAGGAGGGTCAGCGCCGCCCCGCCATCCCGAAGAACTTCGATGCGCTCGACGACCGCTTCTTCTCGCTTGGCCAGGACGACAGCTACTACGAGGCGTTGAACGCGCTCGGGCCCGAACAGCGCGACCGCATCTTGCGAGCGCTGAAGGACGTCGCCTTCGACACAGAGCTTTTCCAGCGGGCGCTCAACGAGAAGGTCACCGGCGTGTCCCTGCTGCGGGCCGTCACCCCGGCGAGCGTGCAAGGGCAGTTCTACCGGATGGCGCGTGGCGGCGCGCGTCTGTCGAGTTACAATTTCAGCTACACGGCGCCCAAGCCGCCGCGGTCCCGGATCGCCCCGGTCCGGCTCGACTTCGAGGTCCAGCCGGAGTCGCAGCCGCCTACCAATATCCACGTGCTGATCGGCCGTAACGGCGTGGGCAAGACGCGGCTCCTGAACGGGATGACGCGTGCGCTCGTCGGTGCCGACGGCGCGGAGGAGGATGTAGGGTCGTTCGAGGGCGATACCGAAGACCGCATCAACGAGCGGCTGTTCGCCAACCTGGTCTCGGTGACCTTCAGCGCGTTCGATCCTTTCGGCCCGCTCCCCACCCGCCAGGACAAGTCGAGCGGCGTGCAATACGCCTATATCGGCCTGCGACGCACGGGCCTTGGGGAGGACGGTAAGCCGCACCCGCCGCGAACGCCGGACGAACTTTCCTCCGTCTTCGGCAGCAGCGTGTGGCTATGCCGCCAGGGTGCGCGTGCCAGTCGCTGGCGGCGCGCGCTGGAGATGCTCGAGGCCGATCCGATCTTCAAGGACGCCGAGGTCGCGTCGCTCGCGGGTGAAGACCTGCCTGAGAAAGAGTTTCGGGCGCGGGCCCGCTCGCTGTTCGGCAAGCTGAGCTCGGGGCACAAGATCGTCCTGCTGACGATCACGCGGCTGGTCGAGACGGTCGAGGAGCGCACGCTCGTGCTGCTCGACGAGCCGGAAGCGCACCTGCACCCGCCGCTGTTGTCGGCCTTCGTGCGTGCGCTGTCCGACCTGCTGATCAATCGGAATGGCGTCGGCATCATCGCAACCCACTCCCCGGTCGTGCTTCAAGAAGTGCCGCGCAGCTGCGTGTGGAAAGTGCGCCGCACGAACGCTCGGGTGGACGCGGACCGCCCCGAGATCGAGACCTTCGGGGAGAATGTCGGCATCCTGACGCGAGAGATCTTCGGGCTGGAAGTAACCGACTCGGGCTTTCACAAGATGCTGCGCGACGCTGTAGCTGAGGGCGACGACTACGAGGAAGTCGTCGGCCGCTTCGATGGCGAGCTGGGCGGCGAAGCCAAGGCGATCATCCGGGCCCTCATCGCCGCCCGCCAGACCGACGACGAGTGATGCTGAAGCTCGATCGTCCGCAATACTCAGCTGAGGACACCTTCGCCGCCTGCATCAGCCGCGTACGTCTGCCGGCGCTGAAAGCCAAACTGGCAGCCGCGACCCGGGCTATCCGGGACGCGTCGGACGCCTATGTGGCCGCGGCGGAAGCGCAGGCGCTCGACCAGATCGTACGCGACCCCCTGGTCAACGGCACGGTGACGACGGCAGAGATGGAGGCTGTCTATACGGGTCGCATGGCGACGCAAAACGGGCCCGGCCGAGCCATCTATGACAACATTTTCGCGGCAGCCAAGGGGCGCTGTCCGTTGTGCGCGCATCGGACGGTGACCACACTCGATCACCACCTGCCGAAGGCGCATTATCCCGCGCTCGCCGTCGTGCCCGTCAATCTCGTTCCGGCGTGCAGCGACTGCAACAAGGCCAAGCTCGCGAGCGTCCCCCATGCCCCCGAGGACGTGTCGATCCATCCGTATTTCGACGATGTCACCGAGGAGCGTTGGTTGTACGCTGACGTCGTGGAGGTCGTGCCGGCCTCCGTGCGCTTTCGGGTCGAGCCGTCATCCGCATGGGATCCGTTGCTCGCCGAGCGCGTGAGGAGGCACTTCCGAAGGCTGAAATTGTCATCGCTTTACGGTTCGGAGGCGGCGGAGGAGCTGCTCAACATCCGACATCTTCTGATTGGGCTACAAGCTAGTGGCGGCGCTGACCATGTTCGAGCCTACCTCGAAGAATATGCTGCAAGCTGCCTAACTGGGCGCCTCAACGGGTGGCGAGCGGCTGCTTACGAAGCCTGGGCGGAAAGCGACTGGTTCTGTGAAGGCGGCTTCGCCGCTGTCGGGTAAAGACGCTGCTCCGGTTTGAAGTGGCGTGTGTGCGCTGTGGTTGGGCGGCTGGTTATCGCTTCTGATCGGCGATGAGCTCCTTGGTTCTCGTTTCGCCGCGCTGGCGTCGCACCTCGCCAGCGTGGTTCGTCGCTGGTGCCGCCTTCGGCCCAGGATAGCCATCATCGGGCAGCAGCCGCAGCTGCACCGTCGGCGCCTGCGTGGGTGTCGGTATGTCCAGCGGCACCGGCCATGCGCACGCGGCCTCACCTTCCTCGCCGCGCAACGCCAGGAACACCACCCGCTCGACGCGGCCGCCCTCGCCCGTCTCGACGGCCAACCGGAAGACGAGGCCCTCGGCAGCTTCGCCAAGCGCCAGCGAGAGCTGCTCGGCTTCCTGAGCGTGCCGGCGCAGTGCGCGGGCCGTCGGCTCGTCCGCCGGGCCACGGTAGAAGCGCACCGGCACCTCCTCGATGAGGAAGACGAAGGCGTTGCTTTCGTCCAGCACGCCAAGCCAGTTGTGCTGGCCCGACGTCGCCGCGCGATCCAAGCGGTGCCGCCCGAAGGCATAGGCGCGGCAGCCGACCGACCAGGCGTCGTCGCCCATCTCGTAGGAGGCCAGGGCGAGCGCGTCGCGCCGCGCATTGGCGAGCAGCCGGGCGCAGATGCGCAGCCTGTCCTCCCTCAGGGCGGGGTGCAGTTCCCACGGGAGCGGCGCTGGGGAAGCGGCGGCCTTGACGTCCGAATTCTCGACGACATCGCTCATGTTGAACAAATAGCACGTTTCGTGGTGACGCGGCGGCTCGTTGCCATCGCGAGATTCAGGTAGCGGGGTTTTGGTTCACGCTACCTGCGGATCCAGAGGATGCCGACAGCGGTTAGCCCATGCGCGGCTGCTGGCGCTATGTCAGCGCAGCTCGTACCGGCCCGCCCGCCGGGCGGGCCGAAAATTTTCGCGGCGAGCCGGGGCTTTCGCCCCGGCCCCGATAGAGTTCAGCCCACTCCCTTCAGCTCGGCCATGCGCTCCGTCAGCGTCCACAGGGCGCGGTTCAGACGAACGTCGCCGTCGATGCCTGTCACCTCGCGCGAGGTAACACGGCGCGGCCGGTTCCGGGCGTCGCGGCCCCAGGCAGTCAGCCCGCCGCGGATGGCGTTCTCCTGCACGCGGTTGAAGGTCCGCCAGAGGTCGTCGCCGGCGTCGTCCACGCGACGCGGCGCGAGCAGCTGCTCGGCCGTGATCGGCGTCTCGGTCCGACCGTCCGCGTCGCCGAAGCGGAGCGTCCGTGCCGCCTCGCCGAAGGCAAGCCGCTCGTCACGGCTGAGCGCCACGCCCTGCCACGCTTCGGCGGCGTCGAGCGCCTGGCGCGCGTCGTCGAGGACGGCGTAGCTGCCTTCGATCACCTGCCGCACCACGTCGCCCTTATGTGGACGGCCCGGTGCATGGCAAGCGCCGTTGCTGAACGACCGCTGGCGAGGGCGCGCGGGCGGGGCGAGCATGGCGAGTACCTCGGGACCGGCTTCTTTTGTCCAGGCGGGCGCCCGTCCTGGTCCGACGCAGGCGTCGATCGGCGTTGGGGTTAGGCCCGGTCAGTCGCGCCCTTATGTCCGGCCTGTTCCGCGGCGCCCGCCGCTGGCCATCATGGGTGTGCGCCTGCGTGCCAGGCACCGATCTTGTGCACGTGCTCGGAGGCACAGGGCGACGTTCGGTATTGCCTGGGCTGTCTTGACCACAGCTCTCCCATCACGCTCGTCAGCGTCTGCCGCCGGCACCACCAGGCATCCGCCCGGCCTCTACCAGCCGCCTCGGGATGTCATGCCGCGGTCGTCGCGACCGCGGCACGCCCCTTCGGCCGGTAGATCTCGCCACGCGCCATCACCGCCCAGGCGATGCGCGCCATCTTGTTCGCCAGTGCCACCGTCGCCAACCGCACCGGGCGGCGCTCCAGCACCCCACGTAGCCAAGCCCCGGCCGCGCTGTTCCACTGCGCGGCCCGGAGCACCATCGATGTGGCGCCGAGCACCAGCAGACGGCGGATCTCGCTGTTGCCCGTCTTCGTGATCCGGCCGAGCCGCGTCTTCCCGCCCGTGGAGAACTGTCGCGGTACGAGGCCGAGCCAGGCAGCGAAGTTTCGCGCGCTCCGGAACGCGCCGATGTTGCCGCCGATGGTTGCCGCGAGGAGCGAGGCGGTGATCGGACCGATGCCGGGGATGGTCGCCAGGCGCCGCGCGGTGCCATCCTGCCGGGCATGCTCGACGATGCGCGCCTCGAGCTCGATAATCCGGGCGGCCGTGATCCGGCTGTGGCCGCGCAGCTCCTCGAAGGCCAGCTTTGCTGTCGCGGGGACGCTGGCGTCTTTCTGCATCCTGGTCCCCAGCTCATCGAGCCTGTCGATGCCCTTGGGAGCGACGAGCCCGAACTCGGTCGCCAGACCGCGCATCGCGTTCGCCAGCATGGATTGCTGCTTCACCAGCAGCGATCGGATCGAGTGCAGCGCCAGCACGCCCTGCTGCTCGGTGCTCTTCACTGGAACGTACTTCACCTCCGGCTGCATCGCCGCGGCGCACAGCGCAGCCGCATCTGCGGCGTCGTTCTTCCGGCCAGACCTCACGAACGGTCTCGCCACCTCCGGTGCGACCAGCCTCACCTCGTGCCCCAAACCCGTGAGCACGCGCGCCCAGTGGTGGCCTGCTCCGCAGGCCTCCAGCACGACTATGCAAGGGGCTTGGCGTTCGAAGAACGCGACCACCTCGTCCCGCTTCAGCTTGCGCTTCAGCTGCGGCTGTCCGGCGGCATCGACGCCGTGGACCTGAAAGACGGCCTTCGCGGTGTCCAGGCCGATCATGGTCATCGTCATGGCGGGCGGCTCCTCACGGGTTTAGGCGGCCCGCATCCTGGCACGCCGATGCCGCGGAAGGCCGTCCACCCCATCTTGTGCGGCACGCGCACTTCCGCGCCCTCCCGGTCGGCCACGATCATGCCGTTGAGGCAGACAAGGCGGAACACGCCCGACATGACGCGATACGCGCTCGTGCCGTCGTGCGAGTTCAGCAGCACGATCTCGGGGAAGGTCTGCCCCACCCGGCGCTCCGACAGCGGCTTCGCGTCGGCGTGGCGGAAGCGAAGCATGTGCTTCGTGTGGCCCCGCCGCCCTTCGTCGCGCGTCCTGGCCTGGCCTGCCGCCATCGGCACGAAGCCGGCGTCGCGCATGCCGCGGATGACGTCGGCGGTCGGGATGTAGGCGTAGCGCGCGCTGCGGCTCTCGTGCGCCTCCCCCGCGAAGGCCGAGGGTGCCACGCGGCGGATGTCCTCGTCGGTCAGCGGGGTGACGCCGTCGGCACGGAGGATGGTGGTGCGGCCGATGAACGACATGGTGTCTGTGCCCTTTCTTCCTCTGGCAGCGGGAAGCAGCCCCGCTGCTTCCCTGGCGTCGCCGAGACCGGGGAAGGAGGGGTGGCATGCGGCAGGGCGCGGCCGGGCCCTGACGGAGCGTGGCCCGCAGGGGCATGCGAGGGAGGGGTCCTGCCGTGCCGTAGGGCGCGTGCCGAGGGGGACCTTGGGCAGAGCCCGTGGTCCCCCGCGCAGGCCGCGTCCGCGGCCATGGCTGAAGGGCGCTGGGGTACTGGGCGGGCGTCAGCCGGCGCCGGCCGAGCGCGTCAGGAAGGGTTTGCGCTCACCGCCGCAAGGCCGGCACCCGGCGACCGCCCGGGCGACACGTTCTCGGCCTGCCGAGCGTCACGTGCCACGACACCGTGCGCAACCGCCGGGCGCGACAGGCGGTGCAGCAGGGCAAGCGGCGGAACGCGGCGGTTCAGCGCGTGATGCCGCCCGTCCCGCACGCGATCCCATGCGATCAGCGCGCCGACGATCCTCGCCGCCTCGCGCTCGGCGAGCGGCAGCGGCCAGGCGGGGTGATGCAGGCGAAAGACGTCCGTCGCCTCGGCCCATGCGCGCGCCTCCAACAGGCCGGCGGCGAGCGCGGCGCGGTAATGCGCCTCCGCGGCACGGGCGGCGACGAGGTCCAGGTCGAGGGGCGGCGGCAGGCTGTCCGGCGGCATGCCGTGAGGCTAGCTGGTGCGTGAACAGAACGCGAACTGATTCGCCGTGACGATCGGACCCTCGACAAGGATTCCGTGTCGAATCAGGATTCTACGCTGCACCAGAGGACGCCGTGATGTCGGGACCGCGGCTTCGCAGCCACCAGGCCGAGACGCTTGCCGTCATGCGCGCCATTGCCGGCGGGGCGCCGGTGCGCGACGTGCTGGCCGCCGTGACGCCGGGCGGCGGCAAGTCGCTGCTGCCGGTGCTGGCTGCACAGGCGCTGATCGAGGCCGGCCTCTGCGAGCGGGTCTGCTGGGTTGTGCCGCGCGACAGCCTGCGCCTGCAGGCGGAGGAGGCATTCTGCGATCCGGCTTGGCGCACCACGCTCGGCCACGCGCTGTCGGTGCGCGCCGCCGAGAATGCGCCCGACCCGTGCCGTGGCCTCGCGGGCTACGTGACGACCTACCAGGGCGTCGCTGCCGCGCCAGACCTGCACCTGGCCGAGTTCCGGCGCCACCGCTACCTGCTCGTGGTGGACGAGGTGCACCACCTGCCGGCGGTCGGCGCGAACGACAACGTTGCCGCACCCGACGACGCTGCGGGCTGGTCGGCAGCGATCGAGCCTCTGCTGTCGCTCGCCGCGGTGCGGCTGCTGCTCTCCGGCACGCTGGAGCGCGCCGACGGCCGCCGCATCCTCGGCCTGCCTTATCGCCGCGCTGCCGGCGGGCGCCAGGAGGTGGACCTCGCCGCCCCGGGGCTCGCGGTGGTCGGCTACAGCCGGGCCCGCGCGCTCGCCGAGCGCGCCGTGCTGCCGGTCTCCTTCGGCGCGCTCGACGGCGAGGCAAGCTGGCTCGGGCCGGAGGGCGAGACGGGCGAGCGGCCGCATCTCGGCCCGCACCGGCTGCGCGCCCTGGCACCGAACGAAGCGACGCGCCCAGCGATCTTCACGGCGCTGCGCACCGGCTTCGCCGAGGATTTGTTGCGGCGCGCCTTCGAGGCGACGCGCCGCACCCGCGCGGAGCGGCGCGGCCGGCTCGGGGTGGCGCCCGACGAGGCGGCACGGGGCTTGGGCAAGCTGCTGGTCGTGGCACCCGACCAGGCGCAGGCGCGGAGGTATCTCGACATGCTGCGCGGCTGGATGCCGCCGGCGCAACGGATGACGGCGGCGCTCGCCGTGTCGGAGGAGCGTGGCGCGCATGAGGCGCTCGCCGCCTTTCGCCTGACGCCGGAGCCTTCGGTGCTGGTGACGGTGGCGATGGCCTATGAGGGGCTCGACGCGCCGGAGGTCGCGGTGGTCGCCGCGCTGACGCATATCCGCTCGCGCCCCTGGCTCGAGCAGATGGTGGCACGGGCGACGCGCGTGGATCCGCGTGCCGGTCCCTACGAGGCGCAGCGCGCGACGGTGTTCCACCCCGACGACCCGCTCTTCGCGCGCTTCCGTTGGCGGATGGAGCGCGAGCAAGGTACCCGCGCGAAGCCGCAGCGGCCACCGAAGCAGCCGCCCCTGCCGCTGCCCGACTGGCTGGAAGACGAGCTGGCCGAGGCTCGCGAGCGGCAGGGCATCGTGCCGCTGGAGAGCAACGCGCTGGCGCTGCGGCTCTCGACGCTGCGGCCGGGGCCGGACCTGGCGGCCGGGCTGGCGGCGGCGCGCGCGCCAGATCCGCAGGGCGAGCTGCTGGAAGCGCCCTCGGCTGCAGAGCGCCGGCTGCGCGCGCGCCTCGGCGAGTTGGTCGCGAGCCAGGCGGTGGAGGACATGGCCGAGGGTATCGCGCACACGCTGGTGCCGACCGGGCGCGGCGACGGGCTCTACCACGCCTATAACGCGGTGCTGAAGCGCGCGACGGTCGGCAAGGGCCGCGCCGAGATGACACTGTCGGAACTGGAGGCGGCGGTCGCCTGGCTCGGCCGCAACCGGCTGCGTGACCACCTGCACCTGCTCGACGGCGACACCCGCTTCGGTTGGCGCGCGCGGCCACGCGGCGAATGGCGCCCGCCGGTCGGGCGGCGCGTGGGTCGGTCGGAACGGCATGGTGCCCGCACCGGCAAGCCTGACCCGAGCGCGAGCTCATAGAAGCTAGTCGATAGCGTCTTCGGCTTTGGCCTGAGCGTTGATGGCGCCCCGCCAAGGGCGGGGCGCCATGCGGCCGGTCAGTCCGGGCGGCGCTTGGGCGTGGGGCGGGACCAGATGAGCTCGAAGTCGCCGCCGTCCACCGAGAAGAGGTTCGCCTGGATCGGCGCCGGCAGCGACGGGTCGTCGAGCTTCACCGAGAGGTAGTTCCGACCCTCGTTCGAGGTCTTCTTCCAGGCCGCCCCGATCTCGGCGCGGCCGGCGAAGACCCGGTAGTCGGGCGCCTTCTCGCTGCTCTTCTCGGTTGGGCGGAACTGGACCTCCGCGTTGAGGATGAGCGTTGAGACCGTGCCCTCGAAGCTGTCGCCGGTGCGGGTGAAGGTGCCGATGGTCGCCATGGGTATCTCCTGCTTCGTCTATCGGGACCGCGCCCATCGCGGCCTCGATGGCGATCGTCCGCCCGGGGCGGGCGACGACGCACCCCGGAGGGGCCGGAGCAGGGCGGAGGACGGCGCGGCGAGACTTTCTTGCCTCGCGAGGAATGCGCGGCACGCGCAGGGGAAGAAAGTCGCAGCGGCGCCGTTGCGGCCAGGAGCCCGAGGCGAAGCCATCCCCGGGCCAGATCAAGCCGTGAGAGGACGCGTGGCGTGGTTCCGCGGAAGAGGCAGGGGGCATGGCGGCCGTTGGTGCCGCGCACGACCTTGCAGACACAGGTGCGGTTTCGACGCTCGCCCTCGATGCGTAGCGATCTGCGCGGCCGGGCGCGCCGTGGGAGGTGCCCGACTACCGGATGTTCGCCGGTCGTCTTCCTCTGTGCCGGGAGCGGGGCGGGGAAGTTGTCCTCGCATGGGCCGGCACCACGGGACCGACTAGCGTATGCGCTGCGGGCGCTTCCAAACATCGGCTTGGGCAGCATACCGGCGACGTCACTGAGCCCCGCACTGCCTTCTGCTGCGCGACTGGTCGGCCGCACGACGTCGCGCGCAGCGCGGCGCCATCGCAACAGCCTGCAGATGGCGCGGCACGCGCCATCGGCTCGCGCCGAACAGCACCGGAACAGGCAGCGCGTCAAAGCCTGCCTTCGTCATCGACCAAGCCAATGGGATGGCAAGGCTGCCCTCGCCATCCCATCGCGAAGGCGGCGTCAGCCGCCGCCGCGGAAATCCATCAGCGGGATGCCGAGGCGCTTCGCCTTGTCGGCGAGGTTGTCGGTGACGCCCGAGCCCGGGAAGACCACGACGCCGATCGGCACCGCGTCCAGCAGCGCGTCGTTGCGCTTGAACGGCGCCGCCTTGGCGTGCCGGTGCCAGTCCGGCTTGTAGACGATCTGCGCGATCTTCCTCTGGTCGGCCCAGAGGGCGGCGATGCGCTCGGCGCCCCGCGGCGTGCCGCCATGCAGCAGCACCATGTCCGGGTGCTTCGCATGCACCCGGTCCAGCGCCGCCCAGATCGCAGCGTGATCATTGCAGTCGGTCCCGCCCGCGAAGGCGATCCGCGCCCCGGTCGGCACCAACGGCTCGATGTCGGCCCGGCGCTTGGCGGCGAGGAAGTCTCGGCTGTCGATCATCGCGGCGGTGAGTGCGCGGCGGTTGACCATCGACCCCGCGCGCGGCCGCCAGGCGGAGCCTGTCTGCGCCTCGTAGAGTTCGGCGGCGACCTCGCGCATGGTTTCGTAGGCGTCCCGCCGCTCGATCAGCGCCGCGCCACCGGCCAGCAGCCGCTCCAGCTCGACGGACCGGACTTCCGAGCCGTCCTGCTCGCGCTGGCAGCGCCGCTGCTCGACCTCGTTGGTGTCGAGCTCGCGACCGATGCGGTCGAGGCCGCGGTGGAAGATGTTGACGAAGCCCCAGAGCAGATCGGCCAGGTCCGGCTCCAGCCGGGTGTCGGCAAGCCCGGCGACGAGGGCCTCGACCGCTTCGGTGAGGGCGCCAGTGATCCGGTCGGGGTCCGGCAGCGGACGGGGATCGGGCTCGTCGGCGGAGGGCCGATAGCCGTGGAGCTGGAGGTCGTCGAGCAGGCGTGCGGTGGCGGAGGCGGCGTGGACGGGTTCGGCGTCGTCGTGGCGGGGCATGGGTGGCTCCTCGTGCTGGCGAAGCCGCGCCCGTCGCGGCCTTCGTGCGATCTCCAGGCCGGGGGCGGGGTGAGCCTGCACCCGGAGGCGCAGCCGGAGGGCCGCAGCGCAGCGGAGGACGGCGGGGCGCGGCTTTCTTGCCTCGCGAGGAAGCGGCCCCCTCTTCGGGGCCGCGGGGAAGAAAGTTGCGCCCCGCCGTTGCCGGCCCTCCCCGGCTCCGGCCCGATCGCCCCTGAGAAGGCCAGGGCGCGCTCCCGCGTGCATGGGGAGCCTCGTGTCAGTGCTGCGGCGCTGGACCCGGCCGTCCGGCGTCAACCTCGGTGCGCGTCGAGGAACCGCGCGACGTCATCGGCGGCGAGCTGACCGCGGAGATCCGCCGCTATCGCTTCCGCTCCCCGTTGGCGGAGGTCGTCGTTGAAGTCGCCGTCACGCGGCGTGAGCACCTGCGCCGCGATGCCAAGCGCGGCCGCCCTCGCCGTCAGGGCAGCCGAGGCCCCTGCCCCAGCCTCGTCGTTGTCGCGGGCGACATAGAGGCGCCGCAGCCCCGCGGGTGGCACGAAGGCGGCCAGGTGGGCCGCCGACAGCGCCGCGGCCGCCGGCATGGTGGGCATGACGGCCCGGACGGACAGCGCCGTCTCGATGCCCTCGGCGATCAGCAGGACGTCGGTGGCGGCGCCGAACCGCACGGCATTGCCGAGCAGGTGCCCGAGCGCCCGACGCGGGCTGGCGACCGGCGCCTTGCCCGTGCCGTCGCGCGCCAGCCAGGTGCGGTGGATGCCGGTGACCGTACCGTCCGCATCGGTGACAGCGGCCAGCAGCGCGGGCCAGGTCTCGCGCGGCGCGTGATCGCCGGCGCGGTAGTGGAGGCGCGGATGGAAGCGCAGCGCGGCGAGATCGCCGAGCGCGGTGATGCCGCGGGACCGGAGGTAGGTCTCGGCGAGGGTGCCGGCGATTGGGTGCCCGGCGCGGAACAGGCGACGGGCTGATTCCGATGACCCGACCGGAGACGGAGGCCGGATCGTCTCGCGCGGCCGGCGCGGCAGGCTCAGGAAGCGCCGCGCCTCGTCGAGCGTGTCGCGAAGGTCGTCGAAGCCGCAGACGCGGCCGATCAGGTCGAGCAGGTCGCCATGCTCGCCGGTGGCGGCATCGGTCCACTTGCCGGCCGCACCGCGGCCGCGCTCCGGCCCGTGCAGCCGCACGAAGAGGCTGCGGCCCCGGGTGTTGTCGGCATCGCCGACGAGCCACCAGCGGCCCTGGCGGCGGCCGTTGGAGAGGTAGTGGCGGCAGACCGCCTCGGCATCGCGCGCGAGGCGGTGTGCCAGATCCGCGGCGCCCGTCATGGCGTCACGCCGCGGCACGGTCGGTCGCCCGGACGACCGGATGGCGGGCGAGGACCCGCGCCAGGATCGCCGGCACCTCCGTCCCCACCGGCACGAAGAGCCGGAGCCGCCAAGCGATGATCTCGGAGATGAGGCCGTCGGCCTTGAGGCGCGCCACCATACCGTCCGTGAAGCCGCTGAGCTCGACGCGGTGGACCCCCATGACGAGCGCGCGCCGGACGGAGAGCCCGTCGGCGAGCTGCAGCAGCGCCCCGCGACCGAGCACCGCTTCCCAGGCGTCCTCGGCCGAGACGGACGGGGCATCGTCCCCGAGCGCCTCCGCGACCCAGGCCGGGGGCACCTGCCGCCCGATCACCCGCTCGCCCTCATCGGTCTGCAGCCGGTAGACGCGGCAGCCATCCTCCGGCAGACGCCGCCAGATCGGCAGCAGGAGGCCGGTGACGATCCAGAAGCGGCTCTCGACGAGTTCGGGCAGCGCGGCCACCTCGGCGTTCCACGCCTCCGCGAACGCGGCGCCGCCGGCTTCGTCCCAATGCGAGGCGAGGAACGCCGCCTCGGGCAGAGTCCGGCGCTCGGTCGGGCGGACCAGGCGCACGCGGCGCTCGACGGCGCCGTCGTCCAGCGTGACGCTCGCGGCGCGCAGCTGGACGGCGGCGTGGCCGGAGCGGGAGTTGAGGAGCCGCCGCCCCGGCGCGCCACTAGCGAGGGCGAGTGCTTCCGCCAAGCTGAGCGCGTCGGTGCGATCGAGGCGGCGGATCTCCAGCGCCACCGTCTCGGCGCCGGTGCCCGGATGCGTGTAGACGGTGCGGCGGTCGACGACCGTGAGCGATTCCGCCCGCAGCGTCTCCAGCCCGACATCGAAGGTCCCGGCCTGGACAGCGGCCTCGACGCGGGCGCCCAACAGCCCGTCGAACACCTCGAAGAGGGTGTTCTGCAGGCCGATCGGCAACGCCAGGACGCGGTTGAGGAACTGCGTGATCGGCGGCAGTTCCTCCTTCACCGCGCCGTCGCGGGTCAGGAGCGACAGGCCGGTCGCCTCCTCGAAGCGCCGGAGCGAACAGCCCTCGACCCGGCCGGCAATGAGCAGCGTGTAGAACTGCCGGAGTGCCGCGCGGGCGTAGTCGCTTTCGAGGTTGTCGGACGCGCGGAACAGGCCCTGGCCGCCGGTCTGGCGCTGGCCCCGGGTGATCGCGCCCAGCGTGTCGAGCCGGCGCGCGATGGTCGACAGGAAGCGCTTCTCGCCGCGCACGTCGGTGGCGATCGGCCGGAACAGTGGCGGCTGCGCCTGGTGGGTGCGGTTGGTGCGCCCGAGGCCCTGGATGGCAGCGTCGGCCTTCCAGCCGGCCTCGAGCAGGTAGTGCACGCGGAGCCGCCGGTTCCGCGCGCCGAGATCGGCGTGGTAGCTCCGCCCGGTGCCGCCGGCGTCCGAGAAGACGAGGATGCGCTTCTCGTCGTCCTGGAAGGAGGTGGCCTCGGCGAGGTTGGCGCCGGCGGACCGACCCTCGACGACGAGCCGCTCGACACCATCCTCGCCGCGCTTGCGCACAATGCGCCGCGAGCGGCCGGTGACCTCGGCGACGACATCGGTGCCGAAGCGCTGCACGATCTGGTCGAGCGCGCCCCCGACCGGCGGCAGGCTGGCGAGCCGCTCGATCAGCGCGTCGCGGCGCTCCACCGCCTCGCGGCAGAGCACGGGCTGGCCGTCCGCGAAGACCGCCCGGGAGCAGAGATTGCCCGCGCTGTCGGTGAAGGGCTCGTACAGCCCCACCGGGAAGGCGTGGGCGAGGTAGTCGAGCACATACTCCCGCGGCGTGATGTCGACCTGAACGTCCGACCATTCCTCGGCCGGGAGCGCGGCGATGCGCCGCTCCATCAGCGCCTCACCCGTCGAGACGATCTGGACGACGGGGGCGTGGCCGGCCGCGAGGTCCTCGTCGATCCTGGCGATCAGGGTCGGCGTCTTCATCGAGGTCAGCAGGTGCCCGAAAAAGCGCTGCTTCGAGCTCTCGAAGGCCGAGCGCGCCGCCGACTTCGCCTGCGCATTGAGCGTCGTCGAGCCCCGCTCAGACGTCGAGGTCACGCCCGCGGCTTCGAGGGCGGCGTCGAGGTTCTGGTGGATGATCTGGAAAGCACCGGCATAGGCGTCGTAGATGCGCGTCTGCTCCGGCGTCAGCGCGTGCTCGACGATCTCGTATTCGACGCCGTCGTAGGAGAGCGAGCGGGCGGTGTAGAGGCCGAGGGCGCGCAGGTCGCGGGCCAGCACCTCCATCGCGGCCACGCCGCCGGTCTCGATGGCGGCCACGAACTCGGCCCGCGTCGCGAAGGGGAAGTCCTCGCCGCCCCACAGGCCGAGGCGCTGGGCGTAGGCGAGGTTCTGCACGGTGGTGGCGCCGGTCGCAGAGACGTAGAGCACGCGCGCATCCGGCAGCGCGTGCTGGAGGCGAAGCCCGGCGCGACCCTGCTGCGAGGGTGCGGCATCGCCCCGTTCGCCGGTGGAGCCGCCGGCGTTCTGCATGGCATGGCTCTCGTCGAAGACGATCACGCCGTCGAAGCCGGCGCCGAGCCAATCAACGAGCTGCTGGACCCGCGAGGCCCGCTCCTCGCGGGCATCGGAGCGCAGCGTGGCGTAGGTGGCGAACAGCACGCCCTCCTCCAGCCGGATGGGCGTGCCCTGCCGGAAGCGCGAGAGGGGCTGGATCAGCAGCCGCTCCTGGCCGAGCGCCGACCAGTCGCGCCGCGCGTCCTCGATCAGCGTGTCCGACTTCGACACCCAGAGCGCGCGGCGACGGCCTTTGAGCCAATTGTCGAGGATGACGGCGGCGACTTGCCGGCCCTTGCCCGCGCCCGTTCCGTCGCCGAGCATGAACCCGCGCCGGAAGCGGACCGCGTCCTCGGCGTCGTCCGGTGCGGCGCCGACGACGTCAAAGGTGTCGTCCACGGTCCAGGCGCCGGCGAGCTGTGCAGCATGCGCCTCGCCGGCGAGGATTACGGTCTCGAGCTGCGCGTCGGAGAGGAGGCCTGCCTCGACTAGGCCCGCCGGCAGGTGAGGCCGGTAGGTCGGCCGCGGCGGCCGCACGCTCGCCATCGCCGCCGACTGGACGAGCGGCGTCGGATGCGGGCGTGCGCCGGGGACGCGGATCGCCGCGAGCGTGAACGGCTCGTAGAGCGCGTCGCTCAGGCGTGCCGGGGCGGTGTTCTCGGACTCGATCAGGAGGTAGGTGAGCTCGATGGCATCCGCCGCCACCGGCGCCAGTGGGCGAGGCACAGCCGCGGTCACCAGACGTCGGGGCGCCGCGGCAGTCCACACAGCCGGCCCTCGGGGCGCCCGGCGCGCCGTGCACACGGCCCGCGGCGGAACGTGCCGCTCGACGAGCGCGAGCAGCGTCGCGGCATCGCCAACCATCGGGTGCGAGGCCGGCACTGAGGCCGGAGCGTCCGCCGGAAGGCGGTCGATGACCGTCAGCCGCGTCTCGACCGTTGTGCCATGCTTCGCGTAAACACGGCCGTCGATCGGCGCGCTGAACACCACGCGCCCGCGCTCCCCCAGCCGCGCGAAGGCCGACGCCCAGGCCGGGTTGTCGGGCGAGAAGGACGCGCCGGTGATCGCGACCAGCCTGCCGCCATCGGCGAGCCGTGCCAGCGCCGACGCCATGTGCCGATAGGCGGCGTCGGCGACACGCCCGTCCACATGCGCCCCAACCGAGAAGGGTGGGTTCATCAGCACGACGGTCGGCCGCAAGCCTGCGTCAAGATGGTCGTGGATGCGCGCGGCGTCGAAGGTCGTGACAGGAGTGACCGCGAAGAGGAGACGAAGCAGCCCGGCGCGGGTGTCGGCGAGCTCGTTGAGCACGAGGTCGGCGCCGGCCATCTCGGCGAAGATCGCGAGCAGCCCCGTGCCGGCTGACGGCTCGAGCACGAGGTCGTTGGGCCTGATGGCAGCGGCCTGCGTGGCGACGAGGGCGAGCGGCAGCGGCGTGGAGAACTGCTGCAGCGCTTGGCCCTCCTCGGACCGGCGCGTGTGCGTCGGCAGTAGCGCCGCCACCTTGGTCAGCGCGGCGAGGCGGGCCGCGACGGGTCTAGCGGCGAGCGCCGCCCCGAAGCGGCGGAGGAACAGGAGCTGCGCCGCCTCGCACGCCTCGTAGGCGTCCTTCCAGCCCCAGGCGCCCTCCGCGTCGGAGCCGCCCGTCGCAGCGGTCATCGCGTCGCGGAGCGCGCGCGCGTCGACGGGCTGCCCGCCGACGAGAGTGGGCAGCAGCCTCTGCGCGGCAGCGAGCAGGGCTTCGGGCGAGACAGCACAGGCGGTGGACGGCGACCGCGCGAACGCGGCCTCGAGGGATGGATGGGGCACGAGGAGGAACTCCGGGAGCGGAACGGGGATGTCCGGGCGGCTTCCGCTCTCTCGAACCGACGCCGAACACCCACTTCCGGCCGCTCTCTCCCTCTCGATCCTTACCCAACGAAGAAGGGGCCCGACACGGACGCGCCGGACCCCTGCCCTTCACTTCACGCGATAGATTCGAGCCGATAATTGCGTTGGTGCAGGTTGCTGATGCGGTAGAGACCGCCGCCACCGGCAGGCCGGAACCGCACCGCGCGCGGCCGTCCCGGCTCGATCACCACCTCCAGCTGTGCGTGCGCCGAGCCGTCGGTGAAGGCGATCGGCTCGTCGAAGACGATTATCGCGCCGTTGCGCAGGCGCGGGCGGTCTGACCGCGCAGCGATCGCGGCGCGGCAACGCGCGCGCCAGGCGAGCGCATGGTCCGCGTCGGTCGGCGTGAGCAGGTCGAGGATCGCCGCCGGGCACTCGGCCTCGCACGGTCCCATGTGCTCGGTCATGTCCTTGTAGCCGAAGACGTCTCCGTTCGCGTCGCGCGGGTTGTAGCGGACGAGGCAGACGACCGCGAACACCGCGCGTGGCATGTCTGGACCGATCTGCTCGACCGCGGCGTAGTAGGTGCGCATCCGGACAAGCGCCGAGCGCAGCACGGTCGAGCGGACCGTCCCGCACCTGTAGCTGAACTGATCGTCGAGATAGGCGCGTGGGCCGCGGAAGCGGCCGAGCGAAGACATGAAGAGCCAGCCCATGATGGACCTCCTGAAACGACGAAGCCCGGCGCGACGGCCGGGCTTCGGGTGGATGGACGGTGGGAGCGAGTGTCAGCGGTGCGACGGACCGATCCCCGCAGGCTTCACTCGGCGGCGATCGGGAGTGTCTTGGCCGCGGCGTCGCCGGCGCTCTCGCCCTCCTCGGCGAGGAAGGCCGGCAGCGCCTCGGGCTCGATCGCCGCGCCTTCGTCGCGTGAGCCGGCGAGGCGCAGCGGCTCGGGGGTCCAGCCGGTGTCGGCGAGCAGGCGCTCGGCTTCCACCGCCATGTCGGCCTTCTTGAGGTGGGCGATCAGCCCCGCCGCGGCCTCGCCCTTACCCTCGCGCACTGCATCGAGAATCCGCGCCTTGGTGACCCGGCCGAGATAGTTGGCCACTGTCGGCCGCCAGCCCGCCTCCACCATGTCGAGCCCGACCGCCTCGGCGATCCGGTCGGCATGCGCAATCGCCTTCGGCCGGCGGTTGTAGGCCTCGTGCACCGCGTTCACCGTCAGCCCGACGAGGTGCGCGAACAGCGCCTCGCGGCTGTCGGCGTCGAAGCCGGCGAGGACCGCCCAGAGCTCGCCGGGCTCCGCCGGCAGCTGTGCCTGCCAGCGCGCGTGGCGGGCTTCGATCGAGCGTGCTGAGGCTGTGTCGGCCAGGCCCGGGGCCTGGGCCGAGAAGAGCGCGCTCTTCGGCTCGATCTCCAGGCAGGAATCGAGGCCGTAGCGGTAGAACAGCCGCAGGCAGAGCGCGTGGGTCGCGGCGAGCAGCGCGACCTGTGGATCACCGGCGACCGCGTCACGCAGCGCGAGCGTGCGGTGCGCGGTGAGTTCGGTCAGAAGCCGGTCAGGCAGTGGCCGGATGCCCTCGTCCTCCTCAGATGGCTCGGCGGTGCCTCCACCGTCAGGCTCGCCCAGGGCCCTGCCGCTCCCCTCAATGTCCGAACCGGCAACGGACCGCTCACCCGCTCCCGCCGCATCGTCGCCAGATGCGGCGACCGGCGCCTCGTCCTCCGGACGGACGTAGCCGCGCTCGACGCGCAGGGCGCCCGAGCCATCGATGCTGACGAAGGCGCCGGCGCGGGCGATCTCCGCCGGTTCGTAGGCGACCGGCCGATCATTGAGGGCGGCGAGCACCTCCTCGATCTCGGCCAGCCGCGCGTCGGTCTCCTCGGGCACCTCGTCGGCTTCGGCACAGGCCCGCTCCAGCTCGTCGTATTCGGCCTGGAGCGCCGCACGCCGCGCCGCTTCCTCCTCGCTCAGCGGCTCGGCCGTGCCGGCCAGGCGGCGCAGGCCGTAGGTGTGGCCATACGGGAAGTCCGGCGCCGCCTCGACCCAACGCCAGCCCTCCGCCCGGATCGCCTCCGCCTCGCGCGTCAGTCGCTCATGCACGAGCCGGTCGAGCAGCACGGGATCCTGCCACCAGCCGCCATCGTCGGCCGCGAAGAGGTCGCGCAGGATGATCCCGCCCGCTGCCTCGTAGGCCGCGGCGCCGACGAAGCGCGCCCGGCGGTCGGAGGCGCGGACGGCGCTCTCTGTCAGCAGGCGGCGGATTTGGTAGGGCTCGCGGATCGGCGAGCGCTGAAGTGCGTCCCACACCGCCTCCTGCCTGGCGTGGTCGGGGCTGACGGTGAAGGCCATCAGCTGATCGAGCGTCATGCCGTCCTCGGCGTAGACGTCGAGCAGCCGCGGCGAGACGGCGGCCAGCCGCAGCCGTTGCTTCACGACGGCGCCCGACACGAAGAAGGCCGCGGCGATCTCCTCCTCGCCCCTGCCCTTCTCGCGCAGGGCCTGGAAGGCGCGGAACTGGTCGAGCGGGTGCAGCGGCGCGCGCTGCACGTTCTCGGCCAGGCTGTCCTCCTCGGCGAGGCCTTCGGTTCGGATGACGCAGGGGATCAGCGCGGTACGGGCGAGGCGCTTCTGCTTCACTAGGAGCTCCAGCGCGCGGTAGCGCCGCCCGCCCGACGGGACGTCGAACATCCCGGTCTCCACCCCGTCCGCGTCGAGCACAGGGCGAACGGTGAGGCTCTGGAGCAGGGTGCGGCGGGCAATGTCCTCGGCCAGCTCCTCGATGGCGATGCCGGCCTTGATGCGGCGGACGTTGGCCTGGCTGAGCACGAGGCGGTTGAACGGGATGTCGCGCGAGGCGGACAGCGCGATCTTCGGCGT
The DNA here is from genome assembly GCF_020523605.1 of Roseicella aerolata. Taxonomy (GTDB): domain Bacteria; phylum Pseudomonadota; class Alphaproteobacteria; order Acetobacterales; family Acetobacteraceae; genus Paracraurococcus; species Paracraurococcus aerolatus. Next base: position 62,976 of record NZ_JAJAQI010000022.1, on the reverse strand, counting down.
GGACTTCGACATGGGGCTCTCCATGACGGGCCGGCCGGGAGCCTCTCTCCCGACCCTCCACCCGTCACGAAATCCCTCTCGGTTCTCTATCTCTGATCCCGACCGACGACGCGGCGCTTCCGCGCATAGGTCAGCAGACCGGGAGAACCATGACCCTTCCGGGCTTCCCTTCGCATAGCGTGCAACGTCGATCACGCGCCACCCATCGGCGTGCTGTGCGGCGAGCCAAGCGCGGCAGGCCTTGGCGTCGGTCGGCTCCAGCTTCAGGCCGGACCAGTCATCGCCCACCAGACCCGTCGCCCAGGATGCCGGTGCCACGACCGTGTCGATCTCCCATGTCGCGCCGCTGGCGCCGCATACGGTGCGGCTTCGAGCGTCGCCGGTCACGCCACCGCCTCCGTCGTCGCAGGGACCTGCGCTGTGGATGCTTCATCGGGCGCGAAGGCGAGCAGGAAGTCCGCCGCCTTCGACGCGGCGCTCGCCGCGCGGACGATTGCGCGATTGTCCTCGCGCAGCACCTCCAGCCAGGAACCGATGTAGTCCGCGTGGCGCACCGTCGGCACGATGCCGAGCGCGGCGCAGGTGAAGGCCGCCGTCATCTCGGCGACCAACTCCTCCTGCGCGTACCTTCTCGAGCCGAAGCTGTTGGCGATCTCGCGACCGAGGCGCGACGCGTGCCCTGTCCAGTGACCGAGCTCGTGCAGCGCCGTGCGGTTCCAGTCGATCGGCTGGAAATAGACCTGCGGCGGCGGGACGCGGATGACGTCACCGAGGGGGTCGTAGTAGGCGCGTTCCCCACCGATGCGGAGGTCGGCGCTGGAGGTTGCGATCAGTTCCTGGACGCGCGACTCGATGAGCGAGGTGTCCGCGGGCGGCGCCACCCCGGCGAGTTCGGGCGGCAGGCCGTCGCACTGCTCGACGTTGAAGACGGTAAAGCGCTTGAGGAAGTGGATCGCGCGGGCGTCCACCCCCGTCTCCTACGCGCGCTGCCGCTCCTCGCCAGGAATGAAGCGGTCGGCATAGACGACGGTGGTGCCGCTCTCGCCCTTGCGCACGCTGCCGCCCAGCGCGAGCGCCTGGCGGAAGGTGAGCCAGCTCTGGCCGGCGTAGCCGCGCTCGACGACGGCGCCCCAGAGGATGAGCACGTTGATGCCCGAGTAGCGCCGGCCGGTCGCGGCGTTCTTCGGCAGGGCGAGCGGTGCGGCCACACCTGAGTTTCCCCAGGGCTGGACCCACGGCAGGCGCCCGGCCTCGAGATCGGCGATGATCCTAGCGGTGATCTCGTCGTAGAGGTTCGCGCTAGGCTGGGCGCGCGCTGTGGCGGCGGACACAACGGATGGCTTCGTCGTCGTGCGCGACACCGGCCCGCTGCCGGATCGTCTGATCGGCGCCTAGTCGCGGCAGGACGGCTTCGCCGAAGGCGCGCTGCTCGTCGTGCGAGAGCGTCACGCCTTGCCATGCCTCGACGGCCTCGAGCGCCAGGCGTGCATCGTCGAGTACGGCGTGAGGGATCTAGGGCCACGACCTTGGCCACGGTGGTCAAGGCGCTCATGGTCCACGGCGCGGCGGACGGCTCCGGTCGCCGTTAGATCCGGCGTTCATTGGCGGCTGCGGCCACGCCCTGACGCTCCTCGCGCAGCGGCCGCATGGGCCGGGGGGGCCCGCCGCGTTGTCGGTCCGCTTTGCGTTTCGGGGATCGACGCGGCGCCGGCGCCGCACTATCTAACGCCTATGCGTGGTCTTCTGCGCACGGTGCTGTTCGCCCTGATCCTGGCCTTCGCGGCCGGGACGGTGCTGCACGCCGCCCGCGCGGCGGCCATGGACCTCGCAATGGCGGCGGCCCCATCCGCCGACACGCGGATGCCCGGCTGCGACGGGTGCGATGACGGCGACGACGACCCGGGCTCCGCCATGGCCTCCTGCGCGGCGCTCTGCGCTGTGCCTCCGATGGCACCGCCCGCCGGTCCGCATTCGGAGTTCCTCGCGCCGTCCCTGGCCGAGCCCACCCCGGGCGCGCCCGCCCCGGCCGGGCTGACCGGTCCGCCCGACCTCCATCCTCCCAGAGCCATCGTCCTGAGCTGAGGGACCGCGCCGCTCGTCGGCGCCGGGCCCCATCGCCGCCTGCCCGCGCGCTCGCGCGTGCGGCTGGCCATCCGCCCTCGCGGAAGGACGACAGACCATCATGCCCATTCCCCGCCTGCCGGCACTCGGCCGCAGGTCCCTCATCCTGGGCGGCGCGGCCGCTTTGGCGGCGCCCGCCGTCGCCCGGGCCGCCGACAGCTCCGCCCCCGGCGGCAGCACCATCCGGCTCGTCGCGCGCCCGGGGCGCGCGGCCCTCGCCGGCCCGCCCCACCCCGAGACCGCGGTCTGGGGCTACGACGGCCGGGTCCCCGGCCCCGAGATCCGGGTCCGCCAGGGCGACCGGCTGCGCGTCGTGCTGGAGAACCGCCTGCCCCAGGAGACCACGATCCACTGGCACGGGCTGCGGGTGCCCAACGCCATGGACGGCGTGCCGCACCTGACCCAGCCCCCGATCGCACCGGGAGGGATCTTCGCCTACGAGTTCGAGGCCACGGACGCCGGCACCTACTGGTACCACCCCCACGTCCGGAGCCTCGAGCAGGTCGGGCGGGGTCTCTACGGCCCGCTCGTCGTCGAGGAGCGCGAACCGCCGCCCACGATCGACCGCGACGTCACCTGGGTGCTCGACGACTGGCGGCTGCTGGAGGACGCGCAGATCGCGGGCGGCTTCGGCAACGCCATGGAGGCCGGCATGACGGGCCGCATCGGCAACACCGTCACGGTGAACGGCCGCGTCCCGGAAGGGGGCTTCGCTGTGCGGTCCGGCGAGCGGCTGCGGCTGCGGCTGGTCAACGCCGCCAACGCGCGCATCTTCGGTCTGGTCTTCGAAGGGCACGAGCCCGTGGTCGTCGCCCTCGACGGCCAGCCGGTCGCGCCGCACGCGCCCGAGGACGGGCGCGTCGTGGTCGGGCCCGGGATGCGCGTGGACCTGGTGCTCGACATGACCGGCCAGCCGGGGGCACGCGCCCGCGTGCTCGACACCTACTATGCCAGGCTCGAGTACAAGCTGCTCGAGATCGCCTACGGGGCGGAGCCGCTGCGCGATCGTCCGCCCACGGCGCCGATCGCCACCCTGCCCGCCAACCCGGTCCCCGAGCCGGACCTCGCGCGGGCCGAGCGGCATGCGGTGGTGCTCGGCGGCGGGATGATGAACCACCTCGAGGGCGCGCTTGTGGACGGGCGCTGGCTGGACGCGCGCGAGATGATGCGCCGAGACCTGACCTGGACGGTCAACGGGACCGCGGCGGCGCCCGGCGGCCATGTGCACGATCCGCTGGTGGTGCTGCGCCGCAACGCCTCCTACCTGCTGGCGATCCGCAACGAGACGGCCTGGCCGCACCCGATGCACCTGCACGGGCACTCCTTCCGGGTGGTCGCCCGCAACGGCGTCCCGACCCGCCACCGCGAGTGGCAGGACACCGTCCTGATCCCGCGGCGCGAGAGCGCCGAGATCGCCTTCGTCGCCGACAATCCCGGCGACTGGATGTTCCACTGCCACGTCCTCGAGCACCAGGCCGCGGGGATGATGGGCCTGGTCCGCGTGGCCTGACCGAAACCCAGACAGAGGATAACCAGCGAATGATGCCCACCACCCGCCGCGCCACCTTCCGCGCCGTCCTGGCGGCCACCGCCGCCGCCGTCCCGCTGACCCGGCCCGTCCGCGCGACCGCCGCCCAGCCCCCGGCCGCGGCGCGGGAGGCCACGCTCTTCAAGAACCCGAACTGCGACTGCTGCGAGGGCTACGCAGCCTACCTGCGCCAGAACGGCTACCAGGTGCGGGTCGTGCCGAGCCACGACCTCGCACTGATCAGCCGACAGCAGCAGGTGCCACAGGAGCTCGAGGGCTGCCACATCACGATGGTGGACGGGTACACCGTCGTGGGCCACGTGCCGGTCGGGCCGCTCGACCGGCTGCTCGCCGAGCGCCCGGACGTCCGCGGCATCTCGCTGCCCGGCATGCCGATGGGCTCCCCGGGCATGAGCGGCCCGAAGGTCGAGCCCTTCACCATCTACACGATCCCGCGCGACGCGGCGGCGGAGCCCGCGGTCTATGCGGTCGAGTAGCGCCGCCGAGGGCCGGGCGCGGCCATTCAACACCGGGAGACGCCGACGATGTGCGCCATGATGGGTGGCGGGACGATGGGGACCGCGATGATGTGGAGCATGGGGCTGGTCGGGCTCCTGCTTCTCGCCCTGCTCGCCCTCGCGATCGCCGCCCTTGCCAAGTACGTGTTCGGGCGGCGCGGATGACCAGAGACCGCGCACTCGCGCTCGGCGCGGCTGCGCTCGCCATGGCAGTGGCGATCGGCGTCGGTGCGGCGGCGCTCGGGTTCGGCTGGTTCGGACCGTCGGCGCCGGCCACCGCCGACACGAGCGACCCTGCGCAGGTCGCGCTTGGCCGGCGCGTCTACGCCGAGCACTGCGCGTCCTGCCACGGGGCAAACCTTGAGGGGCAGCCGAACTGGCAGGCGCGCCGACCCGACGGGCGCCTGCCGGCACCGCCCCACGACGCCACCGGGCACACCTGGCACCACCCGGACGCGCAGCTGATCGAGCTGACGCGGAAGGGCCTGACCGGAATCCTGCCCGGCTACGAGAGCGACATGCCCGCCTTTGAGGGCGTGCTGACGGAGGCCGAGATCGCGGCCGTGATCGCCTTCATCAAGAGCACCTGGCCGCCGGACATACGTCGCCGGCGCGAGGAGCGCCTGGGCGCGGCGGCCGGCCGCTCCTGACACCACCCGACGTCCACCCCTGGCCCTCACCAAGGAGATCGACCATGCAGACAACAGCGACCAACACTCCTTCCCCTTCCTCGTCCGCGGGCTGCTGCGGCGCCGCGTCGTCCTCCGGACGGTGGTTCGCCAACCGCAAGATCCTACTCACCGCCGTGGTGGTCGTGGCGCTGGGCGGCGCGGCGGCATTCGGCGGCTGGGGCTGGCTGGTGGCCGCCGGCCTCGCCCCGCTTCTGCTGAGCGTGCTGCCCTGCCTCGTGATGTGCGGCGTCGGCCTCTGCATGATGCGTAAGGGGGCGGGCGGCGGGACCGCCAACGCGTCCGCGGACGGGGCGGCGACCGCGGCGGCGCCTATCCACCGCCGGGAAGGGGGCGTGGCGTGAGGCGGCGGCGCACGGTCCTCCTCGCCTTGGGCGCGGCGCTTCCGGCCGCCGCCTTCCTGCCCCTGCCGCCGCGGCCGGCCGGGGCCCACTCGATGAAGGAGGTCGAAGGCCGGCTGCACGACCGCGAGCAGTTCTTCCAGCCCTTCGAGGCGCGCCCCGCGCCGGACTTCGCGCTGCAGGACGCCGAAGGGCGGCCGGTCGGCCTCGCCGACCTGCGCGGCAAGGTAGTGGTGCTCCACTTCATCTACGCAGCCTGCCCGGACGCCTGCCCACTGCACGCCGACCTGATCGCGCGCATCCAAGAGATGGTGAACCTCACCCCTATGCGCGAGCAGGTGCGCTTCGTCACCATCACCACGGACCCCGAGCGGGACACGCCCGAGGTGATGCGGGGCTACGGCGAGGCGCATGGGCTCGACCCCGCCAATTGGACCTTCCTGACGAGCGGGGCGGAGCTGCCGGAGGACGGCCGGCGGCTGGCCGAGGCCTACGGCCTGCGCTTTGTGCCGACGCCCGACGGCATGCAGATGCACGCCGTGGTCACGCATGTGATCGACCGCGAGGGCCGGCTCAGGGCGAGGTTCCACGGGCTCGACTTCGACCCGACGAACCTCGTCCTGTACCTGAACGCGCTGACCCACGACGAGGACGGCGACGCCCAAGCCCCACCACCGCCCCGGCCGGCTCCACCGCAGGGCCTCTGGGGGCGGCTGCGGAGCCTGCTATGACCGCCATCGGACGGCCGCAGCGATGCGCGCTGGCGACGGTGGCGCATCTGGCCGCCCGGGGTGCCGCCGGACGCGGTTCAGCCGCAGCAGCCGCCGCCGCGACGGCGCTCGTCCGCCGGCAGGTCGGGCCATTCGTCCTCGCCCTGCGGCAGGATCCGGGCGGTGTAGCCGGCGGCCTCGACGGCCGCGGCGAGGTCCTCGGGGCGCGCGGAGCCCTCGACCACCGCGCGGCTGCGCGCGAGGTCCACGACGGCCCGCTCGACGCCGGCGGCGCCGGCGAGCGCGCGTTCGACGGTGCGCGCGCAGCTGCCGCAGGTCATGCCCTCGACCGAAAGGGCAGTCCGGCGGGTCCGGGTGTCATCGCTTGTGCTGGTGCTCATCGGTGCCTCGCGTCTGGTGTCGCTGTCTGCGGCCCAGGTGAAGCCGCGGCGCACGCCCTTCAAGGCGACGGCCGCAATCGACGCCGACGGCGGGGTCACGCGCCCGCGACCGCCGGAGGACGGCGCTGCGCATGCTGAGCATCGACCTCTCCCCGCTTGGCCTGACGCTGGCCTTCGGTGCGGGGCTCGTCTCCTTCCTCTCGCCCTGCGTGCTGCCGCTGGTGCCGGGCTACCTGGCCTGGGTCGCCGGTACCGACCTCGCCGGGGCGCAGGCGCGGCGCGGCCGGACGTTCCGCCTTGGCCTGTTCTTCGTGCTTGGCTTCGGCGCGGTGTTCGTCGCGCTCGGCGCGGGCGCGACCGGCCTCTCCGGCCTGCTGCGGCGCTGGAGCGCCGAGGCGGCGGTTGCGGGCGGGGCGCTGGTGCTGGCGATGGGCCTCGTGCAGATGGGCCTGCTCCGCCTGCCCGTGCCGCTGCTGCGCGACCTGCGCTGGCGGCCGGCGCTCGAGGGCGGCACGCCCGGCCAGGCGGCGCTGGTGGGCGTGGCCTTCGGCTTTGGCTGGACGCCCTGCATCGGGCCCGTGCTCGCTGCCGTGCTCACGGCCGCGGCGGCGGCCCGCGGCGCGGCGGATGGCGTCGCGCTGCTCGCGGCCTACGCCGCCGGGCTCGGCGTGCCGTTCCTGCTCGCCGCGCTCTACCTTCCCGCGCTGCTGGTCCGCGCGAGGCGCGCCGCGCGCCTCGGCATGTGGCTCCAACGCGGGGCCGGCGCGGCGATGGCCGTGATGGGCGTGGCGATGATCACCGGCGACCTGACCCGGTTCGGGGCCTGGATGCTGCGGACCTTCCCGACGCTGGCGCTGATCGGATGAGTTCGCGCCGTGCGCAGCCTTCGATCGGACCTGGGCACTCAGGCGGCGGCTTGGGGCGGACTGGAGGGGCGACAGAATAGGGCTCGCTGCGCGCGGCCCAGCCGGCCCGGAAGCGAGCAGACCGACGGAGGAAGAACATGGCTCAATCCGAGATGCCACATGCGGCAGCGCCCCCGGGCTCCGACGACGGCCATGGCGGCGCCAGGCGCCGCGATTTCCTGAAACTCGTGACGGGGTCCTTCGCGGTGGTGGGCGTCGGGGCCATCGTCTGGCCCTTCATCCACTCCATGAACCCGTCGCGGGACGTGCTGGCGCTCTCCACCACCGAGGTGGACCTGGCGCCGATCGCCGTCGGCCAAGCGGTCACGGTGGTCTGGCGCGGCAAGCCGGTCTTCGTGCGGCACCGCACGCCGGAGGAGATCCGGGTGGCGCGCGCGACGTCGCTCTCGGAGCTGAAGGACCCGCAGCCGGACCAGGCGCGGGTGATCCGCGATCCGTGGCTCGTGATGGTGGGCATCTGCACCCACCTCGGCTGCGTGCCGCTGGGGCAGAAGGTGACCGACCCGCGCGGCGAGTTCGGCGGCTGGTTCTGTCCCTGCCACGGCAGTCACTACGACACATCCGGCCGCATCCGGAAGGGTCCGGCGCCCACCAACCTGGTGGTGCCGCCCTACGCCTTCACGTCCGACACCCAGATCCGCATCGGCTGAGAAGTGCACCACACCGGCCCGTCGCGCCAGAAAAGCCGGCCTGCGCTTCAGGGAGGCCACCCATCCGCGCCGAGCCCGCCAGTGGCGGGCTCGGCGACGGCGTGCGAGCGGCCACAGGTCGCCGCCTTGACCTTCCCACGGTGGGAATCACCACCTCAGGCCCGGTGACCCAGACCGCGGAGAAAGCCCATGGCCCCTGAAGCAAACCTCGCGATCCGCAACGGCCTGCCGCCCGCCGCGCTTTCCTTGCCGGTCGAGGGCATGACCTGCGCCTCCTGCGTGCGCCGCGTCGAGAAGGCGCTCGCTGCGGTGCCCGGCGTGGCGCAGGCCGCCGTCAACCTGGCTACCGGGCGGGCCGAGCTGCGCCTCGAGGGCGCGCCGGACCTGCCGGCGCTGGCGACCGCGGTCGAGCGGCTGGGCTACGCGGTGCCGGAGGAGACGACCGACCTCTCTGTCGAGGGCATGACCTGCGCATCCTGCGTTGGGCGCATCGAGCGCGCGTTGCGCGCGGTGCCCGGGGTGCGGGAAGCCTCGGTCAACCTTGCCACCGGGCGCGCCGTGGTCCGCCACGTCGGCGGCCTGGATCCCGCCGCGCTCGAGACGGCGGTCGGCCGCGCCGGCTACGCGGCCCGGCGCGCTGCCCTCGAGGCCGCCGCGGCCCGCGAGGAGCGTGAGCGCGAGGGCCGGGAGCGCGAGCAGCGCTCCCTCGGGCGCGCCACGCTGTTCGCGGGCCTGCTGACGGTGCCGGTCCTGGCGATCGAGATGGGTGGGGAGCTGGTGCCGGCGGTGCACGGCCTGGTGGAGGCCACCATCGGGATGCGGGCCTCCTGGTATCTGCAGTTTGTCCTCGCCACGCTCGTGGTGTTCGGCCCCGGGTTGCGCTTCCACCGCAACGGCTGGCCCAACCTGCTGCGCGGCACGCCGGACATGAATTCGCTGGTCGCGCTTGGCACCGGTGCCGCCTGGGCCTACTCGGCGGTGGCCACCTTCGCGCCCGCGCTGCTGCCGGCCGACGCCCGCCACGTCTACTACGAAGCCGCGGCGGTGATCGCCACGCTGATCCTGCTCGGCCGGTACCTGGAGGCACGCAGCAAGGGCCGCACGTCCGAGGCGATCAGGCGCCTGATGGGGCTGCAGGCCAAGACCGCGCGCGTCGAGCGCGGGGGCGAGGCGCTGGAGATCCCTGTCGGCGAGGTCCGGGCCGGTGACGTCGTGCTGGTGCGCCCCGGCGAGCGCGTGCCGGTGGACGGCGAGGTGCTCGACGGCGCCTCCTTCGTGGACGAGAGCATGGTCACCGGCGAGCCGGTGCCGGTGCGCAAGGAGGCCGGCGCGCGGGTGGTCGGCGGCACCGTCAACAAGGCCGGCGCCTTCCGCTTCCGCGCGACCGCCGTCGGCGCCGACACGGTGCTGGCGCAGATCGTCCGCATGGTGGAGGCGGCGCAGGGCGCGAAGCTGCCGATCCAGGCGCTGGTGGACCGGGTGACGATGTGGTTCGTGCCCGTGGTCATGGCGGTCGCGGCCGCCGCCTTCGGGATCTGGCTGGCGTTCGGGCCGGACCCGGCGCTGACCTTCGCGCTGGTGAACGCCGTGGCGGTGCTGATCATCGCCTGCCCCTGCGCCATGGGCCTGGCCACGCCGACCTCGATCATGGTCGGCACCGGACGCGCCGCCGAGACGGGCGTGCTGTTCCGCAGGGGCGAGGCGCTGCAGAGCCTCCGTGACGCCGCGGTGGTCGCGGTGGACAAGACCGGCACCCTGACCAAGGGCCGGCCCGAGCTGACCGACCTGATCCCCGCCCCGGGCTTCGAGGCGGACAAGGTGCTGGCGCTGGTCGCGGCCGTAGAGGCACGCTCCGAGCACCCGGTGGCCGAGGCGATCGCCGAGGCGGCGCGCCGACGCGGGCTGTCCCTGGACGAGGCCGAGGCCTTCGAGGCGGTGCCGGGCTACGGCGTGGCCGCGACCGTGGCAGGGCGGCGGGTGGAGGTCGGGGCGGACCGCTACATGGCCCGGCTCGGCCACGACGTGGCCGCCTCCGCCGAAGCCGCGGTGCGCCTCGGGGACGAGGGCAAGACGCCGCTCTACGCCGCGGTGGACGGCCGCCTCGCCGCGGCGATCGCGGTCGCCGACCCGATCAAGGAGACGACTCCCGCGGCGGTGGAGGCGCTGCACCGCCTTGGCCTGAAGGTCGCCATGGTCACCGGCGACAACCGCCGCACGGCGGAAGCGATCGCGCGGCGTCTCGGCATCGACGAGGTGGCGGCGGAAGTGCTGCCGGACGGCAAGGTCGCCGTGATCGAGCGCCTGAAGGACGGCGGGCGCCGGAAGGTCGCCTTCGTCGGCGACGGCATCAACGACGCCCCGGCGCTCGCGGCGGCGGACGTCGGACTGGCCGTCGGCACCGGTACGGACATCGCCATCGAGAGCGCCGACGTGGTGCTGATGTCGGGCGACCTGCGGGGCGTGCCGAATGCGATCGCCCTGTCACAGGCGACGATGCGCAACATCCGGCAGAACCTGTTCTGGGCCTTCGCCTACAACGTGGCCCTGATCCCGGTGGCGGCCGGCGTGCTCTATCCGGCCTTCGGCCTGCTGCTCTCCCCGGTGCTGGCGGCCGCGGCCATGGGCCTGTCCAGCGTCTTCGTGCTGAGCAACGCGCTGCGCCTGCGCGCCTTCCGCCCGCCCATGGTGGCGAGCGCGGCCACCTCCGAGCCGATGCCGCCCGTCGGCGCGGGCGAAGCCCACGGCGCACCGGGCGGCGTTCCGGCGTGACCGCGGCGGCAAAGGGGAGCGGGCCGTGAACATCGGCGAGGCCTCCGCGGCATCCGGCGTGTCGGCCAAGATGATCCGCCATTATGAAAGCATCGGCCTCGTCCCGGCGGCGGACCGCACCGAGGCCGGATACCGCGTCTACGGCGAGGCCGAGGTGCGCACGCTGCGCTTCGTGCGCCACGCCCGGGACCTCGGCCTCCCGTTGGACGAAATCGGCGAGATCCTCGGGCTGTGGCGCAACCCGAATCGCACGGGGAGCGAGGTGAAGAGGTTGGCGCTCGAGCGCGTGGCGGCGCTGGAGGCGAAGGCGGCGGCCCTCCGGGCCGTGGCCGCCGCGCTGCACGACTTGGCTGAGGCGTGTGACTGCGGCCGCCGGCCCGGTCATCCCGACTGCTCGCCCCCCGACGAACGGGCAGCCGCGCCGCCGCGCCGCGGTGGGGGAGGCGGACGATCGACCGTGGCACGCGGCGACCGCCGCCGGCGGGAACGGGCTGGCCGCCCGGGACAGCCTTGAGGGCGGTTGGGATGCCGCCGGGTGCAAGCCGCGAGCGGGGTCCCGGCACCTGGCCCGCAGGCCCGCCGCATGCCCGCACCGCTACAATGCACGGCACGCGCGGGTCGGACGCCATCGCGGGCTACGGAAGCACTTCAGCGCACCTCGATTTCCGCCGGGCCGACCTCGCCGTTTCGCATCGTGCAGGTGACCGGTGCGTGCGCCTCCGCCCAGCGGACGAGCTCGACCAGCCTGTCGCTCGAAATCCCCTCCGCGCCGATCCTCACCCGTGTCCTGATGTTGGTCATCGCGGCCGACACGGTCTCGTCGAGGCCCAGCATGCCTCGCGCGTCGCCCTCGCCGGACACGCTCACCTCCAAGAGGTCGAGTGAGACGCCCAGCTGGGCTGCGCGCATGGCGACCACGGTCGCGGTGCAGGATGCGAGCGCGGCCCGCAGGAGCCAGCCCGGACTGGGCGCAGAGGCGCGCCCGCCCATCGCGGGCGGCATGTCGGTGCGGAGCTCGCCCACGGGGCCGGCGATCCGGCAGGCGACCCCGCCCTCCAGGACCGCGGTCACGGCCGGCCCGGCGCTCTTCGCCTTCGCCGGATCCTCGGAGAGGATCGTCGCGGTCTTCTCGAGGGCGCCTCGAATCGACACTGTCGACACGGTACTTCCTCCATCTGGCATCTGGGCGGCCGGGGCGGCGCAGCCGGCCACCATGGCCGGATCTCCGGCGCTTCGCCCGGCCCGGTGTGGCGGCCCCGTGGACCACACACCTCCGGTCATCGCAGCTCGACGCCGGCCGCCACCTCCCGCCAGCGCGGCAGGAACATCGGCACGCGCCTTCGGTAGTCACGGTACGCCTCGCCGAACTTCTCGACGAGCCGGGCCTCCTCCCGCCGGGCGAGACGGACGTACAACCAGACGATGAACGGGGCGAGCGCCAGAGTCGGGATCGTCGGCCAGTGCACGAGCTGCCCGAGGACCGCGAGGAAGATGCCCGTGTACTGCGGATGGCGGACCACCGAGTAGACGCCGTCCTGGACGAGGTGGCCGCCCGCGAAGTGGACCCTGGCCCAACCCTTGGCGATCAGCACGACGCCCGCCATGACGAACGCATAGCCGAGCATCATCTCGGCAACGGTGCCCACGCGGCCGTAGCCCAGGAGCGTGGCCCAGAGATGCCCGCTGTAGTGGACCAGCGGGATCTCGATCCCGAGCAGGCCCGTCAGCACGTATATGGTAAGCGGGAACCCGTACATCTCCGCGTAGAGCGCGATGATGAAGGCTTGCGTCAATCCCGCGCCGGCCCAATCCCGCCAGCTCGCCGGCGCCAGGAAATGGTAGAGGGCCCACGACGCCACCACCACCATGAGGACTGCGTAGGGCCAGAGACCCACCCATTCCTGGTATCCGTCGGCCATCCGTACCTCCTCCCGTCGCCCGAACTGAGCGGGGGCGTGCGCCGACAGCGCACGCTCCCGTCGGAACCACGCCGCCCGCTACTCCTGCTGGCGGGCGCCCATGAACTGCAGCAGCAGCATAAAAAGGTTGATGAAGTTCAGGTACAGCCCCAGCGCGTCCATCACGCTGCGCTTCGCCGCAAGCTCCGTCCCCTCGGCGTAGGCGTGCTCGACGTAGTCCGCCTTGATGCGCTGGGTATCCCAGGCCGTCAGGCCGAGGAACACGACCACGCCGATGATGCTGATCGCAAACTGCAGCGCCGTGGAGCCGATGAACATGTTCACCAGGCTCGCAATGACGATGCCGATCAGGCCCATCATCATGAAGCTGCCCATCCGCGTCAGGTCGGCCTTGGTCGTGTACCCGTAGAGGCTCATGCCGCCGAACATCGCCGCGGCGACGAAGAAGGCGCGCGCGACCGAGGCGCCGGTGAAGGTCAGGAAGATGTGCGAGATGCTCGCGCCCATCACCGCCGCGAAGGCCCAGAACAGCGCCTGCGCCGTCGTCTTGGACAGCCGGTTGATGCCGAAGCTCAGCACCAGCACGAAGGCCAGCGGCGCGAACATGGCAATGTAGGCCAGGATCGTCGGCTGGACCGCGGCGCCGCGCGGCGTCATGACGCGCTGGTAGAACAGCGCCTGGAGCTCAGGGGTGTTGGCGATCAGGTACGCGACGACGCCGGTGAGCAGCAGCCCCGAGGCCATCCAGTTGTAGACCCGGAGCATGTACGCCCGGAGCCCGGCATCGACGGCGGCTGCGTCGGCGGTTGCCGTGCGACCCCAGCTTGGCGCACCCGTCGTGTATCGCTGGTCGGGTTGAAGGGCCATGGCTCGTGGAACTCCTCTCCTGGGGATACTTCCACCGTCCTTCGGTGGAGAGTGGGTTGGGGATACGCCCGTCGCCTTCGATGCGGGACGTCGGGAGCCGGAACGAGCGGGATCGAGGCGGGGCGCCCGATTTGGGACGCCCGCTCCGTTCGTCCTGGATCGCCGCCACCTTCGCCCCGGCAGGTGCCGACGCGGTGAACGGAGACCGCAAAAGCGGGCGGCGGACCGGTGCGCCGGCTTCCGCCGAAGGGGCGTCTGGCTTCCCGTCTCGAGGCCACGCGAAGTCCTCCTCTTGGCCGCTGCGCGGCATGCGCGCGACGTCTACCGCGCCTCATCGGCGCGCCACCCGGCCTTCGGCCGGCATGGGCGCGCCGGCGCGTTGCGCCGCCGGCCGCGCCGCGGCCGAGAGGTTGCGCGCGGTGTTCGCCAGGGCGAGGTGGCTGAAGGCCTGCGGGAAGTTGCCGAGCTGGCGCCCCGCGCGCGGGTCGTACTCCTCGGCGAGCAGCCCGACGTCGTTGCGCAACGCGAGCAGCCGCTCGAACAGCGCCCGCGCCTCCGCGCGGCGGCCGAGCAGGGCGAGGGCGTCGGCGTACCAGAAGCTGCAGGCGAGGAAGGCGCCCTCGCCGGGCGGCAGCCCGTCCGCCGCCTCCGCGGTGTCGTAGCGCAGCACCAGGCCGTCCGCCATCAGCCGCCGCCCGACCGCCTCCACGGTGCCGCGAACGCGCGGGTCGCCGGGCGGCAGGAATCCCACCTGCGGAATCAGCAGCAGGCTCGCGTCGAGCGTCCCGGAGCCGTAGGACTGGACGAAGCTGTTCAGGCCCGGATCGAAGCCCCGTCGGCAGACCTCCTCGTGGATGGTCCGCCGCAGCGCGCGCCAGCGCTCGACCGGGCCCTCCAGCCCGAACTCCTCCACTCCGCGCACGGCACGGTCAAGCGCCACCCAGGCCATGACCTTCGAGTGGACGAAGTGCCGTCGGCCGCCGCGCACCTCCCAGATGCCCTCGTCCGGCCGGTCCCACACGGCGGCGACCCGCTCGGTCAGCGCCCGCTCCAGCGCCCAGCCGGCCGCGCTCGGCGCCAGGCCTGCGCGGCGCCCCTGATGGAGTGCGTCCGCCACCTCGCCGTAGACGTCGAGCTGGAACTGGGCGTGGGCGGCGTTCCCAACGCGCACCGGGCGCGAGCCCTCATAGCCCGGCAGCCAGTCCAGCTCCCGCTCGCCCAGGTACCGCTCGCCAGCCAAGCCGTACATGATCTGCGTCTGCGAGGGGCTCCCCGCCGCCGCGCGCAGCAGCCATTCGCGCCAGTCGCGCGCCTCCTCGAGGTAGCCCGCGTCGATCAGGGAGATCAGCGCGAGGGTTGCGTCGCGCAGCCAGCAGAAGCGGTAGTCCCAGTTGCGCGGCCCGCCGATCCACTCGGGCAGGGAGGTGGTCGGCGCGGCGACGATCCCGCCCGTGGGGGCGTAGGTCAGCGCCTTGAGGGTGATGTGCGAGCGCAGCACCGCCTCGTGCCAGTCGCCGGTGTGCCCGCAGCGCGCCGACCATCCGGTCCAGAATGCCTCCGTCTCCGCGAGGGCGGTGTCGGGATCTGCGGGCGGGGGGGCGGGCAGGTGCGAGGGGCCGTAGGTGAGGACGAAGGGCACGACCTGCCCCGCCTGCACCGCGAACTCGCCCCGGGTGGCCAGGCCCTCGCCGCGCAGCGGCACCGGCGTGTGCAGCTCGACCATGTCCGGACCGGCGATCGCGCGCAGGCCGGGCTCTCCCTCCGGCAGCCGCGTCACCCAGGGCACGTCGGCGCCGTAGCCGAAGCGCAGCGCCAGCTCGGTGCGCATCGCCACCCGCCCGCGGCGGCCAAGGACGAGGCGGACCAGGTCGGAGGCCTGCCCGCGCAGCGGCATGAAGTCGACGAGTGCCACGGCGCCCTCCACCGTCTCGAACTCGGTCTCCAGGACCAGCGTGCCGGGGCGGTAGCGGCGCGTCACGCGCGGGGCGGGGTCGGACGGCGCCACCAGCCACCGGCCATGCTCGGGCCCTCCGAGCAGCGCGGCGAAGCAGGCGGGGCTGTCGAAGCGCGGCCAGCACAGCCAGTCGATCGAGCCGTCGCGCGCCACCAGCGCCGCCGTCTCGCAATCGCCGATCAGGGCGTAGTCCTCGATCCGCAGGGCCAAGGCCCGTCCCCCCCGGTCAGCCGTTGTCGCGGAAGGCGGGGTAGAGCGTCATGCCGCCGTCCACGTAGAGGGTCGTGCCGACCACGTAGTCGGAAGCGTCGGAGGCCAGCCAGACAGCCGCCTCCGCCACGTCCTCGGGCTCGCCAATGCGGCCGTAGGGAATCAGCGCCAGCAGCTTCGCCTCGGCCTCGGGTGTCGCCCAGGCCTCGCGGTTGATGGGTGTACGGATCGCGCCGGGAGAGATTGCGTTCACGCGGATCCGCTTCTCCGCCAGCTCCTGCGCCAGGGTCTTCACGAGCAGCGCGACGCCGCCCTTGGAGGCGGCGTAGTTCGCGTGGCCCGCCCAGGGGATCACGTCGTGCACCGAGCTCATGCAGACGATCTTGCCCGCCGTGCGCGAGGGGCCATCGGGCGTCACGCCCTGCGCCAGGAAGATTCGCACCGCTTCCCGCGCACAGAGGAACTGGCCCGTGAGGTTGACGTCGATGACGCGGCGCCACTGCGTGGCCGTCATCTCCGCGATGGGCGCGTCCTGCTGAAGGCCGGAATTGGCGACGAGGATGTCGAGCCGGCCGAAGGCGTCGAGGGCGGCGCGGAACATCGCCTGCACCTGCGCCTCGTCCGAGACATCGGCGCCGAGCGCGACCGCCTCGCCGCCCTCGCGGCAGATCTCCTCCACGATGGCCTCCGCCGCATCGCGGCCGGAGCGGTAGTTGATCCCCACCGCGGCGCCGGCCCGCGCGAAGGCGCGGGCGATGCCCGCGCCGATGCCGGAGCTGGCGCCGGTGACGATGGCCTTTTGCCCGCGCAAGGGCCAGTGCGCCTCGGTCATGCCCGCTGTCTCCCTCCGGCCCTAGACCACGTAGCGGTCCCAGCCCGCGTAATGCTCGCTGGTGCGCCTGCCGCGCGGCAGGCTCAAGGCGACGAGCGCGAGCCCCATGGCGACACTCGCCCAGGCCGCGACGGGCGAGGCCACGCCGTCCAGCAGCCAGGGCGCGGCCGCGAGCCAGGCGCCGAACAGGGCGTTGACCAGGCGCAGCGGCCGCGCAACCTCCGCCGTGGCGATGATCGCCACCGTGATGGCGAGCGCCCCCACCACGTGATCGCTGTTGGCCATCGACCCCGACGTGCCGAAGACCAACCGGGTGAGCATGAGGAACGCGCCGATCGCGATCGAGACAGCAAGCGTCCAGGGCAGCGTGATGCCGCGCGTCGTGTCCGCCCAGAAGGCAGGCCAGCTGGCGAGGGCGTCCGAGGTGTCCTCCTGTCCGCCATCGACCGCGTCGCCCTTGAAGAAGGTGCGGAGTAGCGGCTTGCCCCGGCAATGCGACCAGTAGAGGAACTGGCCCATCGCGATCACCTCGTCCAGCGCGAACGGGATCATGATCAGCATCGCGAGCGCCGCGATGAGCGCCGGCGTGCTCCAGGTCCCGATCATGATCGGTTGGATGATGATGAAGTAGATGCTCACCACCCCGAGCGGGATCACCAGGATGCCGAAGAAGGTCACCATCCAGGGCATCGTGCGCCAGCGAGCGCGGGTGCCCATCACCGCCATCAGGATCTCGAGCATGTAGCTGACTGCCCCGAGCCCGGCGTCCGGGATCGGCCAGGCCTTCGAGACGGAGGAGGTGATGATCTCCGCCGTGCCGTTCCTGGGGTCGGCCGGGTCGCCCGCGAAGAAGGGTTCCCAGACGAAATCGACGTGCCCGAGCTGATAGGCCGTGAGCATCCTGGAGATGAGAAGGCCGATGAGGCCCATCGCTGCGATCGGCAGCCGCTGCGCCCCGGTCGAGGGGCAGTAGGTCCAGCCCGGTGGGATGACCTTGGGGTCCATCATGCCGGCCATGCTCATGCCCGGCATCATCGGCACAAGGACCGCGAAGGCGATCACGAGCGCGCCGACGAGCAGATCGTTGTTGTACTGGGCGGCGCTCGGGCTCCAGAGGAGAAGAGGCGCGAACAGGAGCCAGATCCCGATGCCGGCGTTGGCCCACTGCGCGAACCAGGCCGTGCGCTTCGGGAGCGACAGGGCGCCGAACAGGGCGATCAGCAGTCCACTCGCGACGTCGCTGGCCATGAGCGCGGCGGCCCGCCATTCGACCGAGGGCAGGCCGCGCTCCTGCGTGACCGCGCGCACCGCGGCGCCGACGGTCTCCTCCGTCACCGCGTCGTAGACGAGCGGGCTGGCGGCGAGCCAGAGGCCGAGGCCGATATTGGCGAAGTGTGCCCAGCGGGTGCGCCGGGCATCCGCCTCCATCGCCGCCATGTGGTCATGCCCGCCCATGCCCGCCATCGCGCCGTGCCCGGCATCCGCCTTGCCAGCGTGACCCATGGCAGCATGATCCATGGTGGCGTGGTCCATGGGGCCGCCCCGGGCCGCGGCGGGCGAGCCCTCGGCCTCGGTCGTCTCCGGCGCACCCGGCGACGGCCGCTGGCCATACCAGGCGACGAGCGCGGGGTTCAGCTTGTTCGCCTTGTACCAGCCGACCGGGTCGCGCTTCAGTGCTGCGACTATCCTGGGCAGCGTGTCACGCAGGGAACGCTTCGGCTCCCAGCCAAGCAGGCTGCGCGCCCGCGAGATGTCGAGGATGTAGTGATCGCTCGACTGCTCGACCATCCAGGGCTTGACGAACTCGTCCCCGCCCAGCACCTCGTTCTGGAGCCACACGCCCGCCAGCGCCAGGGTCTTGGGCACCCGGACGGTAGTCCAGTCCTCGCCGTGCAGCGTCTCGCCGATGATGTTCTGCACCTCTGCGTAGCCAAGCGCTTCCGGCTCGCCGACGAGGAGCGGCAGCTCGGGGGGGAGGTCGCGGCGGCGCTCAATGAGGCGGGCGATGACGTCGGTCAGGTCATCGCGGTGGAGGAAGGACTGCCCGGCGCAGAGCATCCCGGGGTAGACGTGAGCGGCGAGCCTGTGCTCGTAGATGCGCGCCACCTGCTCGGCGATGAACGGCGAGTGGCCGAGATCGTCGTAGACGCCGGCGATCCGCAGGAACACGACGGGCACCTGGCCGTGTCGCTCCCGCAGCAGCGCCTCGGTGCGTACCTTCGACTCCGGGTAAGCCCAGGATGGCTCGATCCGAGAGGCCTCGTTGATCCTCTCGTCCGGCCGGTCCGTCGGCTTGTGGACGAGCATCGTGCTCGCGTAGATGAACTGCTCGACCTCGAAGGCCTGGAGGGCGTCGATGAGCCGGCGCGTGCCCTCGACGGTGATCTTGTCGTAGAGCGGGTTGGGTTCGCCCGAGACGTCGTAGTAGGCGGCGAGGTGCACGACCGACGCGATGCGGGTGCCGAAGCGGCGCCGCACCTCCTCGAGCGCCGCTTTCACGCCCTCATCCGAGCCCAGGTCGAAGTCGACGGCGTGGGCCGGTGCGGGCGGGTCGGGCGGCCCGGCCCGGTCGAGGCCCACAAGGGCCAAGCCCGAGTCGGCGAGCCTGCCGATCAGCGCCGACCCGATGAAGCCGCTGCTGCCGGTTATGAGGACGGGCCCGCTCTGGGGCGAAGAACCTGGCATGCGAGAATTCTCCCCGGGACGCCTGCCGATGCCACCGACGATCCGGCGCCATGCGGGCTCCGCCCCTCCTCGATCGGTGGCGCTCATCGAAGATCCTCCTTGAGCAGCTCCGTGTTGATCGCGAAGGCGGCCATCGCGCCCTCGGCCGCCGCGACCACGGCGAGCTGCACGCGGCGGGACGCATCGCCCGCGACGTAGAGGCCCGGGACGCCGGTGGTTTCATACCTGCCGGTCTCGACGTCGCCCCGCGGGGTCAGCATGCAGCCGAGCCTCTGGGCGAGGTCGCTGGCCTGGCGCTCGGCGGAGGCGAAAAAGAAAGCGCGGCGCGCGAGCGCCCCGCCGGTCTCGAAGCGGACACGCTCCAGCACGCCGTCGCGGCCCTCAAGGCGGGCGATGCGCTCCTCGCGCAGGCCGATCCCGTTGTGAGCCAGTCGGTCGAGGTTGTCCGGCGGGAGCAGGGCCGGCCCGTCGGTGCACAGCACGAGGTCCCGGCTCCAGGCCGTCAGCTCGAGGGCGAGCCTCTGGCCGTTCGCCCCACGGCCGTAGACTGCAAGCGGTTGATCGCGGTGCTCCCAGCCGTCGCAGTACGGACAGTGGAACACGCTCCGGCCGTACAGCTCCCTGAGCCCCTCGACGTCCGGCAGGGAGTCCACGACGCCGGTCGCCAGCAGCAGTTTGCGTGAAGCCTCGCTACGGGCGCGGCCGCCGTCGCCATCCAGGGTCACCTCGAAGCCCCCGCCGGTGCGGCGGCTGACGTCGGTCGCCTCGGCGTCCCGGACCTCCACGCTGTCATAGGTGCCGAGCTGTTCGCGCCCGCGCCGGCGCAGCTCCTCAGGAGGCGTCCCGTCCCGGGTGAGAAAGCCGTTGAGGTGCCGGGAGGGCGCGCTACGCGGCCGCCCGGCGTCGCACAGGAGCACGCGCCGGCGGCAGCGCCCGAGTATCAGGGCCGCGCTCAGGCCGGCCGGCCCCCCGCCCACGATGATGACGTCGTACATGGCCGCTCCCATGCTCAGCTGCGACCGGCCTCGGGCAACGATGTCCCCATGCGGCGGTCCGGGCCGCCGCCTCAGGCGGTCCCAACCATGCCTCGGCAGCTCTCAGCGCAGCGACGGCACGCCTCGGCGCAGCGCCGCATCTCCTCGTGCTGGCCGAGGCGGTCGCAGTCGTCGGCGCACTGCGCGCAGATCTCGGCGCACTCACGGCAGAGGTGCGCATGATGCGGGGAGCGCCGGGCCATGAAGTCGGCAGTGACCACGCAGATCTGCGCGCAGTCCGTCAGGAGCCGGATGTGGTCCTCCCGCGCGTGCTCGCCGCCGGTGCGCAGGCAGAAGGCGACGGTCTGGAGACAGATCTGGTGGCAATCCAGGCACTCGGCGATACAGCGCTGCATCCCGGCGTCCGTCGCCTGGGAGATGGTGGTCTGGCCGCTCATGACTGGTGTCCTTCCTGGGTGGTGCCCTGTCGCGCTTAGACGCTCGCCTGCCACCCGCCGCCGCGGCACGGCGGCGGGTGGAGCGGCGACGGCTCAGCCGCGCTGCTGGCCCGGCGCGGGCGTGGCGGGGCCGGAGCCGCCCTGGCCCCGGTTCATCCCCTCCATCATCCGGTTGCAGTTCTCCATCATCCGGTTCATCTGGGCCGGGTCCATCTGGCCCATCATGTTCATCATCCCCATCATGCCGCCCATGCCACCCATCATCCCCTGACTGGGCTGGCCCTGCCCGGGCTGCGCCTGCGGGGCGCCGCCCGGAGGCGGGGTGGTGGTGCCCTGCTGGGCGAAGGCGCCCTGGGCGGCGAGGAAGCCGCCGAGCAGGGCGGCGGCGGCGAAGAACGCGGTGTGCTTGCGAGTCATGCTGTGTGTTCCTTTGTCGTGGTCGTGGGAGTGGTGCCGGACGGCGGCGCCGTCAGGCGTCTTGGCGCGACGGGCGCGCCTCCGGCCCGGGAGCGTTGGCCTTTGAGTGGCAGGGCTTGCCGTCCTTGCCGCCCATCATGCACATGCCGAACGCGCACATCGCCGCGCAGGGCAGCAGCGAGAGCACGAGAGGCGCGAGCCCGAAGGCCACGAGCCAGGGCCAACCGAGCGCGAGGCCCGCGCCGACCAGGGCAAAAACCCCGAGCATCACCGCCCGGCGGCCGCGCAGCCACGAGGGCAGGCGGTCGGCGAGACGGCGGCGGTCCGGCGCGGTCGCGCCGGTCGGAGTGGGCAAAGTGAGAGTGTCCATGTCTTTCCTTCCCGTTCGTCAGTCCCGGCGGCGGCCAAGCCACCGCCCGGGCGGGGTGGGGTTGGTGTTCCCCGGTCCCCGTGAGCGTCTCTCGCGCAGCGGCGGCGGTGCGGGCCGCCAACAGCGGCACCGTGCCTCCGGCTAGGCCGCGGCGCAGGGATCAGGCGCGCCGCCCCGAAGGCGGGCACACCCGCGCGTCAGACGGAGCGGATGGGAGGGAAGAGGTGGGGCTCGATCGTCCGGCCGAGGAGGACGGAGTGCGCCACCGGAATCCAGATCCTGGGCGGCGATAGCACGAAAGGAGCCTGCGTCACCGGGCTGGGGAGCGCCGCAGCGGCGCACCCGATCGCGGCGGCGGGGCAGGCAGGCTGCCCTTGCCTCGGCGTGGCCGGATCGCAGGGGACGCCCCCCATGGCGGTCTCGCCCATCAGGGCACCACAGTCCGGCATCCCCAACGGCGCGAAGGGGGCAGCCATCGCCGGCACCGCGCCGAGAAGCGCGAAGACCGTCAGGACGACCGTGACCCGTCTGAGGATCGCTGCCCACATGACCGCTAGAATGGTCCGGGCCCGCCGGAGTTTCAATCGCGGACGCATCCATCGCCTCGCCTCCCCCGGCAAACAGCCAGGAGCAGTACGCGTGGACGCAAGATCACACGCCGCTTACGGCGCTCTTCGTCCCGGGGCCCGTCCCCCGCTGGCCGCCGGAGGGCAGGCGCCGAACGCCGTGCCACCGCGTGCCGAGGCCGGTGAAGACAGGGCACAGCACGGGGCTGCGGTAGAGGGCATTGTCGCACGCTCGGCTACACCGTTCGTGGTGCCTGGGATTCCGGCAAAACACTCCTCCGCCTAGACCAGTTTGGCTCCACACCGCGCCGCTGGTCCTTGTCGGCTCGCAGCCGACCGGCAGCCGCCGCCGCTGTGAGCACCACGCACACCCGCTGAGGATAGGCGGGCCGCTCGCCCCTTGATTCAACCGTGGTTCGTCGCCATCCTAGGCTCGATGCGGGTCCCGCTCTTCCGACGCCTAGTCGTGGTCTTCTCCGTGCTGGCGTTCCTGCTGGCCGGTTTCGCCACGACCTCGGTCGCGGCGAACGCGCCGTGCGGCATGGACATGGCTGCTGCAGCGGCTGCCGACGGTGCCCCTTGTGACGGCGGTAGCATGCCGGACGATCCCGAAAAGGTGCCAAGCGTGTCGGTGTGCTTTGCCAAGTGCCCCGTCCCGCTCCTCGACCGAGCTGCCGCGCCGCTCGCCCTGGCATACGTCGAGTCTCCCGTGCAGGCGCTTCGCCTTTATCCCGTGCGGGCCGGCATCGGCATCCTTCCCCCGCTCGAACCCCCTCGCGCCTGAGCCTACTCGGCCGCTGAAGGCCGAGGCCGGTCTCGGTCGCGCCGTGTAGGCGTGATTCCGGCCGGCTCCGCGGCATAGCCCCCGCGCGTTCAAAGCGCGCGGCCGGCCATGTCACCTGCTCGCCGTCTGTCGGCGGCTTGCTGGGCTCAAGACGTGAGGACCAACACAATGGCTATCTGGAGGATGTCCGCCCGCTCGGCCGTGCTGGCCGCGGCGATGGCGCTGACGCCCGTTGCCGGCGCTCTCGCCGCGGGCGCACAGGACTACGAGTTCCGGCTGGTGACGGCCGAGGTGAGGCAGGGCGCGGGCGCGGTCCTGGCGGTCCGGCTCGTCCACAAGCCGTCCGGCCGCGCCGTGCCGGACGCGGTGATCTACGCCACGCGCCTCGACATGTCGCCCGAGAGCATGCCGACCATGACCATGCCGGTCACGCCGGTGCCGGGTGCCGACGAGCCTGGCGTCTACCGCTTCCGCGCCGACCTGGTGATGGCCGGGGGCTGGGCGCTGACGCTTGCGGCCAAGGTGCAGGGCGAGGAGGGCACGGTGCAGAACCGCCTCGTCCTCCGCGCGGTCCAGTAGGAGGGCGGCCGCCATGCGACGCATGGTTCTGGCGGCGCTGATCGTGCCCGCGGCGGTCGGCCTGGGGGTCGGCGGCTACCAGGCGGGGCGGCTGGGCCTGGTCCCCGGCTTGGGACCGGCCGTCGCCTCGGAGCAGCGGCAAGCCGGCGGGCCGGCGCGGCCCGTCTCCGACCGCGTCCTCTACTACCGCCACCCCGACCGGCCGGAATACGCGGCGGGGCCGCGCCGGACCCAGGACGGGCGGGAATTCCGCGCGGTCTACGCCGGCCAGGACGTGGAGCCGGAAGACCCGGCCGCGCCGGCGACCGCGACGGCGGCGGCCCAGCCGGCGTCGGGCGGCCCGCGGAGGATCCTCTACTATCGCAACCCGATGGGCCTGCCGGACACCTCGCCGGTGCCCAAGAAGGATTCGATGGGGATGGACTACATCCCCGTCTATGAGGGCGAGGACCAGGACGGGTCCACGGTGCGGGTCGCGCCGGGCCGGATCCAGGCCACCGGCGTGCGCTCCGAGCCGGTCGCCCGGCGCGAGCTCGTGCGCCCGGTGCGCGCCCCTGGCACGATCCAGCTGGACGAGCGGCGGGTCTCGGTGGTTGCGCTGCGGACGGAAGCCTTCGTCGAGCGGGTCGAGGACATCACCACCGGTGACCGGGTGCAGCGCGGGCAGCCGCTGCTGCGCCTCTACTCGCCGGAGGTGATCGCCGCCGGCGCCCAATACATTTCGGCTCTCGGGATTCCTGCCGGAACAAGTGCGGTCACCGCGGACGGCGCCCGCCGGCGGCTGGAGAACCTCGGCGTGCCGCCGCAGCTCCTCGCCGAGATCGAGCGGACGCGGCGCATCCCGCAATCCTTCGTCTGGCCGGCCCCGCGCGACGGCGTGGTGCTGGAGCGGAACGTGTCCGACGGCATGCGCATGCCGGCGGGCGAGGTCCTGTTCCGCCTGGCCGACCTCTCCGTGATCTGGGCGCTGGCCGATCTGCCCGAGCGCGAGCTGGGGAACATTGCACGCGGCCAGAGGGTCGAGGTGCGCCCACGCGGCCTGACCGGCCGGAGCTTCACTGGCCGCATCGACCTGATCTACCCCCAGCTCAACCCGGAGACGCGCACGGCCCGGGTGCGGATCGAGCTGCCCAACCCCGAGGGCGCGCTGCTCCCGGGCATGTATGTCGAGGCGGAGATCGCCGCGGGCGGCGGGGGACCGGTGGTCGCCGTCCCCAACTCCGCGGTGATCGATAGTGGCACCCGGCAGGTGGTGATCCTCGACCGGGGCGAGGGACGCTTCGAGCCGAAGGAGGTGAGGCTCGGCCGCCGCGGCGGCGGCTTTGTCGAGATCCGGGATGGCGTGGCCGAGGGTGACCGCGTGGTGGTCGCCGCCAACTTCCTGATCGACGCCGAGAGCAATCTCAGGGCCGCGCTGCGTGGCCTCACAGCGGCTGCCCCGGCCGGGGAGGAAGGCAGATGATCGCCCGCCTCATCGCCTGGTCGGCGCGCAACGTCTTCCTGGTGCTTGTCGCCACCGCCTTCGTGGTGGCGGCTGGAGTCTGGGCGGTGCGCAACACCCCGCTCGACGCGCTGCCCGACCTCTCCGACGTCCAGGTCATCGTCTACACCGACTACGCGGGCCAGGCCCCCCAGGTGGTCGAGGACCAGGTCACCTACCCGCTGGCCTCGGCCATGCTCACCGTGCCCCGCTCCAGGGTCGTGCGCGGCTTCTCGTTCTTCGGTGCCTCCTACATCTACATCATCTTCGAGGACGGCACGGATCTCTACTGGGCGCGCAGCCGCGTGCTCGAGTACCTCAACGCCGCATCAGGGC
The DNA here is from genome assembly GCF_020523605.1 of Roseicella aerolata. Taxonomy (GTDB): domain Bacteria; phylum Pseudomonadota; class Alphaproteobacteria; order Acetobacterales; family Acetobacteraceae; genus Paracraurococcus; species Paracraurococcus aerolatus. Next base: position 37,892 of record NZ_JAJAQI010000022.1, on the reverse strand, counting down.
GCCTGCCGCCGGGGGCGAGGCCGGCGCTCGGGCCGGACGCCACCGGCGTCGGCTGGGTCTACCAATACGCCCTGCTCGCCAGGGACCTGACCCTGGCGGAGCTTCGCTCCCTGCAGGACTGGCGCGTCCGCTACGCCCTCGCGCGCGCCGAGGGCGTGGCCGAGGTCGCGGGCGTCGGCGGCTTCGTCAAGCAGTACAACGTGGTGGTCGACCCGCTGCGGCTGCGCGCGCTCGGCGTCTCCATGGACCGGGTACGGGAGGCGATCCGGACGAGCAACCAGGACGTCGGCGGCCGCACCGTCGAGATGTCCGAGTTCGAGTACATGGTGCGCGGCCGCGGCTACCTGCGCGGCGTGGAGGACATCGAGCGGATCGTGCTGCGGGCCGCTGGCGGCACGCCGGTGCTGCTCGGCGACGTCGCGCGCGTCGAGATCGGGCCGGACGAGCGGCGCGGCATCGCAGAGCTGAACGGCGAGGGCGAGGTGGCGAGCGGCATCGTGCTGCAGCGCTTCGGTGCCAACGCGCTCGACGTGATCCGCAACGCCAAGGCGCGCCTCGCCGAGATCCTGCCGAGCCTGCCCGCGGGCACCGAGATCGTGCCGGTCTACGACCGCTCCCAGCTGATCGAGGCGGCGATCGAGACGCTTAAGTTCACGCTGATCGAGGAGAGCGTCATCGTCGCCCTGGTGACGGTGGTGTTCCTGCTGCACGTCAGGAGCGCCCTGGTCGCCATCCTGATGCTGCCGGTCGGCGTGCTGATGGCCTTCGTCGCCATGAAGCTGATGGGCATCGGCTCGACCATCATGAGCCTCGGCGGCATCGCCATCGCGATCGGCGCTATGGTGGACGCCGCGATCGTCATGATCGAGGCCGCGCACAAGCACCTGGAGCGCGCGCCGCCGGACAAGCCGCGCCTCGAGGTGCTGACGGAGGCCGCGGCCGAGGTCGGGCCAGCGCTGTTCTTCAGCCTGCTCGTCATCACCGTCTCCTTCCTGCCGATCTTCGCGCTGGAGGCGCAGGAGGGGCGGCTGTTCGGGCCGCTCGCCTACACCAAGACCTTCGCCATGGCGGCGGCGGCGCTGCTCTCCATCACGCTCGTCCCCGCGTTGATGGTCATCTTCGTGCGCGGCCGGATCGTGCCCGAGCACCGCAACCCGGTGAACCGGCTGCTGGTCTGGCTCTACCGGCCGTTCATCAAGCTGGTGCTCCGGGCCCGCGTCCTGACGATCCTGGTCGCCGTCGCGGCAATGGGCGCCACCGCCTGGCCGGCGATGCGGCTGGGGGGCGAGTTCATGCCCACCATGAACGAGGGCACGCTGCTCTACATGCCGACCACGCTGCCGGGCCTGTCGGTGACGCGGGCGGCGGAGCTGCTGCAGACGCAGGACCGGATCATCCGCTCCTTCCCGGAGGTCGCCTCGGTTTACGGCAAGGCGGGGCGGGCCGCGACGGCGACCGACCCGGCGCCGACCGAGATGTTCGAGACGGTGATCCAGCTCAAGCCGCGCGCCGAGTGGCGTCCGGGCGTCACCACGGACAGCCTGATCGCCGAGATGGACCGGGCGCTGCAGTTCCCAGGGGTGAGCAACGCCTGGACCATGCCGATCAGGGCTCGCATCGACATGCTCTCGACCGGCATCCGCACGCCGGTCGGCGTCAAGGTGTTCGGCCCGGACCTCGCCGAGATCGAGCGCCTCGCGCGGCAGGTGGAGGCGGTGGTGCGCGCCGTGCCCGGCACTTCGAGCGCCTACGCCGAGCGGATCATCGGCGGCTACTATCTCGACGTCGTGCCCGACCGGGATGCGATCGCCCGCTACGGGCTCTCGATCGGCGACGTGCAGGCGGTGGTGGCGACCGCGCTCGGCGGCGAGACGGTGACCACGACCGTCGAGGGACGCGAACGCTACTCGGTGAACGTCCGCTACCCGCGCGAGCTGCGCGACGACCCGCAGGCGATCGCGACGGAGGTGCAGGTGCCGCTGCCCGGCGGAGGCTCGGTCCCGCTCGGCGAGGTCGCCCAGGTCGGCCTCAGCCGCGGGGCGACCTCCATCCGCACCGAGAACGGCCAGCCCGTGGGTTACATCTTCGTGGACATCCGCGACCGCGACCTGCGGGGCTACGTCGAGGAGGCGCGGCGCACCGTTGCCGCCGAGGTGGCCTTCCCGCCGGGCTACCACGCGACCTGGAGCGGCCAGTTCGAGTACCTCGAGCGGGCCGAGGCCCGGCTGCGCATCGTCGTCCCGGTCACCATCCTGGTCATCTTCCTGCTGCTCTACCTGAATTTCCGCGCGCTGGCGGAGACTCTGATCGTCATGCTCTCGGTGCCCTTCGCGCTGGTGGGCGGCGTTTGGCTGGTCTGGTGGATGGGGTTCAACCTCTCGGTCGCGGTCGCGGTCGGCTTCATCGCGCTGGCCGGCGTCGCGGCCGAGACCGGGGTGGTGATGCTGATCTACCTCGAATCCGCGCTGGTGGAGGTCCGCTCCCGCTGCGCGGCGGAGGGGCGGACGCTGACCCGGGCCGATCTGCGCAAGGCGATCATGGAGGGCGCGGTGGAGCGCGTGCGCCCGAAGATGATGACCGTCGTCGCCATTATGGCCGGGCTGCTGCCGATCCTCTGGAGCGACGGCGCGGGCTCGGAGGTGATGCGTCGGATCGCGGCGCCCATGGTGGGCGGGATGGTCTCCTCGACCGTGCTCACCCTGCTCGTGATCCCGGCCATCTACAGCCTGGTGAAGGGCTGGGGCCTGCCGCACGCGGCCGCCGTCGTGGCCGAGCGCGCCGCAGACCGCCCGGCCCACGGCGAGCGTCTCGCGTCGGCGCGCCGCGAGCCGGTCGCGGCGGCCGGTGAATAGAGGGGCGCCGAGGGCGATGAGGCGTCGGGCGGGCAAAGGGGGCGGCGCGCCGCCAAGGGCCAAGCCTTGCCGCGGGCCGGTTTGCCCGCGCGAGCCGAGCATGGCGGACGCGCTTGGGCGCGTGCGTGCGGCCGAAGCAGCTCCTTGGGTCGCCTCGGCGGCCGCCCGAGGCGCTGACACCCCACCTCCGCGGTCGGTCCGCCGCGTGCGGCAACCCTACGGGTCGGCGGTGCCGGCCGGACACGTGCGGCGGGCGACGCCCGCCTGCCGTCGGGAGCGTGCCCCCTGCACGCACATCCATGTAGTCCATCCAAGGAGCGAGGACATGACCACGACCATCACGAGACCGCTGACCGTGGCCGCCGCGGCAGCGGCACTGCTGATGCTGACCGCCGGGCAGGGGCACGCGCAGCAAGGCCCGACGGCCGGCACTGCGCCGCAGCAGGCGGCCAGGCCTGGCCCTTCGAATGCCCAGGGGGCGGCCGTCGCGACCGGCACGGTCCAGAAGGTGGACGCGGCAGGCCGGACGCTGAGCCTCGCCCACGGGCCCATCCCGGCGATCGGCTGGCCGGCGATGACGATGGACTTCCCCGTGGCCCCGGGCGTGGACATCACGGGCCTCGCGCCCGGCCGGCAGGTGGAGTTCACGTTGGCGCCGCGGCCCGGGGCGAGCGGTGGCTACGTCGTCACCCGCGTGGTTCCGAAGGGCTGAGTGGCCACTTCGTGGTCGGCGTGGCGGCGGGCGCCGTTGCGGCCGGGGGCGCGGCGGCGCCCCCGGCAGCAGGACGACATCAAGCTGGCGCAAAGGAGCCGTCCAGATCGATGTTCTTGATCCCTCGCGGAGGCCTCGTGTCCGGCGAGGTGCAGCGCCGCATCCGGACCTGTCTGGAGTGCCACCGCGCCTGCCTCCGCGCGGCGGTGGCGGACCTCGGGCGCCGCGATCTGGAGGCGGCCGCGCCGCTGGCCCGTGCGATCCTCGACTGCTCGCAGACCTGCTTGATCGCCGCGGACTTCATCACGCGCATGCCGTCGCTCAGCGCCGAGTTGTGCGCGGCCTGCGCGGCAGCGTGCGAGGCCTGCGCCGAGCACTGCCGGCGCATCGCGGGCGACTTGCCCGGGATGCAGGAATGCGCGGAGGACTGCCGCCGCTGCGCAGACATCTGCCGCGGAACGGTGCCCACCGGCCGGAGCGGCGGTGCTGTCAGCTGACCAGTCCCGTGTCGAAGCTGGCGGAGAGGGGCGCTACTGCCCGGCGCCGCATGGGAGAGAGGGCCATGGAAGGTTGGATGGGCAAGTGGAGACGGAGCCTGGCGCTGGCACTCTCCGAGGGCATCCCCTGGCATTCCGCCAAGGCGGCGGTGGTCGTCGGCTCGGTCTTGAACCTCATCAACAAGGGGACGCCCTGTTCGGCGGGGCCGAGCTGAACATCGCGAAGGCGCTGCTGACCTTCATCGTCCCCTACTGCGTCACGACCTACGGAGCGGTCAGCGTCCAGCTCGACCGCGGCCGAGCGCCCGGTCCTCACGGTGGTGCCACTCCCGGATGAGCGACCATGGGGGCGGCTCCCAGCCATGCTCGCACGCGAACTGGATAACCTGCCGTCCGAACCCTGGCGGTGCGGCTGCTGCAGGCCCGCCGCACAGTATGAATGGCCCCCACCGGAGCTGGCCGCGCTGGCACGGCTTCGAGCATCGCGCCTCATCCCCCGTATCTCGCCAAGTCCTCGAAGGCAGTAGTTCTGAAGGGCATCAACCCTTGGGCGGTCGGGCATCCGCCGCTCCCAGCCATAATGGAGATTTCCATGGACCATACGAAGAAACCGTCGGAGGAAGGCGCACCGCCCAGGAAGTTGGGGGCAGTGCCGCGCCGGCTGCTCCGCAAGTGGGGGCTAGCCGTGCTGGTGGTCGGGGTTGCCATCCTCCTTCTGCTAGGAACGGGTATATTCTCCGAGCGTGATTCCGCCGGGCGGGCGTTCTCGTCGGGTTGGACCCTGCTGATCCTGCTCGTGCTCCTGCCTTGCCTGCTGATGCCGCTGATGATGATGGGCCGGCACCGCGGTGACGCGGCGCAACGCGACCGGAAGGACGACGGAACCGGCCGCTGATCGGGGAGGGAAGGATGACTGGGACACCCCGGTGAGCCGTTCGGCCGGGCCGCCGCAGGTGCTGGCCGACGAAGCTGCTGCCGCGGCAGCTGCGGAGCCCGCTGTCGCACCGCGCTACGCCGGCCTGACGCGGCTCCGACTGCTCTTCATCGGCTGGGTGCTCGTCTATCACCTCGAACTCGCGCTGCGGGCGGTGCAAGGCCTGCCGGTCGTCGAGCACCTGGTGCTGAAGGGCTACCTGGGTGTGGACGGCTTCTTCCTGCTGTCCGGCTTCGCGCTCTGGCTCGGGAACCGCGCTCGGCCGCCGCGCGGGCTCGGCGATTATGCGACTTTCCTGGCGCGGCGTTTGGCCAAGGTCCTGCCCCTGCACCTGCTCGCGCTGCTGGCCCTGGCGATGCTGGTGGCCGCGGCGGCCGCGAGTGGCCTCGCCATCAACGACCCGGAGCGCTTCTCGGTGCGAGACTTCTGGCTGCAGCTGCTGCTGCTTAACGCCTGGGAGACGACGGACCGGCTGGCCTGGAACTATCCGTCCTGGACTCTGTCGGCAGTCTGGGCGGGCTATCTCGCTTTGCCGCTGCTGCTCCATCTGGTACTGCGCCTGCCTGCCTTTCCTCTGGCTGCGCTACCGCCGCTGCTCCTCGGTGTTCTGTTCCTGCTGGATGTGCTCAGCCCGACCGACTCTCTCAACGTCACCGTGCATCTCGGACTGGTGCGCTTCTTCCCGGAACTGGCGCTCGGCATCGCGCTGGGCCGCCTCTGCACGGATGGCCGCCTCAGCGCAACCGTCGCGCTGGCCATAGCCGCGGCGGCCGTCCCGCTCGGCCTCGCGCTGCGCGCCGACGCACTGGTGGTGGCCGGCCTCGCTGCGCTGGTCGCCGGCGTCCACTTGCGGGAGGCGACCCACCCCGGCGCTGCGCCTCGACCGCGGGACATCGTGCACCGGCTCGGCGAAGCCTCCTTCGGCGTCTACATGTGCTGGGTGTTCGTCGAAGCGGCGCTGGTCCTGCTGCTGCGCACGACCGCTCCCGGCGAGGGGGCGCGGCTGGCGATCATGGCCGGAGCGCTCGTGGCCAACCTGGGCGCGGGCTGGTTCGCCTGGCGTCTGTTGGAGGTGCCGGCGAACCGCTGGCTCCTGACGCGCCTTGGCCGGCGCCGCGCGAGGGCGCCAGGCTGACATCGTCCCGCAAATCGACCGCCGCGATGTCGACGCTTCGACCGCTCGTCCCACGTACCCGGCCGAACGCGGCACCGCACCGGGACAGCCCTGTTGATTTCCCGCCTTCAGTTGGTCACATATCCCTCATGCCGGTGTTCCGCCGCATCTGCTGTCTGCTCGTGGCGCTGGCGTTCGCGCTGGGCACGGTACTGCTGACGGCGCAGGCGGGCGGCGTGGACTGTGCCCAGGCCACGGTGGCCGGCATGGCCCTGCCGATGCAGGATGACTGCGGAGACGACACGGCCAAGGCTTCCGCCTGCGTGCAGGCGCCGAGCTGCGTCGGCACGGTCGCGCTTCCCCCAGACGGCGGCGCCCCGGAAGTTCCGGTGGCGTCCAGCGTGTTCGCCGTGGCGCCGGATCGGAGCGGCGCCGGCTTGGCGCGCCTCCCTGATCCTCATCCTCCCAAGCTGACCGTCCAGGTCTGACGCGGGGCGGCCCTCTCCGGGCCGTTTCCTGCTCGCCCGTTCCCGAGCACGGCGCTCGGGAGGATGACCATCGATCTTGTTCGGTCGCCCCGCGAGGACGCCGGCCGAGGTCAAGCCAGCGAGAACGCGATGTCGACTCAGTGCAGCGCTCATCGAGCGGTTCTGCCGTCCATCGAGGAATTGCCTCGGTGACCGGTCGCCGCTTCCGCCCGCTGAGGCGGCCAGGGCTGCTCGCCCTTTCACTGGGCCTGGTGGCCCTGGCCGGGCTAGCTGCGGGCCTTGCCTTGTGGGCGGTCCCGCCCGGCGAGCCGGCGCCGCCGGCCAGGGCTGCGCCGGGCGCTGCGCCGCAGCCGCCGCGCGGCCTGGTGATGCGTGAGAGGCCCGTGCCGGTTCCCGAGTTCGGGTTCACGGATGCGGAGGGGAGGCCGCTCGGCCCGGCGGATTTCCGAGGCAGGATCGTCCTGCTGAACATCTGGGCGACGTGGTGCGTGCCCTGCCGCGAGGAGATGCCCGCCCTGGACCGGCTGCAGGCCGAACTGGGCAGCCCCGATTTCGAGGTCGTGGCGCTCTCGATCGACCGCGGCGGTGCCGACGCAGTCCGCGCGTTCTACGAGCAGATCGGGATCGCGAACCTCGCCGTCTTCCTCGATCGCCCGAACGCATCCAGCCGCGCGCTCGGCGTCGTCGGCATCCCGACGACGCTGCTCATCGACCGCGATGGCCGCGAGATCGGCCGGGCTATCGGCCCGCTGGAGTGGGACAGCCCGGAGACAGTCGGCGTGATCCGGCGCGCGATGGCGGCCGCGCCGTCACGCTCATGAACGTACCCGCCTCCTCCGGCGCGTAGGAGACCACATGCTCGCCCTCCCCTTCCCGATGATCGACCCGGTGCTGGTGCAGGTCGGGCCCTTCGCCATCCGCTGGTACGCCCTGGCCTACATCACCGGTATCCTGCTCGGTTGGCGGCTCGCGCGCCGGCTGGTGGCGCTGCGCCCGGTGGCCGCGACACCGGAGCAGGTGGACGACTTCGTCACCTGGGCGACGCTCGGCATCATCCTCGGTGGGCGGCTCGGCTACGTCCTGTTCTACAGGCTGGGCTATTACCTGACCGCACCCTGGGAGGCGCTCTACCTCTGGCACGGGGGGATGAGCTTCCATGGCGGGGCGCTGGGCGTGGTCCTGGCGCTGTTCGTCTTCGCGCGCAGCCGCAAGCTCGACGTCCTTTCCTTTGCGGACCGCGTGGTCTGCGTGGTGCCGATCGGACTCTTCCTCGGGCGGCTCGCCAATTTCGTGAACGGAGAGCTTTGGGGCCGTGTCGGCGACGTGCCCTGGGCCATGGTCTTCCCCGGCGCCGGCCCCGAGCCGCGCCACCCGAGCCAGCTCTACCAAGCGGGGCTGGAGGGGTTGGCGCTGTTCGGCGTGCTGATGTGGCTCGTCTCGCGCCCCGGGGTGCGGGCGCGGCCGGGCGTCCTCTCCGGCGCCTTCCTCGCGGGCTATGGGGTGGCGCGGATCATCGGCGAGCTCTTCCGCCAACCCGATGCGCATCTCGGTTTCCTCTTCGCGGGGGCGACTATGGGGCAACTCCTCTCGCTGCCCATGGTCGCTATCGGCGTTTGGCTGATGCTGAGGGCGAGGCGCCGAGGCGTCTCCGGCGCGCAGCCGCTCGGGGCCCGGCAAGAACCCGTCACGCCGGGCTTGGGCGAGAAACACGGCGGGGAGCAGGGATGAGCGGAGACCGGCCGCGGCGGCCGTTGGGGCGCATGCGTCGCTCTGGCTTCAGCTCGTCCGAAGAGGGGGCCAGGGCGAGGAGTGGCCTGTCACCTCAAGTGGGAGGAGAGAAGCCTGTGCAGCAGAGCCAGCTCAAGTCCCCCGACCCGTGGGGGCGCACCTTCCGGATGGAAGAGCGGACCCTGGCCTCCGCTGCGATGCGGTTGGAGGCGCGTGGCAGGCATCCATTCTTTGCCCACGTCCTCGACGAGTATGCGTCCAGACTGGATCTCAGTGGGACCGAGGCCATCCTCGACCTCGGCTGCGGTACCGGCCTCGCCGCCCGCGCCTTCGCCCGCCGGCCCGAGGTGAAGGGGCCGATCACCGCGATCGACGTCAGCCCACATCTCGTGGAGGCAGGGAGACGCGCGGCGGCTGGGGAGGGTGTGGGCGGGCGCATCGACTTCCGTGTTGGCGACGCGCACCGCCTCGACCTGCCGGAGGGCAGCTTCGATGTCGTGGTCATGCACACGCTGATCAGCCACGTCGCCGACCCGACGACGGTGCTGGCGGAGGCACGACGGCTGCTGCGGCCCGGCTCAGGTCGCCTCGTGGTGTTCGATGGCGATCACAGCTCGCTCACCTTCGCGACCGACGCCCCCGACGGCGGCGAGGTCACCGACCGGATCCTGCAGCGCACGGGAGTGGCACACCCGCGGGTGATGCGCGCGATGCCGCGGCTGCTCGCCCAGGCCCGCCTCGTCCTCCTCTGGTCGCGCGGCTACGTCGTCGCCGACACCGGCCGGGCCGACTTCTTCTCCCCCGGCATCGCCTCTCTGCGCGTGCTGCTGCCGAAGGCAGGCGCGATGTCGGAGGCGAAGGCGGCCGCCTTCGCGGAGCGGCTGGAGCGGGCCTCGGCTGAGAACAGCTTCTTCGGTGCGAGCAACTTCTACACCTACGTCGCAGTGCGTGGTGACTAGGACCGTGCTCTCTCCCGCGCGTCCGTGCGGACGCACAGCGGTGCACAGCGTCTCGCTGCTGCCCCCGCACTGCCGACGATTGGTGAAGCCTCCTCACCTCACCAAGGTTCCCGCCGCATGACGCCTGGCACCAGCCGTCGCCTCCTGCTTCTCGCCCCGCTCGGGTTGGCCGCCGCTGTGGGTGGGGGCTTCTATGCGATGCTGCAGGGTATGCGGACGGGCGACTACGACCCGCGCGGCGTGCCCTCGGCCATGATCGGGCGCCCGGTGCCCGAGTTCGCCGCGCTGCCGCCGCTGGAGGGCGCGGGCGTGCCATCCTTCTCCTCGACCGACCTGCGCGCGCCGGACCGGCCCGTGCTGGTGAACTTCTGGGCCTCCTGGTGCGTGCCCTGCCTGGTCGAGCACCCGCAGCTCACGCGCCTCGCCCGCGAGGGCGTGCCGGTCCTCGGAGTCAACCACAAGGACACGCCGCGGGACGCGCTCGGCTTCCTGCAGCGCAACGGCAACCCGTTCGCGCGGCTCGGCCGCGACGAGACGGGGCGCCTCGGCATCGACTGGGGCGTCTACGGCCTGCCCGAGACCTTCCTGGTCGACCGCGGCGGGATCGTCCGCTGGCGCCAGGTCGGCGCCATCACGGAGGAGGTCCTGCGCCGCGACCTGCTGCCCCTGCTGCGGCGCCACGCATGAGTGCTCCCCTGGTCGCCCCGCGCGCCAGCCTGCCACCTGCGGTCGTGCCGGCAACCACCGCCGGATTCGCCGCGACAGGCTTGGGGCAAGCACTCGGCGAACCCGTGCAGCAGGAGCGAGCACGCGGTCAATGCGGCCTCGTCCGCCAAGCTGCCCCAACCGCAACAACGGCCCTCTTCCGTTGGCAGGCAACCGGTGCCGACCGGATGAATTGCAGATGAGGCGCAGCGCTCGTGAAGCAACCGGTGGAGGAGGAAGAATGCCGCAGTCCCGGCTGGAGGATCTGATCCTGGCAGCGTTCAGGCGCGCCGAGGCCGAAGGCCGCCGGGACGCGGCCGAGCACCTGATGCGGGCCCTCAAGGCGCTCTGCCCTGCCCCGATGACGCGCTGCCCAGTGGCTCCGCGTTGGCCGAGGCCTACCGCAGCTTGGCACCGGAGGAGCCATCGCCGCCGGCCGCCAGGAGCCGGGCGGCCCTTAGAGGGAGCGGGACGCCGGCGTTGGGATTGGGTGGGACAAAGCACGCAGGGTGATGGCGGGCGACGGCGGATCCGGACGCCGAACGGAGGCCCAGGGACGCCCGCGTCCAGGCAGTGGCCCGCCGCGCAGCCGCTGATCGATCGGCTCGGCCCGAGCCGTCCACCGCTCGCGCTGACGGCAGCACGGACCGCGGGGCGGGACCAGGAGGTGATCCGGTTGGGGACACGGCCCTTGGCGCCGGGCGGCGCGCGGGCGCCTGTCCGCCTGGACGAGCTATGATGCGCTGCCCAAGGCGCCGATGATCGGGCACGCGGGAGCTGCTCCGCCTGCGCAGCGGGCGGCCGTCTCGGAAAGCAGCTTCTCCATCCGCCGGAGGTCGGCGATCTTTCGGCGGATGTCCTCGACATGCGCGAGTGCAGCCTCCCGCACCTCGCCGCAGCTGTGGCCGCCCTCGACCAGACCGAGCAGGTTGCGGATCTCGTCGAGCGTGAAGCCCAGCTCGCGGCCGCGCCGGATGAAGGTCAGCCGCTTGGCGTAGTCGTCGGGATAGAGCCGGTGACCGCCCTCGGTGCGCGGCGGCGGCGGCAGGAGCGCGATCTTTTCGTAGTAGCGCACGGTCTCGATGTTTACGCCGCTGCGCCGCGACAGCTCGCCGATGCCGAAATCCCGCCGAGCCATGAATTTTCCCCTTGAACCTGTAGCGGCTCCAGATTCGATACTGAAGATCGGACCCGGGGACAATGTGGACAGGACCATGAGCGGACAAGGCGAGGCCGTGGCGACGGCCGCCGCCGGCCGGACGGTCGGATCGGAGGATGCGGGCGGCCGGCAGAAGCTGGCGGCGGCCGGCGGACTGCTCGGCGCGCTCGCCGCCTCCTCGTGCTGCCTCCTGCCCCTCCTGCTGTTCAGCCTGGGGGCGGGCGGCGCGTGGGTCGGCCGCCTGACGGCGCTCGCGCCGTATCAGCCGGCCTTCGTGGCCGTCACGCTCGGGTTCCTGGGCTATGGCCATTGGCTCGTCCGTCGCGGGGCCAGGGCCTGCGCCGCCGGCGGGGCCTGCGCCCGGCCGCTGCCGAACCGCCTGGTGAAGGCGGCGCTCTGGGCGGCGACGGCGCTCATCGCCGTGGCCCTGGTCTTTCCCTACGTCGCCCCGCTGCTGCTCGGGGTCTGAAGGAGGTGCCTATGCGGCGCATTCTCTTGGTCGGGCTGATTGCGGCGCTGTCGCTGCCGGCGGCTCCCGCCTTCGCCGCCGAGCGGACGGTCAGGCTCGCGGTCGAGAACATGACCTGCCCTACCTGCCCCTACGTCGTAAAGCAGGCCCTCACGCGCGTGCCGGGCGTGGTCCGGGCGGAGGTGTCCTACAGCGACCGGGCGGCCGTCGTGACCTTCGACGATGCGCAGGCGGACGTGGCGGCCCTGACGGCGGCGACAGCCGGCGTCGGCTTTCCGTCGCAGCCGGCCGAGCAGCCCGCGCGGTGACCGATCGGACCCTGCCCCACCCCGGCCGTTGTCGTGCCGCCCGGGGCGGGCGGCCAGCCCGGATGGCTGGCCTGGCTCGATCAAGGCCACCAGCCTTGGACGATTTTTCCGGAATCGCGGCGTGGACGCTGCTCCTGTGCCACAGAAGGGAAGGAACGGGTTTGATGGAGTTGCGCTCGAAGATCACCTGTCCGGCATGCGGCCGGCAGGAGACCGAGACCATGCCGACCGACGCCTGCCAGTTCTTCTACGACTGCAAGGGCTGCGGCACGGTGCTGCGGCCGCATCCTGGCGATTGCTGCGTGTTCTGCTCGTTCGGCGATGTGCCGTGCCCGCCGGTGCAGGAGGTCCGCCTGCCGGGTGCGGCAGCCGGGCCCTGTTGCGCAACCTCATAGGTGGCGCGCCATGGCCAGGAAATTCGATCTGATCGTCCTCGGCACCGGCACGGCGGCGCGGGTCGCGGCCATGCGGTGCCGCGCGGCGGGCTGGAGGGTGGCCGTGGCCGATTGCCGGCCCTTCGGCGGCACCTGCGCGCTGCGCGGCTGCGACCCGAAGAAGATGCTGGTCGGCGGGGCCTCGGCCATCGACCACGCCCGGCGAATGCGCGGCAAGGGCGTCGCCGGTGCGCCGCGCATCGACTGGCCGGAACTGATCGCCTTCAAGCGCAGCTTTACCGAGGCTGTCCCGCGGAAGCACGAGGAGAGCTATGCCGGGAAGGGCATCGCCGCCTTCCATGGACAGGCCCGATTCACGGGCCGCAATGGAGTCGAGGTCGAGGGGACAGCGCTCGAGGCCCGGCACATCCTGATCGCCACGGGGGCAAGGCCGGCGACGCTCGGCTTTCCCGGCGAGGAGCACCTGATCACGAACGAGGAGTTCCTCGCCCTCCGCGTCCTGCCGAAGCGGATCGTCATGGTCGGCGGTGGCTACATCGCAGCCGAGTTCTCGCACATCGCGGCGCGGGCCGGGGCGCAGGTCACGGTGCTGCAACGGGGCGGGCGCATGCTGCCGCGGTTCGAACCGGAACTGGTCGGCTGGCTCATGGAGAAGTTCCGGGGGATCGGCGTCGACGTGCGGACCGGAACCGCCGTCGAAGGCGTCGAGAGGGCCGGGACCGGATACCGGGTGAAAGCCTCGTCGGAGGGAAAGGCCCTGGCGGTCGAGGCGGATCTGGTCGTGCATGCGGCGGGCCGCGTACCCGCCCTCGACGGCCTCAGCCTGGATGCCGCCGGGGTGGCGGTGAAGGACGACCAGTTGCAGCTCAACGAGTATCTGCAAAGCGTGTCCAATCCGGCCGTGTACGCGGCGGGCGACGCCGCCGGCTCGGGGCCGCCGCTCACGCCCGTTTCGAGCCACGACGCCAGGGTCGTGGCCGGGAACCTGCTGGAGGGCAACCGGCACAAGCCCGACTATCGCGGCGTGCCGAGCGTGGCCTTCACGATCCCGCCCATCGCGGCCGTCGGCCTGGGCGAGTCGGAGGCGCGGCGGAGAGGGCTCAAGTTCCGCATGCAGACGCAGAGGGTCTCCGACTGGTTCACGGCCCGGCAGGCGGCCGAGCCGGTCTACGGCTTCAAGGTGCTGGTCGAGGACGGGACGGAGCGCATCCTCGGCGCCCATCTCGTCGGCCCGCACGCCGATGAGGTCGTCAACCTGTTCGCCTTGGCGATCCGCCACGGGCTGACGGCGAAGGCGCTGAAGGACACGATGTTCGCCTATCCGTCGGGCGCCTCCGACCTCGGCTACATGCTGTAGAGGCCCGGCGGCAGAGCTGGCGGGGGATGTCGGCCCGCCGCCGCGCGACTGGCGTACGGCGACCGGGCCGGAGGCCGCCTCGCCGGGCAAGCCCCGAAGAGATGGCGCGCTTGGCAGTGACCACCGCCAGTCGTCGCCTTCGGTCGACGGCACCGCCTTCATCGGCGGCGATGAGGTCTCGGCGTCGGTGGCAGCTTCAACGGCGACGGCGGCAGGCCGCAGGGGCGCAAGTCGCGCGACGGGCGCGTCAAGGCCCTCGCCGCAGCCAAGTGCCAGGTCCAGGGGCCGAGCGGACTGCCCTCGTCAACGAATCGGACGTGGGGCAGGAGTCTCGCCGCCACCCCGCGGCCGGAGGGCCCGGCGCCGCGCCAACCAGAGCGCGGCCGTCGGAACCACGAGCCACTGCAGGACCGGCGAGAGGCCGAGCTCGAAGCCGCCCGGCAGTACCAGGAGCGGCATCGCCTCGGCGTAGGCCCAGGAGCGGCGCACCTCGACGTTCAGCCATTCGCTGAAGGCGGTGTAGGCTACGCCGCCGGCCACGGCGAGCCCGGCGACCCGGCGGTGGCCCACCGCGGGCCAGGCGCCGTCGCCCGCGACGAGGAGGGCGACGGCGAGCGCAGAGAGCGCGATCAGCAGGTCGCCGCCGGTGCAGTGCAGCACCGCGAAGATCCGCTCGCCGGCGGTCCCGGTCCGCCAGAGCGTGTAGAGGGGCAGGTGCGCCGCCTCCCAGGCCAGGTTGCCGACCAGGATCGCGGGAAGATAGACGCGCAGCGCCCGCAGCCAGGCGCCGCCGTCCATGGCCACCGCGACGCCCCCTCGGGAGGCCGCAGTCTCGCCCGCGGCGCGCGGCGGCTCGACGGCGGCCAAGCCGGCCCTACCGCGTCGGCGCCGAGCCCGGCGCGGCACCCGCGGCCCCGCCGGGCTGCGCCGGCACCGGGATGCCCGCGCGCTCCTCGAGGCGCCGCACGCGCCCATCCAGCGACGCCATGCGCTGCATCATCGGGCAGCCGGCCATCATCATCCCGCCCTGCCCCTGCATCATCGGCATTCCCTGCTGCATCATGCCGCCGCCCTGCATGCCGGGCATGGGCATCTGCGCGCCAGGGACCTGCTGCGCCTGGCCGGGCGTGGGCTGCTGCCCCGTGCCCTGGGCGTGGGCGCCGCCCGACGCGGCCAGGACACCGAGCAGCGCCGCGGCTGCGATCGTCGTCTTCGGCATGGTCTTCGTCCTCCTCATCGTCTCGGCTCCGGTTCGACACGCGCCCGAGCGCCTCACCCTGTCCCGTAGGCCCACGGCCGGGAACGCCTCCTGGCCGGTGCTGTTCCACCTGCCGCCGCGCTACCCGCGCGCGTGCGACGCTCCCGCTGCCGCTTGCCCCTGGCCGCCGCCCGGGCCGGACTGCAGCCAGACCAGCCAGGCGGCCAGGGCGAGGAAGGCGAGGTTCAGGAAGAGCGTGTGGTCCACCGCGAAGCGCACCATCTCGCGCAGCTCCGGCCGCTGCTCCGGGATCCCGCCGACGAGCGCGAACAGGTAGTGCACCGTGATCCCGGCCGCGACCATGCACACGTAGAGGAGCAGCGAGAGGTAGGCGGCGTAGCGCCAGCCGTAGTACTTGGCGTGTACCCAGACCACCGTGGCCGCCACGAGGTCGGCGCCCAGGAAGCTCATCACGCCGGCAAAGGAGACCTCGCGCGACCACAGCATTGCGACGAGCGGCACGTTGCCCATCGAGCCGATGAAGGTGAAGAAGGCCACCACCGGCGCAACGGCTGCGTTCTCGAGCACCGCGAGGAAGGAGAGAGTTGCCTGATCCCCGCCGCCACACGATGCCGAGTTCGATCACCAGGTTCGTCGAGGCAATCAGGAAGGCGATGGCGTTGACCGGGCGCGCGCCCTTGACCAGCACCGAGCGCGAGGCGGCGAGCGCGGCGAAGGAGTAGGAGGAGGAGACGAAGCCGAAGAAGCCCGCCAGCGCCGCCTCGCTCGCCGAGCGCCTTGGCCATCTGCTCGCGCGTGACCACCACCTGGATGCCGGCCGAGATCACGTAGCCGAAGACCAGCGCCCAGAGCGCCTTCCACAGCATGCCCGCGCCTGTCAGCAGCGCCTGCCAGACCTGGTCCATGCCTCGCTCCCGGCTCCCTGGCGGGCAACGTCGCCCGGCGCCAGGGGTTTGGTGCCGACGCACCCGGGCCTCCGACCAGGCGGAGGCCTGCCGGCCGCCGCAACGGGGGGCGCGGCCGGGGCGTTGGCGGGGCATCCAAAGGTTAGAGGAGGCGGGAATGGCGGAGCGGAAGCGCCAGGGCACCACCGACCCGCGGCTGCCGGACGTCGCCGGCTCCTACCCGGGCGACGACGCGCCCCCGGGGACGCCGGGTACCGGCGAGGACATCTGCCCCGAGTGCGGGGGCACCGGCCGCATCCAGGGCCAGGATTGTCCGAACTGCGGCGGCACCGGCAAGGTCGTCAAGGGCATCGCGGGCGGCTGACCCGGGCCGCCGGCACCCAGCCGAACGTCGGACCCGGTAGGCGGCGCGGAGCGGAGCCATGGGCATCTACGGCCGCTGGATCCTGCCGCGCCTGATCGACTGGACCATGCGCGCCGAGGATCTCGCGCCCTACCGCGGGCGGCTGGTCCGGCCCGCGCGACGGCGCGTGCTCGAGGTCGGCATCGGCTCGGGGCTGAACCTGCCGCTCTACGGCCCCGGCGTCGAGGCGGTGGTCGGGCTCGACCCCTCGGCGGAACTGCTGCGCCGCGCCGCGCCCCTGGCCGCCCACCTCGCCTTCCCCGTCCACCTCGTCCGGGCGGCGGCCGAGGCGATCCCGCTCGCGGAGGGCAGCGTGGACACCGTCGTGATGGCCTGGACGCTCTGCAGTCTCACCGACGCCCGCGCCGGCCTCGGCGAGGTGCGCCGCGTGCTCAGGCCCGGGGGGGAGCTCCTCTTCGTCGAGCACGGGCTCGCGCCGGAGCCGGGGGTCGCCGCCTGGCAGCACCACCTCGATCCCCTCTGGGCCCGGATCAGCTGCCACCTCGACAATCCCGTGGACCGCATGCTGCGCGAGGCCGGCTTCGATGTGATAGAGCTCCGCTCCGGGCACCTCGGCAAGGGACCGAAGCCGATGACCTTCATGTACGAGGGGCGGGCGCGGCGGGCTGCGGGCGCCGACCCATGGCCGAGCGGGACGCCGGACGCCGGGTCCTCCGATCCAGGCGCCGCCCCGTGACGCCCGTGGGCCGCCCCCCCGATCGGAGCCATGCTCCCGCCCGGCCGCCCGGTCCCTTCCGCCTCCTCCTCGAGGCGCCCGCGGCGAACGTGGCGGTGTTCGCCTTCCTGCTGAACTACCCTTGGGAGTTCCTGCAGGTGCCGCTGTTCCGCAGCATGGCCCCGGCGCCGCACTGGGAGGCCATCAAGGTCTGCACGAGCGCCACCCTGGGCGACGCCGTCATCGCGGTGGTGGCCTTCTGGGGCGTCGCCGCGATGGCGGGGACGCGGCGCTGGATCCTCGCCCCGAGCACCGGTCAGCTCGCCGGGTTCATCACCATCGGTGTGGCGATCACGCTGGTGCTGGAGTGGCTGGCCACGGGCCCGCTCGGGCGATGGGAGTACGCGGAGGCCATGCCGGTCATCCCGCTGCTCGGGGTCGGGCTCTCGCCGGTGCTGCAGTGGATCCTGCTGCCGCCGCTCGTGGCGTGGTTCGTCCGGCGGCAGCTGACGTGATGCGGGCCGGAGGCGGGGGCGGCGGTCCCGCTGTCCGCGTCCGTGGCAAGATGACGCCAGTCGGGCTGTCGCTGTAGGAACTCCCTCCGACGCATGTCCGCTCATGTCGGCAGCCCGACCTCGCCGCCGCGATGATCTGTCCGCGGATCGGACCGGCAGCCCAGGTGGCCCGCAATACCCCCCCTGAGGCTCTCCCCGACCTCGAAGACCAGGCCCGCCTCGCGGTGCAGCAGGCCGTCGCGATCTTCGGCCCGCTCCCCGCGATCCGCCGAGCGGCTGGCGCCCTCTCGAGCCCTGTGGAGCCAGAGGGCGGACGCGCCGACGCAATCGCCTCAGCCGAGTTGGGTCGCCCGCAGCCTGAGCGCATTGGCGACCACGCTGACCGAGGAGAGCGCCATCGCCGCCGCCGCGATCACCGGCGAGAGCAGGATCCCGAAGAAGGGGTAGAGCACCCCCGCGGCGACCGGAACGCCGGCAGCGTTGTAGGCGAAGGCGAAGAACAGGTTCTGGCGGATGTTGCGCATCACGAGGTGCGATAGCCGCCGTGCGCGGAGGATGCCCGTCAGGTCGCCGCCGAGCAGCGTCACACCGGCGCTCTCGATCGCGACGTCCGTGCCGGTGCCCATCGCAATGCCCACCTCCGCCGCGGCGAGCGCGGGCGCATCGTTCACGCCGTCCCCCGCCATCGCGACGCGCCTGCCCTCCTCCCGTAGCCGCTGGACGATCCTCTGCTTGTCCTCGGGCAGCACCTCCGCCTCGACCTCGGCGATACCGAGCCGCTTTGCCACCGCCTCGGCCGTGGTGCGATTGTCGCCGGTCAGCATGAGAACCCGGACGCCCTCCCCGGCGAGGCCGGCGAGCGCGGCCGCTGTCGACTCCTTCACCGGATCGGCGACGGCGACGATGCCGGCCGGGCGGCCGTCCACCGCGACGAAGAAGGCCGTCGCGCCTTCGCTGCGCAGGCGCTCGGCCTCGGGCGCGAGCGCCGCGGCGTCCACGCCCAGCTCCTCCATCAGCCGCCGATTGCCCACCGCGACACGCCGCCCCTCGACCGCGCCGGTCACGCCGCGCCCGGCCGGCGCGTCGAACTCCTCGACCGGCGGGATGACGAGGCCGCGCGCTTCCGCTGCCCTCACCACCGCCTCGGCCAGCGGGTGCTGGCTCGGCCGCTCCAGGCCCGCGGCCAGGCGCAGCAACTCGGCCTCTGCAAAGCCGTCGGCGGGCGCCACCGCCACCACCTCGGGGCGGCCCTGCGTCAGCGTACCGGTCTTGTCCACCACCAGCGTATCTATGCCCTCGAGCCGTTCCAGCGCCTCGGCGTTCTTGATCAGCACGCCTGCCTGCGCGCCGCGCCCGACGCCGACCATGATCGACATCGGCGTCGCCAGGCCGAGCGCGCAGGGACAGGCGATGATCAGTACCGTCACCGCGGCCACGACCGCGTAGGCCGCACGCGGGTCGGGTCCCCAGACCAGCCAGGCGATGAAGGAGACGACGGCAATCACGACCACCACCGGCACGAACCAGCCCGAAACCTTGTCCGCCATGCGCTGGATCGGCGCCTGCGAGCGCTGGGCCTGCGCGACCATCTGCACGATCCGCGCCAGCATCGTGTCCTGGCCCACGCGGTCGGCACGCATGACGAAGGCGCCCTGGCCGTTGAGCGTGCCGCCGATGACGCGGGCGCCGGGGCCCTTGCGCACCGGCACCGGCTCGCCGGTGACCATGCTCTCGTCGATGTTGCTGCCGCCCTCCAGCACCTCGCCATCGAGCGGCACCTTGTCGCCCGGACGGACGCGCAGCCGGTCGCCGACCGCGACGGCGGCGAGCGGCACCTCCTCCTCTGTGCCATCCACGCGGATGCGCCGCGCCACGTCGGGGGCGAGGTTCAGCAGGGCGCGGATGGCGCCGCCAGTCCGCTCCCTCGCGCGCAACTCCAGCACCTGGCCGAGGAGCACGAGAACCACGATCACCGTCGCGACCTCGAAGTAGACGGCGACCGAGCCGTCCGGGCCACGGAAGGTCGGCGGGAAGACCCCGGGCGCGAGCGTCGCGACCATGCTGTAGAGCCAGGCGACGCCGACGCCGAGCGCGATCAGCGTGAACATGTTGAGGCTGCGGTTCACGACCGACCACCAGCCGCGCTGGAAGAAGGGCCAGCCCGACCAGAGCACGACGGGCGTGCCGAACAGGAGTTGCAGCCAGTTCGAGGTGGAGCGGTCGATCAGGGAGTCGAGCCCGAGCAGGTGCAGGCCCATCGCGAGCACGAGCACCGGCAGGGTGAGCGCGAGGCCGATCCAGAAGCGCCGGGTGAAGTCCACCAGCTCCGGGTTCGGCCCGGCTTCGGTGGTCACCATCTCCGGCTCGAGCGCCATGCCGCAGATCGGGCAGCTGCCAGGGCCGATCTGCCGCACCTGGGAGTGCATCGGGCAGGTGTAGATTGTGCTCGGGGCGACAGGTTCGGCGCGAAGCTTCGGCGCATCCGGCCCGCCAAGGTAGCGTGCCGGGTCGGCGACGAACTTCGACCGGCATCCCGCCGAGCAGAAGTAGAAGGGCTGGCCCACATGCTCCGCGCGATGGGGCGTTGCATGCGGGTCCACATCCATACCGCAGACGGGGTCCTTAATCTTCCCCGCCGCAGCCGCTGTGGCGTCCCGGTGATGGTGGCCCTGGCCAGGGTGATGGCCATGCTCGCCCTGCGCTTCACTCGTCGGGTGTCTGTGCATGCCGGCTCGCCTCCGCTCGGCCCGGCTGGCGCTTCATCGCGCGACCGGGCGGTCAGATCCTAGGGGCAGGCTCCACCTTCCCGCCCTGCGAAAGTCAAGCTCGGCTCCCGCTCCGATCAGCGCCCCGGCGATGCGGCACATCTACAGGACGCGGTCATACTGGCGATCGCACCTTCGCGTGCTGCATCGAGTGCCATTGGATGGCCTCGCTCGGCGCCTCTGGTGGCGGCACGGCAGAACGGAGTGCCGCCCGTCAGCATGCATCGTTCGCAGTCGCGCGCGTGATTGCGCGGCGCCGCAGCGATAAGCAGGCCTGCTCCGACAACGGCATTCGCTCACCGCCGGCACACCGGCTGAACATCGGCCCGAACTGATTGTCGCGGGGGCCGGCGGGTTCCGTCATAAAATGATGCAGTTCGAACAGCCTTCGCCCCCTGTGGCTGCCTTGCCGGAACGAACCTCGGCAGCAGGCAAGGTGTTCGGCTCCCGGCCAGCCTGCGCCCTGCGCCCGCGGCTCAGCCATCGCGCATCGCGAAGATCTTGGCCATTCCACCATTCCGGAGACGAGCATGCACGCCCAACAGATGATCAGCACGCACCCGCACGTGAAAGGCAACACCAACGACGCCCTGATCCGCTGCATCGAGGAGTGCTACTCCTGCGCGCAGACTTGCACCTCCTGCGCCGATGCTTGCCTCGGCGAGCAGATGGTCGCGCAGCTCACGCAGTGCATCCGCCTCAATCTGGACTGCGCCGATGTCTGCGCCACCACCGGGTCGGTCGCGACGCGGCGGACCGGCTCCAACGAGGAGGTGATCCGCCAGATGCTGATGGCCTGCGAGACGGCCTGCCGCCTCTGCGGCACCGAGTGCGAGCGCCACGCCGGCCACCACGAGCATTGTCGGATCTGCGCCGAGTCCTGCCGCCGCTGCGAGAAGGCCTGCGCCGAGGCGCTGCGCAGCATCGCCGCCTGAACCGCGGACGGCTCGGGCGCGTCCGGTCACCGTATCTCACCTGACGCCGCCTGACAGGTGCTTCGGGCACCGCCGCGCCGGCGGACCCGCCGAGGGCTCCTCGCGCCTGCGCGCCACCCCCGTCGCGGTCCGCCGCCAGTAACCTGATCGGCCCAGGCCCGACGATGGGATCCGATCGGGATCCTGCCGAAACCCACGCACCCCAGAGGCCGGCCCGCACAGTGCTTTCGGCTCCGTTCTTCGTCCCCGGCGTCCAGCACATGTCGTCCTGGCCGCCGAACCACCGCCGAGGCGGCGGATCCGCCTCTCGTCAACCAGGAGAGTAGCATGTTGCGCAAGCAAGATAACAGCGGAGGTGTCCCCGATGCCTCGTCGGACGACCGGGCCGATCAGAGGCTCGCCGATGGCGGTCTGAGCTTCGACTTCGAAGCCGGCGAACGCACCTACCGCATCGCCGTCGGCGGGTCCGAGGCGGACGTCATCGGCGGCAGCGAGGCTTTCGACCACTCCTTCGGCCAAGGTGGCACCGACGAGATCGGCGGCGGGCCGGAGGACGACGTCCTCCGCGGCGACGAGGACGGGAACCTGCTCTCCGGCAACGAGGGCCGGGACCTGGTGGATGGCGGGGCGGGGGACGATACCCTCTACGGCGGCGCGGCGGCCGACAACATGCTCGGCCGCGAGGGCGACGACCGGCTCGACGAGGGCGCGGGCCACAGCGGCATCGCCGGCGGCCCCGGGGTTCGACGGGTTGAAAACCTGACCTTCAGCTCCTTTCGCTGGCTCCCCCATGGGTCGGATCGGCGCAGTGCCCGTGCTCCGCATCGGCCAGCACCTCAATGACGCGGCACCCCGCGACGCGGCCGTTGTGGCAGGCCGCCATGCGCTCCAGCTCCGCCTCCAGCGAGCGCAGCCGCGCCAGCCGCTCGCGCACGCCGGCGAGGTGGCGGCGGGCGATGGCATCGGCGCCTTCGCAGGGCGCGCCCGGCGCGGCGTCGGCCAGGCGCAGCAGCTCGCGGATGTCCTCCATCGCGAAGCCGAGCTCGCGGGCGTGGCGGATGAAGCCGAGGCGGTCGAGATGCGCGCGCGCATAGACCCGATGGCCGCCCTCGGTGCGGCCCGGCAGCGGCAGCAGGCCCGCGGCCTCGTAGAAGCGGATCGTCGTCGCCTTCACGCCTGTGGCGCGGGAGAGGTCGCCGATGCTGAAGGCGTCGCTCATCTACCCGGCGTCTCCCGATCGGCGAGGAAGCGCGCGAAGGCCTTCAGCGCCTTCTCGCTGACGTGATGCTCAACCCCCTCGGCGTCCGCCTCGGCCGTCTCGTGGTCGAGGCCGAGCGCGAGCAGGAAGCGCACTACCAGGTCGTGCCGGGCCTTCGCCGCCGCGGCTAGGCGCCCGCCCTCTTCCGTCAGGAACAGGCCGCGGTAGGGCTTCGTCTCCACCAGCCCGTCGCGCTGAAGGCGGCCGATCGTCGCGGTGACGGTGGCCTGGGACACGCCCATGCGGCGCGCGAGGTCCACGGCACGGGCCTCGCCTTCCTCCCGCAGGAGGTCAGCGATCAGTTCCACGTAATCCTCCGCGGTGGCCGTACGGTCGGCTTCGCGCTGGCGCGCGAAGCGGGCGGCGTGGTCGTCGGCGGAGGGCAAGGGGCGTTCAGCGAGGGCGCGTCGCATGAGGGGGATATGGGGTTCCGGCAGCGAAGGCTTGATAGTGGCATAGACAATACTTAGCCTAGGCTAAATTTTGGAGGTGTCGCATGACCCCGCCTTCGGAGACGGCAGTCGCCGCACCGGCTGCTGCCGGTCCACCCAGCTTGCCGGAGGTCTATCGAAGCGTCCGCGTGCCGAATGCTGGCGGCTTCCTCCGCAAGCTCTTCGCCTTCATGGGGCCGGGCTACCTCGTCGCCGTCGGCTACATGGACCCCGGCAACTGGGCAACCTCGCTCGCCGGCGGCTCGGCCTTCGGCTACACGCTGCTCGCGGTCGCGCTGACCTCCTCGCTGATGGCGATCCTGCTCCAGGCGCTCTGCGCCCGGATCGGCATCGTGACGGGCCGCGACCTCGCCCAGCTCTGCCGCGACCGCTTCCCGAGGCCGGTGGCCTACCCGCTCTGGTTCTTCGCCGAGGTCGCGATCTGCGCGACGGACCTGGCGGAGCTGATCGGCACCGCCATCGCGCTGGAGCTGCTGTTCGGCATCCCGCTGCTCTACGGTGTGATCCTGACGGCCTTCGACGCCTTCCTCATCCTCTGGCTGCAGAACAAGGGCGTGCGCTGGCTGGAGGCGCTGATCTTCGGCTTCATCGTGCTGATCTTCGGCGCCTTCGTGGTCCAGATCGCGCTTGCCGACCCGGAATGGGGAGCGGTGCTGCGCGGCTATATCCCGGCCGTCTCCATCGTGACGAACGAGACGCAGCTCTACATCGCCATGGGCATCATCGGCGCGACGGTGATGCCGCACAACCTGTACCTGCACACCGCCGTCGTGCAGTCGCGCGCCTGGAAACAGGACGAGCCGGGCAAGCGGGAGGCGATACGCTTCGCCACCCTCGACAGCACCATCGCGCTGACGCTCGCGCTCTTCATCAACTCGGCCATCCTGATCACCGCTGCGGCGACCTTCCACACCGTCGGCGAGACGGAGATCGCTGAGATCGGCGATGCCTACAAGCTGATGGCACCGCTGCTTGGCAGCGTCCTAGCCGCCAAGCTCTTCGCGATCGCGCTCCTGCTCTGCGGGCTGAACGCGACGGTGACGGCGACGCTGGCCGGACAGGTGGTGATGGAGGGGTTCCTGCGCTTCCGCCTGCCGCCCGTGTTGCGGCGGCTGGTGACGCGGCTGATCGCGATCATCCCGGCCGTCATCGTCACCTGGATTTATGGCGCTTCGGGCACGGCGCAGCTGCTGATCCTCAGCCAGGTGATCCTGTCGGTGCAGCTGCCCTTCGCAGTCATCCCGTTGATGATGTTCGCCTCCGACAAGAAGCGCTTCGGCGCGCTGGCGGCGCCGACATGGCAGCTCGCGCTGGGTTGGCTGATCGCCGCGGTGATCGTCGGGCTCAACATCAAGTTGCTGAGCGACGCGGCGTTCGGAGGCTGACGAAAGGGCTGCTTCACTTCTTCCCATGGGAAGGTGAAGGCTCGCAGCACATGCCACCCAGAAAGGCCTCAGTATGCGCCTGCCGCCGTTCGCGATCGTCATGGTGTGCGCCGCGACGCCTGCCCTCGCCCAGCATTGCGACAGCCATCGGCCCACTGACCCCGCCGATAGCTATGAGGGCTTCGAAGCTCGCGAGATCAAGGCGCTCTCCACGCAGGAGGTCGCCTACCTCCGTGCTGGACGCGGCAGGGGCCTTACGCTCGCGGCCGAGCTGAACAGCTATCCCGGCCCGATGCATGCGCCGGAGCATTACGCGCCACGATGTGGTCGCCGCCGGGAAGCGGCTGATCGAAGCCGAGCGCGCCCTCGACCGGCTCTTCGCGGAACGCCGCGCGACGCCAGAGACGATCACGCAGGCGACGGCGCGGGTCGGGGCGGCCGCGGCTTCGGTGCGGGCGGTCGACCTCGTCCCCCACGTCGCGACCCGATCACTCCTCGCGGAGGAGCAGGTGGCGCGCTACGACCAGTTGCGCGGTTACCAGCGCGCTGGCTGAATGGAGGACGTCATGACGCCACGTCGCATCCTGCTCGCCGCGCTCGCGGCCTTGCCCGTCCCGGCGATCGCACAGCGCGCGACGCGCGTCGCCGTCTGGCGCGACCCGAACTGCGGGTGCTGCTCCGGCTGGGTGGCGCACCTGCGCGCGGAGGGTTTCGCCGTGGATGACCAGGTCGTGCGGTCGGTCGCCCCGGTGCGCCGGCGGCTCGGCACGCCGGCCGACCTGCTCTCCTGCCATGCCGGGGAGGTCGAGGGCTTCGCGCTTGAAGGCCATGTGCCAGCCGCCGCGATCCGGCGCCTGCTGGCCGAACGCCCCGCCGGCGTGCGGGGCTTGGCGGTGCCGGAGATGCCGGTCGGCTCGCCGGGCATGGAGGTGCCGGGCCAAGCCGCCGACACCTACGACGTGATCGCCTTCGGCGAGGGGCCGCATCGACCGTTCATGCGATTTACCGGAGCCATACCGGCCTGACCCCGCCAGGTTCTCGAGGACGCCGGCGGCGCGCCGCGCCGCGTCGGGGTCCAGCGTGTCCTCAACCGCCACCGCAAAGCTGGCCGCCCGCAGGTGGTCCGCCCAGCCCTTGAAGCAGCCGCAGCCGGGACTGCGCATCACGCGGAGCGGGGAGGCTGCCGGCGCGGTCTGGGCACGCCCCTGGCCGGGCACCGCGGCAAGCGCCACGGCGGCGGGCAGTAAGAGGGCGCCGCCGCGCCGCACAGGCACTGACAATCTGACGCTGGCGATGCGCACCAACGCGGGAGCGTGCTGGCGGGCACCGGGCCGCGCGCGTCGGAGGCGGCTGCAGCGCAG
The DNA here is from genome assembly GCF_020523605.1 of Roseicella aerolata. Taxonomy (GTDB): domain Bacteria; phylum Pseudomonadota; class Alphaproteobacteria; order Acetobacterales; family Acetobacteraceae; genus Paracraurococcus; species Paracraurococcus aerolatus. The sequence goes on along the minus strand of NZ_JAJAQI010000022.1, from coordinate 12,341 downwards.
GACTGGCGCCGGCGCGGACGCCACGGCCGAGCATGGCGCGGCACGCGGTAGGCCGGACGCGAGGAGTGCTGTGACGCTCCCCGAGCCGTCTCGCCCTCATGGGCACAGACGGCGCCTCAGCTCGTCGAGCAGCCAGCGCCCGGCGGGCCCGAGCGCGCGATCACGCTCGTGGGCCGCATGGATCGTTAGCCCCTCGCGCGGCGTCGGGTCCTCCTCGATGCGGATCGCCGTCAGCTGTCCCGCCGCGATCGGACCGGTGACGAGGTGCTCGGGCATGCGGCACCAGCCGAAGCCGGCCAGGAGGAAGTCCATCCGCCGTCCAAGGTCGACGAAACGCCACAGCCGCCCGCTCGAAAGGCCGTAGTTGCCGCTGTGCGGATCCACCGGATCCGACAGCACGAGCTGGACGTGGAGCTCCAGGTCGCTCCGGGTCGCCGGGCGCCCGAGCGAGGCGAGCGGATGCCCGGGCGCGGCGACCGCCTGCATGCCGATGCGGAGCAACGGATAGGCGGCGACGTCCTCGGGCACGGCGGGAAGCAGGAGGCAGATCGCCAACGCGGCCGAGCCGCTCCGCAGGCGCCGGAGCGATCCCCCGAGCCCCTCGGTCGAGAAGCTGACCGGAAGGTGGGGGAAGGTCTCGCTCAAAGCGCGCAGGCTCTCGATCAGCGGCGCGGTTGGCACCAGGGGATCGATCGCGACCGCGAGCTCCGGCTCCAGGCCGGCGCGCGTGCCCGCCGCCACCGCCTCGAACCGGGCGGCGCTGCCCAGCACCAGCCGCGCCTGCTGCACGAGCACGCGCCCGGTCTCGGTCAGGGCCGGCCGGTGACCGCTCCGGTCGAACAGCAGCACGCCCTGTGTCGCCTCGAGAGTCGCCACGGCCTGGCTGATTGCCGACTGGGCGCGGCGGAGCATCCGGCCGGCCGCAGAGAAGCTGCCTGCATCGGCGATCGCCACCAGGACGCGGAGTTGGTCGAGCGTGAGGCTGCCGATCAAAATCCATCACCCGTGCCGATGAAGACAATCGCATTTTCATCGATCCCGCAAGGGGCATGCACCGACTAGATAGGCTGCACGCAATCGACGCCGCCCGATCGGTCTCATGATCCGGCGGCTCACGCGGAAGGAGGCCGCCGCCATGTCAGATCCAGAGAACCCCTCTCGGCGCTCGGTCCTCGGCGGCATCGCAGCAGGCGCTCTGCTTGCGGCTGCGCAAGGCCAAGCCCTCGCCCAGCCGCAATCAACGGCACGCAGCCGCAGAACCAACGACCTGCCCAGGAGAGAAGTCATGGCCATCAACAGGCTGGACCACGCAGCGATATTCACGCCAGACCTCGGCAAGGCATTGGCTTGGTATGTCGATGTCCTGAGCATGAAGGTTCTCGAGAGAACCGACGATCACGTACACCTCTCATGTCAGGGAGAGGTCGGTGAGCTTACCCTGGTCCGGGGTGGCTCTGGGATTCGGGACTTCACCTTCGGGGTCGACGACAAAGACGATCTCGATCGCGTGGCGGCCATCTTGTCGAGCGAGAACGTCGCCCACGGGAGAACGGGCGGAGGAAGCCGACCGGGTGAAGGCCCGGCCTTGGCCTTCACGACCCCGTCCGGGCACTCGATGCGCCTTGCGGTCGGCGACGCCGGTCGCAGGGCCGGAGTCACCAGCTTCGCCTCAAAGGGCTCGCACGCGCCTTGCGGGATGGACCACATCAACATAACCGGTGAGGTCGATCCGCGGGTGATGCAGAGCTTCCTGGCCTTGATCGGCTTCAAGTTCTCGTTCAGCGTCGCCGTGGGGGGCAGGGTCGCGGCGGTTTGGCTGCGGTCATCCGCCTATGACCATGACATTGCCTACACGCGCGCTTTCAGACCGACGGATCGACTGCATCACGTCGCCTTCTCGGTCGAGGATGGCAACCACTACTTCCGCCTGTCCGACCGGCTCATGGATCACCGCCTGAGGTGGGAGTTCGGACCGGGGCGCCACAACGTGGGTCTCGGACGGTCGACCGGCTTCGGGACGAACAACTATGCGTACATCCTCGATCCCGGCGGTAACAGGAACGAGTTCAGCTCAGGTATGGGCCAGTTCAATGACGATGCCGAACCGCGCCTGGTCTCCATCGAGCCTCATCAGATGGCGGACGTTATGAACGGCTGGGGGCATGAGCATCCGGAGAGCATGATGCTCGGCTCGTGAGTGTCCTTGGGCATTCAGCGAGCGGGAGATTGGCAGCGGGCAAAGTTGAGCCAGGAGGCGTTGATGGAAGTGGCGAGCTACGGCTCAGACGTCTTGACTTCCGTCAGCGTTCTACCACGCCACTACAACTCGGCGACGGCCAACACCTCGACGATGCGGCATTCCGCTATCTTCCCGTGACGACCCCCCATGAGGGTGTCCAGTGGTGCCAGAGTGATCGACCGGAACCGGTCGAAGGGTCATCGGACTTCCCGAGGCGGAACCCGGCCGCGGCCACGTTCGATGTTCTCGACCGGCAGCGTCCCGGGCGGCTGACCCGCCCGCGGGCGCATAGGCGCGTGGGATGACCGGCGCAGGCGGCGATCCCCGGCCCGTGCACGTGCAGCGCGGCCAGCCTGGCCGGCGGTCCCCGCCGGATGCTAGCTCGGTGGACGACAGCCGAGGAGAGCGGCCACGTCCCCCTCTGTAGATCAGCGGCCGGGCAGCTTCACCCCCGCCGCGGGCGTCCGGTGGCTCACGCCGCTCTACGACGCCGGGATCGCCTTCGGCACCCGGGAGCGTCGCTGGCGGGGCCTCCTCGTCGAGCAGATCCGACCGGCTGCGGGCCAGCTCATTGTGGACGTCGGCTGCGGCACGGGCTCGCTGCTCGTGCTGCTCGGCCGCGCGGCGCCCGGGGCCGTCCTCGTCGGGATCGACCCCGACCCGGAGGTGCTCCGGCGCGCGGCGGTGAAGGCCGCGGCGGCTGGCCTCGCGGTCGAGCTCCTGCAGGGCTTCGCCGAGGACGCCGCCGCGCTGCTCGCGGGCCGCCGCGCGGCCAAGGTGGTCTCCAGCCTGGTTTTCCACCAGGTGCCTCTCGCCGGGAAGGCGGCCGGCCTCGCGGCGATGCACGCCGCGCTGGCGCCGGGCGGCGAGATCCACATCGCCGACTACGGGCTGCAGCGGACGCGCCTCATGCGCTGGCTGTTCTGGCACGTCCAGCTCCTCGACGGGCGCGCTGACACCGAGCCCAACGCGCGCGGGATCCTGCCCGACCTGATGCGCGGCGCCAGCTTTCGCGACGTGGCCGAGACGGCCATCGTCCCGACGCCCACCGGCTCGATCTCGCTCTACCGAGGGCGTCGGGAGGGGTCGTGACCGGAGCGCAGCCCGCACCAACCATCTTCACGGCGGTCAAGAACTCGATCGCACGTTGCTGATCACGAACCGGCTCCGCGGCAGGGCCGGGAGCCTCGACAGCTCGATCCGCAGGTCCTGGTCCGGCACGTCGTAGGCGATGCGCCGCGCCAGAAAGTCCACCGCCACCTTCATGAGCTCGATTGTGATCCACTCGCCCGGGCAGCGGTGGCCCTGGTGGTGGTCTCCGCCGCCCTGCGGGATGAAGTCGAAGGGGCTCCCGTCCCACGTCCGGAACCGCTCAGGGCGGAACTCGTCCGGCGCGTCCCAGCTCCGGGGGTCGTGGTCGGTGCCGTAAAGGTCGAGCATCACCCGAACGCCTTTGGGGAACCGGTAACCCTGCCACTCGAACCCGCGCCGCGTGCGCGCCATGACGGCCGGGAAGAACGGGTAGAACCGGCGCACCTCCTGCACGAAGAGGTCGGCGTAGCCCGCCTCGCCGGCCTGGAGCCTCCGCCGGCACTCCGAATGCAGGTGAAGCGCGTGGGCGGCGAGGGTGATGAACACCGCGACCGCCACGGTCGGCCGCAGCACGTTGAGCACCTCCACCGCGGCGACGCGTGGGTGCAGCGGCTGCCCCTCCAGGTTCTGGTGCAGGGCGACGACGCGCAGCGCGCTCCCCTCGGGCGGCTCGAGCCGGCCGGCGCGGACCCGCTCGACGAGCCCGGCGATCCAACGCTCGCCGCTCCGGCGGGCCAGCCGCGACCGCCAATGCCGCGGCCCGATCGCCCCCGCGCCGTCGAACATCGCCGTCAGTTCCCGCGAGCGCCGGCCCGCCTCCCCCTCCGCGAGGGGGACGCCGGACCAGGCGCACACGGCCCGGGTCAGGACCTCCGGCAGCGCGTCGTAGAGCACCACATGTCCCTGCGACGCCCATTCCGAGGCGCGGGCGCGCAGGATCTCGGCGGTCAGCGCCCCCAGCGCGGCGATCCGCTCGGGGGTCATCAGCGCCATGAACATGCGCTTGCGGTGCCGGTGCGCCGCGTCGTCCAGCCCTTGCACCCCGCCCCGGCCGAGCAATGTGCTGCGGATCCGCTCGGGCATCACGCCGCGCCGGGCGAAGCGGTCCTGGTCGTAGAAGAGCCGGACCGCCTCCGGCCCGGTCATGCAGACGGTGCGGTGGAGCAGGAGCCGGGTCTCGAAGAGGTCGGACCCGTGGCGCCGGCACCGCTCCCGGACGAAGCCGTAGGGGTCGCGGAGCAGGGCGAGCGTGGCGTCGAGGCTCGCGTCGCGCGGGATGGGGCGAGGCACCGGGCCTACTCCTACGCCGCGTCCGCCGCGCGGCGGGCCTCGCGCGCCTGCTCGAGGATCTCCCATCCGCCGTGGAGGACGATCCCGACCACCACCAGCCCGATCAGCAGGTCGGGGACAGCGGAGCCGGTGAGCATCACCGCGACGCCGGACAGGACGATCCCGGCGTTGGCCAGCATGTCGTTGGTGGTGAAGATCCACGAGGCCTTGAGGTGCACGCCCTCCTCGCGGCGGGGCCGCAGGAGCCGCAGGCAGAGCACGTTGACCGCCGCGTTCACGAGCGCCGTGACGATCATGGCGATGCCAACCGGGTCTGCCCCGGCGGAGAAGCGCCGTATGACCTCGACGAGCAGTCCGATACCCAGCGCAATCAGAAGCACGCCGGACAGGCGCGCGACGCGGGCCTTGGCCGTCACCGTCCGGCCCACTGCATACAGACTGACCGCGTACACGCCGGCGTCGGCCAGATTGTCGAGCGCCGCGCCCATCAGGCCCGTCGAGCTCGCGACCAGACCCACGGTGCCTACTCCAAGGGCCTGTGCGAGATTGATGCAGAGCACCCAGGCGAGGGTGCGCCGTTCGCCGGCGTCGCGCGCGTCGAGCGGGACCTCGGGTTCATCGTCTTCGCGCTCGGTGCCCATGATCGCTCTCCGAGAGAGTTCGTCGCCGTCTCTCATGCCGCTCGGGACGGCCTCCACCAATCCCGCGCTGGCGCCTTCTCCCGGCGCCTCGGGCGATGGGGTCGCCTTGGCGGGCGCCCGCCGAACCTCCCTCGCAGAAACGCCGCAATGGATGTTTGAGTGTCCGGACACACCGAACGCACGGGGCGCCAGCGTGTTCCAGCGCCATCTCCCCCAACCGCACGGCCGTCCGCCTTGCGGCACTCGGCGGTTTGCCCCTAAGCCACGGGTCGTACCCGAACGGAGGGACGTGTTGGTTCAGCGGACCCGAGATCGGCTCGAAGCCCGCCAAGTGCCGATCTACTTCGGCGCGGTTGCGGTCGCTGCGGCTCTGGCCCAGGCCTTTCCGGGGACCGCGGCGCTCGAGGCAGCGATCATCCCGGCGCTCGCCGTCATGCTCTTCGTCACCTTCCTCCAGGTGCCGCTCGGCGACCTCGGGCTCGCCTTCGCCCGTTGGCGCTTCATGGCGACGCTGCTGGCCGCCAACTTCCTGGCGATCCCGCTCCTCGCCGCAGTCCTGGCGCAGCTCCTGCCGCCCGATCCGCTGATCCGGCTGGGCGCACTGCTGGTTCTGCTCACGCCCTGCGTCGACTACGTCGTGACCTTCGCCCACCTCGGGCGCGCCGACGCCAAGCCGCTCCTGGCGGCGACGCCTGCGCTGCTCCTGCTCCAGATGGCGCTGCTGCCGGTCTATCTCGGCCTCCTGCTGGACGAGGACGCGGCCCGGCTGGTGCAGGTCGGCCCCTTCGTCCACGCCTTCCTGTGGCTCATCGCCGTACCGCTCGCGCTCGCCGGCCTCGTGCAGCTGTGGGCGCGCCGCACCGCGGGCGGGGCGAGGGCGGCGTCCGTTCTGGGCGTGCTTCCGGTGCCGGCCACGGCGGTCGTGCTCTTCGCCGTCGTGGCCGCCGTCGTGCCGCGCCTCGGGCAGGCGCTCGACGCCGTACTTACGGTCGTCCCGGTCTACGTGCTGTTCGCACTGCTCGCTCCGCTGGTCGGGTGGGGCGTGGCGCGACTGTCAGGACTGCGGGCGGGCGAGGCGCGCGCCGTCGCCTTCAGCGCCGCGACGCGCAACTCGCTGGTCGTGCTCCCCCTGGCGCTCTCGGTCCCCGGCGCGCTGCCCGTGCTGCCGGCGATCATCGTGGCGCAGACTCTGGTCGAGCTGATCGGCGAGCTCATCTACATCCGCACCATCCCGCGGCTGGGACAACCGCGCCGGCCTAGCCTCAATCCTCCGCCGCTGAGCCGCTTCAGCAAACCGGGGCGATGGCAACGGAGGGTCACGCGTGGCGCCGCAGCCGGGGCAGCAGGTCGCGGCGCAGGACCTCCTTCGTGATGGCGCCGACCTGCAGCTGTCGCGGCGGCATCCGGCCGGTCCCGCTCGCCGCGCGCGTCAGAGGTGCATCGACCGCCCGTCCGCCGCCCGCGCCGCCTCGCGCGGCGCCTCCGGCAGCGCCGGGCGGGCGTGGGTGGTGCGCCCGATGTCCTCGGCCGAGGCGCCGAAGGCCATCGCCAGCGCCGCGTCGTGGATCAGGGTGCCGGCGCCCGGGCCGATGGTGTGCACGCCGAGCACCCGGTCCGTCGCCGCGTCCGCCAGCAATCTCGCCAGGCCGCCGGTGGCCGCCCGCGTGCGATGGCACGGCCGGGGAGCTCGACCCGTTCGAGGATTGATGACCGGTCGGGCTGCAGCTCCCGCGGAGGCGACGCCCTGTCCGTCTGCCTCAGGGCAGGTTCGCCATCCGCCGCTCCACCATCACCCGCCAGGGCGCGTCCGGCGGCGCGTCGGCCAGCAGCGCCCGCCAAGCGGCGCGCGCCGCCTCCGGCCGCCCGGCGCGCGCCTCGGCGAGGCCCGCGAGGAAGCGCAGGCCGATGTGCCGGGGCGCCCGAGGCAGGGCCTCGGCCAGCAGCTGCTCCGCCTCCTCCACCCGGTCGGCCTCCAGCAGCACCTGGGTGAGCTGACCGGCGAGGTCGGCGTCGAAGCCGCCAGCCAGCGCCCGGCGATAGGCCTCCGCTGCGGCGTCCAGGCGGCCGTGGTTGCGCTCCGCGTCCGCGAGCAGCACCCACCCCTGCCGCGCCGCATCGCTCGCCGGGTCGAGCTGCGCCAGCTGCGCCCGCAAGGTGGCCAGCAGCGCGTCATCGCGCTCCGTCGCCTCGCGCCGCTCCGCGAAGGAGACCGAAGGCATGTCCGGTACCCCGGCGAGCCGGTAGATCCCGAGGGCGAAGACCGGCACGGCGACGGCTGCGGCCATCAGAGTCAGCCGCGCCGCGCCGCCGCGGGCCCGCGCCTCCGCCGCTGTCGCGCCCTCCTCCGGTGCGGCGAGCAGGCGGCGCTGCACCTCCAGCACCGCGGCCCGGTGCGCCGCCTCGTCTAGCCGTCCGGCGTTCCGCTCCCGGTCCAGCTCGGCGAGCTGCGCGCGGTAGAGGGCGAGGTCGGCCTCCCGCCGGCCGCGCACGGCCACGGCGCCGGGCGGGCGCAGCGCGGCGAGCGCGAGCGGCAGCAGCGCCGCCGCGGCTAGCAGGCCCATCAGCAGCCAGGTCATGCCGGTGTCCCGCCCCGTCCGCCCCCGCGACCCGCTCCTCCTGCGCCGGGTCGCGCAGCCGCGCCGCCGGGTTGCCCACGGCCGCCTGCGCGGCCCAGGGGGGCGCGGCGAGCAGGGCGGCGGCGGGCGTCAGCGCACGGAGTAGGGGGCGGGGGACGGTCGATCATGCGGGGGCGGCGGCGTGGCGCTTCAGCAGCGGCTCAAGGTCGCGCGCCAGCACCTCCTCGGTCAGCGGCCCGGCCCAGCGCCAGCGGATCAGGCCGCCGCCGTCGACTAGGTAGGTCTCCGGCACGCCGTAAAGGCCCCATTCGATCGCCACCCGCCCGGGCAGGTCCACGCCGATGCGGGCATAGGGGTTACCGTAGCGGCGCAGGAAGCCGAGCGCGTCCTCCGGCCGGTCCTTGTAGGCAACGCCCAGGACCGGCACGCCGGCGCGCTCGAGGCGCACCAGCATCGGGTGCTCGGCGACGCAGGGCAGGCACCAGGAGGCGAAGAAGTTCACCAGCACTGGCCGGCCAGGGGCGCGGAGGTCGGCGGCGGCCAGGGCCGGGCGGTCGGCGCCGTCGAGCGGCGGCAAGGTGAAGTCCGGCACCGGCTTGCCGATCAGGGCGGAGGGCACGCCCCGTGGCTTGTAGTCGCCGGTCTGCAATCCTCGCAGCATGGCGTAGAAGCCCGCACCGGCGCCGGCGGCAAGGCCGAGCGGCACGAGCAGCAGGGCGCGGCGGCGCCACGGTCTGCGGGTGCCGGCGGGCGCCGCGCCGGTCCCGGCCGGGGCGGCGGTGCCGCGGTCCAGCCCCTTGGGCTGCGCGACCTTGCTCACGCCGGAGCCCCGCCGCGTACCACCGGCCTTGGCGCCGGAGCGGAGACACGCATCCGCCGATCGGAGAGCGACAGGGCGCCGCCGAGAGCCATGACCGCGGCGCCGAGCCAGATCCAGGGCGCGAGCGGGTTGTGGTGCAGACGGAGCACGGCGACGCCATCGCGCTCCTCGCCGAGCACTGCGTAGAGGTCGGCCGACAGGGTGGCGTGGATCGCCGCCTCGGTCGTGTTCTGGCGGCCGGCGGGGTAGAAGCGGCGCTGCGGCTCCAGCACCGCCACGGCGGCACCGTCGCGGCGGATCGTCACCCGCGCCTCCCGCGCGGACCAGTTCGGGCCGGCGACGTCGCGCACGCCCTCGAGCCGCCATTCGTAGCCGGCGAGGCGGTGCGCTTCGCCGGGGCGGAGGGAGACCAGCGCGTCGGTGGCGAGGCCCATGCCCGCGATGCCTGCGATGGTCACGCCCATGCCGGCATGGGCGACGGCCGCGCCCCAGGCGGCGCGCGGCAGCCCGCGGGCGCGGTTCCAGGCCTGGCCGGGGCGGCGGAGGAGCCCGGTGCGGTCGGCGAGGTCGGCCGCCGCGCCGGCCACCAGCCACACCGCCGCGGCGAAGCCGATGGCGGGCCAGACCCTCTCGCCCGCGAGGGCGAGGCAGAGGAGCAGCGCGCCGGCCGCCAGCAGCGCCGCCCACCACAGCCGCTGCAGCGCGCCCCGGAGGTCCGCGCGCTTCCAGGGCAGCATCGGCCCCACCGCCATGGCGGCCACCAGCGGGATGGCGAGCGGCGCGGCCGCCGTGTTGAAGAAGGGCGGGCCCACCGAGATCTTCGTGCCGAACAGCGCGTCCGCGAACATCGGGTAGAGCGTGCCGACCAGCACCACCGCGCAGATCGAGCAGAGCAGCAGGTTGTTCAGCACCAGGGCGCCCTCGCGCGAGATCGGCGCGAAGAGGCCGGTCGGCGCCAGCCGCCCCGCCCGCCAGGCGAAGAGCGCGAAGGCGCCGCCGACATAGGCCATCAGCAGGCCGAGGATGAACACGCCCCGCGCCGGGTCGGAGGCGTGCACCGAGTTCAGCACGCCCGAGCGCACGAGGAAGGTGCCGAGCAGCGACAGCGCGAAGGCCAGCAGCGCCAGCAGCACGGTCCAGACCTTCAGCGCCTCGCGCTTCTCGACCACGATCGCGGAATGCAGCAGCGCCGTACCCGCCAGCCAGGGCAGGAAGGAGGCGTTCTCCACCGGGTCCCAGAACCAGTAGCCGCCCCAGCCGAGCTCGTAGTAGGCCCACCAGGACCCCAGCGCGATACCGAGGGTGAGGAACGACCAGGCGGCCAGCGCCCAGGGCCGCACCCAACGCCCCCAGGCCGCGTCCACCCGCCCCTCGATCAGCGCCGCGCAGGCGAAGGCGAAGGTCACCGCATAGCCGACATAGCCGAGGTAGAGCAGCGGCGGGTGGAAGGCGAGGCCCGGGTCCTGCAGCAACGGATTGAGCCCCTGCCCGTCCATGGGCGGCGGCCAGATGCGCCGGAAGGGGTTGGAGGTCAGCAGGATGAAGGCGTGGAAGCCCACCGCGACCAGCCCCAGCACGCCGATGACGCGCGCCTGCAAGGCGGTCGGCAGGTTGCGGCCGAAGCCCGCGACGGCGCCGCCGCAGAGGGCGAGGATGAGGACCCAGAGGACCATGGAGCCCTCGTGGTTCCCCCAGGTGCCCGTGAGCTTGTAGAGCAGCGGCTTGGCGGAATGGCTGTTGGCGACGACGTTGGATACCGTCGTGTCGCTGACGACGAAGCTCCACATGAGCGCGCCGAATCCCGCCAGCACGGCGAGCAGCTGCCCGTAGGCGAGCAGCGCGCCCGCCGTCATCAGCCGCGCGTCGTGCCGCTGCGCACCGAGGATCGGCAGCGTCGATTGGGCGAGCGCCAGCGCCAGGGCGAGCGCCAGCGCGAAGTGGCCGAGTTCGGGAATCATGGCATCGTCTCCCCTTGAGGCGGGGGGCTGCCCTCCCGCCATCTCCGTCTGGAGCCCGGCGCCGCCCTATCCGAGCCCGCCGCCGGGCCGTCTCGCCCGCGTCGACGCAAGCACGCGAGGCCGAGCGTCGCGAGCGCGAGGGCGGCTGGGACAGCTTGGCCGAGGCGCGCGAACGGCGTCGGCGCGCCGGCCGCGGGCAGGTCCGCCGCGAGCGTCCCCGTCTCGCCGATCCCGAGGGCCGCGAGCCGCCGGCCCCTGGCGTCGAAGACCGCGGAGATCCCGGTCTGCGCCGCGCGCGCGAGCGGCAGCCCCTCCTCGACGGCCCGCAGCCGCGCGGCGGCGAGGTGCTGCCACGGTCCGGCGGAGCGGCCGAACCAGGCGTCGTTGGTGACGTTCACGAGCCAAGCGGGCCGGGGCGCCGGCGCCACCGCGCCGGGGAAGATCACCTCGTAGCAGATCAGCGCGCCGAAGGGCGGCAGGCCCGGCGCGGCGAGCGCGACCGGTCCGGGCCCCGCGCCGAAGTCCATCCCGCCCGCGGCGATGCGGATCGGCAGCAGCCCGCCGAGCGGCATGTACTCGCCGAAGGGCACGAGGCGCGACTTGTCGTAGACGGCGCGCACCTCGCCCGCCGCGTCGAGGGCGACGAGGCTGTTCCAGAGCCGCGCCGGCCGCCCGTCGGCCCCCCAGTCCACGCGCACGGTGCCCGCGAGCAGCAGGGCCCGCGCGGCTCCGGAGGGCAGCGCGCCGGCCGCGAGGCGGCGCGCGTCCGGATCCTGGGCGAGGAGGAACTGCGTGGCCGTCTCCGGCCAGACGACCACCAGCGCCGCGCCCGGCGGCGCCCCGGCCGCCGCGCGGGCGGCCGCGTCCGCGGTCAGGTCGAGGTAGCGGCGGAGGATGGCCGCGCGCCGGTCCTCGCGCCACTTCTCCGCCTGCGCCACGCCGGCCTGCACCAGCACGAGCCGCACCGGCGGTCCCGGCGGCTCCGGGCCGGAGAGGCGCCACGCGCCAAAGGCGGCGAGGGCCAGGGCCGCGGTCCCACCCGCGAGCCAGGCCCGGCGGCGGTCGGGGAGGGCCGGGAGCCCCGCGAGCAGGAGCGTCAGCAGGGAGAGGCCGTGCACGCCGACCACGGCCGCGCCCTGCACCGGCAGCGCCGCGAAGGCCCAGACGCCGCCCAGGGGATTCCACGGGAAGCCGGTCAACAGCACGCCGCGCAGCATCTCGGCGAGGGTCCAGGCCCCGGCGAAGCCCGCCAGGCGGCGCCAGCCGGGAGGCAGGGACCAGGCGGCGAGCGCGGGCGGCACCGCGTAGAGGGCCATCGCGGCGGCGAGCGCCGGCGCGGCGAGCGGCACCAGCCACCACCAGCGCGCCGGGTCCGTGAGCAGCGCCTCCGTGACCCAGTACAGGCCCCCGAGGTTGTGGCCGAAGCCCCAGGCCAGGCCGAGCCCGGCCGCCCGTCGCCACGACGTCGCGGCGCCGAGCAGCGCGAGCAGCCCCGGCACGGCGAGCAGCAGCACCGGGATCGCGTGGACCGGCGGGAGCGCAAGGGCCGAGAGCAGGCCGAGGCCGAAGGCCGCGGCGAGTGCCGGCCGACGCGGCAGCGCAGCAAGGCCCGCTGGCAGTATCCGTGCGGAGATTTACGGTAAGGCCCTGAGCAGGGCCGTGCGCGCCGGTGACGGGCGTTGGTTCATGATAAAGATGTCTTTGTCGTGAGTAACCGGCCGGCAC
>NZ_JAJAQI010000021.1 GCF_020523605.1 Roseicella aerolata | reverse complement strand
CCTACGGCTTCCTCGTGGCCGAGCGCTGCCTTTTCCCCCCTCAATCCCGCTTCACCGCGCGGCGGCTCAAGACACCTGCGCTATCCAAAGGCTTCCAGCCGCGCGGTGCCGGTCCGGCCTGAGCGCCACGTGCCGCACTCAATCGCCAGCATTCGCCGCCGCCTCACCGTCGGCCTTGTCCACCTCCTCCCGCGCTGCCCCTGCTGCCTGCAGAAACAGCGTATACGGCCAAGAAGCAAGTGACACAGTAAGACTAGGTGGATGTGCTCCATCAGGTCGTCCGTGAGCTTGTGCGCGCCGGTATAGAGGGCGCGCCAGGTGTTGCAGGCGCCGGCCGGCGGCAGGCCGCCATCGGTCAGCGCCTCGAGCGCGCGCAGGTTCTCGCCGTGGTTGTCATGCTCGTGCCGCATCATGGCGATGGGCTGGCCGATCATCGGGTGGCCGCCGCGGCGCATGAGGGGGAAGAGCACCTGTTCCTCCTTCTGCATGTGCTGCTCCATCTCGGCGGCGAGGGTCTCGAGCAGGGCGGCGAGGCCGCGCGGCGCGGCGGGGTTGTCGCCATGCACCGCCTCCACCCGGCGCGCGAGGCGGATCAGCTCCGGCAACTCCCGCCGGTGGGTGGCGTGGTAGCGGGTCTCGATCAGATCGATCAGGGCCGCCGTCTCCTCCGGCGCCGCGGCCCGGTCCGGCACCAGGGCGGCGAGTTCGGCCTCCACCGCCGGCAAGTCGGCGCCGCGCGCCGCCGCGGCCTCGGCCAGCGCGGCCCCGCCGCCGCAGCAGAAATCCAGCTTGTGGCGGCGGAAGACGGCGGTGGCGCCCGGCAGGGCGGCGGCGATCTCGGCAACGGAGCGGGTGGCGAAGCCGGTGGCGGGGGCGAGGCTCGCGGTCATGGCTGCTCTCCTGGCGCCTGCGGGCGCCCTCTGGCCGGCAGCGGGAGGGGGATCAGCCCCATCTCCAGGCTGCGGGCGATGCGGCGGGCGCGTTCGAGCATGTGCTCGGCGCCCTCTGGGGTGAAATGCGCCCGGGCCGTCTCCTCGAAGAGGACGAGCCAGCGGGCGAAATGCGCGGGGGTCAGGGCAAGGCGCGCATGCGCCTGCATGGGCTGGCCGTGATAGCCGCCGGTCATCAGCGCGACCGAGGACCAGAAGCGGGCGAGGGTGGCGATATGGGCTTCCCAGTCCGCCACCTCGGCAAAGGCCGGCCCGAGCAGCGGGTCCTGCCGGGCGGCGCCGTAGAAGGCGCGCAGGAAGGCCTCGATCGCGGCGGCATCGAGCGCGGTCCGGCGGGTGATGTCCCGGCTCAGGGCGGCGCGGCGCTCGGCGGTCTCGGGGATGGCGTGCAAGTGGGTATCTCCGACGCCGATTACTTCTATTGGATAAAGTGGTATCGTCAATACCGATTTTTGCTGTGACGACCTTGCGCCTGCTCACCACGGCGCCGCGCCGGCTGCCTCTCCGCGGATTGCCCGCCACGCGCGGGCTCGGCCGGGTGAGGGAGGCGCACCCCGCGGGGCTCGACCACGCGACCCTCGCCGACTGCATGGCACCGGCCTTCGGTTCGACACTCTTACAAAATATGGGTGGTCTTGCCGCTGTGTGACCCTATATCTTGTGTTCACCGACTCGCCACCCCTGGCGAGCGGCGAGGATGAAGGCTCCAGATGGACGGTTTCCTGCCCGGCGCCGGCGCGGTGCGGCGTACCACGATCCCCGGTGCGAGCTTCGGCACGGCGCCGCTGCCGGCGCGTGCGCTCGACCCCGGCATGGGGCTGGCCGTGGCGCGCCGCACGGTGTTCCGGGCCGAGGACCGGGAGGATTTCGGCCGCGTCGCCGACCGCGTCGCGGCGGGCAACATGGCCCTGCTCGGCCCGTCGGCGGACCGGCTGGAGCAGGCGCGGCTGCGCAACGCCATCGCCACCGGCGCCCTCATCACCTCCGGCCGCCACCTGCAGCATGGCGATGCCGACCAGCCCGGGCGGAACATGGAGGTCTTCACCAACTGCGCGACGGCCAATGCCTCCTTCACCCTGTTCTACCTGCTGCTGAACGGCAGCGGCGTCGGCCGCGCCTATGACGACGAGCTGGTGGCAGTGGACTGGGGGCAGGCGCCGCGGCTGCTGCTGCGGCTGGACCGGGCGCATCCGGACTTCCCCGACACGCGGGCGGAGCTGCACCGCTTCGGCGCGGAATTCGGCCTGCTGCCCTGGGGCACCACGCTGGATGCCTTCTCAGACGCGCAGGAGGCGGAGATCCGCGCCTGGATCGCACGGGAGTTCTGGGACGATGCCGAGGCGCTGCCGGCCGGCGCCCTCCGCCACGCGGTGGAGGACAGCCGCGAGGGCTGGGCCAAGGCGGTCGAGCTGCTGGAAAGCCTGGCCTTCGCCGGCGCCGCCGGCCGCACGCTGCTGCTCGACTTCAGCGCCATCCGGCGGCGCGGCGCGCCGATCGGCGGCATGCAGGGGCGGCCGGCCTCCGGTCCGCTCTCGCTCATGCGCGGCTTCGTCAGCCTCAGGCACCATGTCATCGAGCCGGCGCGGCACCGCTCCCCGGCCGATGAGGCGCTGGCGCCCTGGGAGCAGGCGCTGCTGGTGGACCACTACCTCTCGGTCGAGGTGCAGGTGGGCGGCGCCCGCCGCGCCGCGCGCATGGCCACCAAGTCCTGGCGCGACCCGGGCATCCTGCGCTTCATCCGGGCGAAGTCCGAGGGCGGGCTCTGGACCGCCAACAACTCCGTCATGGTGGATGCCGAGTTCTGGGAGGGCGTGCGCGCCGCCCGGGGCGGCAGCACCCGGCCGCTGCACGCCCACGCCCTGTCGGTCTTCGAGGAAGCCACGCGCTGCGGCTTCATCAATGGCGAGCCCGGCTTCATCAATGGCGACAAGCTGGAGGACCACCGCACCGGGATCGCCTGGGCCAAGCCGGTGCATCTGGACGGGCGCGATGTCCGCTCCGCCCGCTACCAGGCGGACCACGCCGTGCCGCTGCTGGCCGAACTCTCCCGCCGCGCCCGGACGGCGCGCTTCCCGGCGACCACCAATCCCTGCGGCGAGATCACGCTGCACGTCACCGGCGGCTACTGCGTCATCGCCGATTTCGCGCCGCTGCTGGCCTGCCCCGCCGACCTCGCCATGATGACGCCCGGCCAGGTGCCGGACGACCTCGCGGCGGAATGGGATGCGCGGGTCGAGGACAGCGTCCGTCTCGGCGTCCGCTTTCTGATGCGCGCCAACCTGATGGACGCGCTCTATGCCGAGGAGGTGCGGCGCACCAACCGCATGGGCATCGGCCCGACCGGCCTGCATGAATGGGCCTGGATGCGCTGGGGCCTCGGCTTCGAGGACCTGCTCGATGAGACGCGCTCCGCCCCCTTCTGGGCGATGCTCGACCGGCTGTCGGAGGCGGCGAAGGCGGAAGGGCTGGCCTATGCCGAGGAACTCGGCCTCGAGGCGCCGGTCACCGTCACCACGGTCAAGCCCGCCGGCACCACCAGCAAGCTCTTCGGCCTGACCGAGGGCGCCCACCTGCCGGCCCGCCGGCAGTACCTGCGCTGGGTGCAGTTCAAGGGCACGCGCGACGGCAGCGGCGCCTGGGCGACGGACAGCGACCCGCTGCTGGCCGAGTACGAGGCGCGCGGCTATCCCATCCGCACGCTGCAGAGCTTCCCCGGCATGTCCGTGGTCGGCTTCCCGACCCTGCCGCTGATCCAGCGCCTCGGCATCGGGGAGCGGCTGGTGACGGCGCCGGAGGCCGCGCCGGAGGACCAGTACCGCTGGCTGGCGCTGCTGGAGCGGCACTGGATCGGCGCCGAGCGTGGCAACCAGGTCTCCTACACGCTGAAGGTCTTCACCGACCAGCACGACCTGGAGGCCTTCCGCGCCATGCTGCTGGAGCACCAGCCGCGCATCCGCTGCTGCGCCATCCTGCCCAGCCGGCCGGACCATGCGCTGGGCTATGAATACCTGCCGGAGGAGGAGGTGCCGCTCGGCCGCTTCGCCGCGCTGGTCGAGGCCGTGCGCGACCCGGCGCTGCATGAGGCGATCGACCTGGCGCATCTGCAATGCGCCTCGGGCGTCTGCCCGATCTGATACGGGCGGGGCGGCGCACCGCGGCCGGCGCCAGGGCCCATGGCCCGGCGCTGGTGGAGCGGGTTCAGCGGTAGCGGCCGTGCCGCTGCAGGACCTCGATGCGATAGCCGTCGGGGTCGATGAGGAAGAAGAAGCGCGCGAGCAGCGCGCCGTCGCGGCGGAACTCCTTCACCGGCTCCGGCACGATGCCCGCCGCGGTAAGCCGGGCATGCTCGGCATCGAGATCCTCCACCACCACCGCCAGATGCCCGTAGCCGTCGCCGCGCGCATAGGGCTCGGTGCGGTCGTGGTTGGCCGTCAGTTCCAGCTCGAAGGGGCTCTCGGGACTCTTCAGGTAGAGCAGCGTGAAGCCCTCGAAGGCGAGGCGCTCGGCCACCTCGAGGCCGAGCGCCTCGCGATAGAAGGCGACCGAGCGCGCCTCCTCCAGCACGCGGATCATGGAATGGATGGGCTTGGCCATGGCTGGGCTCCTCGGGCGGTGTCCGCCGGTGCGGGGCGCGCGGTATAGAGCAGATCGCAGGGGGGCGTGCAGGCCCGGGAATGGCGTCCGGCCCGGCGGGCCCGACCGGAAGCGCCGGGGCAGCCCTGCCCCGGCTGCGGACCGCATGCCTGGCCGAGGCGCCCGTCGCGCGGTCCCGGCGCCGCCGCGCTACTCCGCGGCCCTGGCCACGGGTGGCCAACCGAGCACGCCCTCCGGGCCCGGGCGGTTCCGCAGCCACCAGGCCCAGTCCTCCGGCAGCAGCGAGATCGGGTCCGGATGCGCCAGCTCCCGCGCCGCCCAGATTGGCCAGTGCGGGTTGGACAGCGCCGGCCGCCCGAGGAGGACCAGGTCGATCAGCTCCTCCCGGATCGCCCTGTCCGCCACGGCGGGGATGCCGAGATTCCAGCTCACCCCAACCGGGATGCCCACCTCGCGCCGCACGCGGCTGGCGCGGTCCACCATGAAGGCCACCTGGTTGAAGGGCAGGTCCTGCACCTCATCCGTGTTCATGCCGAGGCTGAGATCGGCGAGGTCGAGCCCGTGCCGCTTCATCTCGCCGACCGCCCAGATCGAGTCCTCGAACCGGACGCCCTTCTCGTTGAAGTCGTCCGAGCCGAGCCGCATGGTCAGCGGCAGCCGCTCCGGCCAGACCGCGCGCACGGCGTCCAGCGCCTCCCGGTGGAAGCGCAGGCGGTTCTCCAGGCTGCCGCCATAGGCATCGGTGCGCTGGTTGGCGATGGGGGAGAAGAAGCTGGCGCCCAGATAGCCATGGGCGAAATGCATCTCCAGCCACTCGAAGCCGGCGGCCAGCGCCCGGCGCGCCGCCTCGGCATAGGCCCGGTGGATCTCCCGGATCTCCTCCACCGACAGCGCATGCACGGGGTAGGTGTAGCGCCCGCCATAGGGAATGGCGGAGGGCGCGCGCACCTGCCAGCCATCGGGGTGGTCGGGCGGAAGCTGGATCTTGCCCTGCCAGGGCTTGGTCTCGCTGCCCTTGCGCCCGGTATGGCCGAGCTGGATGGCCGGCACCGCGCCCATGTCCTTGATGATGGCGGTGACGCGGGCGAGTCCCTCGATCTGGCTGTCATCCCAGATGCCGGCACAGGCGGTGCAGGTGCGGCCGTCCGGGGTGATGGCGATCTGCTCGAGGAAGACCAGGCCGAAGCCGCCCGCCGCGCGCGAGCCCATCAGCATGACGTGGAAGTCGCCCATGCGCCCGTCCACGGCGCGGTACATCGTCATCGGCGACATGGCGATGCGGTTGCGGAGCGTGACGCCCTTGAGCGTGAAGGGGCTGAAGAGATCCGGCATGGAACGGGTTACCTGACAGGGCTGACCGCGATTCAACGCGGCACCGGCGGAGAGGGCAAGGCGGGACGCCGCGCAGGCGCTGCGAGGGGCGGAAAACCTGCTGCTCAGACCGGCAGCAATGGGCCCGCGGAGCCGGCCGCAGCGGCGCGCAGGATCGCGGCGGTGTCCAGCCCATAGGTGCCATAGAGCTCCGCGATGCTGCCGCTCTGGCCGAAGGCGTCCACCCCCAGCGCCTTCACCTTGTGCCCCTCCACCGCACCGAGCCAGCCGAGCCCGGCCGGATGCGCATCGGTCACGGTCACCAGGCAGCAATGGCGGGGCAGGAGGCGGAGCAGCCGCTCCACCTGGCTCGGCACCGGGGCCTCGCCCCGCATCCGCGCCGCTTCGGCCGCGCGCCAGCCGGCGAAGAGCCGGTCCGGGGAGGTGACGGCCAGCACCCCGACATCGCGCCGGTGCTCGGCCAGCAGCCCGGCGGCGGCGATCGCCTCCGGCGCCACCGCGCCGCTATAGGCGATGGCGACGGCGCAGTTGGGCCCGGGCGGGCGCAGCCAGTAGCCGCCGGCCACGATGTCCCCGGCGAGCGCCGGCGTCACCTCCCGCTTCGGCTGCTCGATGCCGCGCGTGGACAGCCGCAGATAGACCGAGCCGCCCTCGCCGCCCTCCCGCTGCACATGCTCCAGCGACCAGCGGAGGATGACGGCCAGCTCGTCCACATAGGCCGGCTCGAAGGCGGAGAGGCCCGGCTGCGCCATGCCGATCATCGGCGTGCCGATGGACTGGTGCGCGCCGCCTTCCGGCGCGAGGGTGATGCCCGAGGGCGTCGCCGCCAGGATGAAGCGGGCATCCTGGTAGCAGGCGTAGTTCATGGCATCGAGGCCGCGGGCGATGAAGGGGTCGTAGAGCGTGCCGACCGGGATGATGCGCTCGCCGAACAGGCCGTGCGAGAGGCCGAAGGCCGAGAGCATCAGGAAGAGGTTCATCTCGGCAATGCCGAGTTCCACATGCTGGCCGCGCGGCCCGGCCTCCCAGCGGAAGGCGGAGGGGATCTTCTCCTCCCGGAACAGGTCGCGCCGCGGCTCCCGTGCGAAGAGACCCCGCCGGCCGACCCAGCCGCCAAGATTGGTGGAGACGGTAACGTCCGGGCTGGTGGTGACGATCCGCTCCGCGATTGGCGCGTCGCTGCGGGCCAGCGCGTGCAGCAATTGGCCGAAGCCGGCCTGCGTGGAGGCGACGGGCTGCGGTTCGACCGCGAGGCGTTCCGGCACCGGCAGCGCCGGCGCGGTGGTGCGGCGCGGGCCGCTGGCGTTGAAGGGCACGCCTGCCAGGAAGGCGCGCAGCGCCTCCTCCGGGATGCCGAGGCCCTCGGCCGGGTCCCATTCATGGCCGGGACGGATGCCCATCGCGGCGCGCCACTGCTCCATCTGGACCGGGTTCAGCAGGCCCGAATGGTTGTCCTTGTGCCCGGCCAGCGGCAGGCCGAAGCCCTTGATGGTGTAGGCCAGGAAGCAGACCGGCCGGTCATGCTCGATGCCGCGGAAGGCATCCAGCAGCAGGCCGAGGTCATGGCCGCCGAGATTGGTCATCAGCGCCGCCAGTTCCGCGTCGCTCCGCCGGCCGATCAGGGCGCTGACCTCGCCCTGGTCGCCGAGATCGTCCAGCAGGCGCTGGCGCCAGGCGGCGCCGCCGCGGAAGGTCAGCGCGGAATAGAGCTGGTTGGGGCAGGCATCGATCCAGTCGCGCAGGCGCTCGCCGCCGGGCTCGGCGAAGGCCGCCTGCAGCAGGCGGCCGTATTTCAGCACCACCACCTCCCAGCCCATGGTGGCGAAGGTGCCGAGGATCTTGTCGTTCACGCCCTCCCCGATCACCGCGTCCAGGCTCTGGCGGTTGTAGTCCACCACCCACCAGGTGTTGCGCAGCCCGTGACGGGAGCCTTCCAGCAGCGCCTCGTAGATGTTGCCCTCATCCATCTCGGCATCGCCGACCAGGGCGACCATGCGCCCCTCGGGCTGCGTGCCGCCCCAGCCATGCAGGCGCAGATAGTCCTGCACCAGGCTGGCGAAAATGGTCTGTGCCGCGCCCAGCCCGACGGAGCCGGTGGAGAAATCGACGTCGTCCACGTCCTTGGTGCGGGAGGGATAGGACTGCGCGCCGCCCAGGGCGCGGAAGGCCTCCAGCTTCGCCTGCGTCTGATTGCCGAGCAGGTACTGGATGGCGTGGAAGACCGGCGAGGCATGCGGCTTCACCGCCACCCGGTCCTCGGGCCGCAGCACGGCGAAATAGAGCGCCGTCATGATGGTGGCGATGGAGGCGGAGGAGGCCTGGTGGCCACCCACCTTCAGCCCGTCCGCCGAGGGGCGGATGTGGTTGGCGTGGTGGATCATCCAGGCCGAGAGCCACAGCACCTTGCGCTCGAGCGCCGCCAGCACCTGCGCCTCGGTGGCCTGGCGGGGGGAGGCAGCAAGCTGCGTGGAGACCTGGTCGAGCATGGGCGAGTCCTCCGCGGCGGGTTCGTGATGGCCCGCGCGCCGGCGGATGCTAGGGCGGCTGCCCTGGCAATGGCTTGCAAACTTGCCGCTCCGGCCGGCATATCCGGAAGATCCAACCGCAAAGTCCGGCGAATGAGAAAAAAGCAGCCAGAGTCCGCGCTCGACCCGATCAGCATCCGGATCATCGAGCGGATGCAGGAGAACAGCGACATCGGTCTCGCGGAACTGGCGGAGGCGACCGGCACCACGCCCTCTTCCTGCTGGCGGCGCCTGGATGAGCTGCGCCAGCGCGGCGTCATCCGCCGCTCCGTCGCCGTGGTCGACCCGCAGGCGATCGGGCTGGCGGTCAATGTCTTCGTGCAGGTCACGCTGGAGAAGCAGACCGAGGCGGCGCTGCGCGTCTTCCAGACCCGGATCGCGCGGCGCCCGGAGGTGATGGAGTGCTACCTGATGAGCGGCGATGCGGATTACCTGCTGCGCGTCGTCGTGGAGGACCTGGCGCAGTACCACCGCTTCGTGGTGGACCACCTGACGACCATCCCGGGCGTCGCCAACCTCCGCTCCTCCTTCGCCCTGGAGCAGGTGAAGTACACCACCGCCCTGCCGACCGGGCATCTGCACGCGCCGGCGCCGGAGGCCGTGCGACCCTCGAAGCGGGGCAGTGCGCCCCGCGCCCGGTAGCGGAGGCGCGGCGCGCCGGAGGGTGCCGGCTGAAGGTCATGGCCGCGGCGCCGCGCGCGACGGAACGCACGCCGCCCGGTCATGTCCCGATGGAGGGCCGGCTTCGACCCGGCGGCTGGGGGATGCCCGGTCACGCCGCACCGCCGGCGCTCGAGCCGATACACACCGGCCCCGCCGGCGGGGCGGTGTCCGCTGCCGCGCGGCCCGGCCCACCCCCGCCTCATCATGAATGCGCCAGCATTCATGCGGGACGGTTTCAGCCGTGCAGGCCGGGTGCTTCCTGGCCCGTCCGCGCCACATATTCCGTGTAGCCGCCGCCATACTGGTGGATGCCCTCGGGCGTGAGTTCCAGCACCCGGTTGGACAGTGCGGCCAGGAAATGCCGGTCGTGCGAGACGAACAGCATGGTGCCCTCATACTGTGAGAGCGCGGTGATGAGCATCTCCTTCGTCGCCATGTCCAGGTGGTTCGTCGGCTCGTCCAGCACCAGGAAGTTCGGCGGGTCGTAGAGCATCAGGGCCATGACCAGCCTGGCCTTCTCGCCGCCGGACAGCACCCGGCACCGCTTCTCCACCTCGTCGCCGGAGAAGCCGAAGCAGCCCGCCAGGGCGCGCAGCGAGCCCTGGCCCGCCCGGGGAAAGGCGTCCTCCAGCGTCTGGAACACGCTGCGCTCCCCATCCAGCAGTTCCATGGCGTGCTGGGCGAAGTAGCCCATCTTCACGCTGCCCCCGAGCGTGACCGAGCCCTCGTCCGGTGCTGTCGCGCCGGCCACCAGCTTCAGAAGGGTGGACTTGCCGGCGCCGTTCACGCCGAGGACGCAGCAGCGTTCCCGCCGCCGCACCAGCAGGTCCAGCCCCTCATAGATGACCTTGCTGCCGTAGCGCTTGTGCACCTTCCGCAGGTTGACCACGTCCTCGCCCGAGCGCGGTGCCGGCGGGAAATCGAACACCACGGTCTGGCGGCGCTTCGGCGGCTCGACCCGGTCGATCTTCTCCAGCTTCTTCACCCGGCTCTGCACCTGCGCGGCGTGCGAGGCGCGCGCCTTGAAGCGCTCGATGAAGTTGATCTCCTTGGCGAGCATGGCCTGCTGGCGCTCGAACTGCGCCTGCTGCTGCTTCTCGGCCAGCGCGCGCTGCTGCTCGTAGAACTCGTAATCGCCGGAATAGGCCGTCAGCGTGCCGCCATCGATCTCGATCACCTTGTTGATGATCCGGTTCATGAACTCGCGGTCGTGCGAGGTCATCAGCAGGGCGCCGTCATAGCCCTGCAGGAAATTCTCCAGCCAGATCAGGCTCTCGAGGTCCAGGTGGTTGCTCGGCTCATCCAGCAGCATGACGTCGGGACGCATGAGCAGGATGCGCGCCAGCGCCACGCGCATCTTCCAGCCGCCGGAGAGCTTGCCGACATCGCCCTCCATCATCTCCTGGCTGAAGCCGAGGCCGGCGAGCACCTCGCGCGCCCGGCCCTCCAGCGCATAGCCGCCCAGCTCCTCGAAGCGCGCCTGCACCTCCCCGAAGCGCTCGATGATGCCATCCAGCTCCTCCGCCCGGTCCGGGTCCGCCATGGCGGCCTCCAGCGCCTGCAGCTCGGCCGCCACCTCGCTGACGGCGCCGGCGCCGTCCATGACCTCGGCGGTGGCGCTGCGGCCCGCCATCTCGCCCACATCCTGGCTGAAGAAGCCGATGCTGACGCCGCGGTCGATCAGCACCAAGCCCTCATCGGGCTCCTCCTGTCCGGTGATCATCCGGAACAGCGTGGTCTTGCCCGCCCCGTTGGGGCCGACGAGGCCGATCTTCTCCCCTTTCTGGAGCGCCGCGGAGGCTTCGATGAACACCAGCCGCTGGCCGTTCTGCTTGCTGACATTGTCTAGACGAATCATGGATATGCGGGGCTTGGAACAGTTGTGGCGCGCTTATGCCATGCGGGCGGTGCGAGAGCATGCACCGGGATGGGCGGCCAGGCCGTGCCGGTCCGCGCCAGGCCGCGCCGCTCGGGGGGCCAGGGGCAATGCGAGGGGGCAAAGCCCCCACGCCCATGCAGTGCCTACAGCGGATTGCGTTCAGAACTGAACGCTCATCCGCTGTAGCTCCTTGTTTTCCGAGCAGATTCATGCCTTCGGTCGTTCACGGCCTCGGGCGATCTGCTCTAGCCCGCCGCGGTCTTCACCGCCGCCGCCACGGCCTGCGCCAGCTCCGCCTTGGCATAGGGTTTCCGGATCAGCACCACCTCCCGCAGCGCGGCGGGGCCGGGCACCTCCGCCGCATCCGTCGCCAGCAGCACCGGCAGGGTCGGCCAGCGCTCGCGGATCTCCTGGGCCAGCGCGGGGCCATGCTGCCCGCTCGCGGCCAGCATGTCGGTGAACACCAGGTCGAACCCTGCCGCCCCGCCATGCCCGAGCAGCGTCAGCGCCGCCTCAGGGTCTTCCACCACCGTCGCGCGGTGCCCCGCCTCCTCCAGCAGGCGCACCGCCAGGCGGGCGAGAGGGGGATCGTCCTCCACCACCAGCACCCGCAGCCTCGCCGGGTCGGCCGCCTGGCGGCGCGCCTGGCCGATCGCCACCGGCGCCGCGGCCAGGCTTGCCGGCAGGTAGAAGGTGACGGTCGTGCCGCGGCCCGGCTCGCTCTCGATGGCCAGCGTGCCGCCGGATTGCTTGGCGAACCCGTAGGCCTGGCTGAGGCCGAGGCCGGTGCCCTGGCCGGGCGGCTTGGTGGTGAAGAAGGGTTCCAGCACCCGCTCCATCAGCTCCTTCGGGATGCCGGTGCCGGTATCGGCCACCCGCACCGCGACATAGTCGCCCTCCAGCCCGTTCCGGGCGTCTTCCAGGGTGACGTTCTCCGCCTCGAAGCGCAGCAGCCCGCCTTCCGGCATCGCGTCCCGCGCATTGATCGCCACGTTCAGCAGGGCGAGCTCGAACTGCGCCGGGTCCACCACCACGGTCCAGAGCCGGTCGGGGACATCGACCTCCACCCGGATGTTGCCATGGAGGGAGCGCGTGGCGAGGCTCGCCGCCTCCCGCACCCTTGCGGCCGTCTCGATCGCCTCGGTGCGGATCGGCAGGCGGCGGGAGAAGGCGAGCAACTGCCCCGTCAGGTCGGCGCCGCGCGCCACCGCATGCCGCACGCTGGCGATGATCCCGGCCGCCTCCGCCGCCTCCTGCGGGATGCGCCGCTGCAGCAGCCTGAGACCGCCGGAGATGATCTGCAGCAGGTTGTTGAAGTCATGCGCGACGCCGCCGGTGAGCTGCCCGACCGCCTCGAGCCGCTGCGACTGCGCCAGCTGCTCTCGCATCGTGTCGAGGGATTGCTGCACCGCGCGGCGTTCCGTGATGTCCCGGGTGATCTTGGCGAAGCCGACCAGCTTCCCGTCCTCCCGGATCGGGTCGATCACCGCACTGGCCCAGAAGCGGCTGCCATCCTTGCGCACCCGCCAGCCCTCGCATTCGAACCGCCCTTCGCCGGCGGCGATGATCAGCGCGCGGGCGGGCAGGCCGGCCGCCTGGTCCTCCTCGGTGAAGAAACGGGAGAAATGCTGGCCGACGATCTCCTGCTCGGCATAGCCCTTGATGCGCTCGGCCCCGGCATTCCAGTTGCTGACCCGGCCGTCGAGGTCGAGCATGAAGAGCGCGTAGTCGGTGACGCCCTGGACCAGCAGGCGGAAGCGCCGCTCGCTCTCCTCCAGCGCCTGCTGCGCCCGGCGGCGTTCGGTGATGTCACGGGTGACCTTGGCGAAGCCGATGAGGCGCCCGTCATCGTCGCGCACCGGCTGGATGGCGACGCTCGCCCAGAAGCGTGCGCCGTCGCGGCGCACGCGCCAGCCCTCGCCCTCAAAGCGCCCGGTGCGGATGGCGGTGGCCAGCGCCCGCGCCGGCAGGTCGGTGCGCCGGTCCTCCGCCGTGTAGAAGCGGGAGAAGTGGGAGCCGATGGCCTCGGCGGCGGTATAGCCCTTGATCCGCTCGGCCCCGGCATTCCAGCTGCTGATCCGCCCCTCAGTGTCGAGCATGAAGATGGCGTAGTCGGTAACGCCCTGGACCAGCAGACGGAAGCGCCGCTCGCTCTCGGTCAGCGCGTCCTGCACGCGCCGCCAGGCGGACATGTCCCGCGTCACCTTGGCGAAGCCGAGCAGGCGGCCCTCGCGGTCGCGGACCGCATCCAGCACGCCGAGGGCACGGATGCGGCTGCCATCCTTCCGGAGGCGCCATCCCACCGACTCGTGCCGGCCGCTGGCCTCGGCTTCCGCCAGGATGGCCTCGGGCAGGCCGGCGGCGCGGTCCTCCTCGGGGAAGAAGCGGGCGAAAGGCTGGCCGATGATCTCCTCGGCAGCGTAGCCGGTGATGCGGGTGGCGGCGGCGTTCCAGCTCGTCACGCGGCCATCGGGGTCGAGCAGGTAGACGGCATGGTCGGCCATCGCATCCGCGAGGAGCTGGTCGCGGTCCCGTGTCTCCGTGCCGAGGATGCCTTCCATACGCCCTCCCGTCGGGGCATCTCCGCAGCCTCGCTGTCGGCCGGCTGTCCAGCACCGCGAGGCATCCGCCCACCTGAATACCCCGCAGGGCCGTAAACGAGCCGGGTGGGGTCCCGATACCGGGGCAACGATCACGTTGGAGGGACACGAAGGTGCCGTTGCAGTGATCGGTTGGAAAGCGCCCCCGGAGGCGGGCCGCGGGGGTCGGCGGCAGGATCGCCGGGGAGGGGTGGTGGACGGCCGCTCGCCGCCCCCGCATTCTCGCCCGCATCACTCGGACGAGATCGGGCGAGAACAGGCATGGGTACACGGGAAGGCGCGCTCGGGCGCGCGGCGGCATTCTTCGACGAAGGCGGGTTCAAGGCCCTGCTCGCCCGACTGGTCGGGATTCCCTCCACGGCGCAGGAGCCGGGCTTCGAGCCGGAGCTGGAGCACTACCTGGACCAGGCGATCCGCCCCTGGGTCGAATCCATGGGCTTCACCGTCCGCATTCACCCGAATCCGCTGCCCGGATTCGGTCCGATCATGACCGCCGAGCGCATCGAGGACCCGAGCCGGCCGACCGTGCTGCTCTATGGCCATGGCGACACCGTGCGCGGGCTCGATGAGCAGTGGAGCGCCGGCCTCGCGCCCTGGGCGCTGACCGATGCCGGGGATCGCTGGTATGGCCGCGGCACCGCCGACAACAAGGGCCAGCACGCCCTCAACCTCGCGGCGCTCGAGGCGGTGCTGGCCGAGCGCGGCGGCAGGCTTGGCTTCAACGTCAAGCTGCTGCTGGAGATGGCGGAGGAGCGTGGCTCCCGCGGCCTGCAGGAATTCGCCGAAGGCCACAAGGATCTGCTGGCCGCCGATGTGCTGATCGCCTCCGACGGCCCGCGCGTCGAGCCGGACCTGCCCACCATCGCCACCGGCAATCGCGGCATCTTCCA
Organism: Roseicella aerolata; assembly: GCF_020523605.1. Classification (GTDB taxonomy): domain Bacteria; phylum Pseudomonadota; class Alphaproteobacteria; order Acetobacterales; family Acetobacteraceae; genus Paracraurococcus; species Paracraurococcus aerolatus. The sequence goes on along the minus strand of NZ_JAJAQI010000021.1, from coordinate 88,999 downwards.
GTTCGATCTGGTGCTGAAGCTGCGGGAGGGCGGGGTGCATTCCGGCCATTGGGGCGGCCTGACCACCGACCCGGCGATCCGCCTGACCCACGCCATCTCCGCCATCTGCGACGCAAAGGGGAAGATCCTGGTGCGCGACTGGCTGCCGCGGAACGGCGTGCCGGCCGAGGTGCGCGCGGCGCTGCAGGGCTGCCCGGTGGGGGCAGGATCGGGTGGCGGGGGAGGGGCGGCGACCATCGACCCCGACTGGGGCGAGCCGGGGCTGACGGCGGCCGAGAAGATCTATGGCTGGAACAGCTTCATCGTGCTGGCGATGCTGAGCGGCCAGCCGGAGAACCCGATGAACGCGGTCGCGCCCTGGGCGCGGGCCACCTGCCACATCCGCTACATCGCCGATACCGCCCCCACCACCTTCGAGGCCGCGCTGCGCCGCCACCTGGACGCGCAGGGCTTCGCCGATATCGGCATCGAGAATGCCGGGGTGCGCATGTGCGCCGCCCGCACCGCGCCGAACCATCCCTGGGTGCTCTGGGCGCAGGAGAGCATGCAGCGCTCCCTGGACACCCGCGTCCAGGTCATCCCGAACAGCTCGGGCGGGCTGCCGGGCGATGTCTTCGCCGACCAACTCGGCCTGCCCATGGTCTGGGTGCCGCACAGCTACAATGGCTGCAAGCAGCACGGGCCGGACGAACACCTGCTGATCGCGCCGGCACGGGAGGGCATCCTGGCCTTCGCCGGGATGTGGTGGGACCTGGGTGAGGGCGGCACGCCGAAGCGCTGAGCCGCCCTGGCGACCGCCTGGTGCATCACCCATCCGGAGGTCGCCATCCATCCCGCCATGCCGGTGCCCGGGGGACCGCTTTCGGTCGAGGGGGAGGGCAGGGCGCGCCGAGGCCGGCGCGGCCCCGGAACACCCTGTTCCCTGGCCCCGGCACGGCCGGCAGCCGTTACCCTTCCTCACCGACCCGGCGACCTGCCGTCATGCGGCTGTTACAGACCGGGCGCATCTCTCCCTGGCCGGACCCGTTGGACCGCGACAGGAGGATTTGCCGATGAACACATTCCGCATGGCGCTGCTGGGTGCTGCGCTGCTGGCCGCCGCCGGCGCGCCTGCCCTGGCGCAGCCCGGCCCGGGCCCGGGCGGTACCGGCCCGCGCGGCGACCGCGGCCCCGGCGCGATGTTCAACCAGATCGACGGCAACAAGGATGGCCGGGTGACCTGGGAGGAAGCCTGGGGCTTCGTCCAGCAGCGCTTCAACGCGGCGGATACGGACCGTGACGGCAGGATGAGCCAGCAGGAGATGGCCAATCTCCGCTGGGGCGCCGGGGCGATGCGGCCCGAGGGCACCTCCGGCCAGGGTCCCGGCCCGGACCGCGAGCGCATGCGCGGCATGATGTTCCGCGCGCTGGACGCCAACCGCGACGGCGGGGTGACGCTGGAGGAGGTCCGGCCGGCAGCCGAGGCGCGCTTCCGTGCCCTCGATGCGAATGCCGATGGCGCGGTGACGCGGGACGAGATTCCCCGCCGACCGCGGCACCACCAGCGCGGTCCGGGCGGCCAGGGCAACCAGGCGCCGCAGCAGCCGGGCTAGAGCAGATTGCGGAGGGTCGTGAGCGCCCCGCAGCGTGAATCTGCTCTACGGACAACGGTCTACAGCGGATGGCGTTCAGTTTTGAACGCCATCCGCTGTAGGCGCGGATGGCGGGCATCCCCGGCGCCCAGGGCGCCGGGATGTCCCCGCCCGCGCGGCAGGCGCCCCGCCTTCCTGGCCAGGATCCGGGGCGATCCGTCTGTCGCGGGGTTTCGATAGCCTGCTAGGCTTCTCCGGGCGGGTCAGCAGGGCCCGCCAGGGGAGAAACGCCAATGACCATCCAACGCCGCGCCGTGCTCGGCGCCGGGCTGCTCGCCACTGCGGGCGTCAGCCGCCTCGTCCATGCCCAGACCCGCCGGCCGGAGGAGACGCTCCGCATCGGCCTGCTGCATGACATGTCCGGCCCCTATCGCGACATCTCCGGCCCCACCAGCGTGGTCTGCGCCCGCCAGGCGGTGCGCGAGTTCACCGCGGCCAACCCCGATATCGGGGTCGAACTGCTGGTCGCCGACCACCAGAACAAGTCGGATGTCGGCCTCTCCATCGCCCGCCAGTGGTTCGACCGGGAGGGGGTGGACATGGTGCTGGGCGTCAGCAACTCGGCGCTCGCGATCGCCCTGAAGCCGGTGATCGAGGCCAAGGACAAGGCGCATATCAACAGCGCCGCCGCGACCTCCGCCCTGACCTCGGAGTATTGCAGCGCCAACGCGATCCACTGGAGCTATGACACCTGGTGCCTGTCCCACGCCACCGGCGAGCCGCTGGTGAAGCTGGGCTCCGACACCTGGTTCTTCATCACGCCCAACTACGCCTTCGGCCACATGCTGCAGGCCGACACGACGCGTTCGGTGGAGGGCGCGGGCGGCAAGGTGCTCGGCGCCATCAGCTATCCCTTCCCGGAGACGACGGATTTCTCCGCCTTCCTGCTGAAGGCGCAGGCGAGCGGCGCGAAGGTCATCGCCTTCCTCGGCGCCGGCACGGATTTCGTGAATGCGGTGAAGCAGGCGCAGGAATTCGGGGTCATGAAGTCCGGCAAGCGCTTCGTCGGGCTGACGGGCTACATCAACAGCGTCATGGCGCTGGGCCTGCCCACGGCACAGGGCCTGACCCAGACCGAGACCTTCTACTGGGACCTCAACCCCCGCACCCGCGCCTTCATGGACCGGGTGCGCGGCCAGTTGCCGCCGAACACCTTCCCCTGCCACAACCATGCCGGCGACTATGCCGCGCTGCTGCACTACCTGAAGGCCGCGGCCTCGATCGGCGTGGCGAAGGCCAAGGCCTCCGGCCGCGACACCATCGCGGCGATGCAGGCCATGCCGACGGATGACGACTGCTTCGGGGCGGGCAGCATCCGGAAGGACGGGCGCAAGCTGCACCCGACCTACCTTTTCCTGGTGAAGTCACCGGCGGAGAGCCGCGGGCCCGGCGATGTCTACAAGGTGCTGGCGGAGACCTCGGCGGAGAAGTCCTTCCGGCCGATCGCGGAGGGGGCCTGCACCATGGCGAAGACGTGAGGCGACGGCACGGCGCCTGCCATCCGGGCACCGCATGGCGGCGCCAGCATCCTTGCCTGTCGATCGCTGGACCGGGGAAGATGGTGGGCGCGACAGGGATTGAACCTGTGACCCTTCGCGTGTGAAGCGAATGCTCTCCCGCTGAGCTACGCGCCCGGTGAGCGGGGGAATAGGGGCCGGGGCGGGGGGTGTCAAGCGCGGGATCGCATGCGGGATCACGGTGCTTGTTGCTCCGCGACAGCGGCCCATATGCTCCGCCATGGCCCAGACCCGGCTGCTTCTCCCGGCCGCCTGCGCCGCCGGGCTCCTCGCTCTGGCGTCTCCCGGCGCGCATGCCGAGCCGTTGCTTGCGCGCTACGAGGTGCGCTTCGCCGGCCTGCATGTGATGGATGTCGAGGCGGTCCTGGACCTCGAGGGCCATCGCTACCGCGTCACCACCCGCACCCGCACCACCGGCCTTGCCGGCGTCTTCTCCCGCAGCGACCAGGTGACGCTGGTGGAGGGCGCCTGGCGCGGGGCGGAGCCGCTGCCGGCCCGCTACCGGGCCGAAGGCACCTGGCGCGGCGACCGGCGGGAGGTGGCAATGGACTGGGTGGCGCCCGGCCAGCCGGTCCTGCGCCGGCTGGAACCCCCGCGGGAGCCGGAGCGAGAGCCGGTGCCGGAAGCGCTGCAGCGCGGCACCATGGATACCCTCTCCGCCATGGCGAAGCTGACCCGCACCGTCGCCCTGACCGGCCGCTGCGAGGGAGGGGCCGCGGTCTATGACGGCCGGCGCCGGGCCGACATCACCGCCTGGACCGATGGGGTGCAGCGCCTGCCGCAGAATGCCCATTTCGGCGGGGAGGCGCTGCGCTGCGGCTTCGAGAGCCGCCTGCTCGCCGGCGCCCGCCTGGACCGCGACCCGGAGGAGGCGAAGAAACCGCAGCCCGCGACCGCCTGGATCGGCCGGCCGTTGCCGGACCGGCCGCCCATCCCGGTCAGGATCGAGGTGCCGACCCGCTGGTTCGGGCATGTCCGGGTGGTGCTGGCGGGCGTGGCCCCGCTGTCCTCAGGGCAGGAGATCGCGCAGGGCCGGAACTAGCGCGGCCGGCGTCGCCGCGGTGGCGACGGCGCCTTCCGCCATGGCGGGCGGGCCATAGCCCCAGCCAGCGAAAAGGCAGGGCAGGCCGGCGCCGCGCGCCGCCAGCACGTCGTTCCGGTGGTCCCCGATCATCACGGCCTGCCCCGGCTCCCCGCCCGCCGCCCGCAGTGTCCCCAGCAGGTGGCCCGGATCCGGCTTGCGCACCGGGAAGCTGTCCCCGCCGCCCACCGCGGCGAAGCGCCCGTCGAGGCCGAGCGCCGAGAGCAGCGCCGCGGTCGCCGCCGCCGGCTTGTTGGTGCAGACCGCGAGCGCCCAGCCCGCCGCCTGCAGCGCCTCGAGCGCTTCGGCGATGCCAGGGAACAGCACCGTCTCCTCCGCCGCCCGGGCGGTGTAGTCGGCGGTGAACCCGGCCAGCAGGGCTTCGGAGAAGGCCAGGTCGCGGGCCGCGCAGGCGCGCTGCACCAGCGCCCGGACCCCGTCGCCGATCATCCCGACCACCTCCGCCCGGGCGAAGGGCGGGCGGACCTGCGCCGCCATCAGGCGGTCCAGGGCGGCATGGATGTCGGGCGCGCTGTCGACCAGCGTGCCATCGAGGTCGAAGACGGCGAGGCGGGGCATGCCCCGGCCTAGGCCAGAAGGCGGCGGGCCGGCAAGCCCGGGGCGCATCGAGCCGTACCCACAACAAATGCCGTTCAGCACCGACTGCCTTGCTGCTCCGTGTGGAGACACGCGGCGCGTCCATCTGCATCCTGCAATGCACGTTACGGGTGATGGACGGCTTGGTGCTTGCGTCCACTGCGACAGGCCGGTCACAACCGGCAATCCTTGTTGATGCGGGTGCGCTTGCCTCTGTCCTCCGCGCCCGACTACCGGAGATGCCATGCCCACCGCTGCCATCATCCTTGCCGCCGGTCTCGGGACCCGCATGAAGAGCGCGCTGCCCAAGGCGCTGCACCCGGTTGCCGGCCGGCCGATGATCAACCACCTCCTCGGCGCCTGCGAGCAGGTCTTCGACCGGATCGTGGTGGTGGTGGGGCCCGGCATGCCGGCGCTGGAGAGAGCCGTGGCGCCACATGCGACGGTGGTGCAGGGGGAGCGGCTGGGGACCGGCCACGCCGCGCTGCAGGCCGCGCCGCTGCTGCGCGACTTTCCCGGCGATGTGGCGATCCTCTACGCCGACAATCCGCTGATCACGGTGCCCACCATCCGGCGGCTGGTCGCGCGGCGCACCGAGGCCGGCCTTGCCCTGCTGGCCATGCGCCCGGCCGATCCCGGGCGCTATGGCCGCGTGGTGCAGGACGCGGCCGGCCATGTGGCGCGCATCGTGGAATGGGCCGATGCCTCGGAGGCGGAGCGGGCGATCGGCCTGTGCAATGCCGGCGTGGTCTGCGCCCCCGCCGTCGACCTCTTCCGCTGGCTGGATGCGGTCGGCAACGACAATGCCAAGGGCGAGTACTACCTGACCGACATCGTCGGCCTTGCCGTCGCGGAGGGCCGGCGCGTCGCGGCGGAGGAGGCGGCGGAGGCCGAGCTTGCCGGCGCCAACAGCCGCGCCGAGCTGGCCCAGCTGGAGGCCGGGATGCAGGCCCGGCTGCGCGCCGCGGCGATGGCGGGCGGCGCGACGCTGACCGCGCCGGAGACCGTGTTCTTCTCCTGGGATACGCGGCTCGGCCAGGATGTCAGCATCGGCCCGAACGTGGTCTTCGGCCCGGGCGTCACGGTGGAGGACGGCGTGGAGATCCGCGCCTTCAGCCATCTGGAGGGCTGCGTGGTGCGCTCCGGCGCCGTGATCGGCCCCTTCGCCCGGCTGCGGCCGGGGACGGAGGTGGGACGCGAGGCGCATGTCGGCAACTTCGTCGAGCTGAAGGCGGCGACACTCGCCGAGGGCGCCAAGGCCAACCACCTGACCTATCTCGGCGATGTCACGGTGGGCGCGAAGGCGAATATCGGCGCCGGCACCATCACCTGCAACTATGACGGTGTGCACAAGCACCGGACCGAGATCGGCGCCGGCGCCTTCATCGGCAGCGACACCGCGCTGGTGGCGCCGGTGCGTGTCGGCGATCGCGCGCTGGTCGCGGCCGGCAGCGTGATCACGGAGGATGTGCCGGACGACGCGCTGGCGATCGCGCGCGGCCGGCAGGCGACGAAACCGGGACGCGGCTTCAAGGGCAAGAAGGGATCCCACTGATGTGCGGCATCGTCGGAGTTGTCGGGAAGGCCGAGGCGGCGCCGCTGCTGCTTGAGGCGCTGCGCCGGCTGGAATATCGCGGCTATGACAGCGCCGGCATCGCCACGCTGGTCAACGGCCATATCGAGCGCCGCCGCGCCGAGGGCAAGCTCGGCAATCTCGCCGGCGTGCTGGAGCGCGAGGCGCTGCCCGGCACCACCGGCATCGGCCATACCCGCTGGGCGACCCATGGCGCGCCGACCGAGCGCAACGCCCACCCGCACAGCACCCGCCGCGTCAGCGTGGTGCACAACGGCATCATCGAGAACCATGCCGAGCTGCGCGCCGAGCTGGAGGCCAAGGGCGCGGTCTTCGAGACCGAGACGGACACCGAGACCTTCGTCCGCCTGGTGGACGACTTCCTGGCCAATGGCCTCGATCCCCGGGCCGCCTTCGCCGCCGCGCTGAAGCGGGTGCACGGCGCCTTCGCGCTGGCCGCCATCTTCTCCGGCTATCCGAAGCTGCTGCTCTGCGCCCGGCAGGGCGCGCCGCTCGCCATCGGCTTCGGGGAGGGCGAGATGTTCGTCGGCTCCGACGCCCTGGCCCTGGCCCCGCTGACGCGCCGCATCGCCTATCTCGAGGAAGGCGACTGGGCGGTGGTGGACGGGGAGGGCGCGCAGTTCTTCGACGCACGGCATGAGCCGGTCGAGCGACAGGTGGTGCTCACCGCCGTCTCCGGTGCCGCGGTCGGCAAGGGCAACTACCGCCACTTCATGGAGAAGGAGCTGCACGAGCACCCCGCGGTGCTGGGCGACACGCTGCGGCAGTATCTCGACCCGAAGACGCTGGAGGTGCGGCTGCCGCGCCTGCCCTTCGACCCCGGGCGGGTGCCGCGGCTGACCATCTCCGCCTGCGGCAGCGCCTTCCTGGCCGGCGCGGTCGGCCGCTACTGGATCGAGGAGCTGGCCCGCCTGCCGGTGGATGCCGATGTGGCCAGCGAGCTTCGCTACCGCAACCCGCCGCTGCAGGAAGGCGGCGCGGCCATCCTGGTCAGCCAGTCCGGCGAGACGGCGGACACCATGGCGGCGCTCCGCCTGCTGCGGGAGGGCGGGCAGAAGGTCCTCTCGGTCGTCAACGTCCCCGAGAGCTCCATGGCGCGGGAGAGCGACGGCGCGGTGCTGACGGTCGCGGGGCCCGAGATTGGCGTTGCCTCCACCAAGGCCTTCACCGCCCAGCTCGCGGTCATGGCCTGCCTGGCCATCGGCTTCGGCCGGGCGCGGCGGGAGCTGACCACGCTGGATGAGGGCCGCCTGACCCAGGCGCTGCTGGAAGTGCCGAGCCACGCCGCGGAGATCCTGGAAAAGGACGCGCAGATCCGCGAGCTGGCCGCCGAGGTGGCGAAGGCGCGGGACGTGCTCTTCCTCGGCCGCGGCAGCCTGACGCCGATCGCCTTCGAGGGGGCGCTCAAGCTGAAGGAGATCAGCTACATCCATGCCGAGGGCTATGCCGCCGGCGAGATGAAGCACGGGCCGATCGCGCTGATCGACAGCAATGTCCCGGTCATCGCCCTCTGCCCCTCCGGGCCGCTCTTCGAGAAGACGGCGAGTAACCTGCAGGAGGCGGCGGCGCGAGGCGGGCGCATCATGGCTTTCACCGATGCCGATGGCGTCGGCCCACTGAGCCGCTTCGCGGAGCGGGTGATCGAGCTGCCGAAGGCCAGTGCCTTCGCCGCCCCCATCCTCTACGCCATCCCGGTGCAACTGCTGGCCTACCACGTCGCGGTGCTGAAAGGCACCGATGTGGACCAGCCGCGGAACCTGGCGAAGAGCGTCACCGTCGAGTAGGCGTCCGGGGAGGGCAGGGCCCTCCCCGGCATCACCCCGCGCGGCGCAGGTCGAGCGAGCGCGGCGCCTCCTTGGCCGGGATCGCCTTCGGTGCCGGCATCGGCCCCGGCGTGTGGCCGAAGGGCTGGAAGCGCGTCCTGCGCCGCGCCTCGGCCTCGTTGGCGTTCACCGGCAGCGTCTCGTAATTGCGCCCGCCCGGATGCGCCACATGGTGCGTCAGCCCGCCGAGGCTGCGCCCGGTCCAGCGGTCATAGATGTCGAAGACCAGCGGCGACTGCGCCCGGATGGTCGGGTGCAGGGCGGAGGACGGGTCCCAGGCCTTGAAGCGCACGCCGCCGACATACTCGCCCTCGGTCTCGGTGCGGGTCAGCGGCACCTCATGCCCGTTGCAGGCCAGGGTGTAGCGCTCCTCCACCCAGCCGCGGAGGCGGGCCTGCAGGCGCTCCGTGCTGCTGTCCACGTAGCGGACGGTGCCGCCGCCGCCCGGCTCCTCGCCCAGCACATGCCAGGGCTCCAGCGCGTGCCGCAGTTCCAGCGTCGCGCCGCGCAGCGTCACTTCCCCGATGCGGGGGAAGCGGAACTCCAGGTGTGACGCGAACCAGTCCTTCTCCAGCGGGAAGCCGAGATCGGCCAGCTCGCGGAGGACATCGCCGAAATCCTGCTCGACGTAATGCGGCAGCATGAACTCGTCATGCAGACGCGTACCCCAGCGGATCAGGCGCCGGTCATAGGGCGTGCGCCAGAAGGCGGCGATGGCGCTCCGCATCAGCAGCATCTGCGCCGCCGACATCCGGGCATGCGGCGGCATCTCCAGCGCCCGGTACTCGACCAGGCCGAGCCGCCCGCTGCTGCTGTCCGGCGAGTACATCTTGTCGATGCAGAACTCGGTCCGGTGGGTATTGCCGGTCATGTCCGCGAGGATGTTGCGGAACAGCCGGTCGGTCATCCAGGGCGGCGTCTCGACGCCCGGCCTGACCTTGCTGAAGGCGATCTCCAGGTCGGCCAGCGCGTCCTGCCGCGCCTCGTCCACCCGCGGGTGCTGGCTGGTCGGGCCGATGAAGAGGCCGCAGAAAAGGTAGGAGAGGCTCGGGTGGTTGTGCCAGAAGCCGACCAGGCTCTTCAGCAAATCGGGCCGGCGCAGGAAGGGGCTGTCGGCGGCCGTCGCGCCGCCCATGACCACGTGGTTGCCGCCGCCGGTGCCGACATGCCGGCCATCCAGCATGAATTTCTCGGCCGAGAGCCCGACCTGCCGCGCCTCCTCATAGAGTTGCCCGGTCCGCTCCACCATCTCCGGCCAGGAGGAGGCGGGGTGGATGTTCACCTCGATCACGCCCGGGTCGGGGGTGACGGAGAAATGCAGCATCCGGTCGTCACGCGGCGGCAGGTAGCCTTCCAGCACAACCTTGCGGCCGGTCTCCTCGGCGGTCGCCTCGATGGCGGCGGCGAGGTCGAGCCAGTCCTCCGCCTGATGGAGCGGCGGGAAGAAGACATGGATGAGACCGTCCCGGGCCTCGACCGTCATCGCCGTGCGCACCACGCCGGGGTCGGAACGGCCGACCACCGGCAGGTCCTGCGGCACGGGGCGGAAATTCTCGGCGCCCATGGCCGGGCCGTGGCCGGCGCCGAAACCGCCGCCGCGCGGGTCCTGCGAGACCATGCGATAGCCGTCGGAGGGGCCGCTCTCCGCGGACCGGCCGCGCTCGAAGGCCTGGCGCGGCGGCAGGGGCCCGGTCGGGGCGAAGGGATCGGCCTCGGCCTCGAAGATCCGCGCCGCGTCCTCCTCCGACATCCAGGGCAGGCTCTCCAGCGGCAGGCGGAAGCCGATCGGGCTGTCGCCCGGAATCAGGAACAGGTGCTCCCCGCGGAAGAACCAGCGGCCGGACTGCCAGCGCCGCTGCCCGTCCTGGATCACGCGGCGGATCGGCAGGACGGAGCCGACCGGGGCGGCGAGGCCCTGGCCGAAGACCCGGGCGAGCCGCGCCCGCTCCAGCGGGTCGCGCAGCCTGGCGTCCTCGACGGCGACATTCGGCGGCAGGCGCTTCTCCCGCCACAGGTAGTAATGGATGTCCTCATGGGCCGCCGTGACCAGGCCAGGGTCCACCTGCAGCCGCTCCGCCAGGAGGCGGGCGAAGCGGGCGGCATCCTCCGCGGTCGCGGTGTCCGTGTCCTCGTCCGAGGCGAGCAGGGCGGGGTCCTTCCAGACCGGCTCGCCGTCCTTCCGCCAATGCGAATAGAGCGCCCAGCGCGGCAACTGCTCGCCCGGATAGTGCTTCCCCATGGCGTATTGCAGCGCGGCGCCCGGCGACCAGAGCGGCGCGAGGCGGCGCAGCAGCCGGCCGGCATAGCGGCGCTTGGTCGGGCCCAGCGCCGCCGTGTTCCATTCCGGCGCGTCCATGTCGTCGGCGGCGATGAAGGTCGGCTCGCCGCCCATGGTCAGGCGCACATCGCCCTGGGCCAGCGCCCGGTCCACCGCCTGGCCGCGCGCCAGGATGTCCTGCCACTGCGCCTCGGTATAGGGCTTCGTCACGCGCGGCGTCTCCCTCACCCGCGTCACCGCCATGGCGAAGCCGAATTCGGCCTCCGCCTTCTCGACCAGGCCGGTGATGGGTGCGGCCGAGACCGGCTCCGGCGTCGCGGCCAGCGGGATATGGCCCTCCCCGGCCATGAGGCCGGAGGTGGCATCGAGCCCGACCCAGCCGGCGCCGGGCAGGTAGACCTCGGCCCAGGCATGGAGATCGGTGAAGTCGGTGGTCGGGCCCTCCGGCCCCTCCAGCGGCTTCACATCGGCGACGAGCTGGATCAGGTAGCCGGAGACGAAGCGGGCGGCGTAGCCGAGATGGCGCAGCACCTGCACCAGCAGCCAGGCGCTGTCGCGGCAGGAGCCGCGACCCTGGCCCAGCGTCTCCTCCGGGGACCAGACGCCCGGCTCCATGCGCACGACATAGGAGATGCGCTCCTGCACCGTCCTGTTGAGCGCGACCAGCATGTCCACGGTGCGCTGCCCGTGGCGCGGGATCGCCGCCAGGAAGTCCCGCAGCAGCGGGCCGGGCTCCTCCAGCTTGCGGAAGGGTGCCAGCTCCTGGTCCAGGATGTGGTCGTACTGGAAGGGCCAGGTCTCCGCCTCGGGCTCCAGGAAGAAGTCGAAGGGGTTGATCGTCGCCATGTCGGCGACGAGGTCCACCTCGACCTCGAAGGACGTCACGCGCTCGGGGAAGACCACGCGGGCCAGGTGGTTGCCCTGCGGGTCCTGCATCCAGTTCAGGAAATGCGGCCTGGGCGAGATCTTCAGGGCGTAGGAGAGGATGGGTGTGCGGGCATGCGGTGCCGGGCGCAACCGGATGGTCTGCGGGCCGAGCGCGACGGCGCGGTCATAGCGGTAGCTGGTGCGGTGGTTCAGCGCGACATGGAGCGGCATGGTCGGGGGCGCCTGCGGAAGAGTCGGGGCGGTTTACAGCAAAACCGGCGCCAGCCGCGGCATGATGATCCCGGGACAGAGGGTTGCACGCCGCGGCCGTCTGCTGCCCAATGCACGGGCAATTGCCTCATCCGGGATGCACCAGCGCCCGGCTGTGACATCCCGGGGAGGCGCCTTGCCGGCCGCAGCCCCTTTCACCCTCACGCCCACCGCCCGCCGGCCGCCTTGCGACAAGGGGGACATCGGGCGGGATGGCGCGATCCGCGCACCGTGGCCGGGTGCGACGGCGGAGCCCTGCATGACATCCATGTCCGTCACCCCGGCAGCCCGGCGATCCGCCCACCGGCTGTCGGCGCCTTCCATCATCCTGCCCATCGCCATCCTCCTCATTCTGCTGCGCATGCCGGAGATCCTGACGGCAGGGCGGTTCTGGGCGGAGGAGGGCAAGATCTACTTCCACGACGCGCTGCTGGGCAGCTGGTTCGATGCGCTGCTGGCGCCGCGGATGGGCTACTTCTCCGCCTGGAACAAGCTGGCGGCCCTGGCCGCGGCGGCCGTGCCGCTCGAATACGCGCCGCTCGTGACGGCTTACGCCGCGCTCGCCGTCCAACTCGCCGTATTGTGGCTCGCCCTGCGTTCGGATGCCTTCCCGCAGCCCTTCGGTCCGGCGCTGGCGGCGGCGGTGATCCTGTTCGCCCAGCCGAGCGGGGAGATCTGGCTCAACACCATCAACAGCCAGTTCTTCCTCGCGCTCGGGGCCGCGCTGCTGCTCGTGACCTCGCCGGCCGCGCTGTCGCCCTCCCTGCGGCTCGGCTTCCTCGCCCTCGCCGGCACCACCGGGCCGGTCACGGCCTTCCTCGCGCCCCTGTTCCTCTGGCGGGCGATGCGCGACCCGCGGCGGCTCTTCCTGGCGGAGGCGGCCCTGGTCAGCCTCTGCGCGCTGGTCCAGGCCTGGCTGGTGCTCGACGGGCTGGGCGGCGGCGCAAGGCCGGCAGGCTTCGACCCCTGGGCCTTGCTGGCCACGATCGGGATCAAGCAGCTCGCCCTGCCATTCCTCGGCCCCTGGTCCTTCGGCGCGGCGACCCGGCTGGTGGCCGGCGGCGGCGCCGAGCAGGTCGCGGTGGTCGCCACCATGGGCCTTCTCGGCATCGCCGTCATCCTCGCGCTGCTGGCCCATCCGGTCGCCCGCCTGCTCGGCATCGCCGCGGCCGGCACCGCGGTCCTCTCGATCGCCGGCGCGCTGACCTCCGATCCCTGGACCACCGTCCCGCCGCTGGCGCATGGCCGCTACGGCTACCTGCCGAATGCGCTGATCGGCCTGGGCCTGGTGACGGTGGTGCTGGCGCGGGGCGTCGCGCCGTGGCGCCGGGCGGCCGGCGGCGTGCTGCTCGCCGCCTTCCTGGTGCATGGCATCCAGGCCTGGCCGAACCGCGCCTGGATCCAGAGCGGCCCGGACTGGCGCGTCGAACTCGCCCGCTGGCGGGCCGATGCGAGCCGGGAGGCGCTGGAGATCTGGCCGCCCGGCTGGACGATGACGCTGCCGCGCAGTCCCGAGACGCGCTGAACCCTCCGCATCCCGCCGGCCAGGCCATCGGAGCGGCAGCCTGCCCCGGATCTGCCGTCCGTCGGCGGTGCCCGGTCCGGGCGGGGGCGTGCCGCGCATGGCTGGACGGCCCGCCCCAACCGCGCCACCCTGCCCGCAACGAGGGCAGGGGGGAACGAGGCGGGCCATGCCGAGATCCAAGACGGTCGAGAGCTTCGCCGCGGCGGTGGCCGATATCCCGGACGGCGCCGTCATCGCCTTCGGCGGCTTCGCCGGGCCGGGCACGCCCTACAACCTGACCCGGGCGCTGCTGGACCAGGGGGCGAGGCGGCTGACCTGCATCGCCAACACCACGGGTGGGGCGCACCAGCCGCGGCTGCCGGATGTCGGCATGCTGGTCGAGAACGGGCAGGTGGCGAAGGTGATCTGCAGCTTCACCGCTGCCACGCGCCCGACCGATGTGCTGCCCTTCACGAAATACCATGAGGCCGGGGAGGTCGAGGCCGAACTGGTCCCGCAGGGCACGCTGGCCGAGCGGCTGCGCGCCGCCGGCGCCGGCATCCCGGCATTCTACACCCCGACCGCGGTCGGGACCGAACTGGCGGAGGGGCGCGAGACGCGCGTCATCAACGGCCGGGAATACCTGCTGGAATACGCGCTGCCCTGCGATATCGCCTTCATCCGCGCCTGGCGGGCGGATGCCGCGGGCAACCTGCAATTCCGCCTGTCCCAGCGAAATTTCTGTCCATTGATGGGCATGGCGGCGAAGCTGACCATTGTCGAGGTGGAGGAGGAGATCCTGCCCGCCGGCGCGCTCGACCCGGACCACATCCACCTTCCCGGCATCTTCGTGCAGCGCATGGTGCAGGTGCCGCCACCGCCCGAGGGCCTCTGGACCATCCGCCGGCAGGAGCGCGCGCGATGAGCGGCGAGGGGACCGGCCAGCCGGGTCAGGCCGCCGGCTGGGACCGCCAGCAGATGGCGGATCGGCTCGCCCGGGAATTCCAGGACGGCTGGATCGTCAATCTCGGCGTCGGCATCCCGACGCTCTGCAGCAACACCGATCTCGGCGACCGCGCGGTGATCTACCACGCGGAGAACGGCGTCATCGGCTACGGCCCTGTGCTGCCGCCGGGGCAGGAGGATCTGCACCTCGTCAATGCCGGCGGGCAGAATGTCTCGCTGAAGCCGGGCGCCGCCATCGTCCACCATGCCGACAGCTTCGGCATCATCCGCAGCGGCCGGATCGACGTGACTGTGATGGGCGCCTATGAGGTTTCCGCGGATGGCGACTTCGCCAATTGGAAGGTGGGCGGAGCGAAGGGCGGCGGCATCGGCGGCGCCATGGATCTCGCGGCCTGCGCGCAGCGGGTCTTCATCATCCTGGAGCATGTGACGCGGAAGGGCGAGCCGCGGCTGGTGCGCCAGTGCAGCCTGCCGGTGACGGCGCGCGGGGTGGTGACGCTGGTCGCCACCAATTACGGCCTCTTCGCGCCAAGCGGCGAGGGCTTCGCGGTGCGCGAACTGGCGCCCGGGATCAGCCTGGAGGCCGCGCGGGCGGCGACCGGCGCGCCGCTCTTCGGGTGATGCAGCCGCGTTGCGGGACGGCGCGGCTGCTGCGGTCCCGGGAAAGGCGCTGGCCTTCGCCCGGACGCCTTTGGGAGGAAACGGATGGCCCTGCATATTGACTACTACGCCTCGCTGAACTCGCCCTGGACGCATCTGGGCGCGGCGCGGATCGAGGCGCTGGCGGCGCAGCACGGCGCGTCCCTGCGCATCTGGCCGGTGGATTTCGGCACCATCTTCGCCGGCTCCGGCGGCCTGCCGCTGCCGAAGCGCAGCCCGCAGCGCCAGGCCTACCGGTTGCAGGAACTGGCGCGCTGGCGGGAGCATCTGGGCATCCCGATCCAGATCCGGCCGAAGCACTTCCCGGCCAATGAGCTGCCGGGCGCCTGCGCGGTGATCGCGGCGCGGGAGACGATCGGTGACGCCCCGGCGATCCGGCTGGCCCATCGCATCCTGAAGGCGCTGTGGGAGGAGGAGCAGGATACCGGCGAGGAGGCGGTGCTGACCCGGCTGGTGACGGAGTCGGGGCTCGATCCGGCCTCGCTGCTGCCGCTCTCGCGCGAGCCGCGCTGGGCGGAGATGCGGGAGAGCGACACCCAGGCGGCGCTGGCCCGCGGCGTCTTCGGCGCGCCGAGCTATGTCATCGGCGAGGACATCTTCTGGGGACAGGACCGGCTGGAATTCGTGGCGAAGCGGCTGGCGAAGGGCTAGGGCGCCACTCGGAACCGAGGCGCCGCGTGCCCGGTCCGCGGGTGGCGCACCTCCCGCGGCCGCGGCGACGGCGTCGCACCGGGACCGGCCAAGGGGCCGCATGGCGGCGGGCGCCCGACGGCCCCCCTCTGCCGCGCGGCCTCCCCCTGCTACACTTGCCCGGACGACGACAGGAGCGAGCGATGGCGCAAGGCGAGCCGGCACCGGACCCCAGCCAGGGCCGCCGGCCGTGATCGGGGAGAGCCGCCGCCGCATCGAGGATGCCCGCTTCCTCACCGGCCAGGGCCGCTATGTCGCGGACCTGATCCCGGCAGGCGCGCTGCATGCCCATGCGCTGCGATCCCCGTATGCGCATGCCCGCATCCTCTCGGTCGATGTGGCGGCCGCGGCTGCCATGCCGGGCGTCGCACTGGTGCTGACCGGCGCCGACCTCGCGGCGGAGGGAATCGGGCCGCTGCCCTGCCCGGCAGTGGTGCAGACCATCGGTCCGCTCGTCATCCCGGACCGCCCCGCGCTGGCCCGCGAGACGGTGAAGCATGTGGGGGAGCCGGTCGCCTTCGTCGTCGCGGAAACAGCGGCGCAGGCGCGCGACGCGGCCGAGGCGATCCTGGTGGAGTACGACCCGCTGCCTGCCGTGGTGGACAGCCGCGCCGCCTTCGCCCCCGGCGCGCCGCGGATCTGGCCGGAGGCGCCGGGCAACCGCGCCTTCCGCTTCGAGCGCGGCGACCGCGCCGCGACCGAGGCCGCCTTCGCCGCTGCCGCGCGGGTGATCGAGCTCGACCTGGTCAACAACCGCGTGCATGCCGCGCCGATCGAGCCGCGCGGCGCCGTCGCCGCCTGGGACGGGACGCGGCTCGACCTGCTGCTCTCCGGCATGGGCGTGCATGGGCTGCGGCGGCAGCTCTCGACCGTCTTCGGCCTGCCGGAGGAGGCCTTCCACCTGCATTGCCCCGATGTCGGCGGCGGCTTCGGGATGAAGAACTTCCTCTT
Source organism: Roseicella aerolata (assembly GCF_020523605.1). Lineage (GTDB taxonomy): Bacteria > Pseudomonadota > Alphaproteobacteria > Acetobacterales > Acetobacteraceae > Paracraurococcus > Paracraurococcus aerolatus. The sequence continues at coordinate 72,570 of NZ_JAJAQI010000021.1, read as the reverse complement.
CCCCGAGCATGTCGCGCTGCTCTCCGCCGCCCGCCGGCTCGGCTGCCCCGTCGCCTGGATCGCCGACCATACGGAGGAATTCCAGGGCGCCGTGCATGGCCGCGACTACCAGGGCATCGCGCGCCTCGCACTGGATGACCAGGGCCGCTTCCTTGCCCTGCATGCCCGGATGGCGGCGGATATGGGCGCCTATTGCTCGGCGCATGGGCCCGCCTGTCCGACCAACTCGGTCTCGACCGCCATCGGCGGCGTCTATGCCATCCCCGCCATCCTGCTGGAGGTGGAGGGCGCCTTCACCAACTCCACGCCCGTCGATGCCTATCGCGGCGCCGGCAAGCCGGAGGCGAATTACCTGACGGAGCGGCTGGTGGAGGCCGCCGCCCGCGCCACCGGGCTCGACCCGATCGAGATCCGCCGGCGCAATGCCATCGCCAGCTTCCCCTACCGCAGCGCCACGGGCATGCTGATGGATACCGGGCGCTTCCGCGACAACCTCGCGGATCTGGAGCGGCTGCTGGACCGCGAGGGCTTCGCCGCCCGCCGCGCCGGGAGCGAGGCGCGCGGGATGCTGCGGGGCCTTGGGCTCGCCTGCTTCCTCGAGACCTCGCGCGGTGCGCCGCAGGAATGGGCGGCGGTGCGCTTCGCGCCGGACGGGATGGTGGATCTCTGCATCGGCACCCAGTCCAACGGCCAGGGGCTGGAGACCAGCTTCACCCAGATCGCCTCCGCCTGGCTGGGGCTGGAGGAATCGCGCTTCCGCCTCGTCCAGGCCGATACCGACCGGATCGCCTTCGGCAATGGCCATGGCGGGGCGCGCTCGCTGCATGTCGGGGCGACCGCGCTGGTCCTGGCGATGGAGAAGGTGATCGACAAGGCGCGGCACATCGCCGCCCACCTCCTGCAGGTGGCCCCCGAATCCATCGAATTCGCCGAGGGCTGCTTCACCGTGACCGCGACCGGCGCGGCGCTGACGCTGGACGCGCTGATCGAGGCCTCGCGCGACCCGCAGGACCTGCCGGAGGGGATGGAACCCGGCCTGGATGCCGAGGCGAAGAACCTCTCGGACCTCATCACCTTCCCCTCCGGCGCGCATGCCGCCGAGGTGGAGGTGGACCCCGAGACCGGCGCCGTGACCCTCCTGCGCTACCTCGCCGTCGATGACTACGGCTCCCTCATCAACCCCATGCTGACGGCCGGGCAGGTGCAGGGCGGGCTGGCGCAGGGCATCGGGCAGGCGCTGCTGGAGCGGATCGCCTACGACCCCGCCTCGGGCCAGCTCCTCTCCGCCTCCTTCATGGACTATGCCCTGCCGCGGGCCGAGGACCTGCCCGACCTCGCCGTGTATTTCGGCGAGGCGCGGACGCAGTCCAACCCGCTCGGCGTGAAGGGCGTCGGCCAGGCCGGTGCCATCGGCGCCCCGCAGACAGTGATGCATGCCCTGCTGGATGCGCTGCGGCCGCTCGGCGTGACGCATCTCGACATGCCGGCGACGCCGGAGAGCGTGTGGCGGGCGATCCGGGCCGCCCGGGCGGCGGCGTGAGGTCCCGGCGCGAGGCGGCGGATCTGGCCCGGACCTGAAGGCCCGGGCGCCGGTCGCGCCCGGCGGTACATGCCCGTCCGCGACGGCTCCTATCCCACCGCCAGACCCTCGGCCGCGGCCTGCGCCTCCGTCTCCTCCTCGATCTGCAGCGCGTCGTTGAATCGGTTGAAGAAGCCACAGAGGGTGATGCGCAGCGTCAGCTCGACGATCTGCGCCTCGGAGAAGGCCTCCCGCAGCTGGCGGAACAGCGCCTCGGGGATGCGGTTCGGCGTCTCCCAGGCGGCGATGGCGTATTGCACGACGAGCTTGTCGGTCGCGCCCAGCTCGGGATGGTCCTGCCACTGCATGATCCGGTCGATGCCGGCCGGGGAGATGCCCTCCACCGCCAGGAAGGGCTTGTGGTGCGCGACGCAGTAGTGGCAGGCATTGAGGTTGGAGACGACGACGATGGCGATCTCCAGGGCGCGCTTCGGCAGCGTCTTCGCCTCGCGCAGCTCCATCAGCAGCGGGAACAGGTGCCTGAGCGCCGCCGGCACATGGGCGAAGACCGCGACCTGGTTGCGGAAGGGGCCGTAGCTGGCGGCGAAGCGCTCGTAGATCTCCGCGAGCTCCGGCGGCAGCTCGCTGCTCTCGATGTTGCGGACACGGGCCATGATGCTCTCCCCCGATGGGTTCGGGGGCGCAGCTTACGCGGTTGCGGGCCGGGGCGAAGGATGCGGAGACGACCGGATCGATTCCGGTCCTGACGGGGCCGGCATGCGGCCGGGAGGGCCGATCGCCGGCCCGCCCTCAGATCACGAAATTCAGCGGCTCCACCGTGGGCCGCTTCACGCCCGCCGCCGCCGCCCGCTTGATCAGGTCGGCGATGGTCAGCCGCGAAAGGTGGTCCCGGCACAGCCCTTCCAGCTCGGCCCAGAGCGGCTGCACCACCGCCGCCTGCAGCCGCCCGGCCGGGGTCTCCGCGCCGGCCTCCTCATCGAGCGCGGTCGCCACGATCTCGGCCAGCCGCAGGTCGCGCGGCGGCCGGCCGAGCCGGTAGCCGCCCTTCGGGCCGCGGATGCTGTCCAGCAGCCCGGCGCGGGAGAGGGCCTGCAGCACCGGCTCGATCCCCCGGCGCGCCTGGCCCAGCCGCTCCGCGATGTCGGCGGCGCTCACCGCCTCGGTGCGGCCGGCATGGAAGGCAACATCCAGCATGATCGCCACCGCGGTCATCGCCCGTTCCCGGCGCAGCAGCATGCGTTCCTCTCCCGGGGGGCGGCTCACCGCGGGGCGCGGTTGCCCGCGGGCGCGGCTGGGCCCCGACCATGATCGGTCAGATGGACCTGAAAGCTGGATACGAAGAGGGGCGGCGCCAAGGCGCCGCCCCCGGTTTCACTACCGTCCGCCCTGCTCAGGCGCGGGTCAGGGTCGAGGCCTCCGGCCCCTTCTTGCCCTGGACGACCTGCATGACCACCGCCTGGCCCTCGGTCAGCGGCGAGAGGCCGCTGCGCTCGAGCGCGGTCGCGTGCACGAAGACATCGCGCCCGCCGCCCTCCGGGGAGACGAAGCCGAAGCCCTTCTCTGCGCTGTACCACTTGACGGTACCGCGCATCTCCTCGGCCGGGCCGGAGGGGGCGAAGCCACCGCCGCCGCCGCGCGGCCGGTCACCGAAGCCGCCGCTGCGCGGGGGGCGGTCGCCGAAGCCGCCGCGGGGGGCGCCGCCGCCCGGGCCGCCCGGCTCGCCGGGGCTGGTGATCTCCACCACCTCGGTCACCTGCTGGCCCTTCTGGCCGGGGCCGACGCGCACGCGCATGCCGGCACCCGGGTTCACCGCCTCCTGGCCGGAGCGCTGCAGCACCGAGATGTGGAGGAAGGCGTCGCCCGAGCCATTGCCCAGCTCGACGAAGCCGAAGCCCTTCTCCGGGTTGAACCACTTGACCGTGGCTTCGATCTCGGGGCCCGTCGCGAAGACCGAGGGGCCGCGGGAGGCGGGCATGCTGCTCGGCATCGGGAAGGGGGGCGGGGCTCCCCAGCCGCCGCCGCCGAATTCAGGCGTATCATCGTCGAACCCGCGCTTGCGGGGCTTCCGGGGGCGCCAGCTATCGTTTTTGGCCATCTCTCGAACTCTTCGGTGCTCCTTTGGCCACGCCCCGTTCCCGGAACCCGGCCCGCCTCGGACTTGCCCAAGGGGAAGCCCGGGGCACTTGCCAAGGCTCTAGCATAAGGCTTCCGGACGCGCGCGCCAGCCCGCGCTGCAATTCCGATGAGTACCGTGAATTTTCGTGAACGGTCCCGTACCGGACCAGGCAGGGGGCCGGCGCGGCTGCCGGGTTCCACGAAGAGGCGGGCAGAATCCGGCAGAAATTGGCGATGGCTGCCATGGCGCGCCGCCAAGGCCGCATTGACCCGGCCGGGCCCGCCCCGCACATCGGGGCGCCACGAGGAATGCCGTGAACGATCTGGGGACCGCCTTCGCCACCGCGCTCGATCTCGTCGCGGCCGGCGACCCGGCCCTGCTGCGGATCACCGGCCTGTCGCTCCGCGTCAGCCTGCTCGCCACCGCCTGCGCCGCCCTCATCGGCCTGCCGCTCGGCGCGCTGCTGACCGTGGCGCGCTTTCCGGGGAGGCAGGCCCTCATCACCCTGCTGAACGCGCTGATGGGCCTCCCGCCGGTGGTGGCGGGGCTGCTGATCTACCTGCTGCTCTCGCGCAGCGGGCCGCTTGGCGCGCTCGGCCTGCTTTTCACCCCCACCGCCATGGTCATCGCCCAGACCGTGCTGATCACGCCCATCCTGGCCGCCCTGTCCCGCCAGGTGCTGGAGGGGCTCTGGGACGAGTATGCCGAGCAGCTCCGCTCCTTCGGCGCCGGGCCCTGGCGGGCGGTGCCGACGCTGCTCCGGGATGGCCGCTTCGCCCTGTTGACCGTGCTGCTGGCCGGCTTCGGCCGGGCCAGCGCGGAGGTCGGCGCGGTAATGGTGGTCGGCGGCAATATCGAGGGCTTCACCCGGGTGATGACCACCGCCATCGCGCTGGAGACCAGCAAGGGCGACCTGCCGCTGGCGCTGGCGCTTGGCACCATCCTGATGGCGATCGTGCTGACGGTGAATGTCGCGGCGCAGGGGCTGCGCGGCCTGGCGGCGCGGATGGGCGGGTGATGCGGGCGCCAATGGCCGCCCTGCCGCTGCGGGCCGAGGGGCTGTGCTTCGGCGCCGGCGGCGTCGGGATCCTGCATGACCTCTCCCTCGCCATCGAGGCCGGGCCGCCGCTGCTGATCATCGGGCCGAACGGCGCGGGCAAATCCGTGCTGCTGCGGCTGCTGCACGGGCTGCTGTGCCCGACCGCCGGGCGCATCGCCTGGGAGGGCGCGGGGATGCGGCGCGACGCCATGGTCTTCCAGCGGCCCGTCATGCTGCGGCGCTCGGCACTCGCCAATGTCGAGTACCCCCTGGCGCTCGCCGGCCTGCCGCGCGCGGCGCGGCGGGCACGGGCCGCGGCGGCGCTGGCCGAGGCCGGGCTGGCGGCGCTGGCCGGGCGGCCGGCCCGGCGGCTCTCGGGCGGGGAGCAGCAACGCCTGGCCCTGGCCCGCGCCGCGGCGCTGCGGCCGGAAGTGCTGTTCCTGGACGAGCCCTGCGCCAGCCTCGACCCCGCCGCGACCCGGGCGGTGGAGGTGGCGATCACCGGCCTGGCCGCGCGCGGCTGCAAGATCGTGATGACGACGCATGACCTGGCCCAGGCCCGGCGGCTGGCGGGGGAGGTGGGCTTCCTGCATCGCGGCCGGTTGCTGGAGCATGCGCCGGCGGAGGCCTTCTTCGCCGGGCCGCGCGCGCCGGAGGCGGCCGCCTTCCTACGGGGCGAATTGCTGGCCTGAGGGCTGCCGCCCCACAGGCCGGTGCGGCGCGGCCCGGCGGCCCTTCGCGGCCCGGTTCGCCGGCCACCGGGCCATCTGCAAAGGCGGCAGCCCCCGCACCCATCTGGCCGGCAGGCCCTACGGCCGCGCATGATGGGCACGGATCACGGGGGACGTCATGCGGCTGAAGGACAAGGTCGTCGTCATCACCGGGGCTGGGGCGGGCATCGGCCGCGCCACCGCCCTGCTTGCAGCGGGGGAGGGCGCGACGGTCGCCTGCCTGGACCGTGACGGCGCGGCGGCCGAGGCTGTGGCCGCCCAGCTCGCCCGGCCGGGCATGGCGATCGCCGCCGATGTGGGGGCGGAGGCGGAGGTCGCCGCCGCCATGCGCGCCGTCGCCGACCGCTTCGGGCGCATCGACGTGCTCTGCAGCAATGCCGGCTTCGGCATCCAGGGCGCGGTGACGGAGACCAGCGAGGAGGACTGGGACGCGATCTTCCGGGTGAATGTGAAGGGCGTGTTCTTCTGCGCCAAGCATGCCATCCCGATCATGGCGGCGAAGGGAGGCGGCGTGATCGTCAACACCGCCTCCAACATCGCCATCGTCGGCATCCGGGACCGCGCCGCCTATGTGGCGACCAAGGGGGCGGTGGATGCGCTGACGCGGGCCATGGCGATCGACCACGCGGCGCAGGGCATCCGGGTGAACGCCGTGGCGCCGGGGCCGACCGCAAGTTCCTATTTCGACAGCATGCTGGCGCGCGCCAACGACCCGGAGGCCTTCTCCGCGGCGCTCGCCGCCCGCTCCCCCATGAACCGGGTGGCGCAGCCGGAGGAGATCGCCCGGGCGATCGTCTTCCTGGCTTCCGAGGACAGTTCCTTCATGCTGGGTGCAACGCTGGTGGTGGATGGTGGCCATGCGATCTGGTGACGACCCCTCCCGCCTGTTCCACGCCGGCAACCGCGCGCTGCAGGACCGGCATGACGGCCGCCGCGTGGCCGACAGGCTGGAGGCACGCCGGCGTGTCTCCGCCTTCGAGCCGCAGCATGTCGCGCTGATCGGGGCAGCGCCCTTCTTCTTCCTGGCGACCGCCGCGGGGGGCGCCGTCGATTGCAGCTTCAAGGGTGGCCCGCCCGGCTTCGTCCGCGTGACCGGCCCAGCCGAGCTGGAATGGCCGGATTACGACGGCAACTCGATGTACCTCTCGCTCGGGAACATCCTGGAAAGCCCCTCCATCGGCATGCTGTTCATCGCCTTCGACGGGAAGTCCCTGCGGCTGCGGCTGCGCGGGCAGGCCAGCCTGGTCGAGGACCCGGCGCGCATCGCCGCCATCCCCGGAGCGCGGCGGCTGGTGCGCGTGGCGGTCACCGACATCTTTCCCAACTGCCCGCGCTACATCCCGGATCTGGCGGGCGGCGCCCCCTCCGCCTACCTGCCGCGGCCGGACGGCAGTTCCCAGGCCCCGGAATGGAAGGGGCGGGACTATATCCGGGACATCCTGCCGAAAGACGACCCGCATCGGCCATGACGTCCGCCGATCCTCCGCTGCAGAGGCTGGCGGTCCCCTCCGAACACCACTCCGCTGCCGGTCTCCGTGGTCGCGCAAGGTCACGCCTTCGGTCGTTCACGGCCTCCCGCGATCTGCGCTAGCCTCGCCCGGACACAGCGACGGGGGCGGGGCCATGGACGGGATGACTCACAGCGCGGAGGAGCAGGCGCTGGTGAAGGCCGCGCATCGCGTGCTGCCGGCGGGGCATTTCGGCAACTTCGCCTCCGACCTCATCATCCGGGAAGGGCGCGGCGGCCGGGTCTGGGATGTCTCCGGCAACGAGTATGTGGACTACCTCCTCGGCTCCGGCCCCATGTTCGTCGGCCATGCGCATCCGGAGGTGACGGAGGCTGTGCTCGCCCAGGTGCCGCGCGGCACCACCTTCTTCGCCAATAACGAGCACGGCATCCGCCTGGCCGAGGAGATCGTGGCGGCGCTGCCCTGCGCCGAGCAGGTGCGCTTCGTCAGCAGCGGGACCGAGGCGGACATGTATGCGCTGCGCGTCGCGCGCGCCTTCCGCGGGCGCGACCGCATCCTGAAATTCGAGGGCGGCTACCACGGCATGTCCGACTGGGGGCTGATGAGCCTGTCACCCAGGCGCCTGGCGAATTTCCCCACCGCCGTGCCGGATTCCGCCGGCATCCCGAAGAGCGCGCGGGAGGAGGTGCTGGTCGCCCCCTTCAACGATCTCGACGCGGCGCGGGCGCTGATCGAGGCGCACCACGACGAGCTGGGCGGCGTGATCCTGGAGCCCTTCCAGCGCCTGATCCCGCCGGCCCCCGGCTTCCTCCGGGGCATCCGCGAGATCACCGCGCAATACGGCATCCCGCTGATCTTCGACGAAGTCGTCACCGGCTTCCGCTTTGCCTATGGGGGCGCACAAAGCTATTACGGGGTCACCCCCGACCTCTGCACGCTCGGAAAGATCATCGGCGGCGGCTTCCCGCTGGCGGCGATCGCCGGGCGGGCCGACATCATGGCGCATTTCGACCGCGGCATCGTCGGCGATGACGGCTTCCTCATGCAGGTGGGGACGCTGTCCGGCAATCCCGTGGCCTCCGTCGCCGGCCTCGCCACCCTGGCGGTCCTGAAGCGACCCGGCACCTATGAGCAGGTCTTCGCCACCGGCCGCGCCCTGATGCAGGGGATCGAGGCGATGCTGAAGCGGGCCGGGCTGCCGGCGCAGGTGGTGGGGGAGCCGCCGCTCTTCGACGTGGTCTTCACCGCGGAGGAGGTGCGGAACTACCGCGACGTGCTGCGCGCCGACCCGGCCCTGCAGAAGCATTTCAACACCCGGCTCCGTGCCGCCGGCATCCTGAAGGGGGAGAGCAAGTACTACATCTCGCTCGCCCATACCGCCGAGGACATAGAGCAGACGCTGCAGGCCTTCGCCGGCGCCATCGCGGCGCTGCCCGGGAAGGCGGGGTAGGGAAGGCCGTCGGCAACATCGGAAAGAGGTGGCCGGACCAGGCCCGGCCGTGACGAGCCGGGGGCGGAGGGTACCGCCTCCGCCCCCAGGTGCCCTCAATCGATCTTCACCACCAGCTTGCCGAAATTCTCACCCTTCAGCAGGCCGATGAAGGCCTGCGGCGCGTTGCGCAGCCCCTCCACCACATCCTCCCGCCAGCGCATCTTCCCTTCGGCCATCCAGCCCAGCATGTCCTTGCGGAATTGCGGGTAGCGCGCCCAGCCATGGTCGCTGACGATGAAGCCCTGGATGCGCAGCCGCTTGCGCACCGCCGCGCCCAGGTTCGGGCCGGGCGGGCCGCCGAAGCTGTCCGCTCCCTCGACCACGTTGTATTGCGCGATGACGCCGCACATCACCATGCGGGCGAAGTCGCGCAGGCGGGGGAAGACCGCCGCCTGCACCGGGCCGCCGACATTCTCCCAATAGACGTCGATCCCCTCCGGGCAGTGCCGGTCGAGCTGCGCGTTGAGGTCGCCGCGATGGTCGATGCAGGCATCGAAGCCCAGCTCCTCCGTCACGAACTGGCACTTCTTCGGCCCGCCGGCGATGCCGATGACCTTGCAGCCCCGGATCTTCGCGATCTGCCCGACGACCTGGCCGACCGCGCCGGAGGCGGCCGAGACCACCACCGTCTCACCGGCCTTGGGCTGGCCGATATCCTCGAGCCCGACCCAGGCGGTCAGGCCGGGCATGCCGAGCACGCCGAGATTGGCCGAGAGCGGCGCCTCCTGCGGATCGACCTTGATCAGCCCCGCCGGCTTCACGCAGGAGAAGCGCTGCCAGCCATAGCCGCCCGCGACCGTATCGCCCGGCGCGAAGCCCGGCGCCCTGGAGGCGACGACGACGCCCGCCGTGCGACCCTCCATGACCGCGCCCAGATCCACGGGCTTGGCATAGCTCTTCGCCTCGGCCATCCGGCCGCGCATGTAGGGGTCGAGCGACAGGTACTGCGCGCGGACCAGCACCTCTCCCTCCTGCGGCTCCGGCACCGGGGTCTCGACGATCTCGAAATCCTCGGGCACGGGTGCGCCCTTGGGGCGGCGGCGCAGCAGCACCTGCAGATTGGTCTCGGCCATGGCGTCCTCCTTTGTGGTGCCGGCACCATCGCCCCGCCGGCGGCGCGGGGGAAGGGGGCGCCTTGCGCCCCGCGGGGAGGGGACCCACTCCCCCAGGGGGACGGGGCCTGCGGCCGATGGCCTTCAGGACTGAAGGCAGCCCGCGATATGGCATTGATTGCAGGGGAGATTCACGCGCCCGGGCGTTCACTTCCGTCCGCGATCCGCTCCAAGGGCAGCCCCGCCATCTCCCGCCATTCGGCCTCGGTCAGCGTCCGCAGGCCGAGTTCGGCGGCCTTCGCCGCCTTGCTGCCGGCATCCGCCCCGACCACGACGAAGTCCGTCTTCTTCGACACGCTCTTGGTCACCTTGGCGCCGAGCGATTCGGCCCGCGCCTCGGCCTCCGGCCGGGTCATGGTCTCCAGCGTGCCGGTGAAGACCAGGGTCTTGCCGGCGAAGGGCGAGTCCGCGGCGGCGCTGAAATCGGCCGGCGCCGGCGTGACCTGGGTGGCGAGATCGTCCAGCGCCGCCAGGTTGCGCGGCTCCTCGAAGAAATCCACCAGCTCCTGCGCGATGGCCGGGCCGATGCCCTGGATGGAACCCAGCTCCTCCCGCGCCTCGGAGCCGATGATGCGGGCGGCCAGCATCCTCTCCCGCCACTCCGGCAGGGAGTGGTAGTGGCGGGCCAGCAGCTTGGCATTGGCCTCGCCGATCCGGCGGATGCCGAGGGCGAAGATGAAGCGCTCGAAGGGCGGGGTGCGGCGCGCCTCGATGGCGGCGAGCAGGTTGGGGACCTTCTTCGCCTCCTCCGGCTTCTTGGACTTGGCGCCCCAGCCCTCCCATTGCCGCATGCGGTCGGCATGCTGCGCGAGGCGGAAGATATCGGCGGGGCTGCGCACCAGCCCCTCGTCGTAGAGCTTCTGGATGTTCTCCTCGCCCAGGCCCTCGATATCCATCGCATTGCGGGCGACGAAATGCTTGAGGCGCTCCACCGTCTGGGCCGGGCAGATCAGGCCGCCGGTGCAGCGCCGCACCACTTCGCCGGCGGGGCGTACGGCATGGCTGCCGCAGGCGGGGCAGAACTCGGGGAAGGCGAAGGGCTGGCTGTCCGCCGGGCGCCTGTCGAGCACCACGGAGACGATCTGCGGGATGACGTCGCCGGCGCGCTGCAGCACCACCGTGTCGCCCGGGCGGACATCCTTGCGGGCGATCTCGTCCTCATTGTGCAGGGTCGCGTGCTGGACGATGACGCCGCCGACATTCACCGGCTCCATCACCGCCCGCGGCGTCAGCGCGCCGGTGCGGCCAACCTGGATCTCGATGCGCAGCAGCCGTGTCGTGGCCTGCTCGGCTGGGAATTTCCAGGCGATGGCCCAGCGCGGCGCGCGGCCGACGAAGCCGAGGCGGGCCTGCCAGTCCAGCCGGTCCAGCTTGTAGACCACGCCGTCGATGTCATAGGCGAGGCTCGCCCGCTGCTCGCCGATCCGCGCCTGGAAGGCGGCGGCGGCATTCTCGTCCTCCAGCAGTTCCGAGAGCGGGTTCACCGCGAAGCCCCAGGCGCGGAGCTGCGCCAGCCAGTCCCAATGGCGGTCCACCGGCACGCTGCTGGCCGCGCCCATGGCATAGGCAAAGAGCTTGAGCGGGCGCTGCGCCGTGATCCTCGGGTCGAGCTGGCGCAGGCTGCCGGCCGCGGCATTGCGCGGATTGGCGAAGACCCGCAGGCCCTTCTCGCCGGCCTCGATACGGCGCGCCTGCTCGGCATTGAAGGCGAGGAAGGCGGGCTTCTCCATGAAGACCTCGCCGCGGATCTCGATCCGCTCGGGTGCCTTGCCCGCGAGCCGCAGCGGCAGGTCTTTGAGCGTCCTGAGATTGGCGGTGACGTCCTCGCCCTCCGCCCCGTCCCCGCGCGTGGCGCCGCGGAGGAAGCGGCCATTCTCATAGACCAGGTTCACCGAGAGCCCGTCGATCTTCGGCTCGCCCACGAAGCGCAGGACATCATCCTTGAGGCCGAGGAACCGCCGGATGCGGGCGCAGAACTCCGAGAAGTCCTCCGGCGCGAAGGCGTTGTCGAGGCTGAGCATCGGCACGCCATGGCGGAATTTCGAGAAGCCCTCGGCGGCCTGGGCGCCGACGCGGCTCGAGGGGCTGTCATCCCGAATCAGTTCCGGGAAGCGGCCCTCGATGGCGCGGTTGCGGCGGACCAGCGCGTCATAGTCCGCATCGCTGATCTCCGGCGCGTCCCGCTCGTGATAGGCGCGGTCGTGATGCGCGATCTCGGCGGCCAGGGCGGCCAGTTCGGCCGCCGCCTCCTCCTCAGTCAGCGCCTCGGGCGGGCGGGTGCGCAGGCCGGACTCGGTCATGCGCGGCCGCCCGCTGAAGACGCGCCGGCGCCATGCCGCACCGTGCCGGGCCTCATCCGCAGGACTTGCATCGCAATCATTGGCGTCGCTCCATCGGGGGCGGGACCCTGCATGTGATCATGACGTTATGCGGAACAATGCCCGGCAGGCCGCGGCGGAAGACGCCGTCCTGGCGCCGGGCGCAGGCCCGCGGCGGATCTGGCCCGATGCCATCCGCGCATCCTGGCCGCAAGCGGGGGCAGGGGGCTGGATCGGGCGCAGAGGCCGGGGCGGTGCTGTCATGGCGAAGGGAGGCGTGCCAGGCGGGCCTGCTGCGGCCGCCGGCTACAGCAGCGTCCCCTCCAACAGGCTGTCCGCCGCCGCCCGGGCCGCATCCGTCACCCGCTCGCCGGCCAGCATGCGGGCAATCTCCTCCCGCCGCTCGCGCTTGTCCAGCGGCTCGACCATCGTCGCCGCGCGCTCCCCCTTCACCCGCTTGGCCACGCGAAGCTGCTGCGCGCCGCGCGCCGCGACCTGCGGGCTGTGGGTGACGACCAGCACCTGCAGCCGCTCCGCCACGCGGGCCAGGCGGTCCCCCACGGCAGCGGCGGTGGCGCCGCCGATGCCGGCATCCACCTCGTCGAAGATCAGCGTCGGCACCGGCGAGCCGCGGGCGAGCACCACCTTCAGCGCCAGCATCAGGCGGGACAGCTCGCCGCCCGAGGCGATCTTCTGCAGGTGCCCCGGCGTCTGGCCCGGATTCGTGGAGACGAGGAAGGTGACGCGGTCCATGCCATCCGCCGACCAGCCATTTTCCTCGCGCTGCGCGACCTCAACGAAGAAGCGGGCGCGGTCGAGCTTGAGCGGCGGCAGTTCCTTGGCCAGCGCCGTCTCCAGCCGCTTGGCGGCGGCGCTGCGCGCATCGGTCAGCGCGCGGCCGGCGGTGAGATAGGCATCGCGCGCCTCGGTCGCGGCCTTCTCCAGCCCGGCCACCCGCTCGGTCCCGGCATCCAGCGCGCCCAGGCGCTCCTTGAGCTGGGTCAGCAGCGCCGGCAATTCCACCACCGCCACGCCATGCTTGCGGGCGGCGGCGCGCAGGCCGAAGAGCCGGTCCTCCAGCTGCTCCAGCCGGCGCGGGTCGGGGCCGCCCTCATTCAGCATCCGCTCCAGCAGCGTCTCGGCCTCGGCGACCGAATCCTGCGCCTGTGCGAGCAGCGCCAGGATCGGCTGCGCCTCCTCGTTCGGGGGCGGCAGCCGCTCCAGCGCCCGGGCGGCGCTGCGCAGCGCATCCGCCGGGCCGCCCCGGCGCCGGTCGCGCGGCTGCAATTCGCCGAGCGCGGAGGCGATGCTCTCGTTCCGCCGCTCGCCCTGCTGCAGGCGCTGGCGTTCCTTCGAAAGCTCCTCCTCCTCGCCCTCCACGGGGGCGAGGTCGGAGAGTTCCTGCACTGCATGCCGCAGGAATTCCTCATCCCGCTGCGCGGCGGCGATCGCCTCCCGCGCCGTGGCGAGCGCCCGCTCCGCCTCCCGCCAGCTGCGCCAGGCCGCGGCGACGGCGTTGCGCCGGCCTTCCAGCCCGCCGAAGGCGTCCAGCAGCCCGGCATGGGTCGCGGGGTCCGCCAGGCCCACCTGGTCGTGCTGCCCCTGCACCTCGACCAGCGTCGCCGCCAGCCGCCTGAGCAGCCCCACCGCGACCGGCTGGTCGTTGACGAAGGCACGGCCGCGGCCATCCGCCTGCACCACGCGGCGGAGCACCAGCACCTCCTCCGGCTCCATCCCCTGCTCGGCGAGGATGGCAAGCGCGGGATGGCCCTCGGGCGGGGCGAAGGCGGCGGCGACCGAGCATTGCGTCTGGCCGGCGCGCACCATCCCCGCCTCGGCACGGGCGCCGCAGGCGAGGCCGAGGCTGTCCAGCAGGATGGATTTGCCCGCGCCGGTCTCGCCGGTCAGCACCGTCAGGCCGGGGCCGAAAGCGAGGTCCAGCCGCTCGATCAGGACGACGTCGCGGATCGCGAGGGAGATCAGCATGCCGGGCGCGCGGTCCGCCCTGCCCTCAAAAAACCCAGTTCCAGGCCCGGCGGACCAAGCCCGGCCGGTCCTCCGGCGCCCGCTCCGCGCCCGCCACCAGCAGCGCGTAGCTGTCCTGGTACCAGGGGCTGCCCGGGAAGTTGTGCCCGAGCACCGAAGCGGACTTCCGCGCCTCCTCCGTCAGGCCGAGCGTCAGGTAGATCTCGGTCAGGCGGTGCAGGGCCTCCGGCACGTGGTTGGTGGTCTGGTACTCCTCCACCACCCGGCGGAAGCGGCCGATCGCCGCGGCGTAGAGCCGCTGGCGCTGGTAGAAGCGGCCGACATTCATCTCCTTGCCCGCGAGATGGTCACGGCCGAGATCGATCTTGAGGCGTGCGTCGCGGGCATAGGCGGTGTCGGGGAAGCGGTTCACCACGTCCTGCAACGCTGCCAGGGCCTGTTCCGTGGTGCGCTGGTCGCGCTGCGCATCGGCGATCTGCTCGTAATAGGACAGGGCGCGCAGATAGAAGGCATAGGCGATGTCGCGATGCGCCGGGTGCAGCTGGATGAAGCGGTCCAGCGCGCCGATGGCCTCGGTGTAGCGGTTGCGCTGATACTCGGCATAGGCCGACATCAGCTTCGCATTGGTCGCCCAGGTGGAATAGGGGTGTTCGCGCTCGATCTGGTCGAAATAATCCACCGCGGCAGGGAAGCGGCGGGCCTGCAGCGCCTCCACGCCGGCGGCATAGAGCCCTTCCGGCGTCTGGTCCACGGTGGCGTTGACGACGCGCCGCTCGGCGTCGAGCGAGCTCTGCTTGCCATCCCAATTGCCGAACCAGGAGCAGCCCGGCAGGGCGGCCAGGCCGAGACAGAGGACGAGCAGGGGGGGAACGCGTCGAATCATCATGGCCCGGTCGCTGGATCTGGCCGGCTCTATAGCACGCCGCTGCGCCGGTCCACAGGACCGGCGCGCGCCCCGGCGGGATGGGTCAGGCGACGGCAGCGGCGGCGGCAGCGGCCACCGGCACGCGCCCGCCGCCCTCGACCGAGGCGCCGGCCGGCAGGGCGCGCCAGTTGGCGTGGTCCGCGAAGAGCGCCCGGAGCAGCCTGTTGTTCAGCGCATGGCCGGAGCGGTGGCCGCTGAAGCGGCCGCGAATCGGCGCGCCCGCCAGCGCCAGGTCGCCCACCACATCCAGCATCTTGTGCCGCACGAACTCATCCGGCCGGCGCAGCCCGCCCGGATTGAGCACCGCCGGCCCGTCCACCACCACGGCATTCGCCAGGCTGCCGCCGAGCGCGAGGCCGGCGGCGCGAAGCCGCGCCACATCCTCCGCCAGGGTGAAGGTCCGCGCATCGGCGAGTCCGGCGCGGAAGACCTGCGGGGAGAGCCGCAGCGAGAGGGACTGCCGGCCGATGGCGGTGTTCGGGAAGTCGATGGTCAGCGCGGCCTCGAACCGGTCGCCGCCGGTGGGCGAGAGCACCGCCCAGGCGGCGTTCGGGCCCTCGCCCTCCTGCACCCGGACCGGGCGCAGCACCTCAATCGCCTCCGCCTTGCCGCTGCCGAATCCGCCATGGGCGGTGAGGCCGACGCAGTCGATCAGGAAGACGAAGGGAGCGGCGGAGCCGTCCAGGATCGGCACTTCCGGCCCGTCGAGCTCGATCACGGCATCGTCCACGCCGCAGCCGGCCAGCGCGGCCATGACATGCTCGACCGTGCCGATGCGGTGCTGCGGCGCCTCGGGCGAGGCCAGTACGGTGCAGAGGCGGGTATCGACCACATGGTCGAAGATCGCCGGAATCTCCAGCCCGATATCGGTGCGGTGGAAGCGGATGCCGGTGCCGGCGGCAGCGGGGCGCAGGGTGAGCGCCACGCGACGGCCGCTGTGCAGGCCGATGCCGACGCAGCCGATGGCGGCCTTCAGCGTCCGGCGGCGACCTGTCTCAAGCGCGATGTAACCGTCCATGCCTGCCTCTGCGAACCCTGGATCCATGCCTTCCGGCAGGACTCCCAGCGCATAAGTGGCACTGTATTTGCGCTGCGGCGAATAAAGCCTTGTTTCCTCATATTACGCTGCAAGGCCTTGAATTTGCCTCTTTTTGGCGCTGCAAAATGTGGCCGGACCGTGGCGCGAAAAAAGCCGCCGCGGTTGCCCGCGGCGGCTGCCATGACCGGGATGCCGGCCGGGCTCAGTTCGACTGGCGGCGCAGGAAGGTCGGGATGTCGAGGCCCATGTCATCCTGCTGCGGGGCGCGCGTCGCCGGGCGGCCGGCCGGTGCCTCGGGCACCAGCTGCTGGGCGACCGGCGCCGGGGCCGGCTCCGGCAGGGTCCGCCGCATCAGCCCGCCGCCCGTGACATTGCGGAACAGGTTGCGGAAGGCGCCGCCGGTCGAGGCCGGCGCCGAAGGGGCGGGCCGCGCCTCGGCCGGGCCGACCACAGGCGCCGGGCGCCGGGCCGGCTCCGAACTAGGGGAGGGGGCCGGGGTCATCACCACCGGGGCGGCGACGACCTGCGGCTCATCGACCGGCACCGGCACCGGCACCGGGCCGACCACCTGCGGGACCGGCTCGGTGACCGGCATCGGGCCGGCATTCACGGCGGGGCGGAGGAAGGAGCCGGGGATGTTCACCGCGCGGCGCTGCGCCTGGGTGGGGCCGGGCTGGCTGGCCGGCGCCTGGGCGACGGCCGGACGGCCCGTGGCACCGGCGGTGCGGCCGCCGGGGACCACGGTCAGCCCCTCCGGCTTCGCCCCGGCGACGGGCTGCGGCACCACCGCATCGATGCCGGTGGCGACGACGGAGACGCGCAGCCTTCCGTTCAGGTCCTCCTCGACCGAGGAGCCGAAGATGATGTTGGCGTCCTCGTCCACTTCCTTGCGGATGCGGTTCGCGGCCTCGTCGACCTCGAACAGGGTCATGTCGTAGCCGCCGGTGATGTTGATCAGCACGCCGCGGGCGCCGCGCAGGGAGGCGTCGTCGAGCAGCGGGTTGCTGATCGCCTTCTCGGCCGCCTTCACTGCGCGGTCGTCGCCCTCGGCCTCGCCGGTGCCCATCATTGCCTTGCCCATCTCCGCCATGACGGTGCGGATATCGGCGAAGTCGAGATTCACCAGGCCCGGCTTGATCATCAGGTCGGTCACGCCGCGCACGCCGTCGTACAGCACGGCATCGGCCATCTTGAAGGCCTCGGCGAAGGTCGTGCGCTCATTCGCCATCCTGAACAGGTTCTGGTTCGGGATGACGATCAGCGTGTCGACATGCTGCTGCAGCTCCTCGATGCCCATATCGGCGCCGCGCTTGCGCTTCGGTCCCTCGAAGTCGAAGGGCTTGGTCACCACGCCGACCGTCAGCACGCCCCGCTCGCGCGCCATCCGGGCGATCACCGGCGCCGCGCCGGTGCCGGTGCCGCCGCCCATGCCGGCGGTGACGAAGACCATGTGGCAGCCATCGAGGTGCTTCGCCAGCTCCTCGGTCGCTTCCTCCGCCGCGGCGCGGCCGATCTCCGGCTTCGCACCGGCGCCGAGCCCCTGCGTCAGGTGCGGGCCGAGCTGCACGCGGCGCTCCGCCTTGCTGTGCATGAGCGACTGCGCATCGGTGTTCGCCACCACGAACTCCACGCCCTCCAGGCCCATGGCGATCATGTTGTTGACCGCATTGGTACCGCCGCCGCCGACCCCGATGACGGTGATGCGCGGGCTGAAATCGGTGTGCTGGGCGACGGGCAGGGTGAGGTTGAGCGTCATGCGGGCATCTCCTCAGGCGTTCCTAGCGGCGTGAAGCGATTCGTGTCCTGGTAACGAAACCGTGAGTCGAATTTCATCCACAGGAATTTCCGGCGGGGTGTGTCCTGACTCCATCATCAGGCGCGATCCCGGAGCCAATTGACGATGCGGCGGAACAGGCCCGGCGGGCGGTCGAGGCCGGGCAACAGGTCGATCAGCGGCCGGCCTTCGCCGGCGCACCAGGTGAGCAGGCCGAGCGGCGCGGCGAAGGCGGGGCCCTGCGCCGTCTCCGGCAGGCCGCGCACCGGATGCGGCCGGCCGCTGCGCACCTGGCGGTCCAGCACGCGGGCCGCGAGTTCCCGCGCCCCGACCAGCTGGCTGGCGCCGCCGGTCAGCACCACGCGGCGGCCCATCTCCTGGCTGAGGCCGGCCGCGTCGAGCCGGTCCTTGATCAGCTCGAAGGTCTCTTCCAGCCGGGGCCGGATGATGCCGACCACCATGGCGCGTGGGATGCGGGCGATCTGGTCGTCCTCCTCCCCCACCAGCGGCACGGGCAGCCATTCCTTCTCGTCCTCCGGCGCGCCGAGCACGCCGCCATGCAGCGTCTTCAGCCGTTCGGCATGCGCGACCGGCGTCGAGAGCAGCCGCGCCAGGTCGTTCGTCACATGCCAGCCGCCGACCGGGAGCTGCGCGGTGTGCAGCAGGTGGCCCTCGGCGAAGACGGCGAAGGAGGTGGTGCCACCGCCCATGTCGATGACCGTGGCGCCGAGCTGCTTCTCATCCTCCACCAGCGTGGCAAGGCCGGCGGCGAAGGGGGCGGAGACCAGTTCCTGCACCTCGAGGTCGCAGCGCAGCAGGCAGGCGCCGAGGTTGCGCAGCGCGGCCTGGGCCGCATCCACCAGGTGCAGCCGCGCGATGAGCTGGTCGCAGATCATCCCGCGCGGATCATTGGCGCCCGGCGTCGCATCCACGGTGAAGCCGAGCGGAAAGGCATGCACCGTCTCCCGCCCGTCCTCCGCGCTGCGCCGGCGCCCTTCATGCAGGATGGCGCGCAGATCGGCCTCGGTCACCGCGCGGCCGTTGATCGGCCACTGGATGTTCTGGTGGCGCGATTCGGGCTGGCCGCAGGAGAGATTGACCACCACGCTCTTCAGCTGGGTGTCGGCCATGTCCTCGGCCTGGCCGACCGCGGCGCGGATGGCGCGCTCGGCCTCCTCCAGGTCGATGATGCTGCCGCCCTTGATGCCGCGCGCCCGCTGCCAGCCGAAGCCGAGGGCGCGCGGCTCGCCGTCATTCTCGATGCGGGCGATGATGCAGACGATCTTGGTGGTGCCGATGTCGAGCACGCCGAAGGTGCCAGGCTTGGCGCCGCGGCGGCGGCGGCTCGGCGCCGGCGGATCGATGGCGGGCGGCAGGCGGGCGAGCTGGTTCATCCGCGTCCGCTCCTTCCGCGCTGGGTGGCGGGCGCCTGCTGCTCGGCCGGCTGCTGCCCGGGCGGCAGGCGCAGCACCAGCTTGTCCGGCAGGCGGAGGTCGATCGCCACCAGCGGCCGGTCGAGCAGCCCCTGGACCTTCTGCAACTCCGCGAGCCGGGTGATCGCCGCCGGCTCCTGCCCTTCCGGCAGCAGTACATCGGCGCCGTTGCGCAGCCTGAGGTTCCACCGCCGCTCGGAGACGCGCACCAGGGCGTGCACGCGCTCCTGCACCTCCGGCGCGCCGCGCAGCGCATCCACCATGGGCGCCGCGGCGCGGTCGGCGCCGGGTCCGACGACCAGCGGCAGGCGGCCGAAGGCGCCGACATTCTCGGTCGCGACCACCTTGCCCTCCCGGTCGATGACCGAGAATTTCCCCTCGCGCTGCCAGATGGCGAAGGGCTGGCGTTCCTGCAGCCGGACGCGGATGCTGCCGGGCAGGTGACGCTCGACATGCGCGCGCTCCACCCAGGCAATCAGCTCCAGCCGCTCCTTCGCCTCATGCGGGTCGAAGGCGAGCATGGGGTCGCCGCGGCGCACCGCCAACGCCTCCCGCACCAGCTCGGGCGGGGTGTTGTGGATGCCCTCCAGCGTGACTTCCTTCACCTGCAGCCCGCCGCTCGCGGCGATTTCCGCCGCGCCGTCCCAGAGGGCGGCGAGGCGACCATAGGGGTCGGCCGCCATCACCGCGAGGCCGGCCGCGACGAGGGCACCGGCGCCGAGCAGGCCGAGGCCGGCCGGGCGCAGCAGGTTGCGCCGGCGGCGCAGCCAGAGCCGCAGCGAGGAGGGCCGCTGCGGCACGCTGCTGACCGCGGCGCGGCTGCGGCCGCCGCCATCGCGCCGGGTGCGGGCCGGGCTAGGGGCCATGGCGGGCCTGCTCCACCATCCAGGCGCAGAGCGCGGGGAAGGGGATGCCGACATGCGCGGCCTGTTCCGGCACCAGCGAGGTCGCGGTCATGCCGGGCTGGGTGTTGACCTCGAGCAGATAGAGGCGGCCGGGTTCGCCGGCCGTGTCGTCATAGCGGAAATCGGCGCGGGAGACGCCGCGGCAGCCGAGGGCGCGATGCGCCGCGACCGCGGCCGCCATCGCCGCGGCGGTCGCTCGCGGGTCGATCTGCGCCGGGATCACGTGGCGGCTGCCGCCATCGGCGTATTTCGCCTCATAGTCATAGAACTGGAGATGCGTGGCGATCTCGGTCACCGCCAGGGCACGGTCGCCCATCACGGCCACGGTCAGCTCGCGGCCAGGAATGAAGGGTTCCACCATGACATGGGGGCCGAAGTGCCATTCGCGGGCGATCGTCGCGCGCCGGTTGTCGCCCTCCCGCAGGATGGTCACGCCGACCGAGGAGCCCTCATTCGGCGGCTTCACCACGAAGGGGCGCGGCATGGGATCGGCCGCCTCCAGCTCCTCCGGCGTGACCAGCCTGTGCTCCGCCAGCGGCAGGCCGGCGGCGGCGAGCACCGCCTTGGCGGCCGGCTTGTCCATGGCGATGGCGGAGGCGCGGACGCCCGAGCCGGTATAGGGAAGCTGCAGCCAGTCCAGCACGCCCTGGATGCAGCCATCCTCGCCGAACCGGCCATGCAGGGTGTTGAAGACGACATCCGGTTTCGCCACGGTGAGGGCGGCGATGGTGGCGGCGAGGTCGGCGCCGACCTCGATCGGCGTCACCTCGAAGCCCGCCTCGCGCAGCGCGGCGATGCACTGCGTGCCGGAGGAGAGGCTGACCTCCCGCTCCGCCGAGATGCCGCCATAGAGGACCGCGACGCGGGTCATTCTTCCGCTCCGATGACCGAAGGGCCGGAGGCCTGCATCGGGGCGCCCGGCTCCGTCACGCCGATGCGCCTGATTTCCCATTCGAGCGCCACGCCCGACTGCGCCAGCACGCGCGCGCGCACCTCCTCGCCCAGGCCCTCCAGCTCGGCGGCGGTCGCGCCGCCGGTGTTGAGCAGGAAGTTGCAGTGCTTCTCCGAGACCTGCGCGGCGCCGCGCGCGAGGCCACGGCAGCCGGCGGCGTCGATCAGCGCCCAGGCCCGGGCGCCCGGCGGGTTCTTGAAGGTGGAGCCGCCGGTGCGGGCGCGCACGGGCTGCGTCGCCTCGCGCGTCGCCTTGATCTCCTCCATGCGGGCGGCGATCTGCGCGGCATCGCCCGGCCGCGCATGGAAGCGCGCGCGGGTGATGACGGCGCGGGGCGGCAGCGTGGCGTGGCGGTAGGCGAAGGCGAAATCGGCGGCGGGCAGCCGGCGGATGCCCTCCGCGGTCGCCACCTCCGCCCAGTCCAGCACGTCCTTCACCTCGGCCCCATAGGCGCCGGCATTCATCGCGACCGCGCCGCCGATGCTGCCCGGGATGCCGGAGAGGAACTCCAGGCCCGCGAGCCCCGCCGCCGCGGCATGCTGCGCGACGGTCATGTCCAGCGCCGCGGCGCCGGCGACGACGCCGTCCGCCTCGGCCATCACCTGGCCGAAGGCGCCGCCGAGGCGCAGCGCCACGCCCGGCAGGCCGCCATCGCGGATGATGAGGTTGGAGGCGGCGCCGAGCACCGCCAGCGGCATGCCGGCCGGCAGGCCCGCCAGCAGCGCCACCAGATCCTGCTCGTCCGCCGGCCGCACCAGCCACTCCGCCGGCCCGCCGACGCGGAACCAGGTGAAGGGCGCAAGCGGTGCCCCGGCCTGCACGCGGCCGCGGATGGCAGGAATCGCCCGATCGCTCATCCGCGTGCTCATGCGCGCCTCGCGGCGGCGAGGCGGCCGCCCGGCTGCAGCGCGATCAGCTGTTCCGGCAGCGCATGCGCCCAGTTGGTGATGCTGCCGGCGCCGAGGCAGACCACATAGTCGCCCGGCTTGGCGATGGCGTTCACCATCTCGGCCAGCGAATCGGGGCCCGGCAGCGGCACCACGCTGCGATGGCCGCGGGCGCGCAGGCCCTCCACCAGCGAATCCTTGTCCATGCCCTCGATGGGCGCCTCACCCGCGGCATAGACATCGGCGACGATCACCGTGCCGGCATCGTTCATGCAGGTGCAGAAATCCTCGAACAGCGTCGCCAGGCGGGAATAGCGGTGCGGCTGCACCACCGCGATCACGTCCCGCGCGCCGGCCTGGCGCGCCGCCTTCAGCACCGCCGCGATCTCGACGGGGTGGTGGCCGTAATCGTCGATCACCTGGATGCCGCCGGCCTCGCCCACGCGGGTGAAGCGCCGCTTCACGCCCTTGAAGCCCGCCAGCGCGCTGCGGATGGTCTCCTCGTCGATGTCCATCTCGACACCAACGGCGATGGCGGCCAGGGCGTTCTGCACATTGTGCTGGCCGAGCATGGGCAGGCGCATCGGCTTCATCGTGCGCACGCGGCCCGTCGCGCGGTCCTGTACCGAAACGGTGAAGGTCGCGCCCATGCGGTCGGTCAGCAGCTTCTCCGCCCGCACATCGGCCTGCGGCGAGAAGCCGTAGGTCACGATGCGGCGGTCGAGCTTCGGAATCATCGCCTGCACCTCGGGGTGGTCGAGGCAGAGAACCGCGAAACCATAGAACGGAATATTGCTGACGAACTGGGCGTAGCCCTCTTTCATCGCCTCCGCCGTGCCCCAGTGGTCCAGGTGCTCGGCATCCATGTTGGTGACAACCGTCACGACGGAGGGCAGGCGGAGGAAGGAGCCGTCGCTCTCATCCGCCTCCACCACCATCCACTCGCCCTCGCCGAGGCGGGTGTTGGTGCCATAGGCGTTGACGATGCCGCCATTGATGACGGTGGGGTCGATCTTGGCGGCTTCCAGCACGCAGGCGACAAGGCTGGTGGTGGTGGTCTTGCCATGGGTGCCGCCGACCGCGATGGACCATTTCAGACGCATCAGCTCGGCCAGCATCTCGGCCCGGCGCACCACCGGGATGAGGCGCGCGCGCGCCGCCTGGACCTCGGGGTTGTCCTTCTTCACCGCGGTCGAGACGACGACGACCTGCGCCGCGCCCAGATTCTCCGCGTCATGCCCGACCGCGACCGGGATGCCGGCCTCGCGCAGGCGGGCGACATTGTAGCCCTCGGCGATGTCGCTGCCCTGCACCTGGTAGCCGAGGTTGTGCAGGACCTCCGCGATGCCGGACATGCCGATGCCGCCGATGCCGACGAAATGGATGGGGCCGATGGTGAGGGGCAGGGCGCGCATTCAGGGGGAATCCTGCCGGGCCTTGGCCCGTACGAGGGAGAGGACGAGATCGGCGAGCCGCCGCGCCGCCTCCGGCTGGGCGAGCTTCGCGGCGGACGCGGCGGCACGGGCGAGGCCACGGGGGTCGCCCAGCAGCATCGCCAGTTGGGCGGAGAGCGCGGCCGGGGTCAGCGCCGCCTGCGGCATGACCATGGCGGCGCCCGCCTCGGCCAGCGCCCGGGCATTGGCGGCCTGGTGGTCATCGATGGCGTGCGGCAGCGGCACCAGGATGGAGGGCCGCCCGGCGCAGGCGAGTTCCGCGACCGTTCCGGCGCCCGCGCGCGCCACCACCAGATGCGCGCCGGCCAGCCGCCCGGCGACATCGGGGAAGAAGGCGGAGAGCTCGGCCGGCACGCCGGCGGCCGCATAGGCCTCCCGCACCCGGTTCAGGTCCTCCGGCCGGCATTGCTGGGCGACCAGCAGCCGGGCGCGCAGCGCCTCCGGCAGGGCGGCGACCGCCTCCGGCACGATATCGGCGAAGATCCGGGCGCCGAGCGAGCCGCCGAGCACCAGCAGGCGCAGCGCGCCATCGGTGCCCGGATAGCCGCCGCCGGCGAGCGCCGCGAGGGCGGGGCGGACCGGATTGCCCACCACCTCGATGCGCGCGCCCTTCGGCACGCCGGCGGTCGCGGCATGGGAGAGGGCGAGCAGGTCGGCGCGCGGCGCGATCAGCCGATTGGCGCGGCCGAGGACCGCGTTCTGCTCGTGCAGCACGGTGGCGGGGCGCGCGCCGAACATGGTCAGCGCGGCGAGCAGGGGCGGGACGCTCGGATAGCCGCCGAAGCCGACCACGGCGGCGGCGTGCAGCCGCTGCAGCAGCCCGCGCGCCTGCAGCGTGCCGGCGGCGAGCGCCATGGCGCCCTTGGCCGCCCGCAGCGCGCCGCGGCCCGAAAGGCCCGATCCCCTGAGCACGAAGCGCTCGGCATTGGCGAAGGCCGGGCTGTCGAAGGCGGAGGAGCGCGCATCGGTCATCAGCGCGATGCGCTCGCCCCGCGCCAGCAGTTCGGCGGCCAGCGCCTCGGCGGGGAAGATGTGCCCGCCCGTGCCGCCCGCGGCGATGACGATGGGATCCACGGCGGGGCCTCTCATTCCCGCCCCTCCAGCCGTGGCCCGCGCTTGCGGGTCAGCGCCAGCAGCATCCCCATGCCGAGCGCGATCGCCAGCACCGAGGAGCCGCCATAGGAGACGAAGGGCAGGGTCATGCCCTTGGTCGGGATCAGGTGCAGGGTGGAGGCCATGTTGACGAAGGCCTGCAGCCCGAATTGCGCCAGCAGGCCGGTCGCGGCCAGCACGACGAACATGTCGCTCTCGGCCATCAGCCGCCACAGCCCGCGGACCACGACGAAGCCGAAGAGCAGCAGGATGACGGCGCAGACGATGAAGCCGAACTCCTCCCCCGCCACGGCGAAGACGAAGTCGGCATGCGCGTCCGGGATCATGTTCTTGACGCGCCCCTCGCCTGGGCCGCGGCCGAACAGCCCGCCATGGCCGAAGGCTTCCATGGACTTGGTGATCTGGAAGGTGTCGCCCGCCGCGGGGTCGAGGAAGCGGTCCACCCGGCTGCGGACGTGGGGGAGGATGAAATAGGCGCTGATCGCCAGCGCCACGCCGCCCGCGGCGCAGACGCCCACCAGCACCAGGTTCAGCCCGGCGACGAAGAACTGCGCCAGGAAGACCGAGACCACCACCATCAGCATGCCGAAATCCGGCTGGGACTTCAGCACCACCGTGACCACCGCCAGCAGCAGCAGGGCCAGCGCCGGCCAGAGCGTGCGGCCATGCAGGATGCCCCAGTCCCGCGGCTTGCCGGCCGCCAGCCGGGCCGCGGCCGCATCCTTGCCCAGCGCCAGCAGCCAGGCCGTGACCACGGCCAGGCAGGGCTTCAGGAACTCGGAAGGCTGCATGGTCCCGAGCAGGGGGATGTTCAGCCAGCGCCGCGCGCCCTTGGTCTCGAAGCCGATCACCAGCGTCGCCGCCGTCAGCGCCAGGGCGCCGAGGCAGCCCAGCAGGGCGAAGCGCCGCACGCCCCTCGGCGAGAGCATCGAGACGATGACCATCAGCGAGGCGGCGAGGCCGAGGAAGACCACTTGCTTCGCCAGCAGCAGGCTGCGCGCCGCGCTGCCGATGACGCGCTCGGCGACCGCCGGGGAGGCGGCGAGCATCATCACGTAGCCGAAGCCGATCAGCGCCAGCAGCGCGGCCAGCGTCCAGCGGTCGATGGTCCACCACCAGCGGCCCAGGACGGAATTGTCGGCGCGGCTGATGGCCATCAGGCGGCCCTCCCTGCGGTGGGGGCGGCGAGCGCGGCGACGAGCTGGCGGAAGCGGTCGCCCCGCTGGTCGTAGCCGGTGAACTGGTCCCAGGAGGCGCAGGCCGGCGAGAGCAGCACCACCGGCGCCGCGCCGGCGAAGGCGGCCGCCGCGGCTGCCGGCAGGGCGGCCTCCAGCGTCCCCGCCATGTCGCAGGGCACGCCATGGGCGGAGAGCGTCTCGGCCAGGATCGGTGCGTCGCGGCCGATCAGCACGGCGCGGGCGATGCGGGGGAAGAAGGGGGCGAGGCTCTCGATCCCGCCCTCCTTCGCCGTGCCGCCGGCGATCCAGACCACGCGGTCGTAGCTCGCCAGCGCGCGGGCGGCGCTGTCGGCATTGGTCGCCTTGCTGTCGTTGACGAAGCGGACGCCCCGGATCTCGCCCACGCGCTCCTGCCGGTGCGGCAGGCCGGGATAGCTGCGCAGCGCCTCCGCGACCGTGGCGCGCGAGAGGCCGAGATCGAGCGCGACGGCGGCGGCGGCGGCGGCGTTCTGCGCATTGTGGCAGCCGGGCAGCGCCGGCGCTTCCCGCAGATCGAGCAGCGCGCCATCCCCGTCGCGCAGCAGGCTCCCCTCGGCCCAGATCCCGCCGGGCTGCGCGGCCTCGCCGGAAATCGGCACGAGTCGCCCCGTCACGGCGCTGCGCATCGCGCGGCTTTCCGCATCATCCATGCCGAGCACGGCAAGGTCGGAGGGCTGCTGGCCGGCGAAGATCCGCCGCTTCGCCGCGGCATAGCCGGCCATGGTGCCATGCCGGTCGAGATGGTCCGCTGACAGGTTCAGCATGACGGCACCATTGAAGCGAATCGAATCGAGGCGCTCTAAACTATAAGACGACATTTCCAAGGTGTATACGGCATTCCCTCCCAACATCTTGAGGGAAAGTGCCGCCGGCCCAAGATTGCCGCCAACCTCGGAGGCGACCTTCCCCTGCGTCAGCATGTGGTGCAGCAGCGCCGTGGTGGTGGACTTGCCGTTGGTCCCGGTGATGCCGAGGAAGCGCGCGGAGGAACCCGCCGCCCGCACCGCGCGGTAGAGATACTCGACATCGCAGAGGATCGGCCGGCCCGCGGCGCGCGCCGCCACCGCCGCAGGATGCGGTTGCGGCAGCAGATGCGGGATGCCGGGGGAGAGCAGCAGCGCATCCCAGCGGAAGGCGCCCTCCGCTGGATTGGCGATCGCGAGTCCGGCCGCCTCGGCCGCCGCGCGGCCTTCCGGCCTGTCATCCCAGCAGGTGACCTCGGCGTCCCATTCGGCCAGCCGCTGCGCGGCGGGCAGGCCCGCCTTGCCGAGGCCGACCAGGGCGATGCGTTCGCCGGTGAAAGGCTTGAATGCGCTCATCGAATCTTCAGTGTGGAGAGCCCGACGAGCGCCAGGACCATCGCGATGATCCAGAACCGGATCACGATGGTCGGCTCCGCCCAGCCCTTCTTCTCGAAATGGTGGTGCAGCGGCGCCATGAGGAACACACGGCGCCCGGTCCGCTTGTACCAGAAGACCTGGATGATGACGCTGACAGTTTCGACGACGAAGAGGCCGCCGACGATCGCCAGCACGATCTCATGCTTTGTCGCCACGGCCACTGCGCCGAGCGCGCCGCCGAGGGCGAGCGAACCGGTGTCGCCCATGAAGACCGCGGCCGGGGGCGCGTTGAACCAGAGGAAGCCGAGGCCGGCGCCGATCAGGGCCGAGCAGAAGACCGCAAGCTCGTTCGCCCCCGGCACCGCATGCAGTTGCAGGTAATCCGCCAGCACGCGGTTGCCGACGAGATAGGCGATGAGCGCGAAGACGCCCGCCGCGATCATCGCCGGAACGATGGCCAGGCCGTCCAGCCCGTCCGTGAGGTTCACGGCGTTGGAGGCGCCCATCATCACCAGCGTCCCGAAGAGCGGGAACAGCAGGCCGAGCGGGACCAGCACCTCCTTGAAGAGCGGGATGGCGAGGCCGCCGGCGATGGCCGGCGGGTGCAGCCACCAGATCCAGGCGGCACCGATGAGGCCGACGCCGCCCTGCACCAGCAGCTTCATCCGGCCGGAGACGCCCTTGGTGTTGCGCTTGGTCACCTTCAGCCAGTCATCGGCGAAGCCGAGCAGGCCATAGGTTACGGTCACCACCAGCACCGCCCAGACCAGGCCGCTGCGCAGATCGGCCCAGAGCAGGGTCGCCAGGACCAGCGCCAGCAGGATCAGCACGCCGCCCATGGTGGGCGTGCCCTTCTTGGTGACGAGGTGGCTTTGCGGCCCGTCCTCGCGGATCGGCTGGCCGCCGCGCTGGAAGCCGCGCAGCCAGTGGATGACGGCAGGCCCGAGGACGAGGGAGAAGACCAGCGCGGTCAGGCAGGCCGCGCCGGCGCGGAAGGTGGTGTAACGCACCAGGTTGAAGAGGGCGAATTCCTCTGCATAGGGTGCTAGGAAATTGAAGATCACGAAATCGACTCCGTCAGCGCCCGAACCACCAGCGCCATACGGCTGCCCAGCGCGCCCTTGACCAGCACCACGTCGCCCGGACGCAGCGCATCCTTCACCAGCGGCGCGAGCGCGGCGCTGTCCGCCGCATGCGCGCCGCGCTTTTCCGCTGGCAGCAGCGCGTGGAGCCGCGCCATCTCCGGCCCGCAGCAGAAGACGAGGTCCGCCTTCGCCGCTTCGGGCGCCAGGCCCGCATGCAGCGCGGCGGAGAACTCGCCCAGTTCGCGCATATCGCCCAGCACCGCGATGCGGCGCGCTCCGGGCCGCAGCGCGAGGGTTTGCAGCGCCGCCCGCATGGCCGGCGGGGCGGCGTTGTAGCTCTCATCGATCAGCAGGGCGGTGCCGCCCGCGACCGCGATCTCCCGCGGGGCGCCGCGGCCGGCCCCCGGCGCATAGGCCGCGAGCGCCGGCGCGGCGCGGGCGGCATCTAGTCCGAGCGCCTCGACCAGTGCCAATGCGCAGCAGGCATTGGCGGCATGATGCAGGCCCATGGCCGGCATGGTGATATCCACCTTGCGGCCCAGCACCGAGAGAACCGCCCGGGTCCTGCCATCGCGCAGGATGCCGGCCTCGAGCAGCCGCACCTCGGCGGCCGGGTCGTGGCCGAAGCCGATGATCCGGCCGGCCCCGGCCGATTCCGCAATGGCGACGAGGCGCGGGAAGAACTCCGAATCGCGCGGCAGCACGGCGATGCCGCCCGGCACGAGGCCGCCGGCGATGCTGCCCTTCTCCTCCGCCACCGCCTCCAGGCTGCCCATATGGCCGATATGCGCCTCGCCGATCGTGGTGACGGCGACGGCATGCGGCCGGGCGAGGCGGGCGAGCGGCAGGATCTCGCCCGGATTGTTCATGCCGATCTCGATGACGGCGAAGGCCGAGTCGGCGGGCATGCGCGCGAGGGTCAGCGGCACGCCCCAGTGGTTGTTGTAGGAGGCGACGGCGGCATGCGTCGGGCCGAGCGCGCCGAGCAGCAGCCGCAGCATCTCCTTGGTGCCGGTCTTGCCGACGCTGCCGGTGACCGCGGCGATCCTGCCGGCGCAGCGCGCGCGGCCGGCGGCGCCGAGGGCGCGCAGCCCCTCAAGCGTGTCCGCCACGCGCAGCAGCGGCGCCTCCGCGGCGACGCCCGGCGGGTTCCGGTCCACCATGGCGGCGGCGGCGCCCTTCGCCAGCGCCTCCGCGACGAAGTCATGGCCGTCGCGCGCATCGCGCAGCGCGACGAAGAGGTCGCCCGGCGCGAGGCTGCGCGTGTCGATCGAGACGCCGGTGACGGCGGCCTCTCCGGGGAGAGTGCCGCCGGTGGCGGCGCGCAGGGAATCGGCGGTCCAGAGGGTCATGCCGCGCCCCCTACCAGTTCCCGCACCACCGCCGCATCATCGAAGGGCGTGGTCACGCCCCGGATGGTCTGGCCGCTCTCATGCCCCTTGCCGGCCACCGCCAGCACGTCGCCGGGGCCGAGCGCGGCGAGCGCCGCGGCGATGGCGGCGCGCCGCTCCCCGGCATCGATCCCGCCCGGACAGCCCGCGAGCACCGCGGCGCGGATCGCCGCCGGGTCCTCGGAGCGCGGGTTGTCGTCGGTCACCCAGGCGCGGTCGGCATGCGCGGCGCAGGCCGCGCCCATCAGCGGGCGCTTGCCCGGGTCGCGGTCGCCGCCGGCGCCGAAGACCACATGCAGCGACGCGCCGGGCCCGACATGCGGGCGCAGCGCGGCCAGCAGCCGCTCGAGCGCGTCGGGGGTATGGGCATAGTCCACATAGACCGCCGCGCCGTTCGGCAGCCGCGCCGCCAGTTCCATCCGGCCGCGCACGCCGGCGAGGCGCGGCAGCAGGGCGAGGGCGCGCGCCGCCGGCATCCCCGCGGCGATGGCGAGCGCGCAGGCCATCAGCGCATTGTCCGCCTGGAAGCGGCCGGGCAGGGGGAGGCGCAGCGCATGGCGGGCCCCGAAGGCTTGCAGTTCCAGCTCCTGGCCGTCCGGCAGCGGGCGCTGGGCCAGCAGCCGCAACTCGCCGCCCGCCTCGCCCACCGTCAGCAGCCTGAGGCCGCGCCGCCCGGCGATGGCGCGGAGGGCGGCGAGAGTCTCCGCCTCCATATCGGCATTCGCCACGGCGGCGGCATCCCGCGGCAGCAGCGCCTCGAACAGCCGCAGCTTGGCGGCGCGATAGGCCGCCATGCTGCCATGGTAGTCCAGATGGTCGCGCGTCAGGTTGGTGAAGCCGGCGGCGGCGAGCCGCACGCCGTCCAGCCGGCGCTGCTCGATGCCGTGCGAGGAGGCTTCCATCGCGGCATGGCCGAAGCCGGCGCGGGCCAGCGCGCCGAGCTGGGCCTGCAGCGCGACCGGGTCCGGCGTGGTCAGGGACGGCCCGGGTGGAAAGCCCTCGGCGATCAGGCCGAGCGTGCCGAGCGAGGCGGCCTTGGCCCCGTCCAGCGTCCAGAGCTGGCGGAGGAAATCGACCGTGCTGGTCTTGCCGTTGGTGCCGGTGACGGCGACCACCGTCGCGGGCTGCGCCCCTTCCAGCGCCGCCGCCAGCAGGGCCAGCGCCCGGCGCGGATCGGCGGCGGTGACCAGCGGGCGGGTGGGAACGCCGTCAGGCCAGGTGGTGCCCTCCGGCGCCAGCACCGCGGCAGCGCCCTGCGCCACCGCCTGGCCGATGAAGGCACGGCCATCGGCGCGCGCACCCGGCAGGGCGGCGAACAGGAAGCCGGGCCGCACCGCCCGGCTGTCCGCGGTCAGCCCCGCGATCGCCGGCCCATCGGCCGGCGGCAGCCCGGCATGGCGGAGGAGTTCATCGAGGTGCAAGGCCGGCCTCGTCCATCGCGGCCGGGACAGCGGCGAGCCGGACCGGGACGGGCGCCGTGACGGGGGCGTCCGTCCGGCGGATTGCCGGGGGCTGCAGCCCGGCCGGCGGCACCGGCACGGGCTGGAGCGGGGAGGCGGGCGCGTTCGCCGCCGGGGTATTGGCGCGGGGCGCGGCGGGCGGCGCGCCCGGGGTGGCGACGGGCGGCCGGGCCGCCGCGGGCGGCCGGCCGGGCTGCATCGGGATGGCGATGGTCTGCTGGATCTGCGGCGCGCGCTCGGTCTCCGGCACCATGCCGAGGATGGGCGCGACGCGCGCGATGACCGCGCCGGCCGCCGGCGCCGCCACCCAGCCCGCCGTGGCATAGCCATGGCTGCGGGCGTTCGGCTTCGGCTCGTCCACCATGACGTAGATGGCGTAGCGCGGCGCATTCATCGGGAAGGCGCCGACGAAGGCGGCGATGCGCTTGTTCTCCAGATAGCCGCCGCGCGGCCCGGTCTTCTGCGCCGTGCCGGTCTTGCCGCCGACGAAGTAGCCCGGCACCTCGGCGCCCTTGCCCGAGCCGTCGGTGACGACCAGGCGCATCAGCCGGCGCATGGTGTCCGAGGTCTTCTCGGAGATCACCCGGGTGCCCTCGCGCTCCGTGCCCTGGGGCTGCGCCACCAGCGTCGGCTGGCGCAGGATGCCGCCATTGGCCAGCGTCGCCACGCCATTCGCCACATGTAGCGGGGTGACGGAAATGCCGTGCCCGAAGCCGATGGTCATGGTGCTGATGTCGCGCCAGTCCTTCGGGCCGGGCGCCAGCGGCCGGGCGGTCTCCGGCAGTTCCACCTGCAGCCGGTTCAGCATGCCCATCCGGGCCATGAACTCGCGGTGCCGCTGCGGCCCCACCGTCATCGCCATATGGGCGGTGCCGATATTGGAGGAATAGGCCATGATCTCGGGCACCGCGAGCCAGCGGTTCTTGCCCTTGAAGTCGTCGATCTGGAAGCGCCCGTAGCGGATGGGGCGGGAGGCGTCGAAGCCGCTCCAGACATTCACCGTGCCGAGGTCGAGCGCCATGGCCGCGGTCAGCAGCTTGAAGGTCGAGCCCGGCTCGTACACGCCGACCGTCGCGCGGTTGAAGCGCGGGTCCTGGTCCTGCTTCGGGGCCTGCGCCGCGGGGGCGGGGGCGCGGGCGGCCACCATGCGGACCGCGGTATCGCCCGTCGGTGCCTCGGCGCGCTTCTGCAGCCCGCCGGGGTCGGAGGCGTCGTAATCCGGCAGGCTGACCATGGCCAGCACCTCGGCGGTGTGGACATCCATGATCACGCCCGCGCCGCCGATGCCGTTGAAGTCGGCGATCGCCTTCTCCACCGCCTCCCGCAGGGCGACCTGCACGCGGACATCGACCGAGAGGCGCAACGGCGCGCGATCGGTCCGCAGACGCTCGTCGAAGGACTTCTCGACGCCGGCAATGCCGTGGCCGTCCACATCGACCTGGCCGAGGATATGCGCGGCCGACCGGCCCTGCGGGTAGAAGCGCCGCTCGGCGGGGCGGAAATGGAAGCCCGGGATGCCGAGGTCGTTGATCGCCTGCTGCTGCCGCGGCGGCAGGTTGCGGGCGATATAGGCGAATTGCACCGGCCGGTCGCTGTCCCCCACCGTGCGCTGGCTGATGCGGGCGATCAGCCGCTCCCGGTCCAGGTTGGGCAGCACGCGCAGCAGGCGGTCCGCCGCCGCGACTGGATCGTTGATCTCCTGCGGGTTGGCGTAGAGCTCCGTCACCTGCAGGGAGACCGCCAGCACCTCCCCGTTGCGGTCGGTGACCGGGGCGCGGCTCACGGTCGGCTCGCCGGTCGGCACCCGCGCGGCGGGGCGCAGCTTCGGCTGCATCGGGTCGATCAGGGTGGCGAGCGACAGCTTCAGCCCGACCGCGCCGAACAGCACGGCGAAGCCGGCGGCGGCGATCAGCAGCCGGCCGCGCGTGACCTCCAGCTGCCCGCGGCGCGCCAGCTCCGGCGCGCTGACACGCACCAGCGCGCCCGCGCCGGGACGGGTGGGTGTGGCGGTCCCGCCACCCGGCAGGGCGCGCCCGGCGGGCGGCGCGTGCGGGGAGGGCGGTGGGCGCAGGTCATCAAGCCCGGAGGCCTGGCTCATCGCATCCCCGCTCCGCTGAGGGTCGAGGCATTGGCGCTGCCGAAGGGCACCGGCGGCGGCAGCAGCGACCGGCCGCCGAGGGCGGAGCCGAGCGAGACGGCCGGTGCATCGGTGACGCGCGGTGCCGCCGGCGCCGCGGTGGCGAGCTGGGTGACGGCCGGGCGGACCACCGGGGCGGAGGGCGGCGGCGCGACCTGGGTGGCGGCCGGCCGCACCGACGGGGCGACCTGCGCGACGGCCGGCCTGACCGGCGCGGCGATCGGCGGCAGGGAGGCGACGTCCGGCGCCTGGCGCGGAGCAGGGCGGGGCGCCGGGGCGACCGGCCGCGGCGGCGCGGCGATGCGGGCGATCTCGACCGGGGCGGGCCGGCTCTCCGGCACGCGGGCAGGCAGTTCGAGCTGGCGCGGCGCCTCGGCCGGGCGGGCGACGACCACGGGCGGCGCGGCGGGGCGGGGCGAGGCGACCTCCGGCGCCGGGCGCGCTGCGGCGCCCTCGGGCGCGGACGGCGCCTCGGAGCGCGGCGGCGCGGCGGGCAGGGCGAGGACGACCGGCTGGGCGGCGGGCGCCGGGGCGGCCACGGGCGGCGTCGCCACCGGCGGCGCGGCGGGGCGGGCCAGTTGCACCGGCTCCGGCACGCGCGGCAGCAGGGCGAGCTGCACCGGGCCCTCCGGCACGGCCGGGGCGCGCTCGGCGAAGAGCGCGGTCGGGCCGTCATAGGCGGCGACCGCGGGCAGCCGCCGCTCCGCCTCGTTCAGCCGGATGAACTGCGCGGGCTGCATGGGCTCGAGCTGCAGGTGGCGCTGCGCCACGCCGCGCAGCCGCTCCGGCTCGTTCAGCCAGGCCCATTCCGCCTGCAGCGCCTGGGTGCGGTCATTCGCCTCGTCGATCGCCCGGGCGATGCCGCGCAGCTCGCGGTCGAGCAGCGCGACCTCGTGCTTGGTCTGATAGAGATGCAGCCCGGCGAGCGCCGCGGCGGTGAAGGTCAGCAGGCTGATCGGGCGGAGGATCATGCGGCGTCCCGGGAAACGAGGCGTTCGATGGCACGCAGCCTCGCGGAGCGGGCGCGCGGGTTGGCGTCGGTCTCGGCATCGCCGGGGCGCAGCGCCTTCGGCGTGAGGAGGCGGAAGGCGGCGGGCGCGGCCCGGCCGGCGAGCACTGCGGGATCGTGGCGCGAGGCGCCGGCACTGCGGCCCGCGGCCTGCACCATGAAGCGTTTCACGATCCGGTCCTCCAGCGAATGGAAGGCGACAACGACGAGTCGGCCGCCCGGTGCGAGCAGCCGCGCCGCCGCCTCGAGCCCGCGCTCCACCTCGCCCAGCTCGTCATTCACCGCGAGTCGCAGCGCCTGGAAGCTGCGTGTCGCGCGGTCGATGCCGGAGGGGTCGCGCGGCGTCACGGCGCGGATGATCTCGGCGAGGCGGCCGGTGGTCTCGATCGGCGCTTCCCGCCGCGCCGCGACGATCGCGCGCGCGATGCGCCGCGCGTGCCGTTCCTCGCCCAGCGTGAAGAGGATGTCGGCCATTTCCGAATCGCCCAGCGTGTTCACCAGGTCGGCCGCCGACCTGCCAGATTTCTCCATGCGCATGTCAAGCGGTCCGTCGGCCCGGAAGGAGAAGCCCCGCTCGGCCTCGTCGAGCTGGTAGGAGGAGACGCCGAGATCGAGCACGACGCCGTCGAGCGCCGTGACGCCGCGCGCCGCCAGCAGCGACGACATCTCGCCGAAACGGCCTTCCAGTAAATGAAGCCGTCCGGCGAATCGGGCGGCGAGCGCGGCGCCGCGGACGATGGCATCCGGATCGCGGTCGATGGCGTAGAGCGTGCAGTTGGCGGCCGCGAGGATGGCGCCGGCATAGCCGCCACCCCCGAAGGTGCCGTCGCAATAGGTCGCGCCATCACGCGGCGCGAGGCTCGCCAGCACCTCGGCCAGCATGACCGGGACATGGCCCTGCGGCGCGGCGTCGCTCATACGTCGCCCCCCTCGTCCTCGGCGGCGAGGCGCGCCTCCTCCTCCGCGAGCTTCGCGGCCGACCAGATCTGGAAGAAGGCGCCGAGGCCGGAGAACTGGATCTCGCCGTCGAGCCCGGCCTTCTCCGCCAGTTCCTTCGGCATGACGATCCGTCCCTCGGCATCCGGGCGCAGCGTGTGGATGCGCGAGACCAGCTTGCGCATGACGTTCTGGTATTCGGCGGAGAGCGGGCTCAGCCCCTCCACCCGGCGCTGGACCTCGGCCATGTAGGCAGGCTCGGGCCAGACCTCGATGCAGGGTGCGTGGCGGGAAGGGCGCAGGACGATCTCCTCGGCGCCGGTGCGGGCCAGGATGGCGCGGAAATTCGCCGGGACCGAGATCCGGCCCTTCTTCGCGTCGAATGTCCCGCCAAAGGTGCCCGCAAAGCCGGACATCGCCCACTGACCGCCCCCCCGGGCCAACGGCGCCCCGCCGGATCAGCGGCCGGCGGGGCCCCCCGACCCCACCGGCTCGCCCGACCATCCCTCTCCGGACCACTCGCCCCCCCGAGCGTCTGGGTCCTTCGCGGGATAGCCTGGGATAGCACGCCACAACCTGGGACGACAAGGGAGAATGCCGTTCCGTCGCACTAACCCTGCGACGCGAAATCTCGGATTCTTAGGCTCTTAGCATGAAGACTCGCGGCGTCCGTAGGAAACGGCGGATTGTCAATGGTATCCGATCTACGTTGTCACTTTGTTCTTTAAGCGGTTCGAACATGGTGTGGCAACCATGTGGACAGGGCTGTGGAAAAAGGGCGCCAGGCGGCCGGTAAGCCGGGTTCTGTCCACCCCGGGAATCCCGGGGATGGGACGACCATTCCTCTGGGACGCGCCTTGCGGCGCGCCTCACGCGGCCAACCCGGGTGGCGGGGCGGGAACGCCCTTGCGTCACGGCCCCGAAGGACCGCCGCCGGCCACCCCTATTCGGCCTTGCTCCCGGTGGGGTTTGCCATGCCGCCCCCGTTGCCGGGGGCGCGGTGCGCTCTTACCGCACCCTTTCACCCTTGCCCGCGGACCTTGCGGCGCGCGGGCGGTCTGCTCTCTGTGGCACTTTCCCTGGGCCTTGGGCCGCCGGCGGCGGACCGCCGGCTTTCCTCTGCCCGCCGGCCGTTGGCCGGCACCGTGTTCCCGTGGAGCCCGGACTTTCCTCCAGCCCTCGCCTCGCGGCGAGGGCCAGCGGTCGTCTGGCCACCTGGCGCGGCGGTGTCATGCCCCCGCGGGGCATGGCGCGTCAACGCCACGAATGCGGCGATTCGGCCCGTTACGCCGCGATCAGCGCAGCGACGGCGGCGAGGCACGCCAGCGTGCCGTCATCGGCGACGCCATCCACCCGCTCCGGCCGCCAGCGGCGCTGGAAGGCGGTGAGCAGCACGGGAAGCGGCAGGTCGGTGCGGTAGCCGATAGCGGCGAGCAGCGCGGGCGCGTCCCCGGCCTGCGCGGGCGGCACCGAATCGGCGTGCGGCCAGAGGCCGACGCCATTCGCCGCCAGCCCTTCCCAGTCGAAGAACTCGCCCGGATCCTCCTTGCGGTCGGGCGCGATGTCGCTGTGGGCGACGACGTTCCGCGCCGGGATGGGATGGCGCGCCAGGATCTCCAGACAGAGATCGCAGGCGGCCGCCATCTGCAGGGCGGGGAAGGGGCGATAGCCCCATTCATGGCCGGGGTTCACGAGCTCGATGCCGATGCTGCGACCGTTCATCCCCGTCTCGCCGCGCCAGTGCGAGATGCCGGCATGCCAGGCGCGGCGATGCTCCGGCACCAGCCGGAAGATTGCCCCATCCTCCTCCACCACGTAATGCGCGGAGACGCGCGCCGCCGGATCGCGCAGCCTGGCGATCGCCTCGGCGCCCGAACGCATGCCGGTGTAGTGCAGCACCAGGACGTCGACCGGCGTGCCGTCCGGCCGCTCGTCATGGTTCGGGCTGGGCAGCTCCCGAATCGAGAGGGTCATGGCTGGTGCGCGTGCCTCACCGCTGGCGTTCGCCTTCGCGCTTCCGGCGGTTGCCGTTATCCGTCGTGGCGGGCGTGCGGGCCGCTCCTTCGTGATCAAAGCGGAGCAGGCGCGGGCGGCGTAGCCCATCCGAAGCGCAGCCGGCCGCGCCTGCGGGCCCACCGGGGCATGCCTGATCGGCGCGACGGAATCTCACAGCTTGCGCTCGCGCTTCACCCGGTCCCAGGCGGCGTTGATCTCGGCCACCTTGTCGGTCGCGCGCTTGACGAATTCCGCCGGCACGCCGCGCGCCGCCAGGCTGTCCGGGTGGTTCTCCCGCATCAGCCGGCGCCAGGCCTGCCGCACCGCATCGTCGCTCGCATCCGCCGGCACGCCGAGCACGCCATAGGGGTCCGGCCCGGTCGGCGCCGCGGCGGCCGATTGCTGCTGGGTGCGGCCGTCCCGGGCCCTTTCCCAGGCCGTCGACGCCAGCCCGAAGCCGAGCTGGACATTCTGCAGATAGGTGACCTCCGCCTTGGTCAGCGGGCCATCGGCGCGGGCGATCTGGAAGAGCGCGGCCAGCACGTCCTCCAGCATCCCCTTGTTGTCGGCGAAGGCCTCGCCCAGGCGCTGGGCGAAGGAGCGGTAGTCATCGGCCGAATCGCGCGCCTGGTCGAAGAGCTGGCCGATCTCCCTCAGGCTCTCGGGCGGGATGCGGAACAGCCGCTTGAAGGCGTCGATCTCCTCCCGCTTCACCGGCCCGTCGCATTTCGCCAGCTTGGCGGCCAGCACGACGACGGAGATGGCGAAGAGCTGCTCCTTGGAGCCGAGCATGGCGGCGAGGTCGGCGGCCTCCTTCACCGAGGGGCGGCCGAAGAGCCCGCCCGGCCCGGCCCGCCCGCCGCCCTGGTCCGCCGCATGGCCGAGTGCCGCGCCCATGACGGCGCCGAGCGGCCCCCCGGTCACGAAGCCCGCCACGCCGCCGATGATCTTGCCCCAGAGGCTCAATGCCCGGAATCCCTGTCCAATGGCGCGGCTTACCACGCCGGGGGCCTCGTCGGGGAGGCTTGCTGCGCCCCCGGCGCCGGCCCCTTGGGAAGAGCTGGGCTGACATCCCCGGCAGACAAGCATGGGAAGGGACAGGCCAGGCGCGCCCACGGCGCCCGCCCGGATGCGCGTTCCCGGACGGCCATCCGGTCGAAGGGGATGGACGGCCGCTCCGCGCCGGCCCGGTGTGGCACGCCTCCGTGATGCGCCGCCCCGGCCATCGCCGGTCCGCATGGCGCAGCCCGGCCTCCGGGCATGGGCCGTGCAGGGCTCCGGCACCGTGCGGCCGGGATGGGCCATGGAGAGGGTGACCGGCCGGAGCCTCAGGGCGGTGTCGCCGTTGCGGCCGGCAGGCGCATGGGTCTCGCGGCTGCGGTCGGCCCTTCCCGGGAGCATGGCGCGCCTGCCGGCGAAGCGCCCCTTCCCGGAGGCGCGCTACAGCGTCGCGGCCGAACGCGAGGCCGCGTCATAGACGCCCGAGAGCGTCCGGAGCAGGGCCGCGATGGCCGACATCTCCGCGGCCGGCGGCCCGCCCTGGCTGACCGGCTGGGCCAGCAGCCGCTCCCGCAGCTCGGCATAGCGGGCGCAGAGCGCGGCGCCCTCCGGCGTGATCACCACCAGCTTTTCCTTCCCCGCGCGGCTGGTCCGCAGCAGCCCGGCCGCGGCCAGCTTGCGGATGGCATAGGTGGCGATATGCGTGTCCTCGATGGCGAGCGCGAGCAGGATCTCCGCCTGGCGCTTCGGCCGGTCGCGGTGCTGCACGGTGTGCAGGATCAGGATCTCGATGGGCGAGAGGCCAGGCCTGCCGGCAGCGGCCATGCAGCGGACCATCCAGCGCTGGAAGGCATGGCCGGCGAGGATCAGGCCATATTCGATCTCCGCCAGCGCGGGCGAGGCGTCGGCGGCAAGATGGGTGGAAGAGATGATGGGGCCTTCGGATGGGTGGCGCTGTGACGGCATGCGGGGTGTCCTCTGCA
Source organism: Roseicella aerolata (assembly GCF_020523605.1). Taxonomy (GTDB): domain Bacteria; phylum Pseudomonadota; class Alphaproteobacteria; order Acetobacterales; family Acetobacteraceae; genus Paracraurococcus; species Paracraurococcus aerolatus. The sequence goes on along the minus strand of NZ_JAJAQI010000021.1, from coordinate 33,733 downwards.
CTGTCACCTTGACAACATAATTATACATATAAAACGAAATGTCTGTGTCCCGGTGGCGGCCTTGCGCCGCGCGCCCGACATTGCCATCACGCAAGCGACGGAGGGTGCGATGAGCGGTTCCTGGCAGTTCTGGATCGACCGTGGCGGCACCTTCACGGACATCGTTGCGCGTGATCCTGCGGGGCGGCTCTCGACCGCCAAGCTGCTCTCCGAGAACCCTGAACGCTATCGGGACGCGGCCGTCGCCGGCATCCGGCAGATCCTCGGCCTAGGGGGCGGCGGGAAGGAGGCTGCCCCCATCGCGCCCGGGACCATCGAGGCGGTGAAGATGGGCACCACGGTGGCCACCAACGCCCTGCTCGAGCGCAAGGGCGAGCGGGTGCTGCTGCTGGTCAACCGCGGCTTCGCCGACTTGCTGCGGATCGGCAACCAGGCGCGGCCGCGGCTCTTCGACCTGAATGTGAGGCTGCCCGACCTGCTGCATGAGCGCGTGGCGGAGGTGGGCGGCCGCGTCGCGGTGGACGGCGCGGAGATCGAGCCGCTCGACGAGGCCGGCGCCCGCGCCGCCTTGCAGGCCGCCTTCGATGACGGCATTCGCGCCGTCGCCATCGCGCTGATGCATGCCTGGGCGCATCCGGCGCATGAGCTGCGCCTCGGCGCGATCGCGCGGGAGGTGGGCTTTCCGCAGGTGAGCCTCTCCCACCAGGCCAGCCCGCTGCCGCGGATCGTGCCGCGCGGGGATACCACCGTGGTGGATGCCTATCTGTCGCCGATCCTGCGCCGTTACGTCGAGCAGGTGGCGGGCGAGCTGCCGGGTGTCCGACTCTACTTCATGCAATCCAATGGCGGCCTGGCCGAGGCAGGCTCCTTCCAGGGCAAGGACGCAATCCTGAGCGGCCCCGCGGGCGGCATCGTCGGCGCGGCGCGCACGGCGGGGATGGCCGGGTTCGACCGGATCATCGGCTTCGACATGGGCGGCACCTCCACCGATGTGGCGCTCTATGCCGGGGAGTTCGAGCGGGCCTTCGAGACGCTGGTCGCGGGCGTGCGCATGCGGGCGCCGATGATGGCGATCAACACGGTCGCGGCCGGCGGCGGCTCCATCCTGCATTTCGATGGCGCCCGCTACCGGGTCGGGCCGGACAGCGCCGGCGCGGTCCCGGGCCCGGCCTGCTACCGCCGCGGCGGGCCGCTGACCGTGACGGATGCCAATGTCATGGTCGGCAAGATCCAGCCGCGGCATTTCCCCAGCCTCTTCGGCCCGCAGGGCGACCAGCCGCTGGATGCCGGGGTGGTGCGGGAAAAATTCGCGGCCCTGGCGAAGGAGATCGAGGCCGCGACCGGCACGCCCCAGGACCCGCGGGCGGTGGCGGAGGGGTTCCTGCGCGTCGCCGTCGCCAACATGGCGAACGCCATCAAGCAGGTTTCCATCCAGAAGGGCCATGACGTCACCAGATACACCCTCCAGTGCTTCGGCGGCGCCGGCGGGCAGCATGCCTGCCTCGTCGCCGACGAGCTCGGCATGGAGACGGTCTTCATCCACCCCTTCGCCGGCGTGCTCTCGGCCTATGGCATGGGCCTCGCCGACCAGACGGTGATCCGGGAGGCGGCGGTGGAGGCGCCGCTCGCGCCCGGGGGGATGGCGGAGCTCGCCGCGACCCTGGACCGGCTGGCCGAGGAAGGCCGGGCCGAGCTGCTGAAGCAGGGCGCGCCGGAGGGGCGCATCGCCGCCGCGCGTCGCCTGCATCTGCGCTATGCCGGCACGGACAGTTTCCTGCCCGTGCCCTTCGGCGCGCATGACGCGGTGCTGGAAGCCTTCACCGCCGCCCATCGCCAGCGCTTCGGCTTCGCCACGCCCGAACGCGAGGTGGTGGTCGAGGCCTGCATCGCCGAGGTGACCGCCGCCGGCGAGGCGGTGGAGGAGGCAAGGCTGCCGGCGCGCGCCGCCGGCGAGGCCCCCGCGCCGATTGACACCGTCCCGCTCTTTACCGGTGGCGAGGCCGCCGAGGCGCCGGTCTTCGACCGCGAGGCCCTGCTGGCGGGCGACCGGCTGGCCGGCCCGGCCCTGATCCGGGAGGCGACCGCGACCACGGTGGTCGAGCCCGGCTGGACCGCCGAGGTGACGCCGCTGAACCACCTGGTCCTGCGCCGGACCACGCCCCGCGCCGCGACCCGCGTCGAGGCGACCGGCCGGCCCGACCCGGTGATGCTGGAGCTGTTCAACAACCTCTTCATGAGCATCGCCGAGCAGACCGGCGCGGTGCTGCAGAACACCTCTCTCAGCGTGAACATCAAGGAACGCCTGGATTTCTCCTGCGCGATCTTCGATGCCACGGGCGCCCTCGTCGCCAACGCGCCCCATGTCCCCGTTCATCTCGGCGCCATGGGCGAGAGCGTGCGGACGGTGATCCGGGAACGCGGCGCGACGCTCCGGCCGGGCGACGTGGTGGCGCTGAACAACCCCTATAACGGTGGCACGCACCTGCCGGACGTCACGGTGATTACGCCGGTCTTCGATGCGGAAGGCCGGGAGATCCTCTTCTTCGTCGGCTCCCGCGGCCACCATGCCGATATCGGCGGCCTGACCCCCGGCTCCACCCCGCCGGTGTCGCGGACGCTGGAGGAGGAGGGTGTCGTCATCGACAATTTCCTCCTGGTCGAGCAGGGGCGGTTCCGGGAGGCGGAGTTCCGCGCCCTGCTCGCCTCCGCGACCTACCCGGCGCGCTCGCCGGACGTGAATGTCGCCGACATCAAGGCGCAGGTCGCGGCCAATGAGAAGGGCGTGCAGGAGTTGCAGCGGGCGGTCCGCGATGTCGGGCTCGACACCGTCCGGGCCTATATGCGGCATGTCATGGACAATGCGGAGGAGAGCGTCCGCCGCGTCCTCGACCGGCTGCAGGACGGCCGCTTCGAGACCAGCCTGGATGACGGCACGCCGCTGAAGGTCGCGGTGCGGGTGGACCGCCCCAACCGCCGCGCCGTCATCGACTTCACCGAGACCGGGGCGCAGCGCCCGACCAATTTCAATGCCCCGGCGGCGGTCTGCCGCGCCGTCGTGCTCTATTGCTTCCGCGCCCTGGTCGGGGAGGAGATCCCGCTCAACGATGGCTGCCTGAAGCCGCTGGAGATCGTGGTGCCGCCTGGCACCTTCCTCTCCCCACTGCCCCATGGGGAAGGCGGGGGCGCGGCGGTGGTCGCGGGCAATACCGAGGTCAGCCAGGTCACCTGCAACGCGCTGCTCGCCGCGCTCGGCGCCTGCGCCTCGGCCCAGGCGACGATGAACAACCTGCTGTTCGGCGATGATGTGTACCAATATTACGAGACGGTCTGTGGTGGAGTCGGCGCCGGCCCGGGCTTCGATGGCTGGGGCCCGGTGCAGACGCATATGACCAACACCCGCATGACCGATCCGGAGGTCCTGGAACTGCGCTACCCCGTCCGCCTGGAGGAATTCTCGATCCGCCGCGGCTCCGGGGGCGCCGGGCGCTGGCGCGGCGGCGACGGGTCGCGGCGGAAGATCCGCTTCCTGCGGCCGATGCAGGCGGTGATCGTCGCCTCCCGCCGCAATGTCGCGCCGCACGGGTTGCAGGGCGGCGCCGATGGCGCGCCCGGCCGGCAATGGGTGGAGCGCGCCGATGGCCGCATCGAGGTGATCGCGGGCAATACCGGCAGCGCCGAGCTCGCGGCGGGCGATGCCTTCGTGCTGGAAACGCCCGGCGGTGGCGGCTGGGGCTCCCCTGTCTGAGGGCCAGTTTCGCGGAGTCCCGGGCCAGGCTTCGGCCCCGGCGGACCGGGCACCCGGCGGAGACGCTGGCGCTTCCGACCGGGACCCGGTGAAGGGGGCGGAGTCCCCTTCATGGTCCCGTAGAATCGCCATCGGCGTTGCGGGTCTGGTGGCGCTGCTGACTGCCGCGCTGTGGGTCGCCCCGCACCTGCTCAATTGGGAATCCTGGCGCCCGCAGCTTGCGGAACTTGCCAGCGCCCGCCTCGGCCGTCCCGTCAGCCTCGACGGCCCCATCACCCTCGTCCTGCTTCCCCAGCCGCGCGTCGAGGCGGCGGCCGTCTCCATCGGCCCGGCCGGGGATGGCGTCAGCGTCGCAGCCCGCAGCATGCAGCTGCGCCTCGATCTCGGGGCTCTCGTCGCCGGCCGGCTGGAGCCGCGCGAGATCGTCCTGATCGGCGGCGAGATCAGCCTGCCCTGGCCGCCCGTCGCGCTGCCCGGCTTCCGCCTCTCGCCCTGGTTCGGCGCGCTCGACGCCCGGCTTGAGGATTGCCGACTGCGCATCGGCACGCTGCAGGCGGAGGCGGTGAATGCCCGCCTCGTCACCGGCGGCCCGGTGGAGGCGATGGTGGCGGAGGGCAGCCTCGCCTGGCGCGGCTATGCCGTGCGTTTCTCCGGCCAGCTCGGCCGCGCCGGCTTCGATGGCGTCGCGCCGCTCGACCTCACCCTCGCCGCCGCCGGCTCGACCGTCTCAGCACGCGGGGTGCTGGCGCCGGAGGGGGGCTTCGATGGGCGGCTGGAGGCGGGCGGCCAGGACCTTGCCGCCCTGCTGCCCGCCCCGGCCGTTGCCTGGCGCGCCACCGGCCGGCTGACCGCCGCGGCCGACCTGCTGGCGGCGGACGGGCTTACCCTCGATCTCGGCGGCCAGCCGGCGCGCGGCGCCGCCACCTTCCGTCTCGCGCCCGAGCCGCGGCTCGACATCACGCTCGCGGCCGGTCGGCTGGACCTGGAGGCCTGGGTGGCGGCGCTGCGCGGCGCGCGCGGCTATGCCCTGCCGAGCGCCGTGCCGGTCAGCATCGACCTCTCGGCCGAGGCGACCGCCTTTGCCGGCCTGCCGCTGCGCCGGCTGCGCGGCGCCTTCTTCCTGGAGGGCGAGCGGCTCTCCCTCTCCGACATCTCCGCCCTGCTGCCTGGCGAGACCGAGATCGAGGTGGCCGGCGCGACGGCCGGGCCGCGCATGGAACTCGCCGTGCAGTTCGCCGGGCGGGCGATGCGGGAGACGCTGGCGGCGCTCGGCCTGCCGCTGGCCGGCACCGATCCGGCCCGGCTGCGCATGGCGGAAGGCCGCTTCAAGCTGGCGCTGGAGGGGAATGAGGCGGCGATCTCCGACCTGACCGCCACGGTGGACGGCGCGCGGGTGGGCGGCGCCGGCGTCTGGCGCCAGGGAGGACAGGCCGGGCCGCGGCCCTCGGTCGGTCTGGGGCTGACCTTCGACCGGCTCGACCTGAACGGGCTGGTGCCGCCGCTGCCGGACGCCGCCGGCCTCCCGGCCGGCCTTGCGGGCTTCGACCTCAACCTCCGCATCGCCGCCGAGCGCGTGGCCTGGCGCGACCTGGTCGCGGAACGGGCGACGCTGGACGCGGCGCTGGAGAATGGCCGCGCCACGCTGCGCCGCCTGGTGCTGCGGGCAGGGGAGATGGATGTCGCCGCTTCCGGCGCGGTGCAGCTCGGCACCCCGCTGCGCGTGGCGGATGTCAGCCTGGACCTCAGCGGCGCCGGGGCGGCGCTGGTGCCCTTCCTGCCGGCGGAGTGGTCCGGCCTCGCCCCGCTGCTGGTGCAGCCGCTCGCGCTGCGCGTCTCCGGCGGCGGCGCGGCGGAGGCGCTGGCGCTGCGGGTGGAAGGCGATCTCGGTGCCCTCCGGGCCGAGGCGACGGCGACGCTCGATGCGGTGCAGGGGAAGGGGACGGGCAACCTGACGCTGCGCCACCCCGGCGCGCCGCGGCTGCTGGCGCCGCTGCTGGGGGAGGAGGTCGGGAGCTGGCTCGGCCAAGGATCCTTCTCCGTCATCGCCACGCTCTCGGGCCAGGGCCGGACATTGACGGCGGAGCATCTGGACCTGGTGGCGGGCGGCTTCCGCGGCCGCGGGCAGGTGACGCTGGCGCGGGACGGGGCGCGGCCGCGCCTCTCCGGCCGATTCGCCGCCGAGGCGCTGCCGCTGCCCTTGCCGCCGCTGCGCGGGGTGGAGCCACTCGGGCTCGACCGCCTGGCCGCGCTGGATGCGGAGCTGGCAGTGGAAGCCGGCCGGGTGGAGGCGGCCGGCGCCGTGCTGCTGCACCAGGCGGCGGCGGCGTTGAAGCTCTCGGCCGGCACGCTGCGGCTGGAGGGGCTGCAGGCGCGGCTCGGCGGCGGCACGCTGCGCGGGGCGCTGGTGCTGGAGGGGGCGGCCAGCCCGCCGCGCCTGGCGCTGGAGGCGCGGCTGGCCGATGCGGCCCTGGCGAGCCCGCTGCTGGACCTGCCCCTGGACCTCGGCGCGGGGCGGGTGGAGGGCACGGCAAGGCTGCAGGCGGAAGGCCACAGCATGGCCGCGATCCTGGCAACGCTCTCCGGCGAAGTCGCGATGGCGGTCCGGGACGGGGTGCTGGTGGGGCTGGATCTTGGCGCCGTGCAGGCGGCGGCGGGGCTGGCGGAGCTGGGCCCGGCCGAGGCAGCGCTGCGGCACGCGCTGGCCAATGGCGCGACGGCCTTCGAGCGGCTGGAGGGCATGGCGCAACTCGCCGGGGGACGGGCGGTGCTGGCGGCGATGCGCCTGGTGACGGAAGGTGGCGGCGAGGCGACCGCGACCGGCGAGATCGATCTGGGACGCGGGGCGCTGGACCTGCGCATCGCCGCGAAGCCGGTGGCGGAGGCGCCGGAGATCGGGTTGCGGCTCACCGGCCCGGCGGAGGCGCCGCGGCGGCTGCCGGAGTTGGCGGACTTCCTGCGCTGGCGGGCGGCGCGCTGAGGCGGCGGTGAGCGCCGGGAAGCCCCGGCCTGCCATTGGCGGGAGCCCCGCCAACCGCATCCGCCCGGAACCCGGTGCCCTGTTCAAGGCAGGTCGTGCCGGTGCACCATGGCGGCGGAACGGCTCCAACCGGAGATGCCGCCATGCCCTTCCTCGACGGCCACAGCAGCCCGCTCATCACGCCCGCCAGCGGCCCGGAGGCCATCCGATGACCCGGCTGACGCGCGACGCGCTGCGCGGCCGTGCCCAGACCGTGCTGGGGCCCATCGACCCCGCCGAACTCGGCCCCACCCTGATGCATGAGCACCTGATCTGGGACATCCGCACGCCGGCGATGCGCGCGGATCCCGACCAGGGGCCGGAGATCACCCTCTGCAACTGCTTCGCCATCAACTATGGCCGCAAGCGTAAGGCGCCGGGCAACCTCCGCTTCCGCTGCGAGCCGACGGCGGTTGCCGAACTTGTCGCCATGCGCGCGGCCGGCGGCCGGACGATGGTGGAGCTGACCTGCGGCGGGCTGGATCCCGACCCGGCGGCGCTGGCCCGGCTCGCGGCCGAGGCCGGCATCCACATCGTCATGGGCTGCGGCCACTACGTCCACGAATACCAGGATCCCGCGAATGCCGCGCGCGGCGTCGAGGACTTCGCGCGCGAGATGATCGACCAAGTGCAGTGCGGCGCCTGGGGCACCGGGATACGTGCCGGCATCATCGGCGAGATCGGCTGCCAGGCGCCCTGGACCGAACAGGAGCAGCGCGTGATGGCCGGCGCCCTGCTCGCCATGGCCGAGACCGGCGCGGCGCTGAACGTGCATCCCGGCCGCCATCCCGACCAGCCGCAGGAGGTCGCGGATTTCGTCCGCGCCCATGGCGCCGACCCGTCCCGCGTCATCATCAGCCATGTCGACCGCACGATCTTCGATGAGGACCGGCTGCTGCGCCTGGCCGATTCCGGCGTGGTGATCGAGTTCGACCTGTTCGGCCAGGAGGCGAGCTTCTATCCGCTCGCCGATATCGACATGCCGAACGACGCCATGCGCCTCCGGCTCATCCGCGCCCTGATCGCCCGCGGCCATCTGGAGCGCGTGGTGATCAGCCACGACATCTGCTACCGCACGCGGCTGACGCGCTGGGGCGGGCATGGCTACGGCCATATCTTCGAGAATGTCGTGCCGCTGATGCAGGCGCGCGGCTTCAGCGAGGCGGAGGTGCAGGCGATCCTCATCGGCAATCCGCGGCGGCTGCTGACCTTCGTCTGAACAGAAGCCGGCGCCGCCGGGCTGAGGGGCGCGCCTGGTTTTCATTCCCGGCGGGTCGGTCCTGCCGGTGGCAAACTGCCATCATGCGGCGGGAGTCCCGGCCCCGGCCGCCAGGTCTCGCGTGCGGGCCGACGTCGTGCCTCGGCGGTGTGGCGACTGCACGCGGGACACCAGGGTCGATCGGCAGGTCCGGGCACCGGTCCCCTGCATTCAACGAAAAAGGGGAGCCCCTTGCCGGACTCCCCCCGCTTTCGCTTGCCCATGGGTTCCAGGAACCCTTGCCTCCGCATCACCCCCGCTGCTGATCCCGGAACAGCAGCAGCCCGGCGCCGACGATCAGCACGGCGCCGGCCAGCAGCGCCGGCCCGGGGACGTCGCCCCAGACCAGCCAGCCGAACAGCGCGGCCCAGAGCAGGAAGCTGTACTGGTAGGGCACCACCACCGAGGCGGGGGCGAGCTTCAGCGCCCGCGTCACCCCCATATGGCCGAGCGTCGCGACGAGGCCCAGCATCAGCAGCAGGGCGAGATCCACAACATCCGGGGCCCGCCAGCCGCCGATTCCGAGCAGCACCAGCCCGACCGCGAGGCCGCCCAGCATCTGGAAGCAGGCCAGCACCACATCCGGCGTCCGCCGCAACTGCCGGCTGGAGAGCAGGAAGAGCGAATAGAGCAGCGCCCCGCAGAGCGCGACCAGGGCGGGCAGCAGCGGCCCCGCGAAATCCGCGCCCAGCGCCACCGCGACGCCGAGGAAGCCCAGCAGCACCAGCCCCCATTGCCGCAGCCCGACCCGCTCGCCGAGGAACAGCGCGGCCAGCGCCGTCACCATGATCGGCGCCGCCATCCAGTAGGTCATGGCATCCGCCAGCGGCATGTGCCCGACCGACCAGTAGAAGCAGGCCGCCTCCGCCGCGCCCAGCAGCACGCGGGCCGCCTGCAGGCCGGGCCGCTCCACCCGGAACCGCGCCGCCCGCAGTGAGCGCCAGGCAAGCGGTGAGAGCACGACGAGCGAGGCGAGGCTGCGCAGCACCATCACCTGCCCGACCGCATAGGTGGCGACCAGCCATTTGCCGAGCACGTCGTTGAGCGAGAAGAGCAGCACGGCGGCCAGCATCAGCAGGATGCCGGTGGCGTGGCCGCGCGGGGCGGCGCTGTCGAAGGGCATGGGAAGGGTCCGGATCACGCCCCGCTCAGGGGGGACGGCACTGCCGCCGAAGGGGCCCGCGCCGGAGGGCGCGGGAGGGGAGGGAGGTAGCGGGTACTCGGTGTCCCTCACGCCGGGCGGGGCGGGGGGCGCGCCGCGTCAATCCAGCCGGATGCCGGCCTCGCGCACCAGCGTGGCCATCTGCTCCCGCCCCTCCCGCACGAAGCGGGCGAATTCGGCCGGCGGGCTGCCGACCGGCACGGCGCCGAGCTGCGCCAGGCGCTGCCGCACCCCGGCATCCGCCAGCGCCTCGGCCAGCGCCGCGTGCAGCTTCGCCACGATCGGCTGCGGCATCCCGCCCGGGCCGAACAGCGCCGCCCATTCATTCGAGTCGAAGCCGGGGAAGCCGTTCTCGGCGAGGGTCGGCACCTCCGGCCGGCTCGGGACCCGCGCCAGCGAGGTGACCGCCAGGAAGCGCGCCCGGCCGCTGTCCACCACCGGCCCGGCGCTGACGGTGGTGGAGAAGGTGGCGTCGATCGCGCCCGCCGCCAGGTCGCGCGCGGCATCCGCGCCGCCGCGATAGGGGGCGTGGATCACCTCGATCCCCGCCTGCTTGCAGAATTGCAGCAGGCCGATATGGCCGGCCGTCGCATTGCCCTGGGTGCCGACGCTGATCGCGCCCGGCCGCGCCTTGGCGAGCGCGATGAACTCGGCGACCGTCCGCGCCGGGAAATCCTGCTTCACCGCCAGCGCGCCGGGGAAGGTCACCACCAGGGAGACGGGGGTGAAGCCGGCATAGTCGAAGGGCAGGCCCCGCATCAGGGCAGGGTTCACCAGGTGGGAGGAGGCATCCCAGAGCAGCGTGTAGCCATCCGGCGCCGCCTGGGCGACCGCGGCGCCGCCGACGCTGCCGCCCGCCCCGGTGCGGTTCTCCACGACGAAGCTCTGACCCAGCTTCTGCGCCATCAGCGGCGTGATGGCGCGCGCCGCGCTGTCCGCCGCGCCGCCGGCGGCGAAGGGCACCACCAGCCGGATCGGGCGGTTCGGCCAGAGGGAAGCGGCATCTCCCTGCGCGCGCGCGCCCATCGGCAGCAGCGCCGCCCCCGCGCCGGCCAGCAGGCCGCGTCGTGTCACATGCATCGTGGCGTTCCCCTGGGGCGGCGCCGGCCGCCCATCATGCGCGGGCGATATGAGCGTTTCGCCGCCCGCGCGCCATGGGGAATTGCCGCCCGGCCTCGCCGCTTCGCTGCCACCAGGCTGGTCGTTCCGCATGCTGATTGTAGAATTGTATTCACAAACCGCTGAGGTCAGTGTTCTTTGGTCTCGCTTACTTGTGAACAGTGGGAGCGAGCCCCGCCCGTGCCCGATACGCACCTCGACAGCCAGACCATGCCGTCGGCCTCCGACTGCCAGACCACCGAGGCGACGCCCCAGGGCTCCGTCCTGCTCTTCGGCGACGAGAAGACCCCGCCTCTCTGGCTCTGGCTCGCCATCGAGCGCGAGGAGCTGGTGGCGCTGGAAGCCGCGCTGCTCGACCATCTCCGCTCGCCGCTCTTCCCCTCCCGCATCGGCGAGGGCCCGCTGCAGGCGGGCGACGATGCCGGGCTGCTGGAATTCGCGCTGCGCTTCGGCACCATCGCCGGCCGTTTCGCCCAGGGCTCGGACCTCGTGCTGGCCGCGACCCGCATCGTGACCGAGCGGGGCGGGCCGCTTGCCCGCCAGGGCGCGCTCGCCTGCGTCGAGGCGCTGCAGTACCGACTGCATGGCGAGGCCCGCGGCCTCGGCGCCGCTGCCGCCAACCCGGCGCGGCTGCGGCATTTCGTGCTCGCCAGCCGGCTCGCCGCCGATCTCTGGCTGCGCCATGTCCAGGGGCCGGACAGCGGCCGCCCGCTGCACCGGCGGATGGCCGAAGCGCTCGGCCTGCCCGCCACCACGGCATCCGCCCCGGCCGTGCCCGAGCCGCCGCCCGCGCCGAGGGCCGGCCCCGGCACGGTGACCGTGCTGCAGCCTTTCGAGCCGCCGAACGACCGCTCCGAGTGGCAGTTCTACCAGCCGCTGGCCGCGCCGCTGCCGCTCCGCCAGGTGCCGCGCGATGCGGTGAAGCGCATCGAGGCGCTGGCCGAGGCGGCACCCGCCTTCGCCGCGCCGCTGAAGGAGATCCGCCGCACCCTGGCGCTCGCCGCCCATGCCGGCCGGCCCTCTCCGCGCATCCGGCCCATCCTGCTGGTCGGCGCGCCGGGCATCGGCAAGACCTGGTTCGCCCGCCGCCTGGCCCAGGCGCTGAACCTGCCCTTCGGCAGCCTCAACCTGGGCGGCGCCACGGACAACCGCTGCCTCCAGGGCACGGCCCGCGGCTGGTCCGCCGCGACGCCGGCCTGGCCGATCGCCGAGCTGGCCCGGCTGCAGGCGCCGAACCCGGTGCTCTTCCTCGATGAGGTCGAGAAGGCCGGCGGCCAGCGCGAGAGCAATGGCCGTGCGCATGACACGCTGCTGGCCATGATCGAGCCGGAGAGCGCCGCGGGCTGGTATGACGAGTGCCTGCGCACCACGGCCGACCTGCGCAACGTGGTCTGGGTGATGGCGGCGAACGAGACCCGCGGCATCCCGGCGCCGCTGCTCTCCCGTGTCTCGGTCCATCATGTGCAGCCGCCGCCGGCCTCGGCCTTCGACGGCACCCTGGCCGGGCTGCTCGCCGGCATCGCCGGTGACATCGGCTGCTCGGCCGCCGAACTCCCGGCCCTGGCGGCGGAGACGAAGCAGGCGCTGAAGCGCAGCTTCAGCCAGCACCGCAACCTGCGCCGGCTGCGGGCCCAGATCGAGGAGTGCCTGGGCATCGCGGCCGAGGAAGCGCTGCAGGTCGCGCACTGAAGCCTGGGGAAGGCCCTGCCTTCCCCAGGCCCCATCCCGGCAGGCCGGAACCCGGCCTGGACCGGCCTGGGTTTGCTCAGCCCACCGGCCGCCACCTCGACACCCATGCGTCGTCGAATCCCATCACCAGTTCATCGGCGCAGCCGCGCACCACCAGATGGTCGTGCAGGAAGGCGAGCAGGTTGTCCGGCCCGATGCGCAGCGGCTTCTCCGCGCCGCGCAGGGCATGCACCACCGGGAAGCGCGCGAGCCAGTCCTCCAGCACCGCCCGCGGGCTGACATTGCGGTTGCACTGCAGGACCCAGGCATTGAACTCCGCGAAGACCGCGGGGCGGAAGCGCTCGAGCGTGCCCTTCGCGCCATCCAGCACCTCCGTCTCGAACCCCTCGACATCGATCTTCACGAAGTCGAGCCGCGCGACGCCGTGCCGCGCCACCAGGGCATCCACCGTCTCCACCGGCACCCGTACCTTGGGCAGCGCCGCGCCGCCCAGCGTCGCCGGGTCCATCAGATGCGCACCCGCCGAATGCTCCGCCTCGTGGAACTCGGCCATGCCCGGCGCGGCGCCGAGCGCGACGGCCTCCACCGCTACCCGATCCTCCAGCCCGTTCATGGCCAGCGTTCGCCGCAGCGCCTCCGCCGTGCGCGGGGAGGGCTCGACCGCCAGGATCCGCCCGCGCTGGACCAGCGGCGCGAGGGCCAAGGCCGAGAGGCCGATATTGGCGCCGACATCCAGCACCGCCCCGTCCTCCGGCAGCACCGCGGCGGCGACCGCCGCCATCTCCGCCATGCCCGCGGCATGGCCTTCCGCATGCTGGAAGAAGCTGTCGCCCTGCTGGCCCGCCACCTGCCAGTCCCGCCCGCCGATGCGGATCCCGCGCGTCCCGATCACCCCTGCCTCCTGCCCCTGCATGCCCTGTCGGGCTAGATTGGACGCCGCACAGCCAGGCAACAACGGGAGACGCCCCCTTGATCCCAGCCCAGTCCATTCGCCGTGTCGCCGTCATCGGCGCCGGCACCATCGGTGCCTCCTGGACCGCCTGGTTCCTCAGCCGCGGGCTGGAGGTGGTGGCGAGCGACCCGTCCCCCGGCGCGCCGGACCTGATCCGCCGCATGGTGGAGGGCGCCTGGCCGATCCTGCAGACCCTCGGCGCGACGCCGGATGCCGACCCCACGCGCTGGCGGTTCGAGGCGGACCCGGCGAAGGCCGTGCAGGGCGCCGATTTCGTGCAGGAAAGCGCGCCGGAGCGCTACGAGGTGAAGCAGCCCCTGCTGCGCGCCATCAGCGGTGCGCTGCCGGCCGAGGTGGTGATCGCCTCCTCCTCCTCCGGCCTGCTGGCGAGCCGGCTGTCGGAGGGCACGACCCATCCCGGCCGGATCGTCATCGGGCATCCCTTCAACCCGCCGCATCTGATCCCGCTGGTCGAGGTGGTGGGCGGCGCCACCGGCAGCCCGGAGGCGGTCGAGGCCGCGGTCGCGTTCTACCGCGCCATCGGCAAGCACCCGATCGTTCTGAAGAAGGAGGTGCCCGGCCACCTAGCGAACCGCCTGCAGGCCGCGCTGTGGCGGGAGGCGGTACACATGGTGGCCGAGGGCGTGGCGACGGTGGCCGATGTGGACGCCGCCATCAGCGAGGGGCCGGGGCTGCGCTGGGCGCTGATGGGGCCGCATGCGACCTTCCACCTCGCGGGCGGCGAGGGCGGCTATGCGCATTTCATGCATCACCTGATGCCGGCGGTGACGAGCTGGTGGCCGAGCCTCGGCAACCCCGAGGTGACGCCGCACCTGCAGAAGGCGCTGATCGCCGGGGTGGCGGAGGGGACGGGCGGCAAGCCGATCCCCGAACTCGCCGGGGCGCGGGATGCGGCGCTGGCCAGGCTCCTGGCGGCGCGGAAGGGTTAGCGAGAGGGGCTTCGCCCCCCTCGGCCTCCCGCCGAATCTGGATGGGTGGGCGTTAAAGCCTGCCCATCAGGGCCATGATGATCAGGATCACCACGATCACGCCGAGGATGCCGGAGGGGAAATAGCCCCAGCCGCGGCTGTAGGGCCAAGTGGGCAGGACACCCAGCAGCACGATGATCAGGATGATCAGCAGCAGCGTCGAGTTCATCACGTCCCTCCCATGGGATGCATGGTTCGGATGGGGAACGTGAACGCACCGCGCCGGTTTCCGCGAGTGAACCGGCGCGACGCGCCCGTTACTGCAGGAACTCCGGCGAGATGAGGCTCGGCAGGAACAACACCACCTGCGGGAAGATGATGATCGCCGCCAGCACCGCGAACATCGGCACCAGCATGATGCAGGTGTCCCGCAGCGCATCCGCCATGCGCATCCCGGCGACCGAGCAGGAGATCATCAGGCAGAGCCCGTAGGGCGGCGTCACCAGCCCGAAGGCGAGGGAGACGATGCCGACCATGGCGAAATGCACGGGGTCCATCCCCACGCCCTGGGCGAGCGGCTGCAGGATGGCGCCGACGATGATGATCGCCGGGATGGCATCCAGGAAGCAGCCCACCACCAGGAAGACGGCGGCGATGAAGAAGCCCGTCGCGATCGGCCCCATGCCCCAGCCCTGCACGCCCGAGAGCAGCGCCTGCGGGATCTGGTAGAAGGCCAGCAGCCAGCCGAAGGCGCTGGCCGTGCCGACGCAGAAGAGCGCGACGCCCGCCAGCCGCCCGGTCTCGCCCAGCGCCCGCACCAGGCCGCGCAGATCCATCTCCCGGTAGACCAGCAGGGACAGGATGCCGGCATAGAGCACGGCGATGCAGGCGCTCTCGGTCGCGGTGAACCAGCCGAAGACCTTGCCGCCGATGATGATCAGCGGGGTGGTCAGCGCCGGGACGGAGACGAGGAAGCTCCGCGCGATCTCGGCCAGCCCGGCGCGCGGATAGGTCGGGTAGCCGCGCGCCTTGGCATAGGCATGCACGGTCGCCATCTGCGCCGCGCCGATCAGCAGCCCGGGCACCACGCCGGCGAGGAAGAGCGCGCCGATCGAGACCGTCAGCACGCCGCCCCAGACGATCATCAGGATGGAGGGCGGGATGATGACGGCGAGCACCGCCGAGACGGCGGTGATGGCGACGGAGAAGCTGTCGTCATAGCCCTCCTTCCGCTGCGCCTCGATGAAGATCTTCGACTGGCTGGCCGCATCGGCCGTGCTGCTGCCCGAGATTCCGGCGAAGAAGAAGGACAGCACCACGTTGATCTGCGCGAGGCCGCCCGGGAAGTGCCCGACCAGGGTACGGGAGAAATGCATCAGCCGGTCGGTGATGCCGCCGATGTTCATCAGGTTGGCGGTCAGCAGGAAGAAGGGCACCGCCAGCAGGATGAAGGAGTTGTAGGCGTTGAAGGTCTCCTGCGCGAGCATCATGGGGGAGAGCCGCGGCTCGATCAGCAGGATCGGCAGGCAGGCGAGGCCGAGCGCGACCGCGACCGGCACGCGCAGCACCAGCAGCAGGAAGAAGACGCCGAAAAGGATCTGTGCCGCCTGCCCGGAGGAGAGGACATTGCCGCCGATCATGCCCGCCCCCGCAGCACGGCGATGGCGTCCAGCATCCGCTCCGCCTCGAACAGCAGCCAGACCGCGCCGGCGACCGGCCAGGCGATGTGGATGATCCAGAGCGGCAGCTCCGCCAGTTCGGAGATGCGCCACCAGGCGAACTCCGTGAACTCCCAGCCCCACCAAAGGAAGACGAAGGCGAAGATCAGGATGAAGACGCCCGAGATCAGCTCCATCACTGCCAGGCCGCGGGGCGAGAGCTTCGGGTACACGTCCACGGTGAAATGCGTCCCCTCCCGCACCGCCAGCATGGCGCCGAGCATGACGGCATAGACCAGGCAGAAGCGGGCCAGCTCCTCGGTCCAGATATAGGCCGGGATCAGGGCGGTGTAGCGCGAGAAGATCTGCAGGCTGACCGGGATGACCAGCACGGCGACCATGATGATCAGCAGCAGCAGGATGACGCCGGCAAGCGCGCGGTTGACGGCGCGCAGCGCCGCCGGGGCGCCGGGAGAGGGATGGTGCATGCGAGGTCCGGGGCTGGAGGCCGGGTTGGGGTGCTGCCCCCACCCCGGCCCTCCCCCGCTGGCGCGGGAGAGGGTGAAAGGCGTTTTCCTCCCCTGGCCTGGGGGAGGGGCAGGGCGGGGGGATGCCCTAGGAGGTCAGCGCGTTGATGCGGTTGAGGATGCCTTCCGCATCGATCTCCTTGGCATAGGCGGCCATCACCGGATCGACCATCCGCTTCATCTCGGCGCGCTCGGTGAACTCGATGCGCTTCAGCCGCCCGGCCTTCTCCAGCGCCTCCAGCTTCTGCCCGTCCTCGGTCGATTCCGCCTGCCGGCCGAAGGCCGCGGCCTCCCGCCCCGCGCGGCGGATCGCCGCCTGCAGGTCGTTCGGCAGGCGCTGCATGCTGGCGACCGAGACGCAGAGCGGCCGGATGGTGATGGCGTGCTGGGTCATCGCGAGGTTGGGCGCGACCTCGAAGAAGCGCATCTGCTCGACGCCCGCCGCCTCGTTCTCGCCCGCCTCGATGACGTTGTTCTGGATGGCGTTGTAGACCTCGTTATAGGCGATGACGGTGGGGGACATGCCGGCGGCCTGGAAGGTGCGGCTCCAGATCGGGGCGCCCTGCACGCGCACCTTCAGGCCGCGGATCTCGGCCAGGTTGCGCAGCGGCCTGCTGGCGAAGATGTTGCGCACGCCGCCGCCGGCATAGCCGATCAGCGCCACGCGGGCGCGCTTCTCGACCTCCTCCGCCACCGGCTTGAACAGGTCCTGCTCCAGCACGCCGTTCCAGTGCGCCAGGTCGCGGAACAGGAAGGGCGCGTCGACGAAGGGCGCGGCACGGGAGAAGGTGGACATGTGCGCCGGGGAGACGATGGCGTAGTCCACCGCCCGGCCCTGCGCCATGTACTCGAAATACTGCTTCTCCAGGCCGAGGCTGCTGTTCTTGTGCAGCACGAAGTTGACCGGCTTGCCGTAGTGCTGCTTCACCAGTTCCTCGAACCGGACCAGGGTGCGGGTGAAGACGTGGTCGTCGTTGAACTGGGAGGCGCCGTTCAGCGTGATGGCGCCCTGGGCGCGCACGGGGATGGAAAGGAGGGCGGGCGCCGCCAGCGCGCCGCCCAGCAGGGCCCTGCGATACATGGACTCTCCTCGGACGTTCCCGGTCGGCCTTGATGGCCGGCTCCGCCGCCGAGCCTAGCCCTGCGGCGCGGCGGAGGGAACCTTTCGGTGACGGTTGCTGCGGGGCGGATCGGCCAGTTCCCGGCTGCCGGGCGGCCGGCATCATGCCTGGCCGATGCGCCGCGCCTCACTGGAAGACGATTCCGGCATCCCGGATCGCGTCGCGGATCAGCATGCGCTCCTGCCGCAGGCGGGCCGCCGCCGCGGCGGGATCGGCACGCGTGGTCACGCTGCCGATCCTTTGCAGGGCCGCTGAGAAGCCGGGATCGGATGTTGCGTGGTTCAGCGCCTCCGCCATGCGCGCCAGGACCGGCGCCGGCGTGCCGGCACGGGCGAAGACCGTGTTCCAACTGGGCACGTCGAAGCCGGGAAAGCCGGATTCCGCGATGGTCGGCACGCCTGGCGGGCCACCGCGCCGCTCCGCGCTGGTCAGTGCGAGCGGCGCCGCCTTGCCGTCCTGCAGCAGCGGGTCGAGCGAGTTGGTGCTCATGATCGCGGCCGGGATCGCACCTGCCGCCAGGTCGCGCGCCAGCTCCGCGCCGCCGCGATAGGGCACGTGCTCCAGCCGCACCCCGGCGCGCTGGGCCAGCAGCGCGCCGGCAAGATGGCCGACGCTGCCATGGCCGGGGGAGCCGAAGGTGATCTCCCGCTGCCGGGCGAGGGCGAGGAAGCCTGCGAGGTCGCGCGGCGGCAAGCCGGTCGCAACGGCCAGCACATAGGGCTGCTCCACCACCACGCCGACCGGCACGAAGGCCGTCTCATGATCGAAGGGCAGGTTCCGCATGGCATGCGGGACGATGAGGAAGGCGGCGGAGTCGATCACGAAGGTGTAGCCATCGGCCGGGGCCTGGGCAACGAGGCCGGCGGCGATGGTGCCGCCCGCTCCGCTGCGGTTCTCGACCACGACCGGCTGGCCGAGGAACTCCGCGACACGCGGCTGCAGCAGGCGCGCCACCGTGTCCGACTGTCCGCCCGCCTGATAGGGGACGATCAGGCGAACCGGACGGTTCGGCCAGCGCGCTTCCCCGGCGGCGGCGAGGCCAGGGGCAAGGACGGCGAGGCAGAGGCCGAGCCTGCGGCGGCCGATCGGCGACACAATGGGCATTGGACCGTTCCCGGCGATGCACCGTAACCGGTATGGTCCTCTCGGCGCCGCGCGCCGCTCAAGCGTCGCCCGCGCCCCTGCCTTTCACATTCAGAGGAGATGCTTGCCGAAGAAGCCGAGCGTCCGCTCCTGCGCCAGCGCCGCGTCCTTCTGCACGTAGCTCCCCCGCTCCTCGCAGCCGAAGCCGTGGCCGGCGCCCTGGTAGACGAAGACCTCCACCCCCGGCTGCGCGGCCCGGATCGCCTCCACATCCGAAAGCGGGATGGAGGCGTCGGTCTCGCCGAAATGCAGTTGCACCGGGCATCGCGGCTGTTCGTCCTTCGCCGCCGCGATGCCGCCGCCATACCAGCCGACGCTGGCCGCAAAGGCGCTGGTCCGGGTGGCGCCGTGCCAGGCGACGGTGCCGCCCCAGCAATAGCCGACGATGCCGCGCCTGGCCGCCTTCGGCAGCGCCGCCGCCGCCGCCAGGATGTCCAGCACCGTCTTGCCGGGATCGATGGTGGCGCGCAGGTCGCGCCCGCGCGCCACATCCTCCGGCCCGTAGCCCAGTTCCACCCCGCGCTGGGTGCGGTCGAACAGGGCGGGGCAGACCACGGCATAGCCGGCCTTGGCGAAGTCGTCGCAGACCCGGCGCATGTGCCGGTTCACCCCGAAGATCTCCTGCGCCACGACCAGGCCGCGGGTCGCGTCCTGCGGGCCGGCGACATAGGCCGAGAGGGTGTGGCCGTCGGCGGCGGTGAGCTCGATCTGCATGGCGTTCCCCCGGGGGTTGGACCGGGCTATCCTGCGGCCATGGGCGAGGTCGTCAACCTGAACCGGGTGCGGAAGGCAAAGGCCAGGGCGGATGCCGCAGCGACCGCCGCTGCCAATCGCGTGAAGCATGGCCGGACCGGGGCCGGGAAGGCCAATGACCGCCGGGCGGAGGAGCGCCGGCAGGCGCTGCTCGATGGCGCGAAGCGCGACCGGCCGGAGGAGGACGGGCCGGCCTGAGCCGCCGCCCGTCCCGCGCCCGACGCCCATCCTGACGGAGAATGTTCCATGTCGGCCCGAATCCGCCTCCTGGCGCTTGCCGCGCCATGCCTCCTCGCCGCCTGCGTGAACGAGACGGTGATTCCGCAGGCGACCGACGCACCCGGTGCGCGTCCGGCCCAGGCCGCGCCAGCCAGGGCGCCAGCCGCCGCGACGGTGACCGCCTTCGATGGCCGCTATGCCGGCGCCTTCACCCTGAACCCGGACCGCACCCGCGCCTGCCCGCCGCCCCCGGCCGGTGAGCGCGAGATCGTGGTGCGCCAGGGTCGCGCCAGCCTGCTGTTCAACCCGGAGACGCGGCAGGTGCTGAGCGGGACGGTCGGCAACGCAGGCGATGTGCGCATGGCGGATTCGCTCGACCGCGCCATCGCCACCACCGGGGTCTTCGCCAATGACCGCTTCCTCGGCGAGCACCGCAACGGGGTCTGCAGCTATGCCGTCACCATGACCAGGCGGTAGCGGGGCACCCCCGCCCACCGCGCATCATGCCGGCCCGTACAGGTCCTGACCTGCCGCCGCGACAGGCGGCCGGGGCCGCGGACCTGCGCTGGCATGCCTGCGGGACGGGATCAGACGTTGAAGCGGAAGAGCAGGACGTCGCCGTCCTTCACCACGTATTCCTTGCCCTCGACCCGCATCTTGCCGGCTTCCTTGGCGCCCTGCTCGCCGCCCAGCGCGACATAGTCGTCATAGGCGATGCATTCGGCCGCGATGAAGCCGCGCTCGAAATCGCCGTGGATCACGCCGGCGGCCTGCGGCGCCTTGGTGCCCCGGGTGATGGTCCAGGCGCGCGCCTCCTTCGGCCCCACCGTGAAGTAGGTCTGCAGGCCGAGCAGCGCGTAGCCGGCGCGGATGACGCGATCCAGGCCGCCCTCATGCAGGCCCAGGCTCTCCAGGAAGTCGCCACGGTCGGCCGGCGCCATCTGGCTGATCTCGGCCTCGATCGCGGCCGAGACGACGACCGCGCGCGCGCCCTGCGCCTCGGCCATCCGGAAGACCTTCTCGGAATGCGCGTTGCCGGTAGCGGCCGAGGCTTCCTCGACGTTGCAGACATAGAGCACCGGCTTGGTCGTCAGCAGCTGCAGCCGCTTCGCCGCCTCTTCCTCGCCCTTCGGCACGGCGGTGCGGGCCGGCCTGCCTTCCTGCAGCGCCCTGACGATCGGGTCGATCAGCGTGAGCTGCTGGATCGCCTCCTTGTCGCCGTTGCGGGCGCGCTTCTGCAGGCCGACCTGGCGCTTCTCCAGGCCATCCAAGTCGGCGAGCATCAGCTCGGTCTCGACCGTCTCGGCATCCCGCACCGGATCGACGCTGCCCTCGACATGGGTGACGTCGCTGTCCTCGAAGCAGCGGAGGACATGGACGATCGCGTCCACCTCCCGGATATTGGCCAGGAACTGGTTGCCGAGGCCCTCGCCCTTGGAAGCGCCGCGGACCAGGCCGGCGATGTCCACGAATTCGAGGCTGGTCGGGATGACCTTCTGGCTCTTGCCGATCTGCGCCAGCTTGTCGAGCCGTGGGTCGGGCACGCCGACGCGGCCGACATTCGGCTCGATGGTGCAGAAGGGGTAGTTGGCGGCCTGCGCCGCCGCGGTTTCGGTCAGCGCGTTGAACAGCGTGGATTTCCCCACGTTCGGCAGGCCGACGATGCCGCAGTTGAAACCCACGGGAACCTCCTAGGAAACACGAACACCCGGGGAAGGCCCCGCCTTTCCCGGACCCCATCCGCCAGGCCAGACCCTGGCCTGGACCGGTGGGAGCTTGCAGGCTGACCCCGCCGACTCGGGCCGGGGCAGGGGCCGCCCGACCTCCTCGCTACAAAGAACGCCCGACCGCTTCTGCGATCGTCGCCGCCGCGATCCTTGCCGCGCCGTCATCCGTCGCCGGCATGAGCGCCGCCGCGCGCAGCGCCGGCACCAGCGCCGCCGGCGACACGCCTGCCCGCTTCGCCGCCGCCGCGATCCGCTCGGCCATCACCGCCGGCTCGCCGCCCGGCCCGATCACCTCCGCCGCCTCCAGCAGCAGCGCCGCCTTGATCGCCGCCTCGCCGGAGGCCGCCATGGCGCCGCGCTGGCGGCGGATGTCCGACAACGGCCCGCCGCTCGGGTCGCCCGGCGTCACCGCCGCCGCATTGCGCAGCGCCGCCGCGGCCGTCGCCAGCGCGCCGGCCTCCCGCACCAGGGCGGCGGCCAGGGCCGCAGCGCCATTGGCCACATCCTCCGGCCCGGGCCCGCCCATGCCGGCGGCGAATTCGGCGACGTCTTCCGGCTCCATCAGCGAACCTCCTGCGTCAGGAAGGCGACCCTGGTCATGAACTCCTCCGGCTTGCCCTGCGCCAGCAGCGGCGCGGCCTCCGCGACCGCCTCCAGCAGGGGCTCCACCCAGGTATCCACCTTGGCGAAATTGCCGAGCACATGGCCATGCACCCGGTCCTTGTGCCCGGGATGCCCGATGCCGAGCCGCACGCGCCAGTATTCCGGGGTGCCGAGGGCGCGCTGGATGTCGCGCAGCCCGTTATGGCCCGCGGCGCCGCCGCCCTTCTTCACCCGCACCTTGCCGGGCGCGAGGTCGAGCTCGTCATGGAAGGCCCAGATGCCCTGGGGCGGGATCTTGTGGAAGGCCGCGGCCGGCTGCACCGCTTCCCCCGAGCCGTTCATATAGGTCTGCGGCTTGAGGGCGAGGATCTTGTGGCCGGCGATCACGCCCTCCGCCACTAAGCCCTTGTAGCGCTGCCGCCAGGGCGAGAAGCCATGGCGGCGCGCGATGGCGTCGAGCGCCATGAAGCCGATATTGTGGCGATGCCGCGCCTGGGACGGCTCGGGGTTGCCCAATCCCACCCAGAGCAGCATCGCCAAACCCTCTCGGGCTTACTTCTTCTTGGCGGCCGGGGCAGCCGCGGCGGCCTTGCCTCCCTTGCCCTTGGCAGCCGGAGCGGCCGGCGCCGCCGGGGCGGCCACGACTTCCTCGACCACCGTCGGCGGGGCGATCGTCGCCACGACGAAGTCACGCTCGATCACCGCCTTGGTGCCGAACTTGTCCTTCACCGCGGACCAGCGCAGCGAGTCGCCGATGCCGGCCTCGGCCAGGTCGAGCTCGAAGGCGTCCGGCACGGCATCGACCGCGGCGAGCACTTCCAACTCGCGGCGGACGACGTTCAGCACGCCGCCGGCCTTGAGGCCCGGGCAGGTGTCCTCGTTCAGGAACTGCACCGGCACGCGGACGCGGATGCGGGCGCCCGGGGCGACGCGCTGGAAGTCCACATGCAGGGGCCGGTCGGTGACCGGGTGGAACTGCACGTCGCGCATCAGGGTGCGCACGGTGGAGCCGTCCTTCAGTGCCACCTCGTACAGATGGCTCTGCCAGCCGCCCTTCTGCAGCTCCTTCATCACGTCGCGCGGGTCGAGGGCGATCAGCGTCGCCTCCTGCTTCGCGCCATAGATGACAGCGGGGACAAGCCCCTCACGCCGGGTCGCACGCGCCGCCCCCTTACCGGCCCGCTCGCGCGCCTCGGCCTCGATCCGGACAGTCTGGACCATGGTCGAACTCCGCTTGCTTGGGAAAAAGCCCTTCGCGGGGCCGCATGCCCCGAAAACAGGCGCGCCGGCCTCCAGGGGTGCCGGCGCAGCGGGGGGGATTAGCGGAAAGGCGGGGGCAGGGCAACGGCGACGAGGCATCGCGCGTGGCCAGGGCCCCGCCGCCGGCAGCGCCGGATGGCCGCGCGCAAGCCGGCCCCCCCCCTCCGGGGGGGGGAAGCTACCGGCCCTCGGCCTGCTGCCACACGCCCACCCACTCGATGCCCAGATCGGCCGGAAAGGGCGTGGTCTCGTCCGGCGGCCCGAACCAGGCGCCGCCGATGGCCAGGTTCAGCAGGAGATAGCAGGCGCGACCCCGCAACTGCGGCGGCGTGGCGACCCGGGCAACCCGCCGCCGGTCGAAATGGAAGTCGCACCATTCCGGGCCCCAGTGCACGGCATACTGGTGCCAGTCCCTGGTGAGGTCCGGCAGGCCGGTGATCGGGTGGGAGGATTCCTGCCGGTTCTCCCGGCTGCCCCAGTGCACCGTCGCGTAGTAGCGCGTGGGGTCGCCGCCATGGGCTTCCATGATGTCGATCTCGGGTGGCCAGGCACCGTCATCGGGCAGGAGCCAGAAGGCCGGCCACAACCCCTTGCCGTGCGGCAGCCTCAGGCGCGCCTCCACCCAGCCATGGGTCAGGGCGTAGCTGCCGCGCGTGATCATGCAGCCGGATGCGTAGGGCTGGGGCAGGAAGCGGGCCAGCGCATCCGGACGCGGCTGGCCGCGGATGACACCGTGATCCGGCATGGCGATGAAGGGTGAATGGGCGGCATGGACGGCGGAGGCGAAGGGATTGACGTAGGCCTGCAGTTCCGAACTCGGATGGGGATTGCCCCGCGCATCCCACCCCCTGATGGCCGAGGCGCCGCGGCCGGGGTGGTAGGTCCATTGATAGCGCGGCGCCCAGGTGGCGGCATCGCCGTTCAGCGCCGCGCGGTTCCGGTAGATGTCGCCCGTCGCGGGCCGCAGCGGGAAGCGGCCACCGAAATGCCAGAACTGCCGGAGGCCGTAGTCCGGCAGCGGCGCCGGCGGCACGGGGCGGGCAGGGGGGCCTCGGCGGCGGCCGGCAGGGCGCGGCCGAGCGTGGGGGCGGGCAGCGCCAGCCCCGCGCACAGGCTGCGCCGGCTGAGGCCCGATCGGGGCCGATCCCGCCCGGGGACAGGGGGCGGCGGGTCCCTGTCGCCAGCCCTGGTCGTCATGAGCCGGGTGTCCCTCGCGGCGGGTGGCCCGCCGGCGCGGGCGGCATCCTGCCGCCGCGCGGTGGCTGGGGCGCCCATTGGCCCGGCATCCTGCTGCCTCAGGCCTCCGGCGCCAGCGCCGCCGGAGTCACCTCCCAGACCCGGCCGCCATCGGCGGGGGGGACGCAATGGATGGGCAGGGCGTTCGGCGTGCGGACATTCGGCTCATGCCCGAAGGCCAGCCGCATGGCGCGGAACAGCGCGCCATGCGCGACGATCAGGACCGGGCCGGGACGGGTGGTCGCGCGGTTCACGGCGGCGACGGCGCGCGCCAGCAGGCCGGCGAAGGTCTCCGCCCCCGCCGGCGTGTAGTCGCCGGCGATCCAGTCGTCATACCAGTCGCCCATCGGCTGGCCTTCCTGCTCGCCGAAATTCACCTCCTGCAGCTCGTCATCGAAGGCGACGGGCAGGCCGAGCGCCTCGGCCGCGATTTCCGCCGTCACCCGGGCGCGGGTGAGGGGGGAGGCGACGATGCTGGCGATGCCGCCGATCCCGGCCAGGGTGCGCGCCGCGCGCCGGGCCTGGGCGATCCCGACCGCGTTCAGCGGGATGTCGGTCCGCCCCTGGGAGAGCATCTGGGCGTTCCAGTCGGTCTCGCCATGGCGGAGAAACCAGAAGGGGATCGGGTTCAGCGTCGCCGCCATCGCGGGGTCTTTCCTCATGCTCGGGCCGGCGGGCGCCGGGGCGGTCCGCCGGCCGCCATGAACCGGTGCGGCCGGGCGCCCGCCTGATGCGGGCGGCCCGGCCGGTCATGGGTTCCTGCGGTCATGGAGAGGCGCGGGTCAAGCCCGCGCCGGCCGATGGCCGGTCAGGCCAGGCCCTCGGCCTTCAGGGTGCGCTGGACGGCGGGGCGGGCATTCATCCGCGCGTAATGCGCCGCGACATTGGGCGGCAGCGGCTTGTTCAACCGGGCGGCCCACCAGAAGGAGACGTAGAAGAGCGCGCTGTCGGCGAAGGAGAACTCGCCCAGCAGGTAGTCCTTGCCCTCCAGCGCCTTGTCGAACAGGGCGAGCCCCTTGGCGAAGATCTCCTCGCCGCGCGCCTTCACGGCCTCATGGTCGGCCTCGGAGGGGGCGAAATTCGCCGGCCGGAAGATGCGGGAGAAGCCCTGCATGTGCATCGTGGCGACGGCGTAGTCGGTATATTCCAGCGCCCTGGCCAGCTTGTCGGCCTCCTTCGGCAGCAGCTTCGCCTCGGGGAAGGTGCTGGCCAGCCAGAGGGCGATGGCGGGGTATTCCGTCAGCACGGAGCCGTCGTCGCGCTGCAGCGTCGGCACCTTGGACTTCGGGTTGACCGAGGTGAATTCGGGCTTGAACTGCGCCCCTTCCCGCAGGTTGACCGGCACCGCCTCATAGGGCTGGCCGATCTCCTCCAGCAGCACGTGGATGCCGATGGAGCAGGCGCCCGGCGCGTAGAACAGTTTCATGCACGAATCCTCCTGGGATGGTCAGGCCGGCGCAGCCTCGCGGAGGCATCCCGGCCGGGCAAGGGGGATTGGCGGCCTTCCGGACCGGCCGGGCAGGGCGGGCCGCGCCGGCGCGCCTTCCGGGCGAGGGATGCCGCGGCACCATCACCTGTTTGCGACATGAAGCCGCTTCCCGGACGCGCCTGATGCCGCGGTTCCCTGGCATCGGTATACGATTCCGGGAACCACAGCGCGCCGGCAGACCAGGAGATCGGCGCCCATCGGTGATGGGCGGTGGCCCCTGCCCGGAGCAGGATCGGCATGAACTCAGAATACCTTGCCTTGTCTCGGGGCACCTCCGGTCGGCCTGGCTGCGCGGCGCGCCGCGCCGGCGCGCCTGCCCAGGCGCCGGCACGCGGGAGGCCGGCGGATCGCAGGAGCCTCGCCGCCCTCCGCCGGCCCGCGAGGCGCGCGCCATGATCCGGGACGAGGTGCCGCCCCAGCCGGCCGCGGGTTCCTCCCGCCGCGACTATGTCGAGCGGACCCTGCGGGAGGTGCTGGCCGCCATGCCGTCGGGCTGGGGCGTGCTGCGGGATGCGGCGCTGCCGGGCTGGGATGGCGGGCCGCCGGCGCGCATCGGCACCCTCCTCGTCCATCCGGAGGTCGGCATCGCCGTGCTGGACCTGCTGCCGGGCCCGACGGTCGAGGATGCCGCGGCACGGCTCCGCAGGCTGCTGGAGAAGTATGGCTGGGGGACCGCCTTCGGGGGCCTGCCGCCGGTGGTCCATCTCTGCATGCCACTGCGGGCCCTGCCGGAGCTCGAAGCCTATCTCGGCCAGGCCTTCAGCCAGGCGCCGCCGCCCATCCTGCTCGGGGGCAACTGGGTGGCCGCACTGCCGCCGCTGCTCGGGGCGACGATGCTCATCCCCCCCGCCGCGCCGGCGCCGGCCATCGCTGCGCGGGCGGCCCGGCCGGTGCCGGCCGACACGGTGGACCATCCGCCGCATCCCCCGGGGCTGCGGGCGCTCGGCTGGTTCTGGGGCGGGCTTGCGCTGGTCGTCGCCGGCGGGGTGGCCGTGCTGCAATATCTCGGCCCGCCCGGATGGGAGGAGCGGCAGGACCTGGCGGCGGTCGGGACGCTGCCCGGGACCCCGCCGCTGACGGCGCCGCCTTCGCTGCTGCTCCCGGAACTTCCGGCTTCGGCGCCCGAGCGGCCGGCGCTGCCGGGGCCGGACAGGGGCGTGGCCCCGCCGACCGCCGGGCCGCTTCCGCGGACGGCGCCGCCCGATCCCGACGCGCCGCGGATCCAGGCGCTGGCCGCGGCCGGGCCGCCCGCCGCCGCGGCGGGGCCGCAATCGATGGGGACGGAAGGGCCGGGCCGCCCGCCCACAAGCCTTCCCGCATCGCCTTCGCTGCCGGATGGGGGGCCTGACCTCCCCCTCCGACCCGACGCGATGATCGACCTCGCGCCCTTCTATGCCGCCGCCTCCCGGGCGGTCCGATCCGCGGACCCGGTGTCTGGCGGGGAGGCCGGTTCGGACCTGCCGCCGGCTGGCGCCACCCTCGGCGCGGGGCGCGGGGCGGCGCCGGTGGACCCTGGCCCATCCGGTGCCACGGTCGCGGCAAGCCCCGAGACCGGCGCCAGCCCGCCCGGGGCGCAGGCGCCGGCCGGGGCGCGGGTTGCGACGATCCCGGATGACCCCGGCGCCGGCCTGGGCATGGTGGCGATGCTTCTGCCCGCGCCCCCTGCCATCGAGGCCCCGGCCCCGATCCGGCCGGTGAAGCCGCCGCCGATGGCCGAGCCGCCCCCCGCCGACGTCACGACGGAGGCGGTCCTCCCGCTGCCCGTGCCGGCGGATGTGCCCGATCGTCCCGGGGATGCCGGTGCGCGGCGCGCCGGAGCGGTCCTGCCGCCACCGGCAGCCCTCCTGCCGCCCCGGCCGGAGGGCGTGGAGCCCGAACCGGCGGGACGCCCCGGGCCTCCGTCCCTGCCTGCCATGCCGGTGCTGCCGGAGCGCGCCGCATCGGCGCCGGTGACCGTGCCGGCCCCGCCACCCCTGGCATCGCCATTACCGGCCCTGGCAAGCCTGCCGGAGGAGGCAGGCGCGGTCGCATCAGCATCGCCGCCGCTCCCGCCGCCGGCGCCCGGCATTCCGGCGCCGGCGGCCCCACCGGTCGATGTCCCGCTCGCTGAACTGCCCCCCGGCCATGCCTCGGCAAGGCTGTCGCCAGCGCCGATGCCGGCCGCCGGCACGGAGCCTCCGTCGGCGGCGCGCTCCGAGGGGGCAGGCGAGGCGCCAGAGGCCGGGATGGCGGCGTCACCGCCGCCGCTGGCCATCCCTGCGAGCCCGGCGGCGACCATGCCGGGTCCGCGGACGCCCGAGGACGGCATGGCCGGGGCGCTCGCCGCAGGGCCACCCGCCGAGCCGGCCGCATCTCCGCCCGCCGCCGTGGCGGCCGAGGCCAGGCCGGCCGATGCGGCAGGGAAGGCAGGAGCCGCCACGCCTCCGGCGCCCGACCTGCCAGGCCAGATGAGGCCCGACGGGGCGCCGATCGGGCCACCCGCCGCCGCCCTGGCCGAGGCGATCCCGGCAATGCCCGGCGACGATACGGCCGAAGCGCCAGCCGCGCGGCCGTCCGCCGCGCCTCCGGCCGCCCTGCCCGCTGCTCCGCTCGCGTCCGGTGAGGCGCCGGTCGAGGCGCCTGCCGCGTCTGTGGGCACAGTGATGCCGCCCCCGGCCGGCCTCGGCGGCGCAACGGCCGCGGCGCCCGGAGCGCCGCCATCGCCGGCGAGGGATGCCGTTCCCGATCCCGCGCCCTCGTCTCTGGCCAGTCCCGAGGCACCGGCCCTGGATCCGCCCGCATCGCGGTTGCCTGCCACGCCACCGCCCGGTGCATCTGCCATCGCTGCGCTGCCGGCCCCGGCAGGATCGGGCGAGGCGAGGGGGCCGGTGACGGCTCCGTCACCGGCGGCCGTGCCGTCCGGAGCCGCCGCCGGGCGGCCGGCGGGTACCGCGCCCGCGCAACCCGGCCCGCAGGCCGATGCGCTGGTCCGCCGGGCCGACGCGCTGCTGGCGCTCGGCGATGTCTCGGGCGCGCGGCTGCTCTACGGCCGGGCCGCGGCGGCCGGCAGCGGCCGGGCGATGCTGGCGCTCGGGAAGGCGCATGATCCGTTGTTCCTGGCGGAAATCGGCGTGCGCGGCGTCATGGGCGATTCCCAGGTGGCGGTGGGCTGGTACCGGCGCGCCCTCTCCCAGGGGGTGGCGGATGCACGTGAGCGGCTGGCGCTGCATGGCGTGCACCCGGGCGACTGAGGCGCCGGACATGTCGACGCGTGTCCCTAGGCCCGGCCGCCGGCGGCGCCTTCGCCGGTTGGGCAGCGCGGCATGGGCCATGGGTGTCCTCGGCCGCCGATGGCGGCTGCAGGTCAGGACTTGTGCCGGTCGGTGGGACAGGCAGGCGACCAGGGCGGCCGCGATCGCCGGGCGGCTGGGTGATGAAGCCCTGCGCGGCAGGATCCGTATCCATGACGCGCCGGGCCGGCATCATGCCTGAGCTTGCGAGGAACGCGCCCGCAGAGTCCTGCGGCGGTTGGGCTTGCCGGCAGCATGACTGTGCCCGTCGTGCCGGACGCCCGAAGGGGCGCCGAAGCAGGTGCGGCCCAGCCCGGCTTCCCGGAGCAGGCCGCCCGGGGATCGAGGGAGGTTGGCGTGGAGCGGCGCCGCCCGTTGCCGGCCCGGTCAGCCCGGGTCGGCGCCGATGCGGAGCACGGTGTCCGCGCCGCTCATCATCTCCGGCCGGTGGGCAACGCTGATGCGCGTGATGGAGAGGCGCCGCAGCCGCTCATTGATCTGCCGCTCCTTCTCCACGTCGAGATGGGCGGTGCCTTCATCCAGGAACAGGATCTTCGGCGCCTTGTAGAGCGCGCGCGCCAGCAGCACCCGCTGCTTCTGCCCGCCCGAGAGCGAGCTGCCCATGTCGCCGATCAGGCTGTTGTAGGCCATGGGCATCGCCATGATCTCGTCATGGATCGCGGCCATCTGGGCGCAGCTCACCATCCGGTCGTGGTCGAAGCCCGGGTCGAAGAAGCAGATGTTGTCGGCGATCGAGCCGGAGAGCAGCTGGTCCTCCTGCATCACCGCGGCCACCTGTTCCCGGTAGACCCGGACGCCGACGGTCTGCAGCGGTATGCCGTCGATCAGCACCTCGCCGCTCGTCGGCTCCAGCAGCCCGAGCATGATCTTGAGCAGCGTCGTCTTGCCGCCGCCCGAGGGGCCCATGATGGTGACGAACTGCCCGGCCTCAACCTTGATGTTGATGTTCTCCAGCACGAAGCGCTCGGTCTCGGCATAGCGGAAGGAGACGTTCCGCAATTCGATGCCGCCCTTGATGGGCGTCGTGTAGATCAGCGGCCGGTCATGGCCGGGCTCGACCGGGTTGGTGGCGATGTCCGCGATGCGCTCCAGGTGCAGTTCCAGCAGGCGGAACTCCAGCGCCTTCTCCACCAGGGCGGAGGCCTTGCCGATGAAATTGCTCTTGTAAGCCATGAAGGCGAAGATCATCCCCACCGTCATCTGATTGCTGAGCGCCAGCATCGCGGCCAGATAGACCGTGATGATGTGTTCCAGCCCGAAGATGGTGGAGTTGATGGTGCTGAACTGGATTTTGGCGCGGCCGAGGCGGATGCCGGCATTCACCGTATCCGCGTAGCGGTTCAGCCACTGGCCCTCCCGGTCGGCCTCCCGGTTGAAGAGCTTCACCGTCTGGATGGCGCGCGCGGTCTCGATGAAGTTCGTCTCCTCCGCCGCCGCCGCGTGGATGGCCCCTTCGCTGAGGTCGCGGAAGCGGCGATAGAGCATGAGCCGCGCGGCGAGGTAGAGCAGCAGCGCGACCACGGCCACCATCGCCAGCATGGGACTGTAGATGAAGATCATCACCAGCGTCGCGATGGCCATGAGGCCATCGATCATGGCGAGGATCAGCCCTTCCGCCAGCGCGGCGCGGATCGGCTCGATCGAGTTGAAGCGCGACAGCACGTCGCCGATATGCCGCTTCTCGAAGAAGGCGAGGGGCAGGCGGATGAGGTGGTGGAAGAGCCGCGCCCCCATCTGGAAGCCCGCGGCATTCTGCACCACGAGCGTGATGTGGGACCGGAGCGCGGTGGTGACGACATTGATGCCGGTCAGCAGCGCGAAGCCGAGCGCGAGCGCCAGCATCAGGTCCACATCGCCGCGCGCCACCACTTCATCCACCGTGAGCTGCATGTAGAAGGGCATGGCGATGACCAGCAGCTCGAGGATGATCGAGAGGGCGAAGACCTGCGCCAGCGGCGTCCCGATCCCGGTCATCTTCCCCCAGAACACCCGCAGCGGCAGGCGGAGCTTCTCATCCTTCCGGACGAAGCCATCGGCCGGCGAGAGTTCCAGCGCCACGCCGGTCAGGTGGTTCGAGGCCTCCTTCAGCGTATAGGTCTTCACGCCCGAGGCCGGGTCGTGGATGACGATTCCCTTGCCGGTGACCGCCTTCAGTACCACGAAATGGCTCATGTCCCAGTGGACGATGGCCGGCAGGTTGAGCTGGGACAGCGCCTCCAGCTCGAACCGCAGGGGCCGGCAGGCCAGGTGCATCTGGTTGGCGACCTGGATGAGCCCGCGCAGCGTCACCCCCTTGAGCGAGACGGGATAGCGCCGGCGCAGCGTGTTCAGGTCGATCCGGTGGCCGTGGAAGCTGGCGACCATGGCGAGGCAGGCCAGGCCGCATTCCGCCGCTTCCGTCTGCAGGATGTTCGGCAGGCGGCGCCGGCCGCCGAAATCCAGAAGGTCCTGGATCATCCCTGGATCCTCGCGCTCAGCAGGGGGTTCAGGATCCAGTCCACCAGCGTCCGCTTCTCGAGGATGATATCGGCCTTGAGGAGCATGTCCGGCTGCAGCGGGATCTTCTTGCCATAGGCGTCCACGTCGGGGCGTTCGAGCATGACGGTCGCGCGGTAGGCCGGCTCGTTCAGCGTCACCGGCGTTGCCACATCGGTGCTGGTGAGGATGGTCTGCGAGACCTTCTCGACCCGGCCGCGATAGGTGCCGAATTGCTGGTAGGGGAAGGCGTCGTAGAGGATCCGCACGGGCTGCCCGACCTCGACGAAGCCGATGGCGCGGGCGGGGATGAACAGCTCCGCCTGCAAGGGGCTCTGCGCCGGGACGATCTGGACCAGCAGGCGCTGCGGATCGGCCGGCTGCCCGACCGAGACCTGCAGGGAGGAGATGCGGCCGGCGATCGGCGCGCGCAGGACATAGGCGCGGCGGCCATTCACCTCGGCCGTCCGCTGCTCCACCGTCGAGAGTTCGTTGCGCAGAGCCTGGATCTTCTCCGCCTGGAGGAAGGGGAGCTGTTCCAGCGCGAAGCGGGTTTCGGTGAGCTGGCCCTGCCGGGCGGTGAGCTGCTGCGCGAGGGAGTTCAGCGCTTGGCGCTGTTCCAGCAGCGCTTCCTCCCGCCGCCGCTGGTCGAGTTCGGAAACCAGGCCGCGCGAGGACAATTGGGCGCCGGAAGCGACGATGCGCTCGACCAGGCGGATGCGGTCCCGTTGCACGGTCACCTGGGCGCTGAGTTGGCCCAGCTCGGTCTCCAGGCTCTGCATCTGGGCGGTCAGCCGGTCCCGTTCGGAGGCGGTGCGGCGTTCCTCGCTGGCGATCTGGCGGAGGAGGGAATCCCGCTGCTGCGCCAGGCTGGCGAGGATGGCGGCGTTCACGTCCTCCCCGTTCAGGGCGATCTGGGTGGTGGTGACTTCCAACAGGGGCTGGCCTTCCTCCACCGCCTGGCCCTGGGCGACATGGATGGCGCTGACGGTGCCGGGCTGGTGCGGGAAGACGCGCGCGGTGCCGGCGGCGGGCATCAGATAGCCGGCGACGGTCTCCTTGCGGGCGTACTGGGCGAAGAAGAGGAAGGCGATGATCGCTGCGGCCGCGCCGATGATGAACCAAACCGTGAGCCGGATCCGCAGGGGCTGCATTGGCACCACGCGGCCCCACTGCCGCTCCTGCTGCTGGAAGGCGAGGACTTCTTGGCGGAAGAGCGGACGTTGTGACGGGACGGTCATGGTTCACTCAATTATGCGACCGAGGCAAGACAGGTTTGAATCAAAATGTTTTTCAAAAAATGTTAAATTGGTAATTTTATCATCAAAGGGCCCTTCCCGGCAGAGTTGCCGGGAAGGGTAGTTTCAGCCTTTTCTCGGCTGGGCTTACACTAGCCGACGTTCACAGTAGTAATATCGTCGCCGGCTCCAACCTGAACCCCAAAATTATTGCCGGCGTTGAGAACGCCAACATTACCCTCAATGATAATAAGAGTCTTAGGCGCTTTGTGGTGCTTCGGGGGCTTCGGGTGCTTCGGGGGCTTGTCGCCGCCGCTAATGAAATCGAGTTCTGCTTCAGAAAGGATCGAGATCAGTTCGGACATCTATAATTCCTCCTTAATGAGCCCCCAGAGGAGCTTTATCGCGGGCTTTCGCCCTCGCACAGTGCTAGTTAGCACTGTACCTGACTGGGTACTGGGCTGAGCGCTCCAGTACCAATTGTCTTATCTGATCCAAGTGCGCGAGCCAGGGATGCAGGATGCACTAAGCACGATGCGTGGGAGTCCTCAGTGACTTCGACAACACCGCAGGATTTCTGTGCATGTGGATAAGCGGTCCACTAATCATCCGCAAGGCTCATCCTCGCCATCGTAAATTACAATGATGCCTTTAAAGTCTTTGTTGTCAATTTTGGTGCCGTTTATAGTGACAGACGCTGCATGGCTTGCACCAACGACAACGGCGTTCTTGTTGGTCGAGTTGACAACAATCGCGGTGCCTCCGGAAATCAAGTCAATCTTGTTTTCTGGAACACTATAAATGAACTTAGGCATCTGCAGTTTCCTTCAAAGCGGCCTTCAGCAAAAACCTTATATGAATCGCCCTCTAGTCTTACTGTGTCACTTGCTTCTTGGCCGTATACGCTGTTTCTGCAGGCAGCAGGGGCAGCGCGGGAGGAGGTGGACAAGGCCGACGGTGAGGCGGCGGCGAATGCTGGCGATTGAGTGCGGCACGTGGCGCTCAGGCCGGACCGGCACCGCGCGGCTGGAAGCCTTTGGATAGCGCAGGTGTCTTGAGCCGCCGCGCGGTGAAGCGGGATTGAGGGGGGAAAAGGCAGCGCTCGGCCACGAGGAAGCCGTAGG
>NZ_JAJAQI010000020.1 GCF_020523605.1 Roseicella aerolata | reverse complement strand
CCCGCCGTGATCGCCCCCAGATAGGCCGCGAACCGCGCCTCGCCCGTCCTCGGCCGCCTTGTCTGCCTCTCTACCATCCCCCACATATAGGAAGACCGGAAAGCTTTGACACAGTAAGACTATGGACCTGGCCGGATCCACGGCCATTCTCTCAGCCGCGCATCGCAGGCGATGCCGAGCTTGCGGTAGAGCGGCTACAACGGCTGGCCGATCTTGCCATGGCGCAGGATGCCGAAGGCAACCCTACGCCATCCTATGTGCCCCTGGTCGCGGAAGGCCGGGAGGTGCTGACCGACTTCGCAAGCGAGATGCAGCGCCGTGAGCACGGCGCACATGGGTTGATGAAATCCTCGCTTGGGAAGGCACGAGGCCAGGCGCTCCGGCTGGCACTGATCTTGGAGTATCTTTGGTGGACAGCCAATCCGGCAGCGCCTGAGCCAGCGGTGGTGAGCGTGCAGGCGATGCAGGCCGCTGCCGGTCTGATGGACGCCTACTTCCTGCCCATGGCGGCGCGCGTCCTTAGCGACGCATCCATCCCGGAAGCCGAGCGCAATGCCCGAACGCTGGCGCAGCACATCGTGGATACCCGCCCGGAGCTGGTAAATGTCTCCAGTATCCGTGACGATGCCCGGCTGCCGGGGCTTCGAGAGACTGAGCCAGTGAAGGCCGCCTGCCGCTTCCTAGCAGAAGCTGGATGGCTACAGGAACCGGTCCGCACTGGCTCCGGCGGCCGGCCGCGCGGCGACTGGCGTGTGAACCCTAAGATTTGGGAAGCGGTGCGGTGAGCCGATGGCTCGCCGCATTCCGCACGGGATCAGGGAGCATCGCTGCCTCAATCGCTGGGACGAAGCCCGAAAACCCCGAAAAAGGCGAAAACCTTCTTGCAGGCAACAGTAGCCCAGCCCGCCAGCCGGATTTTCGGGGTTTTCAGGGTTCTCGGGAGACAGCGATAGCCCGGCTCGATCGCTGCTGCCCACCACGGGAACCGATAAGTGCTGGTCTTGGAAGGTCGGCAGCAACGCCGACCAACCAGCTGAGGACGGCGGCATGGCTTGCACAAGCAGCCGCCGATGCCTTCTACGCGCTGGCTACTCCCGATCCTGACCTTGCTCACGAGCGGGCGTTGATTGCCGCCGCACCGTGATCGAGCAAGACACCATGGCAGTCTTGGTAGTTTGCCCGAACTGCCATGCCCCAAGGAGGATGGTATAAACTATCCGGTAGATTGTCCGTAATCTTGTTCTCGTTTTAGGTATTGCCCGCTTCTGCTGACTCGGTAACGGTCCGGTGTCATGACACCGGACCGCTTCATCGAACGCTGGGGAACGGCGACCCTCACGGAGGCTGCCGGCGCCAAGCCCCACTTCAACGACCTCTGCGAGTTACTGGGCGTGCCGAAGCCCCAGGAGGACAACCGGGGCATCAACTACGCCTTCGAGAAGATCGCGGCTGAGGCCAATGGCCGCCATGGCTTCGCCGATGTCTGGAAGCGCGACTGCTTCGCCTGGGAATACAAGCGGCCCGGTGCCGACCTAGGCGCCGCTCATCTCCAGCTGCTGCGTTACGCCGGCAATCTCGGCAATCCGCCCCTGCTGGTGGCCTGCGACATGCGGCGGATTGTCGTCCGCACCGCTTGGACGAATGAGGTCACCCGCGAGGACACCTTCGGCCTCCAGGACCTGTATGACCCGGCGCGTGTCGATCTGCTGCGGCAGATGTGGACAGCGCCGCCGGAGGCTTGGCGCCCTCGCAAGACCAGAGCCGCCCTCACAGAGGAAGCCGCCGGCGAACTCGGTGAACTGGCACAGCGGCTCCGATTCCGGGGCCACGACCCCCAGGCAGTCGCGCACTTCGTTTGTCGGCTGGCCTTCTGCTTCTTCGCTGCGGATGTGAAGCTGCTGCCACGCCAACTGCTGGAAGGGATGCTGAACGCCGGCCGGCGCAATCCCGGCCGCTTTGCCGAGTATGCAGGAACCCTCTTCGCCGCCATGGCGGAGCGCGGCAGCGAGATCGGCTTCACGGCGGTTCCCTGGTTCAACGGCGGCCTTTTCGAGGACGCGATGGCTCTGCCACTCGTGGCAGCCGATATGAGCCTTCTCGACCGGCTTTCCGCCCTGGAGTGGTCGGACATTGACCCGTCGATCATGGGCACCCTGTTTGAGCGGGGCCTGGATCCCAGCAAGCGGGGCCAGCTTGGCGCCCATTACACCGACCGCAATACCATTGAGCGCATCGTCGGGCCGGTGGTCCGACGCCCGCTGCAAGCCGAATGGGCCAAGGCGCGGGATCGTATCCAGGCGCTCCTGACGGAGCGCGCTGCTCTGCGTGCTGAAGCCGGCGCGGGAGCAGCCGAAGACCTTAAGGCGTTGTCCGGCGCAGTGGTTACCGCCGAAAGCGTGGCGAAGCGCAAGTCGTTGGCGCGAGAAGCCGAACGGCGACGCCGCCGCGACATCGCTCTGCTGGAGGAGGCAGAAGCGATCCTGGGCGCCTACCTGAGGCGCCTAAGACAATATCGGGTGCTCGATCCGGCCTGCGGCAGCGGCAACTTCCTGTATGTGGCGCTGCTGACCCTGAAGGACCTGGAGGGCGACGCAATCGCGGAGGCGGCGGCACTCGGCCTGCCAGGACGCATGTGCGAGGTTGGGCCTGAAGCGGTTCTCGGCATCGAACTGAACCCCTACGCGGCGGAGCTGGCGCGGGTCTCGGTCTGGATCGGCCATATTCAGTGGGCACGCCGGAACGGCTACCCCGTTCCGCACGATCCAGTGCTGCGCAACCTGGACACGGTCGAGTGCCGCGATGCCGTGCTGGCGACTGATGCCAATGGCGCCCCGGTTCC
This sequence comes from Roseicella aerolata, assembly GCF_020523605.1. Classification (GTDB taxonomy): domain Bacteria; phylum Pseudomonadota; class Alphaproteobacteria; order Acetobacterales; family Acetobacteraceae; genus Paracraurococcus; species Paracraurococcus aerolatus. The sequence goes on along the minus strand of NZ_JAJAQI010000020.1, from coordinate 102,003 downwards.
GGCAGCTTGGCCGGCGGCCAACGCCATCGTGGGAAATCCCCCGTTTCTCGGTGACAAGGTAATGCGGGCGGGATTGGGTGACGACTACACATCCCGCCTCCGGACTGCGTTCGCCGGGCGCGTTCCAGGTGCCGCCGACCTGGTCTGCTTTTGGTTCGAGAAGGCGCGCGAGGCGCTGACAGCAGGAACGGCGGAAAGGGTTGGGTTGGTGGCGACCCAGTCCATCCGCAACGGCGCCAGCCGCCAAGTGCTGGAGGCCATCCGGACAACCGGGCGCATCTTCGATGCCTGGGACGATGAACCCTGGACGATTGAAGGTGCTGCCGTGCGCGTCGCACTGGTCTGCTTCGGCCGGACCGACTCGGATGACGTTCCGCATCTGGACGGGGTGCCGGTGGCGGAGGTTCGGGCCGATCTGACTGCCGGAGGCAGTGACCTAACACAGGCCCGGCGCCTGGCTGCGAACCGGGGGCTCTGCCTACAGGGTCCGGTGAAGGTGGGAGCCTTCGATGTGCCGGGTGAGACCGCCCGGACCTGGCTGGCGGAGCCGCCCAATCCAAATGGTCGGCCGAATACCGACGTCCTTCGTCCGTGGATCAATGGGCAGGACATTACCCGCCGGCCATCCGACCGCTGGATCATCGACTTCGCCGATATGCCTGAGCGGCAGGCGTCCTTCTACCTGCGCCCATTCGCGCATGTCATCGTCAACGTGAAGCCGGCGCGTGACCGCAACAGGGATGCGCAGCGGCGCGAACGTTGGTGGCGCCTTGGCCGCAGCGGCGGGGAACTGAGAGCTGCTGTGGCTCCCCTCTCCCGCTTCATCGCAACCCCGCGCGTTGCAAAGCACAGGCTCTTCGTCTGGTGCCCCGCCACCACGCTGCCCGATAGCCGTGTCTATGCGGTCGCCCGCGACGACGATTGCACCTTCGGCATTCTGCACTCCCGCTTCCATGAGGCGTGGGCACTGGCGCTGGCCTCCCGGCACGGAGTCGGGAACGATCCCACCTACAACAACCAAACCTGTTTTGAGACCTTCCCCTTCCCTGAAGGTCTGACCCTCGACCAGCCCGCCAGTAGCCAATCCCACCATCCCCATGCCGCAGCGATCGCCCAGGCAGCACGGGCGCTCGTAGAAGCCCGCGACCGCTGGCTGAACCCGCCCGAATGGGTGGAAGAAGTGGCCGAGACGATCCCAGGGCTCCCACCACGGCGGATGCCGCGCAACGTCAAGGCAGCAGTGGCCCTGAAGGCTCGGACGCTAACCAACCTCTACAATGCCCGGGGCACGCCCGATGGGGCGTGGCTCGACCTGCTCCATGCCGACCTGGATGCGGCCGTGGCCGCCGCATATGGCTGGCCGGCTGACCTGACCCAGGGCGATGCAATCGCCAGGCTCCTCACCCTCAATCTTGCGCGCGCTGGTTCCGCGATCATTCACGGGGACCGGGCAGATGACGAAGACGAGGACTGACCGTCCAAAATAGGATGCATGGACGCGCGGGGGTCCCTTCGCACAAAGGGAGGGGCCGGGATGGGTAGGGTTCCGGCGGGACTGATCTTCGACGGCCCCCCCCCTCTCGTTTGACGCGAAGTCGGGGCTGCCTGGGGCAGTCGGAGCCACCGCCCCTAGGAACGCGGCGGTAGGCGGTCCAGCCCCACCGCCATTGCAAGCGCAGCGCCCTCTGGATCGTGGGCTTCCAGGAGCCGGAGCTGATCCGGCCGGAGTTTTCGAGGCCGGTGCCGCACGTCGCTACCGGCCAGGCCACCGTTGGCGAGCAGCACAGCCACGCAGACCTTCAGCGTCGCAGCCGTGAGCTTCCTCCGCTTGGTGGTGAGCGCACTCCGCTTGCCATGGCGGAGGGCGTTCCTGTTGCCCGGTTGCCCGCCTCGCCGCTTTCCCTCGCCTTCGTTTGCCATTCCGGTCCCCGAGCTGCCGTCCTGGGCCGGCTACCGCGATGGATGGGCCAGAGCCCCGTCAGACACATGGTAGCCACTCGCGGCAGGACAGGCATCGGCCATGGGCCAGCTGGGTCGTGGCCGAGCCACAGGCCGAAAGAAAGAACAGGGAGCAGGAACCCGATCGAGGGCGTTTCGCCCGAATGTCCGGTCAATGTCCGGTCAGCCGAAAGCGGGGTTGGCCGCATGGCAGCAGCGATTCGCTGAAAAATTCAAGAAGATCAGGCGGTTAGGTGTGGTGAGCCGGGTGGGACTCGAACCCACGGCCACGAGATTAAAAGTCCCGTGCTCTACCAACTGAGCTACCGGCTCACACGGCACCGCCGCGCGCGGGGAAAAGCGCGCGGCGGCGATAATGTCAACTGCCGGAGCCGATCGCCGGCCGGACCGGCGGCACTGCCGCCAGCGGCCCAATGGCGTGGACCGGCTCCGCCACGCGCATGGCGGTCAGGCCGCCGCGGTGGCGTCGTCGGCGGCGATGCGTGCCTTGATCAGCCGGTCGGGGCCCTGGACGATGCCGTTGCCGCCGGTGCCGCGCTTGATCTTGTCCACCGCCTCCATGCCGGCGACCACGCGACCCCAGATGGTGTACTGGCCATCCAGGCTCGGCGCCGGCGCGAACATGATGAAGAACTGGCTGTTCGCGCTGTTCGGATTCATGGTCCGCGCCATGCCGCAGGTGCCGCGCACGAAGCGCGCCTTGTTGGGCGGGGCGAATTCGGCGGGCAGGTCGGCATAGCCCTGCTCCCGCGCGCCGCCCGTGCCGGTGCCGGTCGGGTCGCCGCCCTGGGCCATGAAGCCCTCGATCACCCGGTGGAAGGGCGTGTTGTCGTAGAAGCCGGCGCGGGCCAGCGTCTTGATGCGCTCGACATGCTGCGGCGCGAGCTCGGGTAGCAGCTCGATCGTCACGGCGCCGTCCTTCAGCTCAAGGATCAGCGTGTTCTCGAGCTTGGGGTCCGGCTCGGTTGGCTTGGCCTCGGGGGCGGCCGTGGCGGGGACCTCGATCGGGGGCTCGCCCGGAATCTCCTGCGGGGTGCCGGCTTCGTCGCTCATCGGGATGGATCCTTGTTGAAATCAGGGTCAGGCGCTGGTGATGCGAGCCCGGAGCAGCTTGTCCGGGTTCTGCACCACGCCGTTGCGGGTCGGGTCGCCACGCTTGATCTTGTCCACCGCCTCCATGCCGGCAACCACGCGACCCCAGATGGTGTACTGGCCATCCAGGCTCGGCGCCGGCGCGAACATGATGAAGAACTGGCTGCTCGCACTGTTCGGGTTCTGGCTGCGCGCCATGCCGCAGACGCCGCGGAGGAAGCGGTACTTGTTGGTGAACTCGGCCGGCAGATCGGGCAGGTCGCGCGCCCCGCCGGTGCCCGTGCCGGTCGGGTCGCCGCCCTGGGCCATGAAACCCTCGATCACCCGGTGGAAGGGCGTGCCATCATAGAAGCCGCGGCCGACCAGCGTCTTGATCCGCTCGACATGGCGCGGCGCCACGTCCGGCAGCAACTGGATGGTGACCGGGCCGTCCTTCAGCTCCAGCACCAGCCGCTCCGCAGCCTGCGCGCGGGCGGGGCGGATCAGGGCGGGGGCGCCGAGCAGGGCGAGGCCCGCGAGATGTCGTCGCAGCATGGGTATCTTTCCGTCTTGAAGGCGGTCCGGCTCAGTCCTGCACCGGGTTCCGGACGCGGGCGAGCGTCCGCTCCAGCGTCAGCTTCGGCACGAAGGAGGAGACATCGCCGCCGAGCCGCGCGATCTCCTTCACGAAACGCGAGGAGATGAACTGGTTCGTCTCGCTCGCCATCAAGAAGACCGTCTCGATCTGCTGGTCCAGGCGACGGTTCATGCCGGCCATCTGGAACTCGTAGTCGAAATCGGTCACGGCCCGCAGGCCGCGGATGATCATGCTGGCGCCGACCTCCTGCGCGAAGCCGACCAGCAGCCCCTTGAAGGGCCGCACCTCAATCACGCAGCCGGTGCGCGCGGCGATGGCATCGGTCTCCGCCCGGACCAGCTCCGCCCGTTCCTCCAGCGGAAAGAGCGGTCCCTTGCCGGTATTGATGGCGACGCCGATCACCAGCCGGTCGAGGATGCGGGCCGCCCGGCCGATCACGTCCAGATGGCCGTTGGTCACCGGGTCGAAGGTGCCGGGGTAGAGGCCAATCCGCTCAGGCATCGGAAGCGGATCCGGCCTCGGCCGGCGGCTCGGTGGCCGCCAGGGCGCCGGTCTGCGCCGCGCCGGAGTCTGGCCCGGCCTCGCCCTGGTCGTCCACGACCGGGAAGCAACTGGTCACGCGTTCCCCCTCGTTCAGTCGGAGGAGCATCACGCCCAGGCTGCGGCGGCGCGTCAAGCGCACCTGGTCGGCCGGCAGGCGGATCAGCCGCCCGGTATCCGTCACCAGCATCACATCGTCGCCCGGCCGGACCGGGAAGGTGGCGACCACCTCCCGGCCGGTGCGGCGGCTGAACAGCATGGCCTCAAGCCCCTGCCCGCCCCGGCCGGTGATCCGGTAGTCATAGGCCAGGCTGCGCTTGCCAAAGCCGCCATCGGTGATGGCGAGAATGATCTCCTCCTGCTCCTCCAACTCCCGGGCCCGCTCGGGCGAGAGGGTGATTTCCTCCCCGGCGCCCTCCTCGCCGTCCTCGGCGGCCACCGGCACGGCCTCGGCCTCCTCGGCGCCGTTCCCGTTGCCGTTGCGGCGGCGCTGGGCGGCATTGCGGATGGCCGCCTCGCGCTCGGCCGGCGTCGCCTCGACATGGCGCAGCACGGAGAGCGCGATGACCTCGTCCTCCTTGCCCAGGCGGATGCCGCGCACGCCGCTGCTGTCGCGGCCGGCGAAGACGCGAAGCACGTCCTCGCTCGCCTGGAAGCGGATGGCGCGGCCGCGACGGGTGGCGAGCAGCACGTCATCCCCCTCCCGGCAGGTCTGCACGCCGATCAGCGAATCGCCCTCCTCCAGCTTCATCGCGATCAGCCCGGCGGAGCGGACATTGCGGAAGTCGGAGAGGCGGTTGCGGCGGACATTGCCGGAGGCCGTGGCGAAGACCAGGTGCAGCCCCTCCCACAGGCTCTCGTCCTGCGGCAGGGGCAGCACGGCGGTCACCTGCTCGCCCTCCTGCAGCGCCAGCACCTGGCGGAGCGAGCGACCCTTGCCCTGGGCGCCGCCCTCCGGCAGTTGCCAGACCTTCTCGCGGAAGGCGATGCCGCGGCTCGTGAAGAACAGCACCCACTGGTGGGTATGCGCGATGAAGCTGCGCATCACCACGTCGTCCTGCCGCGTCGCCGCCGCGCTGCGGCCGCGGCCGCCGCGATTCTGCGCGCGGAAGGTATCGAGGCCCGTGCGCTTGACGTAACCATCGCGCGTCAGGGTCACCACCATGGTGCCCGGCTCGATCAGGCTCTCATCGTCCACATCGGCGATGCCGTCGACGATCTGGGTCAGGCGCGGGGAGGCGATCTGGGCGCGGACGGCGCGCAGCTCCTCGGTCATCACCTCCATGCGGCGAGGATGGCTGCCGAGGATCTCCAGCAACTCGCGGATCCTGCCACCGATCTCCTCGAGCTCGGCGGTGATCTTCTCGCGCTCAAGGCCCGTGAGGCGGTTCAGGGTCAGCGCCAGGATGCCGCGGGCCTGCGCCTCGGTCAGGCGAACGGTGTTCTCGGGCGTCACGACATTGCCGGCATCCTCGATCAGGGCCAGCAGGGTGCCGACATCGCCGGCGGGCCAGTCCCGCGCCATCAGGGCGGCGCGCGCCTCGGCCGGGTCGCGGCTGGCGCGGATCAGGCGGATGACCTCGTCGATATTGGCAACCGCGATGGCGAGGCCGATCAGCAGGTGCCCCCGCTCCCGCGCCTTGGCCAGGCGGAAGCGCGACCGGCGCAGGATGACATCCTCGCGGAAGGCGATGAAGGCGCGCAGCGCGTCGATCAGCCCCATCTGCCGCGGCCGGCCATTGTCGAGCGCGAGGAAGTTGACGGGGAAGGAGGTCTGCAGCTGCGTCATCCGGTAGAGCTGGTTCAGCACCACCTCCGCCGTCGCGTCGCGCTTCAGCTCGATGACGATCCGCATGCCCTCGCGGTCGCTCTCGTCCCTGAGGTCCGAGATGCCCTCGATCGCCTTGGCGCGGACCAGCTCGGCGATCTTCTCGATCAGGTTCGCCTTGTTGACCTGGAAGGGGATCTCGGTCGCGACGATGGCCTGCCGGCCGCCGCGCATCTCCTCGATCTCGCACCTCGCGCGCAGCGGGACGGAGCCGCGCCCGGTTTCGAAGGCGGCACGGATGCCGGAGCGGCCGAGGATCAGCGCGCCGGTCGGGAAGTCCGGACCGGGGATGATCTTCATCAGGTCGATGAGCGAGGTATCGGGATCGGCGATCAGCGCCAGCGTCGCGTCGATGACCTCGCCCGGATTGTGCGTCGGGATGTTCGTTGCCATGCCGACGGCGATGCCCTGTGCACCGTTGACCAGCAGGTTCGGGAAGGCGGCGGGCAGGACGCGCGGCTCCTGCTCCGACTCGTCGTAGTTCGGCTGGAACTCGACCGTGTCCTCCTCGATGCCCTCCAGCAGGGCGGAGGCGGAGCGCGCCAGGCGGACCTCGGTGTAGCGCATCTGGGCCGGCGGATCGCCGTCCATGCTGCCGAAATTGCCCTGGCCATCGATCAGCGGGACGCGCAGCGAGAAGGACTGCGCCATGCGGACCATGGCGTCGTAGATCGCGGCATCGCCATGCGGGTGGTACTTACCCATGACGTCGCCGACCACGCGGGCCGATTTGCGGTGCGGCTTGTCGGCGGTGTAGCCGCTCTCCTGCATGGCGTAGAGGATGCGGCGATGCACGGGCTTGAGGCCGTCGCGCGCATCCGGCAGGGCGCGCGCGACGATCACGCTCATCGCGTAATCGAGGTAGGAGCGGCGCATCTCCTCCTCGAGGGTCACGGGCACGGCGTCCTCGGGGCGGATGCCGCCGCTGCCGCCGTCTGTCGTATCGCTCACGCTGTCCTACTTTCCTGGCCGGCGGGCACCCCGGGGCACCCTGCTGCGGCATCGCGCGGGTTGACGCGGGGGGCGTCGTCGAGCCCCCCGCATTTCTCCCGAAAGATAGTGATTCCGCGGCCCGGCGGCAAACCGCGCGCGCCCGAATGCGAGTGTTCCGGTACCGCCGCGCTCTGGCGTCTTGCCCGATAAGTTTGTAAATCCCCCGATAACAAAAACCAAAAGTTGATTAAAACAAGCGTAATCCTTATGGTGAACTCCTAAGTCCCTGTCCCACGGGCCGCGAGCGTCCTCCGGCCGGGCCGGCCATGACCCGCCGGTCAGAGCGCTGTCCCCGGCGAAACCGGGGCCGTCTCGCGCCGCGAAGCGGGTAGGACAATGCGCACCGAGGACCCGGAAATGACAGCCGGTATCGAGAATTCTGACCCTCCGGGGTGGCTGCGGGGCCTTCCGCCCGGCTGCGTGTGCCAGGTGCCGGAGGGCGCGCGCTGGGGCGTCCTGCTGCATCCCCCGAACTCGCAGCAACCCCAGGAGCAGGCCGAGCTTCGCCTGGTCCTGTTCGTCAGCTTCTGGATCGGCCAGGCGACGCTGCATGCGGCGCTTGCCTATCTGCGGCGCCTGCCCGGCCGGATCCGTGTGGTCGGGGTGGTCACCGACGACCCGATCAGCCCGCAGGCCCGCATCAGCCTGCGCAAGCGCGCATGGTCCCTGATGTCGGAGGAAGAGCGGCTGGCGGTGAAACTGCGGCTGGTCCGCACGGCGCTGGAGGCCGGAATCCCGGTCTATACGGGGGAGGTCAAGACACCGGGCTTCCGCCGGGTGCTGGCCGCCTGGCAGCCGGACGCCATCATCACCTGCGGCTTCGGGCAGGTGCTGGACCGGGCCATCCTCGATACCGCCCCGCAGGGTGCCTATAACTGCCACCCGACCGACCTGGCCAATGGCCATGGCGCCGGCCCATCCCCCTGGGCGGATATGGAGGCGCGGGGCGTGACCCACACTGTCTGGTCGGTGCACCGGATGACGGAGGAGGTGGATGCCGGGCCGGTGATCGGCCGCTCCGCCCCGATCAATCTCGCCGATGCGGCGGGGCGGCTGGTCCGGGAACCGCGGGCCTTCGTCTACAAGATCCTGGCACCGATCTGCTGGATGGCGCTCTGCCTGATCGACAGCCTGGTGCGGGCCCGGCCCGGGCCGCTGCGCAGGCTGGACCTCGATTCCGGCATGCCAGCGGCGCTCCGCCGGCAATTGCTGCAGCCGATCGGGCCGGACTGGCAGGATACGCAAGTCCCGGTGCCGGGCGATGCGGAGTTTGCCGGGCTGCTCAACCGCCCGGCCAGCCGGATCATGGAGGATATCGCGGCGGGTTGAGCACCCGCTGCACCCCGTCAGAACGGGATGTCGTCGTCCAGGTCGGAGCCGCCCTTCGGCTTGCTGTCCCAGCCGCCACCGCCGCCCCGACTGCCGCCGCCCGAACGGTCCCCGCCGCCATAGCCGCCGGAGGAGCGGCCACCGCCGCCATAGCCGCCGCCACCGCCTTCGCCCATCTCCCCGCCGCCACCGCCGCGGCTGTCGAGCAGGGTCAGTTCGCCCTTGAAGCGGCTGATCACGACCTCGAAAGTCTCGCGCTCCTGCCCGTCCTTGTCGGTGTATTTCCGGCTCTCGAGCGAGCCTTCGATATAGACCTTGCTGCCCTTGCGCAGGTACTTCTCCGCGATCTCGCCCAGCCGCTCATTGAAGATGGCGACGCGGTGCCACTGCGTCTTCTCCTTCCGCTCGCCGGAGGCGCGGTCGTTCCAGGTCTCCGACGTTGCGACGGAAAAGGACACCACCTTGCCGCCGGACTGCATGTTGCGGGCTTCGGGGTCGCGCCCCAGATTGCCCACCAGGATCACCTTGTTCACGCTGCCGGCCATGCCGTCCAAACCCCTGGAATCGAGCGCATAGCATACCGGCCGGGCAGGCCCTGAGCCAGCCCGGCGAGATGCCCCGGAGCCCGTCGAGGCCCCTTCCCGCCACCCCAATATGGTGGCATTCACCCAAGAACACAATGTGAACCTGGGCCAGCCCGAGGCCCGCGGAGCGATCGCATGGCCAGCCCCCCCATCCCCTTGGCCGCCCCCCTGAATGCCGGCCAGATCCGCATCCGGGGGGCCCGCACCCACAACCTCAAGGATCTCGACCTCGACATCCCGCGCGGGACCCTGACGGTGATCACCGGCCTGTCGGGCTCGGGCAAGTCCTCCCTCGCCTTCGACACCATCTATGCCGAAGGGCAGCGGCGCTATGTGGAGTCGCTCTCGGCCTATGCCCGGCAGTTCCTGCAACTGATGCAGAAGCCGGACGTGGATTCGATCGAGGGGCTGTCCCCGGCCATCTCCATCGAGCAGAAGACCACCAGCCACAACCCGCGCTCGACGGTCGGCACGGTCACCGAGATCCACGACTACATGCGCCTGCTCTGGGCGCGGGTCGGCGTGCCCTATTCGCCCGCCACCGGCCTGCCGATCGAGGCGCAGACGGTCAGCCAGATGGTGGACCGCGTGCTCGCCATGCCGGAGGGCACGCGGCTGCTGCTGCTCGCCCCCGTCGTGCGTGGCAAGAAGGGCGAGTACAGGAAGGAACTGGCGGAGTGGCAGCGCCGCGGCTTCGAACGGGTGAAGATCGACGGCAAGCTGGTGCTGATCTCGGAGGCGCCGAAGCTCGACAAGAAGTTCAAGCACGACATCGAAATCGTGGTGGACCGCATCGTGGTCCGCGACGGCATCGCGCCGCGCCTCGCCGACAGCTTCGAGACCGCGCTCGCCCTCGCCGAGGGGATCGCCTATGCCGAGAATGCCGATACCGGCGAGCGGACGGTCTTCAGCGCAAAATTCGCCTGCCCCGAATCCGGCTTCACCATCGAGGAGATCGAGCCGCGGCTCTTCTCCTTCAACAGCCCGCAGGGTGCCTGCCCCACCTGCGACGGGCTCGGCACCCAGAGCTTCTTCGACCCCGACCTGGTGGTGCCGGACGAGCAGCGCAGCCTGGCGGAAGGCGCCGTCGCGCCCTGGGCCAGCGCGCAGTCGCCCTATTACGACCAGACGCTGGAGAGCCTCGCGCGGCACTACAAGGTGCAGACCAGCACGCCCTGGGCCGACCTTCCGGCCAAGGTGCGCAACGCCATCCTGCACGGCACCGCCGAGGAGGTGGTGACGCTGCGCTACAAGGACGGCCTGCGCGCCTATGACGTGAAGAAGCCCTTCGAGGGCGTGGTGCCGAATCTGGAGCGGCGCTTCCGCGAGACGGACAATCCCTGGGTCCGCGAGGACCTGACCCGCTACCAGGCGGAGAAGCCCTGCGAGGCCTGCAAGGGCCACCGCCTGAAGCCCGAGGCGCTCTCGGTGAAGGTCGCCGGCCGGCATATCGGCGAAGCCTCCGAACTCTCCATCCGGAAGTCGCGGGAGTGGTTCGCCGGCGTCATGGCGACGCTGACGCCGCAGCGGCAGGAGATCGCGCGGCGGATCCTGCGGGAGATCGAGGAGCGGCTGCAATTCCTGGTGGATGTCGGGCTCGACTACCTCTCCCTCGGCCGGTCCTCCGCCACCCTTTCGGGTGGCGAGAGCCAGCGCATCCGCCTCGCCTCCCAGATCGGCAGCGGGTTGACGGGCGTGCTCTATGTGCTGGACGAGCCCTCGATCGGCCTGCACCAGCGGGACAACGAGCGGCTGCTGGCGACGCTCCGCCGATTGCGCGATATCGGCAACACCGTGCTGGTGGTGGAGCATGACGAGGATGCGATCCGCGCCGCCGACCACCTGGTGGATATCGGCCCCGCGGCCGGCGCCGGCGGCGGCCGGGTGGTGGCCCAGGGCACACCGGCGGAGGTCGCAGCCAACCCGGCCAGCCTGACCGGCGACTACCTCTCCGGCCGCCGCCGCATCGAGGTGCCGGCGACGCGCCGCAAGGTGGACAGGAAGCGCATGCTGAGGGTCGTCGGCGCGCGCGGCAACAACCTGAAGGAGGTCGCGGCGGAATTCCCGCTCGGCACCTTCACCTGCGTCACCGGCGTCTCCGGCGGCGGCAAGTCCACCCTGGTGATCGAGACGCTCTACAAGGCGGCGGCGCGCCGCCTGATGGGCGCCGGCACCGTGCCCGCGCCGCATGACCGGATCGAGGGGCTGGAGCTGCTCGACAAGATCATCGATATCGACCAGTCGCCGATCGGCCGCACCCCGCGCTCCAACCCCGCGACCTATACGGGCCTGTTTGCCCCGATCCGCGACTGGTTCTCCGAACTGCCGGAGAGTCGCGCCCGCGGCTACAAGCCCGGGCGCTTCAGCTTCAACGTCAAGGGCGGCCGCTGCGAGGCCTGCCAGGGCGACGGCGTCATCAAGATCGAGATGCACTTCCTGCCCGATGTCTACGTCACCTGCGATGCCTGCAAGGGCAAGCGCTACAACCGCGAGACGCTGGAGGTGAAGTTCCGCGGCAAGAGCATCGCTGACGTGCTGGAGATGACGGTGGAGGAGGGTGTCGAGTTCTTCTCCGCCGTGCCGGCCATCCACGACAAGCTCAAGGTGCTGAAGGAGGTGGGCCTCGGCTACATCCATCTCGGCCAGCAGGCGACCACCCTCTCGGGCGGCGAGGCGCAGCGCATCAAGCTCAGCAAGGAGTTGTCGCGCCGCGCCACGGGACGCACGCTCTACATCCTGGACGAGCCGACGACGGGGCTGCATTTCGAGGACGTGCGCAAGCTGCTGGAAGTGCTGCACGCGCTGGTCGAGGCCGGCAACACGGTGGTGGTGATCGAGCACAATCTGGAGGTCATCAAGACCGCCGACTGGATCCTCGATCTCGGCCCGGAAGGCGGCGATGGCGGCGGGCGGATCGTCGCCGCCGGCACGCCGGAGGAGGTGGCCGCGACCGACGGCAGCCATACCGGCCGGTTCCTCGCGCCGCTGCTGGCCGTGCAGGCGACGCCGGCGAAGAAGCGCAAGCGGGCCTGACGGATCATATCTGGCGCATGACAGGCTGGCGCATGTCCTGCCTCAGACACCGGCGGCCCTCCGGGCCCCGGCTTCGCGGCATGGGCCGCGGGCCGGGGCTTCCTGCGCCAAGCATCAGATGCGCGCCGTCAGGCCCGCCAGCGTGACCGCCAGGCGGTCGCCGAAGCTGCGCGGGCCGGCGGCGACCGGGCCGCGCGTGAGCCGCCGCAGGTCGCGCCGCGCCAGCACCGCCGGCAGCGCGGCGGCGATCGGGGAACGACCGAGCCGGCGCAGCGCGGCCCGTGGCGCCGCCTGCGCAGCGAGACCGGCCTCGGCGAGCGCCGCGACGACAGGCCGGGCGGCGCCGGGTTCCTGCACCACCGCCTCCGGCGTCAGCCCAGCCTCTGCCAGCGCATCCAGCGGCAGCAGGCAGCGCCCCTGCCCCGCCAGCGCCGGCACGCTGCGCAGCACGCCTGCGAGTCCATAGGCCAGGCCTGCCTGCTGCAAGGCCGGCAACAGCGACGGCGGCGCGCCGAGCAACCGCCCGGCCGCGACCGCGACGCCGCCCGCGGTGCCACGCAGATAGGCGGAAAAAGCCTCCCGCGTCGGGATGCCCTCCTCCTCCGCCTCGATCTCCCGCGCATCAGCCATGGCCAGCAGGTCGGCAGGATCGATCGCCCCCGCCGCGACCGCGGCATGCAGCGGCGCCGCCACCTCATGCCGCCGGGGCGGCCGGCCCTCGGCCGCGTGCTCCACCACTTCCCGCCACCATTGCAGGCGCATCAGGGCAATCAGGGGCGTCTTCGCCGCCTCCCGCGCACGGGCAAGCTCATGGTTGTAGGCGATCAGCGCGAACAATGCCTCCCGTTGTGCTGCGGGCGCGAAGAGCGCACAGAGGAAGCGGTCCGGGTCGTGCCGCCGCGCGAATTCCGCGATGCCGGACAGGGTGTGCTGTTTCGCCATGCGCGCCTTATGCCCGCCCCTTGCTTGACGCGCCACGGCACCCCTCCTAGCTGTTGGCGCGGCTCCCGGGCATGGTCCGGGCGCACTCCACCAAGAATCAGGAGAGACAGCCCATGGCCTTCAGCCTGCCGCCGCTGCCCTATTCCCCCGACGCGCTCGCCGGTCAGGGCATGTGCCAGGAGACGCTCGAGCTCCATCACGGCAAGCACCACAACGCCTATGTCACCGCGCTGAACGGGCTGATCGAGAGCAAGGGCCTCCAGGGCAAGAGCCTGGAGCAGATCGTGGCCGAAGCCGGCAAGGCCGGCACGGACGGCCTGCCCGTGCTCAACCAGGCCGGCCAGCACTGGAACCACATCCTGTTCTGGCAGGTGATGTCGCCCAAGGGCGGCGGGGACAAGCTGCCGGCCACGCTCGCCGCGAAGATCGACCAGGATCTCGGCGGCCTCGCCCAGTTCAAGGAGGCCTTCAAGCAGGCCGGCGTGACCCAGTTCGGCTCCGGCTGGGCCTGGCTGATCATCGCGCCCGATGGGAAGCTGAAGGTCACCAAGACCCCGAACGGCGCCAACCCGATCTCGACCGGCGAGGGCACCCCGATCCTCGGCGTCGATGTGTGGGAGCACGCCTACTACCTGGACTTCCGCAACGTGCGCCCGAACTATCTCGACAACTTCCTGAACAAGCTGGTGGATTGGGAAGTGGTGAACACCCTGCTGCAGCAGGGCGGACTGAAGTCCGGCCAGAGCGCCTGAAGCTGCGGACCGGCCGAACGGAAGGGGCGCCCGGGCAACCGGGCGCCTTTTTCATTTCATACGCTCCCGGGCGTTCATCCCCGTCCGCAATCCGCTCTGGTGCACCACCGGCAGGATCGACCGGCCGGAAATGAAAACCAGGCGTGGTCTCCATCCTGGCGGCACCGTCTTCTGTTTAGCCGATGATCGCCGCAACCGGCGCGACGACCGCGAAGCGGTCGGCCAGTTCCGCCAGCGCGATGCGGTGGATCTCCGCACCGCTGATCGGCGCACCGCCCAGCGCGTCCGGCAGCGCGCGGGTCGCGCAGGCATCGCCCGCAATGGTCACGCGATAGCCGAGATCGAGCGCCGCGCGCGCCGTCGAACTGATGCACATATGCGTCTGGAAGCCGGCCAGCAGCAATTCCTTACGGCCGAGCGCCGCCAGCCGGTCCTGCAGGTCGGTGCCGGCGAAGGCGTTTGGCAGCCCCTTCTCCACCACCGGCTCACCAGCCGCGGGCGCGAGTTCCGGCAGGATGGCGCCGCCTGCCCCCTCGCGGTCGAACAGCCCGCCAGGGCGCCCCTTATGGGCGATATGGATTACCGGCATGCCCGCCTTGCGCGCGGCCGCCAGCAGCACGGCGAGGCGTTCGACGGCTGGCCCGATGCCCTCCAGCGGCAGCCTGCCCTCCCGGTACTCGCCCTGGGCATCGACGATGATCAGGGCGGCCGCATCCAGAGGCGCGGGATGCGCCGGCGCGCCGGCCATCTGCAGCAGGGTCCTGGGGTCAGCCATGCTCGTCTCCCTCGATTCGCTGGCCATGATGCCCTATCCAGGCCGCCCCGTGATGCGCGCGGGACGCAGTCCGCGCCCCGCGCCCTGCACGGGGCTCAGTCCGGATCGAAGACCGGGCCACGGGCCAGGCCAGGGGCGAAGATCGAGAAGGGCCCGGCGAGGGCGCCGGGCCAGCGCCCGGCCCTCGGTGGCGCCAGATGGATCGGCGCGCCATTCTCGAGCAGCAGCAGGAACAACCGCTCGCCCTCTGCATCGAAGGCGAGGAAGAGGCCACGATCCGCGCAGCCCTGGCGCGGCTCCGGGTCGGCACAGCCCCAGCCGACCAGCCAGCGCCCCTCATGCAGCAGGAGCGGCGGGCCCGGCAACCGCAACCCCTCATAGACCATCTGCTGGCGGCCGCGGACGGCACCGCGCAGCGGCAGGGAGACGACCGGGTGGCCGGCGAGCTGCACCATGGTGCCGCCCGCGAGGGCACGGAGGGAATCGGCTTCAGGCGAGGCGGCGCCCGCTGGTGCCGACAGCAACAGGCCCAGGGCGAGGACCGCGTGCCGCCGCCTCATCGGACGAGGGCCGGCGGGATCGCGGCGCGGCGGGCGACCTGCCGGCGCCCGTGCCGGGTCAGGTCTTGGTGCCTGCGTCGTTCGCGCCGACCGGCTTCAGCACGTCGCCGATGGTCTGGCGCAGCACGCTGACACGGACATTCGGAGCGATCTCCACCTCGACCTCGTCCACGCCCTCCTTCACGGTGGTGACCTTGGCGAAGATGCCGCCCGCGGTCAGCACGCGGTCGCCGCGCTTCAGCTGCTTGAGCATCTCGCGATGCTCCTTCTGCTTCTTCTGCTGCGGGCGGATCAGCAGGAAGTAGAAGACCGCGAAGATGAGGATGAGGGGCGCCAGCTGGGTGATGAGCGCCAGCCCGCCACCGGCGGCATCCTGCGCATAGGCGGGAGAGATCAGCATCTTCGGCGATTTCCTCGTGGTTCCGGCTTGCCGTGCAAGGCGGGCGCAAACTAGCTTCCGCCCCCTTCCCGTCAAGTGCGGCCCCATCCCCGGAACCTGCCATGGATATCGCCCTGCTCACCCGCATCGCCGAGGCGCTGGAGCGCCTGGCGCCGCCGCCGCCGGCGCCCCCCCGCCTGGAGGGCGCCGATGCCTTCGTCTGGCACCCATCGCCTGCCCCGCGCCTCTCGCCGGTGCCGCGCGTCTCCCGCGTCGAGATCGCCCTGCTGCAAGGCATCGACCGGCAGAAGGATCTGTTGCTGGCCAATACGCTGCGTTTCGCCCGCGGCTTCCCAGCCAACAACGTCATGCTCTGGGGCGCCCGCGGCATGGGCAAGTCCTCTCTGGTGAAGGCCGCCCACGCCGCAGCCAATGCGGAGATACCGGGCAGCCTGGCGCTCATCGAAATCCACCGGGAGGACATCCGCACCCTGCCGGAGCTGCTGAACATCTTGCGCGCGCAGGACCGCCGCGCGCTGGTCTTCTGCGACGACCTCTCCTTCGAGAAGGAGGATGCCGACTACAAGGCGCTGAAGAGCGTGCTGGACGGCGGCATCGAGGGCCGGCCGCCCAATGTGCTGTTCTACGCGACCTCCAACCGCCGCCACCTGATGCCGCGCGACATGATCGAGAACGAGCGCAGCACGGCCATCAACCCGGCCGAGGCGGTGGAGGAGAAGGTCTCGCTGAGCGACCGCTTCGGGTTGTGGATCGGCTTCCACAATTGCGACCAGCCGACCTATTTCGCCATGGTCGAGGGCTATGCGCGGGCGCTCGGGATCGAACTGCCGGAGGAGGAGCTGCGGCGGCAGGCCAATGAGTGGTCCGTCACGCGCGGCGGCCGGTCGGGGCGCGTGGCCTGGCAGTTCATCCAGGACCTGGCTGGGCGGATGGGTGTCGCGATCTGATACTGCACCGCAGACATGCCCACGCATGTCTGCGGCCTCAGCCGCCGATGGTTGCTGCAAGCCAGGACTTTACGCTGCCCGGTATGGCAGCCGGGGGGTGCTGCCCCCATCGGACGCAGTGTGTCCGGTCTCCGCCGGGGCCAGAGCTTGGCCCCGGACGGCACCCTCAGTTCGCCACGATCCGGTCCAGGCCACCCATCCAGGGGCGCAGCACCTCCGGCACCAGGATGCTGCCATCGGCTTGCTGGTGCACCTCCAGCACCGCTATCAGGGCGCGGCCGACCGCGACGCCGCTGCCGTTCAGGCTGTGCAGGAAGACATTGCCCTTGCCCTCGGCCGGCCTCATGCGGGCATTCATCCGGCGCGCCTGGAAGTCCCGGCAGTTGGAGCAGGAGGAGATCTCGCGCCAGGCCTGCTGGCCCGGCAGCCAGACCTCCAGGTCATAGGTCTTCGCCGCGCTGAAGCCGGTATCGCCGGCGCAGAGCACGACCCGCCGCCAGACCAGGCCGAGTTCGGTCAGCACCCGCTCGGCGCAGCGCGTCATGCGCTCATGCTCCGCCTCGCTGTCCTCGGGGCGAGTGATGCTGACCATCTCCACCTTCTGGAACTGGTGCTGGCGGAGCATGCCGCGGGTGTCGCGCCCGGCGCTGCCGGCTTCCGAGCGGAAGCAGGGCGTCAGCGCGGTGTAGCGGCGCGGCAGAGAGCCTTCCGGCACGATCTCCCCGGCCACGATATTCGTCAGCGGCACCTCGGCGGTCGGGATCAGGTAGCGGTCATCGGTGGTGCGGAACAGGTCCTCGCCGAATTTCGGCAACTGGCCGGTGCCGTAGAGCGTGGCGCCGTTGACCAGCAGCGGCACGGACACCTCGGTATAGCCGTGCTCCTCCGTGTGCAGGGTGATCATCCATTGGCCGAGCGCCCGCTCCAGCCGCGCCAGCGGGCCGGAGAGCAGGGTGAAGCGCGCCCCGGCCAGCCTGGCGGCGGCCGCGAAATCCATCTGGCCGAGCGCCTCGCCGATCTCGAAATGCTGCTTCGGCGTGAAGCCGAGGACCGGCGGCTTGCCGTGCTGGTGCAGCACGACATTGTCGGTCTCGTCCCGCCCGTCCGGCACCTCGGCGTCGAGGATGTTCGGCAGCGCCTCCAGCAGCGCGGTCTGCGTCCGGTCGGCCTCGGCCGCCTGGGCTTCCAGCGCCGCCATCTCCTCACGCAGCGCGGCGCCCTCGGCTTCCAGTGCCACGCTGTTGGTGCCATTGCGCTTCGCCTGGCCGATCTCCCTGGCCAGGGCGTTGCGCCTCGCCTGTTTCTCCTGCAGCGCCTGCTGCGCCGCGCGGCGGGCGGTGTCCTGCGCCAGCACCTGCCCGGCGATGGGCGGCAGGCCGCGCCGCGCCATGGCCGCGTCGAAGGCCGCCGGATCGGCGCGGACAATACGGATGTCATGCATGGCGGTCGGATCCCGGAAACGGAAGGCGTGGTCCGGGGCCAGGCCTTCGGCCCCGGCTGGGGCGCGGGGGACAGGGGGCATCCCGTCGCGCAGAACGCGATGGGGAGCCCGGCTCCCCGCTAGGTGGTGGTGGAGTTCTTCGGCGGCTTCGGTGCCATCCACACGGCGGCCCAGATCGAGATCTCGTAGAGCAGGATCATGGGCAGCGCGAGGCCGACCTGGCTGATGACGTCCGGCGGCGTGATGATGGCGGCGAAGACGAACATCCCGACGATGGCGTAGCGCCGTCCCTTCCGCAGCGTGTCCACACTCAGGATGCCGACGCGGCAGAGCAGCGTCAGCAGCACCGGCAACTGGAAGGCGACGCCGAAGGCCAGGATCATCTGCATGACCAGCGAGAGATACTCGCTGACCTTCGCCTCCAGCTGGATCGGCAGCGCGCCCTCGCCCGGCGGCGTCTCGAAGGTGATGAAGAAATGCCAGGCCAGCGGGAAGATGAAGTAATAGGCCAGCGCCGCGCCCAGCACGAAGAGGAAGGGCGAGGCGATCAGGAAGGGATAGAGCGCCTTCTTCTCGCTGCGGTAGAGCCCCGGCGCCACGAAGAGCCAGAGCTGCGTGGCCCACATCGGGAAGCTGAAGAAGATGGCGCCGAAGAAGGCCACCTTCAGATAGGTGAAGAAGGCCTCGTAGAGCGCGGTGAAGATCATCCGCCGCTCGCCGCCGCCCTGGGCCTGCAGGATGTCGGCGAGGGGCCGCGCCAGGAAGCCGTAGATCTGCGAGGAGAAATAGTAGCAGACGGCGAAGGCGAGCACGAAGGCACCGACCGACCAGAGAAGCCGCTGGCGCAGCTCCATCAGGTGGTCGAGCAGCGGCATCGGCTTGTCGTCGATGGAGTCTTCCGGGTCGCGCGGCACGGGCGTGGGTGCTCAGGTCTTCGGGTTCGGGGCCGGCTCGGGGGCCGGAGGCAGGGGCGCGGCGGTAGCCGGCGGCACGAAGGCGGGCGCGGGCACCGGCTCCGGCCCGGCGGCTGCCGGCGGGAGCGGCGGCGGCGGCGCATAGGCTGGCGGAATGAAGGCGGGCACGGGTTTGGGCGGCTCCGCGCTGCCCGCGGCGGCGCCGGCCCCCTCCATCGCGCCCGCCGGCGGCGTGTAGGAGGAAGCGTAGTCGGTCTTCAGCGGATCCTCAGTGAAGGTCTTGCGGATCGTGCCGTCGCTATCGACCGCCTTCTCGATGGTGTCCTTGATGTTGAAGCTGCGGATCTCATTGATGGAGCTCCGCACCTCCTCGAGCTTGGCCTCGCGCACCAGCTCATCCGCCTGGCTCTGGAACTCGCCGGCCATGCGGCGCAGCTTCTGCACCCCGCGCGCGAGGCCACGGATGGCCTCGGGCAGGTCCTTGGGGCCGATGACGACAAGCGCCACGACGCCGATCAGCGCAATCTCGGACCAGGCTAGGTCTAACATGACGTCTCCGACTGCGAGGCCGGGTCGGGGAGTCCCGGCACCGCAAGGTCGCCTCCGTTAGCAGGAACCCGGGGTTCCAACAATCTGCGCCCAGGTATCTAGGAAGCCAGGGGCGGGAATACGAAGGCGCGCTCCGGATCCATCGCAACCGTAACGCGCTGGCCACGCGCCAGCCGGATCCCGGGTGGCAGCCGGGCATGCAGGTGCAGCAGCCCGCCTGCCCCGTCCGGAACGGACAGATGGACCAAGGTCGTGGCGCCGAGCAGCCGGCAGGCCTGGACCTCGGCCGGGGTCCCGCCCTCCTCCTGGACCCGCAGGCCCTCCGGCCGCAGCAGCACCTCGGCCGGGCCCTCACCCAGATCGGCGCCGGGGCGGAGCGGCAGCGGGCCGATAGCGGTCTCCGCCCGGCTGCCGCGGACCAGGGCCGGCAGGCGGTTCACCTCGCCGAGGAAGGTGGCGACGAAGGGGGCGATCGGGTTGAGATAGAGCTCCTCCGGCGGGCCGAGCTGGATGACCCGCCCCTCCTGCATCAGGGCGATCCGGTCGGCGAGGAACATCGCCTCCTCGGCATCATGGGTGACGATCATGGCCGGGATGCCGGCGGTCTGCAGCACATGCAGGGTGTCGTCCCGCACCTGTTCCCGCAGCCGGGCGTCGAGGGAGGCAAAGGCCTCATCCAGCAGCACCACCTGCGGTCGGGGAGCCAGCGCCCGGGCGAGCGCCACCCGCTGCTGCTGCCCCCCCGAGAGCATGTGCGGATAGGCGCTGGCATAGGTCTCGAGGCCGACGCGGGCCAGCGCTTCCGTCACCGCCCAGCCCCGCTCTCCGCGCGGGATGCGGGTCAGGCCGAAGGCGACATTCTCGGCGACCGTCAGGTGGGGAAATAGGGCATAGTCCTGGAAGACGAAGCCGACATGGCGCTGCTCCGGCGGCAGCTCGCGCCCCGGCTCGGCCACCATGACGCCGCCCAGTTCGATCCGGCCGGCCTGCAATGGTTCGAGCCCCGCCACCAGCCGCAGCAGGGTGGTCTTGCCGCAGCCGGAAGGGCCGAGCAGGCAGAGGATCTCGCCCGGGCGGACATGCAGGTCCACGCCGCGCAGGATCTCCCGCGCGCCATAGGCGTGGCGGATGCCGGTCAGCCGGAGGCTCATGCGGGTGGCGGGGCCTCGGCCGGGGCGGCGGGCGCCAGCAGGGGGCTGCCCGGCTCGTTCACCAACTCCTCCCGACGCGGCAGGTCGGTGAGGGCGCGCAGGCCGAACTGCTCCAGGAATTTCGGCGTGGTGCCCCAGAGGCTGGGCCGGCCGGGAACCTCCTTGCGGCCGCGCGGGGCGATCAGCCCCATCTCGAGCAGCGTCTCCAGCGTGGTCTGGGACAGGCTGGCGCCGCGGATCTCCTCCACCTCAGCGCGCGTCACCGGCTGGTGATAGGCAATGATCGCCAGCGTCTCCATGGCGGCGCGCGGGAGGCGACGCGGCACCTCCACGACGCGGGTGAGCGCCGGGGCGAGTTCCGGGGCGGTGCGGAAGGCGAAGCCGCCGGCGACCTCGACCAGTTGCACCGGGCGGTCGGCGCATTGCGCGGCGAGCGCGGTCAGCACGGCCCGTGCCTCCACCCCCGGCGGCAGGGCCTGCTGCAGGCGCTGCGGCGTGATGGGGCGGTCACTGGCGAAGACGAGGGCTTCGGCGAGGCGCAAGGCATGGGCGAAGAGGGCGGGATCGGGGATCGCTTCGGCACCCGGACCGGGCTCGCCGGCCGGGGAAGGCTGCTGCGGCGCGGCCGCGGCCTCGGCGGCGGAGGGCGGCGCCGCCTCCCCTGCCGATCCGGGCGCTGCGTCCACCGGGACCGCGGAGGCCATGCCGCCGATGGAGCCCTCCGGCCCCGCAGCGCCACGCTGCGGCACGTCCTCCGTGTCACGCGCAGCCACCTGCGCGGCCTCGCCGGCAGCCGGCGTCGCCTCCGCCAGGTCGGGTTGGTGGCCACTGGGCGCGCGGCTCGCATCGGGCGCAACCGCGGCCCCCTCTGCCGTCTCAGGCGGCTCTTGCATCGGGCATGTCCTCGGATGCGGCGCGGCGGCGGACCAGGATCGGGCCGAAGCTCTGCTCCTGCCGCAACTCGATCGCGCCGCCGCGGGCGGTCTCCAGCGCGGCGACCAGCGTGCTGGCCATGGCGGCGCGGCGCTCCACCGGGTCGCTGATCCCCTCCGGCAGGAAGCGCTGCAGCACCGCCCAGTCCGGCAGGGCGCCCACCAGCCGGCCGAGCCGCGCCAGTGCCTCCTGCACCGTCCAGAGCTTGCGCGGCTTCGGCGTATAGGGCCGGCGCGCCAGCGCCCGGCGGCGCGCCGCCGCATAGGCCTGCAGCAGCGCCGGCAGGTCGGCCGAGATGCCGGTGCGATCCTCCACCTTCAGGGATTCCGGCGCACCGCGGGCGAAGACGTCACGGCCCAGTTGCAGCCGCTCCCCCAGCCAGGCGGCGGCGGCGCGCATGCGCGCCAGTTCGGCCAGGCGGTCGGTGAGCGCGAGGGCCAGCGCCTCGGCATCCTGCTCGGCTTCCGGGTCCTCCGGCACCAGCAGGCGGGATTTCAGCCAGGCGAGCCAGGCGGCCATCACCAGCCAGTCCGCCGCCAATTCCAGCCGGACCCGGCGCGCCTGTTCCAGCACCGCCAGGAACTGGTCCACCAGGGCGATGATGGAAATCCGGGCAAGGTCCACCTTCTGCGCCCGCGCCAGGTCCAGCAACAGGTCGAGCGGCCCCTCGAATCCTTCCAGCCGCAGATGCAGCGTCGGCGTCGCCGGCTCGCTCATGGCCCGCCCCCGTTCCCGGACAGCAGCAGAACCAGGTCGAAGGCCTCCGCGATGACATTGCGCAGGGCCCAGCCGATCGGATCGAAACCCTCGACCAGCCGTGGCAGCAGAAAGACTCCGACCAGGACGATCAGGATGCCCCAGCGCTCGAGCTGCATATAGGGCAGTGCCAGCGACCGCGGCAGCACTCCCGCCACGATGCGGCCGCCGTCGAGCGGCGGGATGGGCAGCAGGTTAAACAGGCCGAGGACCAGATTTGCCAGGATGCAGAGCCCGAGGAAGCGATAGGCGATGCCCAGCGATTCGGGCGAGAGGAGCATGCCCCAGCTCTCCACCGGGTGGACCAGCAGCCCGGCCAGCCAGGCCAGGCCGAAATTCATTGCCGGCCCTGCCGCCGCCACCAGCATCATGCCCTGGCGCGGGTTGCGCAGCGCCAGGATGTTCACCGGCACCGGCTTGGCCCAGCCGAACATGAACTCCACCCGCCCGACGGTCAGCAACTGCATGACCAGCAGGATGCCCGGCACCAGCACCGTGCCGACCCGGTCCACATGCCGGATCGGGTTGAGGCTGAGCCGCCCCATCCGCTTCGCCGTATCGTCGCCGAGCCCGAGCGCGGCATAGCCATGCGCCGCCTCATGCAGCGTGATCGCCAGGACCGCGGCAAGGATGGCGGCGAGCAGCTCGGGGAGCCAACCATGCTCGAAGCTCACGCCGCCGCCAGCCAGCCATCGCGCGCCGCGGCCAGCGCCACCGGGTCGAGCAGCCGGCGCCGCGCCAGCATGGCCGCCCGCGTCGCCGCCAGCCGCGCCTCGGCGGCATCGGACAGCACCGGGCAGCCGGCAAGCGCCGGGGCGGTCTCCTCCAGCACGCCGCTGCAATGCAGCACCAGGTCGCAGCCCGCCGCGATGGCCGCGGCCGCCAGCGCGCCCGCTTCGCCGCGCAGCGCCTTCATGCAGAGATCGTCGCTGACGAGCACCCCATCGAAGCCGATGGCGCCGCGGATCACCCGGCCGATGACGGCGGGCGAGAGGGTCGCGGGCCGCTCGGCATCCAGCGCCTCATAGAGGATATGCGCCGTCATGGCCCAGGCGCCGGCATCGGCCAGCGCGGCGAAGGGGGCGCAGTCCAGCGCCAGCGCCTCCCGGCTCGCGGCCACCCGCGGCAGGTCGAGATGGCTGTCCACCAGGGCGCGGCCATGGCCGGGAATATGCTTGATGACCGGGATGCAGCCGGCCTCCTGCAGCCCCTCGGCGGTGGCGCGGCCGAGCCGCGCGACCTCCGCCGGTTCCTCGCCGAAGGCACGGTCACCGATGATGCCATGTGCCCCGGGGATCCGCAGGTCGAGCACCGGGGCGCAGACCACGTCGAACCCGACCTCGGCGCAGGCGAGGCCGAGCAGCGCGGCATTGGCGCGCGCCGCCTCCTCCGGCCCGCCGGTGAAGGCGGCGGCGGCCGGGAAGGCAGGCCAGTGCGGCGGGCGCAGCCGGGCGACCCGGCCGCCCTCCTGGTCCACCAGGATCGGCGCCTCGGCGCCCAGCAACTCGCGCAGCTCGCCGGTCAGGGTGCGGAGCTGCTCGGGCTCCACAACGTTGCGCGCGAAGAGGATGGCACCGAGCGGCGGGGTGGCGCGGAACAGCGCCGCCTCCGCCGGCGTCAGCCGTGGGCCGGAGATCCCGACGATGGCCGCGCGCGGGCGATCCGCCACGGCGTCAGCCCCCGACGGGGTTGCAGGCCCCGCCCTTGGCCCTCACGGCCTCGCAGAGCGCCTTGGCCGCGGCGGCATCGGCGAGCCCGCCGGTGCGCAGGCGGAAGAGCGGCGCCTGCCCCTCCCGCTCCAGCCGGAAGACGCGCGGCTGGAAGCCGGCCAGCTCGGGCACGCGGCGGACCAGCCGGTCCCATTCGGCACGCGCCGCCTCCTCCGATACCAGGGCGCCGAGCTGCACCATGGCGCGGCCATTCGGCACCGGCCGCGGCGCGCCGGCCAGGGCGGCCGGAGGCGCTGCCGGGGGTGCCGGACCGGCGGCTGGCGCCGCCACCACTGCCGGGGCCGCGACGGGCGGCGCCAGCGGCGCGGCATTCGCCAGGGCGGAGGGCGCCTGCGGCACCGGTGCCGGCGCGGCCTGCGGCGGCACGGGCGGCGCCGCAACCTGGGGCGGCGCGGGCGGTGCCGCATGCTGCCGCAACTGGTCGAGCGCAGGCGCCTCCGGCCCGGAATCCAGCAGCGCACTGCCGCTGCGGCGCTCGGCGTCGCGCCGCACCTGCGGCGGCTCCAGCACCAGCTGGTCCTGGTTCGGCACGATGAGGCCGCCGGGATTCTCCGGCCGCACCTTCAAGGGCCGCGCGTCGGGCTCGATCACCGGGACCGTGCGCGGCCCCATGCGCGAGAGGCCCCAGGTCACGGCGCCGGCCACGGCCACCGCGCCCAGCAGCCCCCCGGCCACCGCGAGCATGCGCCAGGACGGAGCCTGCTTCTCCGGGCGCAGGCGCCAGGAGGGTACAGCCAGATCGCTCACCGCATCTCCTCGACGGGTGTCACCCCCATCACCGCGAGGCCCGAGCGGATGACCGTCCCCGTGGCGGCGACCAGGGCAAGCCTTGCCCGCGTCGCCTCCGGCTCATCCGCCCGGATGAATCGCAGGGTCGCGTCATCGCGACCCTTGTTCCACAGTACATGAAAGTCGCCGGCCAAGTCATGGAGAAAAAACGCGATTCGATGCGGCTCGCGGGCCAGGGCGGCCGCCTCCACCGTGCGCGGCCAGGTGGTCAGGCGCCGCAGGAGGGCAAGCTCGGCAGGGTCGGTCAGGCTGTCGAGCGGCGCCAGCGCCAGGTCGCCCGGCGGCGGGTCGCCGGCCGAGCGCAGAACCGAGCGGCAGCGGGCATGCGCATATTGCACATAGAAGACCGGGTTGTCTCGCGATTGCTCGACCACCTTGTTCAGGTCGAACTCCATCTGCGCATCGGCCTTGCGCGTCAGCATGGTGAAGCGCACGGCATCCCGCCCGACCTCGTCGATCAGGTCGCGCAGCGTCACATAGGTGCCGGCGCGCTTGCTCATGCGCACGGGCTGGCCGTCCTTCACCACGTGCACGATCTGCGCCAGCACGACATCGAGCGGCACGGTGTTGCCCGAGAGCGCGGCGACGGCCGCCTGCATGCGCTTGACATAGCCGCCATGGTCGGCGCCCCAGACATGCACGAGTTCGGCGAAGCCGCGCTCGATCTTGTGCAGGTGGTTGGCGATGTCGTTGGCGAAGTAGGTGCCGGAGCCGTCGGATTTGCGCAGCGGCCGATCGACCTCGTCGCCGAATTGCGTGGCGCGGAACAGCGTCTGCTCGCGCGGCTCCCAGTCCTCCGGCGCCTTGCCCTTCGGCGGCTCCAGCACGCCGCGATAGATCAGCCCCTTGTCGAAGAGAAGCTTCTCCGCCTGCTCGAGCTTGCCCTCGCGGACGAGCTGTGCCTCGGAGACGAAGACGTCCTGCACCACGCCGAGCGCCGCGAGATCCTCGCGGATCGCCTCCATCATCCGCTCGACGGTGAATTCGCGCACGATCTCCAGCCAGTGGTCGGGGCCGAGCATGCCATGCCTGTGCTCGGGATCCTCCGAGGCGAGCGCGGTGCCGAAGCGGTCGCGCAGCGCCTGGCCGACCG
This sequence comes from Roseicella aerolata, assembly GCF_020523605.1. Lineage (GTDB taxonomy): Bacteria > Pseudomonadota > Alphaproteobacteria > Acetobacterales > Acetobacteraceae > Paracraurococcus > Paracraurococcus aerolatus. Next base: position 76,336 of record NZ_JAJAQI010000020.1, on the reverse strand, counting down.
GGATCAGATACTCGCCCCGGTACTGCAGCCCGCCAGGGAGGAGCTGCGCGTACTGGTCCTCGGTCATGGTGGTGCCGAGGGCCTGCAGGTAACGCCAGTAGGCGGCATAGGCGAGCGCCTGCACCTGCGCCCCGGCATCGTTGATGTAGTATTCCTTGGTCACGTCCCAGCCGGCCTTGGCCAGCAGGTTCGCCAGCGCATCGCCCACCACCGCGCCGCGGCAATGGCCGACATGCATCGGGCCGGTGGGATTGGCGGAGACGTATTCCACATCGATCCGGCGGCCCCCGCCCGTGCGGCCGTCGCCGTAGCGCTCGCCTTCGGCCAGGATAACCGGGACCTGCGCCCGCAGGACGGATTCGCGCAGCCGGAGGTTGACGAAGCCGGGCCCGGCCGGCGTGGCGCTCTCGATCTCAGGCAGCGCCGCCAGCTTCTCGGCCAGCACGGCAGCCAGCTTCGGCGGCGCCTGCCTGGCCTGCTTCGCCACCACCAGCGCGCCGTTGGTCGCCATGTCGCCATGGCTGGGGTCGCGCGGCGGCTCCATCAGCACGCGGGCGAAGGTCTCGCCGGGCAGATCGGGCAGAAGTTCGGCGAGGGCCGCGATGGTCCGGGCGCGGAGCGCGGCGAAGATGTCGTGGTCGGTCATGGTGGCGGGGGTTTAGCAGGCCGGCCGGAGCGGGGACAGGATTGCCGCCGCCCCTGCCCCCATCTCCCCGCCACGCGCACCACAGGAGGCCTGGACGCCAGGGCGTGCCTGACCCGGCTTCCGCCGGTGGCCTGACCCACACCGGACATGGGCCGGGATGCCAAGGCCCGCTCAAACCACTGGCCCGGATGCGTGACCGCATCAGGACTCTGCGGGCGCTTGCGTCGCAGGCTCAGGCGTGACGCCGGTCTGCCGCGCAACGAACACAGGGTCCCGCCGCCTAGAACTCTGTCAGGCCGCCAACATCTCGTCGGCCGGGCCGAAGAACTCGTAATGGATCCGCTGGGCCGGCACGCCCGCCGCGGCCAGGCCGCCGACCAGGCTGCGCAGGAAGGGCTTCGGTCCGCACAGGAAGTAGTCCGCCGAGTCCAGCGGGGTGTTGGCGCGCAGCCAGTCCGGGGTGATCCGGCCCTGCTCCGCCTGGCCATTGTCCGCCGGCCGCGGCGCCTCGTGGAAGGTGGTGGCCGTGAGGGAGGGCAGCCGCCCGGCCAGTTCCCGCACCCGGGGACCGAAGGCCTGGGTGGCGCCGTTCAGGGCGCCATGCACCCAATGCGTCTCCAGCCCCGGATGCAGCCGGCCGATGGTCTCCAGCATGGAGAGCAGCGGGGTCAGCCCGACGCCGCCCGAGAGCAGCACCACCGGCCGCTCCGGCCGCTCCGGCAGGACGAATTCACCGGCCGGCGCCGCCACGTCCAGCACCGTGCCCGGCCCGGCCTGATCGTGCAGCCAATTGGAAACCGCCCCCTGCCCTTCCCGCTTCACGCTGATCCGGTAGCCGGCATCCTCCGGCGCCGAGGAAATGCTGTAGTTGCGCTTCAGCAGCGTATGCCCCGGCAGTGACAGCCGGAAGGTCAGGTACTGGCCGGGGCGGTGGCGCAGCACCCGGCCGCCATCCTGGGGCCGGAGATGGAAGGAGGTGATGAGGTCGCTCTCCCGCACCTTCTCCGCCACCACGAAGCGCCGCCAGCCTTCCCAGCCGCCGGGCGCCGTTGCGATGGCGCGGTAGATCTGCGCCTCCCGGCCGATCAGGATGTCCGCCAGGGCCCAGTAGGCCTCTCCCCAGGCGGCCAGGATCTCGGGCGTCGCCGCCTCCCCCAGCACGTCGCCGATCGCGCCCAGCAGCGCCTCCGCCACATGCGGGTAGTGTTCCGGCCGGATCAGCAGGCCGACATGCTTCTGGGCGATCCGCTCCACCGCAGCGCCGAGCACGGCGAGGTTGTCGATGTTCCGCGCATAGGCCAGTACCGCCCCGGCCAGCGCCTTGGGCTGGGCGCCGGTCTCGCCATGGTGGGACTGGTTGAAGAGGTCGCGGATCTCCTCATTCCGGAACATCCGCTCATACATCCGGCGGGTGATGGCGATCCCGTGCTGCTCCAGCGCGGGAATGGTGGCCTTCACCAGGGCGATGGTCGTATCGCTGAGGGGCATGGGCCGTCTCCGAATGTGGTATAACAAACACCACTTATCAGCCTGCCGGCCCGCCGGCCATGCCCTGTATACGAATGAGCCATGCGCCTCACGCTGCACACCGACCTTGCCTTCCGCACCCTGATGCATCTCGGCCTGCGGCCGGGCGCGCGGGTGCAGACCGAGGAGATCGCCACCGCCTGGCGGATCTCGGCCAACCACCTGGACAAGGTGGTGCAGCGCTTGGCGGCTGCCGGCTTCGTCGAGACGCGGCGCGGCCGCGGTGGCGGCATGGTGCTGGCGCGGCCGCCGGAGGCGATCCGGCTGGGCGAGGTGGTGCGGCGGATGGAGGAGGACCTCGGGCTGGTCGCCTGCTTCGGCCCCGGCGGCGATCCCTGCGGCGATGTCACCGGGGAGCGCTGCGCGCTCGCCGGCGCCTGCCGGCTGCAGATGGCACTGGGGCAGGCCCTGGCGGCCTTCCTCGGCGTGCTGGACGGCATGACGCTGGCGGACCTGCTGGATCCGGCGGCGCGCGGGGCGGCGACGGCGCGGCTCGGGATTCCGCCGGCGGTGGGTTGATACCCTGCCCAAGGCACCGCGCCCTGCCCCGCCGGAGGCAGGCATCGGCCGGATCACCGGCGCGGTGCAATGCAGCAGCATGGCATGGGAGGGAGCCGAGACGAGCCGCGCTGTCCCGAACGGCAGGCCACCCGGGCAGGTCGCCCCGGGCGATGGATGGCGGCCCTGCGCCTCGCTTCGGCCGCAGGGCAGGAAGGGCCGCTCCATGCCCGGCAGCGGTGATGCGCCGCGCGCCACCCGACGGCCCCCCGGGCAGGCGGGAGCGGCAAGAGTCTGGCGACCATGCGGGGCGAGGATGGGCGGCATGACCCCTTTCCTCCTGGCCACCATCATCGGCGGCGTCGTCATGGGCTTCTGGTTCGATCACCTCGTCGGGATGACGCGCAGCCACATCCTGCTCGGCCTCGGCGTGGCCGGGCTGGCCGCCTGCCTCTTCGCCGGCCAGGACTGGGCGGGCATCGCGCTCGGCTGCCTGCTGGGCGCGCGGGCCATGTCGGCCTGGCGCCCGCAGGGCTGAAGGTCCCGCCGGAGGGGGCCGGCCTCACCCCGCCGGCCGCTCCAGGAAGGGCTTGGCCGGGTCGCCGAACCGCATGGAAGGATGGCTGCGGGCATATTGCGGCGGGAAGGGCGCGCTCGCGCCCAGCGTCTCGGCGGCATGCCAGGGCCAGCGCGGCTCCCACATCATCCCGCGCCCGAGCGCGATCAACTCCGCCGCGCCATCCTGCAGCACCTGCTCGGCCAGGTCAGGGTCATGCAGCAGCCCGACCGCCATGGCGGGCATCCCGGCCTCCTGCTGGATGCGGCGCGCATAGGGCACTTGGTAGCCCGGGCCAGGCGAGATCGTCTGCGACGGGCTGATCCCGCCGGAAGAGGCGGTGACATAGTCGCAGCCCAGCGCTTTCAGCGCCCGGGCGAAGGCCAGGCTGTCATCGCCGGTCCAGCCGCCTTCCACCCAGTCGGTCGCCGAGATCCGCACGCCGAGCGGCTTCCCCGGCGGCCAGACGGCCCGGATGGCGGCGAAGACCTCGAGCGGGTAGCGCATGCGGCCCGGCAGGTCGCCGCCATAGGCATCGTTGCGGCGGTTGGCGAGCGGCGAGAGGAAACTGTTCAGCAGATAGCCATGTGCGGCATGCAACTCGATCAGGTCGAAGCCCAGCGCATCGGCCCGGCGCGCCGCGGCGACGAAAGCCTCCTTCATCCCGGCCAGTTCCTCGACCGAGAGCGGGTGCGGCGCTGGGCGCCCCGGATAGGCGAGGTCGCAGGAGGATACCGGCTGCCACCCCCCATCCGCCGGCGCCACCGTCTCCTGCCCTTCCCAGGGGCGGGCGACCGAGCCCTTGCGCCCGGCATGCGCCAGCTGGATCCCGAGCGCGGCCGTGCCATGGGCACGGCAGAACGCCAGGACCGGCCGCAGCGCCTCGGCCTGGGCATCGGTCCAGAGGCCGAGGCAGCGCGGCGAGACGCGGCCGCGCGGCTCCACCGCCGTCGCCTCCATGATGACGAGCCCGGCGCCCGAGACACAGAGGTTGCCGACATGCATCAGGTGCCAGGGCGTCGCATGGCCCTCCGGCGTGGCGGAGTACTGCGCCATCGGCGAGACAACGATGCGGTTGACGAGCCGCAGATCCCGCATGGTGTAGGGGGCGAAGAGCAGCGCCGACATGCTGGAGTGTCCCTCCCGCGGGGCCTCTCGGCCCGCCCGCCCCGCTGGCGCGCCGGTCCCGGCCTCCATCTCCGCAGGATTGTGCCGCGGTTCGCGGTCGCCGCAAGCCCGGCTGCCCACATCGCCGGCCTGGGTTGGCCAGGCACTGCCCCCGGCCGGATGCGCCTGCCGCGCCGCCCGGCCCCGGAAGGCGCCCCCGTCCGTGCTCGTCCTCAGCCGAAGGCCCCGACCTCATGCGTGATGGCGGCGCCGCAGCCGCGGACCAGGGCGAAGAGCCGCGCCATGGGCTGGAAGATCGCCGCGTGTTCCTTGGCATAGCTCAGCCCCTCGCGTGGCGGCGCGGGCTCGTGGAAATCGAGCCCGACCACGGCACCCGGCGCGGCCGGGAAGACCTCGTCCAGCAGCCGCAGGGAGGGTTCGATGTCGAGCTGGAGGATGCGCAGCACTAGCGTCTCCCGCGTCGCGCCGTGGCGCGGGCTGAACTCCGGCAGGTCGGCGGCCAGCAGCCAGATCCGGTGGATCAGGGTAAGGCGCAGCGCATGCAGCAGCACCAGCCGGTCCGGCATGGTCGGCAGGTCCGGCCAGGCATGGCGCAGCGCCAGGTGGTCGGCCTGCAGGCGGCGGAACAGCCGTCGGGTCGGCGCATCAAGGTCGAGCCGCTCCACCGCGCCGGCAACCGACAACAACTCCTCCCGGCGGCCGGGGCGGCGGGTGAAGCCGGCGCGGTCCAGCCAAGGACCGGGATCGAGCGTATCCACCACCGCCCGCAGCACGCCTAGATCGGAGCAGGCGGCGGCGCGCCCCGCCAGGGCGAGTGCCCGCTTGAATCGCGGCGAGCGGTCGCGCAGGTCGTTGAAGGCATCCGGATTGGCGGTCGCCGCCATGCCGAGGCCGTGGATGGAATTCGCCATCCAGCCGAGCTGCTGCAGGATGGCGTTGTTCGGAATGGCGCGGAGCTGGGAGGGATGGGTGATGCGCATCGGCCCGCCCATGCCGTCCGACTGCCGAACCGCGGGGCGGGAGCCGGTGCGGTCCAGCAGCCCCGGCCCGAAGGCGCCGAGCAGCGCGGCATAGCCGGGGTCGGCGACCAGCGCCTGCATCTCCCGCCGGACGGTCGCGAAGAAATCCGCGACGTAATCGGCCTCGTGGTAGACCGGGTCATCCACCGGCCCGATCGGCGTGAAAGCATGCGCGGCGATGCCGGCGATGGTGGCCGAGGCAAGCTGCGGCGTACCGAACAGCAGGTAGCCATCGCCGCCCTGGAAGGCCGTCTCCTCCCGCAGCCTCAGCCCGGCGCCGTCGAGCGCGGCGCGCGCCTGCGGCGGGGAGAGATAGGCCAGGCGGTCGGCCAGGCTGTCCGGATGCCCCCCGCGGCCGACGCTCTCGCCATGGGTGTCGAACAGCACCACCTCGATGCCGTCGAGCTTGTGCCGCCGCAGCAGCTCGACGAGGCGGAGCTTCAGCCGCTCGGCCAGGTAGCTGCCGGCGAGCTGGCCGACATAGCGCCCGGAATCCGAATAGCCGAATTGCAGGCAGATGCGGCCGTGCCGGCGCAGGTAGTCGCGGTAATGCGGGCTGCGCAGCGCCTCCTCCAGCACCCGCTCGCCCCGGTCCAGCGCCTCGGCCGTCTCGAAGAGCGGCGAGAGCTCGACCGCGTGCTCCACGCCGAAGCGCCTGGCCAGCCAGAGCGCGGCGAGCAGCGTATAACCCGTCTCGGTCTCGGCGATCAGGAAGCGAATGGGGGCGGAGCCGTCCACATGCTTCGAGATCTGCGCGCAGGTCAGCATCAGCCGCACGGCGGAGGCCTGCTCGGCGAGCAGGGCGCCGAAATCGACCGGCTGCGCCTGGACCTCGCCGAGCGCGGTATTGATGGCGGCGAGCAGCCCGCGCCGCTGCGCCATGTCATCCGGCAAGGCCATGAAGCCCAGGCGCTGGCGGGCGGCATTGTGCACCTGCGCGGCGTTCAGCCGGACATGGGTATGGGCCAGCGCCAGCCCATGGGCGGCGAGGCCGCCACGGGCGACAGCCAGGGCCAGCCGGGTCGCATCGTCCGGCGCGGCGGCGATGGCAGCGGGGAACAGCGCCAGCAGTGGGTCGATGCCGGTCAGCGCGGCATCACGCCGCTCGAGCATCTCGGCCGCGAGGCGCTGCACGGCCTCCGGCTCCGGCTTGTCGGGAACCGCGGCGATCTGGGCCTCGACCGCCTCCAGCGCCGCACCGACGCGCCCGGCAAGCGTGGCGGCGCAGTCGCCGAGCGGGGCCAACTGCCCCGACAGCCGCTCCAGCTGCAGCCGCTTCATGGTCAGGCGGAGCCTGAGCGTGTCCCACCAGCCGATATCGGTCCGGCCGTCCGTGTCGTAGCCGACCCAGGAGGCGAGCAGGACCGGGCGCGGGATGAGCGTCGTCCAGCGATCGCCCCACACGCCCCTGGCGGCCGAGAGCAGCGCGGCGGCCAGGCCGTCCAGGGCATCGCGCCCGCGCTGGATGGCGGCGACCGCCTGGCGGAACTCCTCGGCGAGCGTCGGCGGCGATGGGCGGTGGGTGAGGCCGGCCGGGAACTCCGCCCCGCTCGCCGCCTCGGCCAGCGCGGTGCCGGTCTCGGGCGGCAGGGAGAAGGTCGGGTGGGCGGTGAAGACCGCGGCGAAGCGCGGCGTCTCGATCAGGGCGCGGTAGCGCGCGAAGGGGATCGGGCTGTCCTCCGGATCCGGCCGGACCAGCCGTTCGGCCAGCGCCGGGAGGGAGGGCTCGCCGCCCCCAAGCCCGACATAGGCGGCGAGGCGCCGGGCGCGGTCGGTCGCGGCCAGGTCGGAGAGGCGCTGGACCAGGTCCGCGAGACCATCGAGGTCGAGCAGCCCGTCATCCATCCGCCGGCTGATGGCAAGGGCGACGAGCAGGACGGGATCGCCGAAGGGGTCCTGCGCGGCGGCGTCGCGCGCCTCCCGCAGGCGGGCGAGGAGTTCCTGGAGGGGATCGGGCGCGATGTCCGGCATGGGGCGATGTTGCACCTGCGAAGAGCCCGGAGGCTAGCCCTTCCTCGGGCCGCCCTCCGGCGAGCGGGGGAGCATGACCGGCCGGATGCGCGGTCACGCCAGACGGCTCTGCAAGGCCCATGCCGATGGCAGGGCGGCGAGGCAGAGCAGCGCCATGGCCCAGAAGGCCGCGGCGCCGAAGCTCCCATAAAGCGCGCCGGAGGCAATGGTGAGCAAGGCGCCGGACAATCCTACGCCGAGCGCGGCATAGAGCGACTGCGCCGAGGCCCCGAGCGCCGGCGGCACGACGCGCTGGATCACCGCCATGGCCGCCAGGTGCTGCGCCGCGAAGGTCAGCCCGTGCAGCGGCTGGGCAAGCAGCATCGCGGGCAGGGCGGCGGTGGTCGCCATGATCGACCAGCGCAGCAGGCCGGCCGCGGCGGCGAGCGCGCAGAGGCCGCCGGGTCCCAGCCGCGCCAGCAGGCGGCGGCCGAGCAGGAGGAAGACCCCCACCTCCGCCCCCACCGCCAGGGACCAGAGCAGGCCGATCGCCTCCGGCCCGAGCCCGGCCGCCTGCCAGTAGAGCGTGGCATAGCCGGCATGGAGGGCATGGCTGCCCGAGATCAGCGCTGTCGCCAGCAGCAGCAGGCGGAAGGCCGGCAGGGCGAGGAGCGGCCGGAGGGTGCCGGCGCGGGGCGCCGCGACCGCGAGCGTGGGCAGCACCGGCGGCGGCAGGGCGAGGGTGATGCAAGCTGCCAGCAGGAAGCAGGCGGCGTGCAGCCAGATCGCCGCGCCCGGGCCACCGGCCGCCCCTACGGCGAGGCCGGCGAGCACGGTGCCGGCCACGAAGGCGGCCGCCCCGGCCCCGCGCACCAGGCCGTAGTCGAGGCGCCCAGCCGGCGCGGCGGCGCGCAGGGCGAGCGCATCCGGCAGGGCGCCGACCGGCCCGGTGGCCGCGGCATGCAGCAGGCCGATTGCCAGCAGCGGGGCAAAGCTGCCGAAAACCGTGAAGCCGGGTGCGGCCAGGGCGGCGAGCAGGAGCATGGCGGCCAGCGCCGCCCGCGGCGCGGCCCGTCGATCCGCCAGCGCCCCGACCAGCGGCGTCGCCAGCAGCCGCAGGGCCATGCCGGCGCCGAGGATGAGGCCGATCGCCTCGGCCCCGAGCCCCTGCCCCGCCAGAACCGCCGGCAGGAAGGGGGTGAGCACGCCCCAGCCGAGATAGAGCGCCAGGAAGAGCAACAGGTAGCGGCCGGGCCCGCCGCGCAGCGCCGGCCAGCGTATCATGCCAGGCTCGCCGGGCGGCCCGGCCTCAGGCCCCCGGCGCGCGCCATCCAGGACGCGTGGGCCGCGCCCTACCCCGCCAGGCTCCGCAGGGCCGCGCAGATCTGCTCCACCTGGGGATCCGTCAATTCGGGATACATCGGCAGGCTGAAGACCTCCTGCGCGGCCCGCGCCGTCTCGGCGCAGCCCGCGGGCCCCAGCGGCACGCGGTCCCTGTAGGCGGATTGCAGATGGACCGGCACCGGATAATGGATGCCGGTGCCAATCCCCATCCCCTTCAGCCGCGCCATCAGATCGTTGCGGTGCGGGCTGCGCAGCACATACTGGTGGAAGACATGCTCGGCATCCTCCCGCCGGACCGGCGGCGCGAGCGGCCCGCCGGCGAGCGCCGCGTCATAGGCCGCCGCGATCTCCCGCCGCCGGGCATTGCCGGCGTCGAGCGCCGTGAGCTTCACCCTGAGGATCGCCGCCTGCACCTCATCGAGCCGGCTGTTCACCCCGACCAGGGAGGAGATGTAGCGCTCCTTCCAGCCATATTGCCGGATGGCGGCGATGCGGTCGGCGAGTTCGAAATCATCGGTCGCCAGCACCCCGCCATCGCCGAGCGCGCCCAGATTCTTGGTGGGGTAGAGCGAGAAGGCCGAGGCCGCGCCGAAGGTGCCGAGCTTGCGGCCATGCAGGGTCGCGCCATGGCATTGCGCGCAATCCTCGATCAGCGCGACGCCGGCGGTCGCGGCGGCCTCCAGCATCGGGTCGAGCTCGCAGGCCTGGCCATAGAGATGCACGGCGATGGCGGCGCGGATCGGCGGCAGGCCGGGCGGCGGGTCCTCCAGCACCGAGGCGAGTTCCTCGGCATCCATGGTGTAGGTGTCGGGGTCGATATCGAGCAGCAGCGGCACGGCGCCGACCATCTCGATGGCCGCGACGGTCGCGACCGCGGTGTGGGAGACGGTGGCGACCGCCATCCCCTCCCCGATCCCGAGGCCCCGCAGGATCAGCGCCAGCGCATCCGTGCCGTTGGCGCAGCCGACCGCGCGGGTGGTGCCGAGCCAGGCGGCGAATTCCCGCTCGAAGGCCTCGCCCTCCTGGCCCAGGATATACCAGCCCGAACCAAGGGCACGCTGCACCGCAGCGTCGATGGCCCCCTTCTGCGCCTGGTAGCCGGCGCCGGGATTGGCCTGAGGAATCATGGTCTGTGGAGCATTCATGGCAGCGGTCCCGGATCGCCCCCCTCAGGTATAGTCGGCCAGCCGCGCACGGTACCATTCCAGCGAACGCGCCAGGCCCTCATCCAGCCCCACCAGCGGCGCCCAGCCGGTGGCGGCGCGGAAGGCGCGGTCATCGGCGTGGTAGCTGCCGATGTCGATGGGGGCACGATCGGCCGGGAAGCTCTTCACGACATAGTGTCCCTGCCCGCCATTGGCCGCGATCAGCCGGTCGGCGAGTTCGATCAGGGAGGCCGGCGGCGAACCGCCAAGATTGAAGACCCGGCCGGCCACCCCCGGCTGCGGGGCGTTCTCCGCCGCCAGCAGGAAGGCCCGGACCACGTCGTCCACATAGGTGAGGTCGCGGAGCTGCTCGCCGCCCCAGACCTCGAAGGGCTCGCCCTTCAGCACCTGACGGATCCAGATGCCGAGGAAGGTCTGGCGGGCGTCGCGGATGCGCAGCCGCGGGCCGTAGCAATTGGTCAGCCGGAGCGCGACGACCGGCCGGCCATGCACCCGCTGCTCCAGCAGCCAGTACTGCTCGCCGGCGAATTTCGAGACGCCATTGGCGTCCGGCGGCTGGACCGGGTGCAGCTCATCGACCGGCAGGCGCAGCGGCTTGCCGTAGAACTGCCGGGTGGAGGCATGGACCACCGTCGCCTTCGGCGCCGCCTCCCGCATCACCTGGATCAGGCGGACCTGGGCGACGGCATTGATCGCGATATCCGCGACCGGGTCGCGCTGGCCGCCCATATGGCTGGTCTGCGCCGCCATGTTGAACAGGATGTCCGCATCCCTGGCGAGCGAGTGGAGTTCCACATCGCGGATGTCGCCGCGGACCAGAAGGACCGAGGCACCCTCCAGATTGGCGATATTGGCGCCGCCGTCCTCCACCATCGCATCGATGGCGGTGACACGCGCCCCGAGCGCGGCCAGGCGGTGGCACAGCGCGCTGCCGAGGAACCCGGCGCCTCCGGTCACCAGAACGCGCTTGCCGCGCCAGAAGGCGGCCCGCTCCGCGTCGGTCATCGATCCTGCATCCTCCAGGGGAAGCGGGCACAACCTTGCCGCCCGGTCCACATGAACAATGATCGCCAAAGATTACGGCGGAACCATGCACAATCGCCGGCGGTGCCGGGGCGGAGCGCCGATGGCGTGACCGTCGCATGCGGGGCGGACGTGCCCCCACCCTCGCCCGCCGACGCGTCCGGCCCGCCTGCACCGCATGATCTCCTCGGAGCCGAAGGGCAGCAGGGGCAGGGCAAAGGGCAGGCCGGCCGCGGTGCCGGATCGCCTGGACGGGCGATGCCCTGGCACCCGTGAAGTCACGCCCCCGGCATTCCCCCGTCCAGCGCGGCGATGCCAGTGATCTCCACCTTCCAGGCAGGATCGACCAGCGGCGCCTGGATGGTCATGCGGGCCGGCTTGGCCGAGGGGTCGAGCCAGCGGTCCCAGGCGCGGTTCATCGCCGGCGCATCGGCGATGTCGGCCAGGACCACGGTCACGCTGAGCAGGTTGCGCTTGGAGGTACCGGCCTCGGCCAGCAGCGCGTCGATCTGGGCCAGGATGTCGGCGGTCTGCCCCTCGGCATCCAGGCTCGAGTCGTCGGCCACCTGCCCGGCCAGATAGACCAGCTCGCCATGCACCACCGCGCCGGAGAGCCGCCCCTCTTCCGCCAAACGCCGGATCGCCATCGCATCCTCCCCGTCATTGCCGGATGCGGTGATAGCCTGCCCTGGCGTCCTGGCCAGCCCCGATCCGCCGGTGGCCGCAGCCTTTGCGGCGCCAGCGGGCGGAGGCTCCTCCTCAGGCGGCCGGCGCGACCTCCTCAGGCCAGGCCGGCAATGCGATCTCGATCTGCACCCGGGGGCGCTGGAAGGCCGGGACGATGCCACTGACCCGCACCGCGGTCGCATCCGGATCGCAGCCGAGCGCCTCCAGCACCGCCGCATCCTCCCGCGGCAGCCAGCCGAGCGGTCGCCCCGACGGCGCCAGGATCTCCAGCGTGCAACCACGGCTCGGCCGTGCCGCGCAGCGCAGGCGAAGCGGCAGGCCGATCCGCAGGCCGGCCAGGTCCTCCGGCGCCGCCCGCTCCCCGATGCCCGAGATGAAGCTGTGCAGCGGCGCCGGCGCAACGGAGCGAGACGCGAGCACGAGCGGCATCATCGGCCATTCTCCATTGCCCCGCCCGGCCGGCACGGCACGGCTCCGCCGCCCCTGCCCCGACCCACACCCCGCTCCGCCATCGACTTCACCTTTCCCCTGCATCTCCGGCGCCGGCCTGCCAGGGGCCGTCGCGCACCATCCTCCGGCCTTCCTGGCCGCCCAGGAATGACAAAGCGCCAGCGGCCCGGGAGGTACATCTCAAACAGTAGCGATTCCGTTGCCGGGTCATGGCCGATGCGAGCCCGGCGGCGGAGCCCCAGATCCCCGACATGACGAACCGCCCGATCCGCGTGAACCGCGCCCCTGTCCTCACCCTCTGGGCGGCGGTGGTTGCCGAGCGGCTCGGCCACCCGCCCGGCACGGCGCTCAGCCTGGCCAGCGCGGTGGCCGGCACGGCGGCGCGCGCCAAGGCGAGGCGGCTGGGCCTTGCCGAGGAGGGTGACGCCGACCCGAAGGCGCGCCGCCTGGCACAGGCGCGCCGGACGGTGCGCCTGCTCGGGCGCGAGATCCCGGTGACCGAGAGCGATGGCCAGTTGCTCGCCGCCGAGCCGGATGGCAGGCCCGCCGGGCCGGGTGCCGTGCAGGCCTATGTCGCACGCGCCTTCGGCGAGCGGCTCCCGGGGGTGCGGGCGGCGATGGAAAGCCTCGCCGCCCGGCTGCCGCCCGAGGAGCTGAACCGCACGGGCTTCCGGCTCTACGAGGCCTTCCGGCCGGAGGTGCCGGAAGGCGTCAGCGGCTGGGGCGCCAGGGCCGAGCTGCACCTGGACCGCATCCGCGACGCCACCGGCTGAGGCCCTCTCTCAATCCGCTCCGGCCGTCCTGGCATCGGCGGGGGCCACGCTCCGCCGCGCCTCGGTCAGACGTTCCTCCACCCAGAGGCTGTTATGCTCCCGCGCGTAGTTGAAATCGACGCGGCCGGTGGACATCGCCTCGAAGGCGCCCTCGGCACCGATCGTGCCGACATAGATGTGCACCAGGATGGCGGCAATCATCAGCATGGCCATGCCGGCATGGACGACATGCGCCACCTGCTGGCTGCTGATGTTGTCGAGGAGCGCCGGCGCCATCAGCAGGTAGCCGCTGACCGCCGCCACCAGCCCGCCGAGGATGGTGAACCAGTAGAGCCCCTTCTGCGCGGGGTTGAACCGGCCGGCCGGCGGGTGCCCCTTGGCGAAGGGTCCGCCCGCGCGGATCCAGGCGAGGTCGACGCGCGCCGGCAGGTTGTCCCGTGCCCAGATCAGCAGCATGACAATGATGCCGAAGGTGAAGGGGAAGGACAGGAAGTGGTGCGCCGCCTGGGTCCAGAGGGTGAAGGTGGTGAAGGCCTCCGCCCCGATCACCGGGCGCAGCACATAGGCGCCGAAGGTGATGTTGAGCCCGCTGAGGCCGAGGATGACGAAGCTGGATGCGACCATCCAGTGATTGACCCGCTCGAGCGGGCCGTAGCGCTCGATGCTGCGGCCGGAGCGTCCGGCCTCGATGCGCTGCGGCCCCTTCCAGAAGTACAGGATGCCGAGAAGCACAACCATGCCGAGCACGAGGGCGGCGCCGGCGATGGTCAGCGTCCGGGTGCGGAAGCCGCGCCAGTCCCGCCCTTCCGGCTGGATCAGGATGCCGGCCGACTGGTTAGGGATGCTGACCATGCCCTGGATGACGCCACCGCGGAGCGCGTGCTGCAGTTCGACCTCCGCCGCATCAGGGCCGCCCCGCGCCGTCATCGGCGGCGGCGCGGGGATGGGCGTGACCGGCCTGGGCGGCCGGGGCGCGATCCCCTCCGGCGCCGCGCTGCGCGGCTGGCCCGTCGGCAGCGACGGTTCGGAGGAATTGGGCTGGGTGCTGTTCGGCCCGCCGCGGCCGGCGCCGACCTCCGGCGCGGCGGACTGCACCTCGGCCGAGCCGGCGGGCAGGCCGGGTGCCTGCTCCTGCTGCTGCGCCAGGGCCGTGCCGACGAGGGAAAGCGCCAGCACGCAAGCTGCGACAGGAAGCGCCCTCATACCGTCAGCTCCTGCTTGTAGGCGGTGCGCCAGCCCCAGGCGCCGGAGCCGAAACCGCGCTGCTGCACCCTCTCGCGGTAGATCGCGGCGATGATCTCGCCATCGCCGGCGAGCAGCGCCTTGGTCGAGCACATCTCGGCGCAGAGCGGCAGCTTGCCTTCGGCGATGCGGTTGCTGCCGTACTGCATGTACTCGACGGCGGTGTTGTCCTGCTGCGGGCCGCCGGCGCAGTAAGTGCATTTATCCATCTTGCCGCGCCCGCCGAAATTGCCGACACGCGGATATTGCGGCGCGCCGAAGGGGCAGGCGTAGAAGCAGTAGCCGCAGCCGATGCACAGGTCCTTGTCGTGCAGCACGAGCGCATCCGCCGTGCCGTAGAAGCAGGAGGTGGGGCAGACCGCGGCACAGGGCGCGTCGGTGCAGTGCATGCAGGCCATGGAGATGCTGCGCTCCCCGGGCTTACCGTCGTTCAGCGTCACCACCCGCCGGCGGTTGATGCCCCAGGGCACCTCGTGCTCGTTCTTGCAGGCGGTGACGCAGGCATTGCACTCGATGCAGCGATCGCTGTCGCAGAGGAATTTCAGGCGGGCCATGCGTGTGTCTCCCTTCGGGAGTGGCTACGATTCACGCTCCGCGCCATTCGGCGCTCCTCGATCGCAGCCATGCTCAGGCGCTCCTGATCTGGCAGAGGGTGACCTTGGTCTCCTGCATGAAGGTCACGGGGTCGTAGCCATAGGTGGTCACGGTATTGACGCTCTCGCCCAGTACGACGGGATCGGTGCCGGGCGGATAGAAGCGCCGGCGGTCCTCGCCCTGGAACCAGCCGCCGAAGTGGAAGGGCATGAAGGCGACCCCCTTGCCGACCCGCTCCGTGATCATGGCCTTGACCTTGACGCGCGCGTCGTTCTCCGGCCCCAGCACCCAGACATACTGCGCGTTCCGGATGCCCCGCTCCGCCGCATCGGCCGGGTTGATCTCGACGAACATGTCCTGCTGCAACTCGGCCAGCCACTTGTTGGATCGGGTCTCCTCGCCGCCGCCCTCGTACTCCACCAATCGGCCGCTGGTCAGGATGATGGGGAACTCGCGCGCCACGGTGTGGGAGCGCATCTGCACCGTGAGGCCGAGATGCGGCATGCGGAAGCCGCGGCGATCGCGCAGCGCCGGGTAGGTGCCGGCGGGGGCCGGCGCGTTCGGGTCCGCCGCCAGCACCGCGGCCTGGTCGAGCGAAGGGATCAGGTCGGTGCGCGGGGTATAGAGCGGCTCCCGGTGCATCGGCACCGGATCGGGCAGGTTCCAGGCGAGGGCACGGGCCTTGGCATTGCCGTAGGGCAGGCAGCCATGGTCCATGGCAACGCGGATGATGCCGCCCGAGAGGTCCGTCGACCAGGAGACGCGGTCGATATTCTCTCCGCCGACGCGGCCGATGATCTCCTTCTCATGCGCCGAGAGATCGTCGAACCAGCCGAGGCGCTTGAGGACGGCGACGGTGAATTCCGGATAGCCGTCCTGGATCTCCGAGCCCTTGGAGTAGCTCCCCTCGGCCAGCAGGGTCTCGCCGTTCCGCTCCACCCCGAAACGGGCGCGGAAGGTGCCGCCCCCCTCCTTCACATGCAGGGAGTTGTCATAAAGGATGTGCGTGCCGGGATGCTTCATCTCCGGCGTGCCCCAGCAGGGCCAGGGCAGGCCATAGACCTCGCCCTCCACCGGCGTGCCCTTGGCGCCCCGCAGCGTGGTGATGTCGAAATGCTGCTGGTTCGCCATGTGCAGCCTGAGCCGCTCCGGCGACTGGCCAGTATAGCCCAGCGCCCAGGTGCCGCGGTTGATCTCCCGCAGGATGTCCTCGACCACGACGACGCCGTCCTTGACGCCGATGTTCTTGAACAACTCGTCGGCGAAGCCGAGCCGCTTCGCCAGAGCATACATCACGTCGTAGTCGTTGCGGCTCTCGAAGATCGGCTCGACGATCTTCTCGCCCCATTGCAGCGAGCGGTTGGAGGCGGTGCGGCTGCCGACCGTCTCGAAATTCGTGCAGATCGGCAGCAGGTAGGTCCCGTCCTGCCGGTCGGAGACCTGCGCATAGGTGGTCGGGTGCGGGTCGCACACCACCAGCAGGTCCAGCTTCTCGAGCGCCTTCACCATCTCCGGCATGCGGGTGACGGTGTTGCCGCCATGCCCCATGACGAACATGGCCTTGAAGTTCGAAGGCTGGTCGACCTGGTCGCGCGGCAGCACCACGGCGTCGAACCAGCGGGTGCTCGGGATGCCGGGCGTCTCCATCAGCTTCTTGCTGGCGAAGCGGCCCTGCATCCACTCATAGTCCACCTGCCAGACGCGGCACCAATGCCGCCAGGCGGCCTCATCCAGCCCGTAATAGGCCGGCAGGGTCGCGATATCGAGGCCGAGATCGGTCGCGCCCTGGACGTTGGTATGGCCGCGGAAGATGTTGCAGCCGGTCCCGGCCGAGCCGACATTGCCGGTCGCCATGCAGAGGATGGAGAAAGCGCGGACATTGGCGGTGCCGACCGTCTTCTGCGTCGCGCCCATGCACCAGATCAGCGTCGCCGGCTTCTGCGTGGCGAAGACCTGCGCCATGCGCTTGATCTGCGCCTCCGGCACGCCGGTCACCCGCAGCACCTCCTCCGGGTTCCACTTCGTCACCTCGCGCCGGACCTCGTCCATGCCGTAGACGCGCTGGCGGATGAACTCCTTGTCCTCCCAGCCATTCTCGAAGATGTGCCAGAGCATACCCCAGATCACGGGGATGTCGGTGCCGGGGCGGATGCGGACATAATCCGTGGCATGGGCCGCCGTGCGGGTGAAGCGCGGATCGACGACGAAGAAATTGGAGCGGTTGAGCTCCCGCCCCGCCAGCAGGTGCTGGGTGGCGATGGGATGGGATTCGGCCGGATTGCCGCCCATCACGATCATCGTCTTGGAATTGCGGATATCGTTGTAGCTGTTGGTCTGGGCGCCGTAGCCGAAGGTATTGGCGACACCGGCAACCGTGGTGCTGTGGCAGATGCGGGCCTGGTGATCGATGTTGTTGGTGCCCCAGAAGGCACCGAACTTCCGGAAGAGGTAGGCGGCTTCATTGGTGAATTTGGCGCTACCGAGCCAGAACACCGCCTCGGGCGAGGATTTCTCGCGGATCTGCAGCAATTTCTCCGAGATCTCGTCCAGTGCCTGGTCCCAGGAGAGGCGCTGCCACTGCCCGCCCGCCAGCTTCATCGGGTATTTCAGCCGGCGATCGCCATGCACGATCTCCCGGACGCTGGCGCCCTTGGCGCAATGCGTGCCGCGGTTGATCGGCGATTCCCAGGCCGGCTCCTGCCCGGTCCAGACGCCGTTCTGCACCTCCGCAATGACCGAACAGCCGACGGAGCAATGGGTGCAGACATTCTTGATGCGGCGCGCCGGCACGGCGCGATCCGGCACCGTATGGGCGACCTGTGCCCGGGCAACCTGCGTCCCGAGCGTCCCGAGCGCTGCCAGCCCGACCCCGCCCAGCCCCGCCTGGCGGAGGAATTCGCGGCGATCCGTCCCGCCGCTCGCAAGTCCCTGATAGGCGGCGGCGAGCCGCTGGCGGCCCGCCTGCCCCGCGCTGCGCCTGGTCAGCATGGCAGCTGGCCCTCAGTAGCGGTTGGTGCGGTAGAATGCCCGCACATGATCAGTCTCGCGGTACCGCGGGGCGCGCCGCTCCGCCTCCGTTTCCTTCCGGGGCGGCAGGCCGCCCGTGCCGCCATCCGCCTCGAAGGCCGCTGCCGGCGCCGCGACCGCCGCGAACCCCAAGGTGCCGAGGAACCGCCGGCGCGCCTGCGCCTTGCCGTCCGGATTGTCCCGCATCGCCAGCCCTTTCCCACCCAAACTTCCGCAACAACGCGCGGGACGGCAGCGGGGATGCGTGCGGAGCACAGGAATCGTGGCAACCGGATGCGGCCGGCCGGCGTTGCCGGGCCATTCCGCGCAAAAGGATCCGCCCGACCATGCCGGCGCTTGCCCGAACCATGATGGCGCTGGCCGGGCTGCTGGCCCTGCCTGGCACGGCCCTGACCCAGGGCACCGCGCCCGCGCAGGGCGTTACCCAGCCGATGCCGCAGCCGACCACCCCCGGCGGGCCGCCGGCGCCGCAACCAAGCGAATTGGGCGATGGCCGGCCCAGGCAGGAAGCCGAGACCACCGGCGGCACCAACACGGCCCCCGAAACGACCCAGAGCATGCCCCTGCCGCCGGCTGGCCAGGCCGACCCTGCGCCAAGTCGCTGAGGAAAGCTGACGCTGCCGGCCCATCCTGTCGGATGGCTGCGAAGCGCCCGCCTCGTGGATGCTGCGCGGAAAGCCCCAAGGCCTGAATGAGGAGTGCGCCGCCTGCGTGTGGCGGGCAAGGCAACGACGCGATGCCGACCGTATCGCGGGCACCGGCACAGCGGCCGGTGCGGTGGCGTCCCCAACGGGATTCGAACCCGTGTTACCAACGTGAAAGGCTGGTGTCCTAGGCCTCTAGACGATGGGGACAGCGCGGAGCGGAGTAGTGGTCCGCGCGCTTGTGGTCAAGAGCCCCCGGCGCCCGGCGGCACGATTGCGGCGTCGACGACATGCAGGCAGGCGCTCACCTCGTCATTCCAGCGCTCCGCCCGCAACTGGCCGCAGAGATGCAGCGGCACGCCGGTGCGGGCCAGCAGCGCCTCGGCCAGCGGCCCTTCCTTCGCACGGAAGCAGATCGCCTTCAGGCGCCCGCCCGACTCGCCCTCGATGAAGGCCCGGATCGTGTTGCCATCCTTGCCCACACGGTCCGCCCGGACCACGCGCGCCCGCGGCAGGGCGAAGACCGGCTCCTCATTGCCCGCGCCGAAGGGCGCCAGGCGCTCCACCTGCTTCGCCAGATCGGCGGTCGCCGCCGGCACCATCACCGTGCCCTCCACCAGCAGGTCGGCCGCACCGGGCAGTTCGCCTGCCCGCGACAGCCGCTCATCGAGGAAGGCGTGCAACTCCGCCAGGCGTTCGATGCGCAGGCTGAAGCCGGCCGCCATGGCATGGCCGCCGCCCGTCTCCAGCAGCCCGGCCTGCCGGGCCGCGATCACCGCACCGCCGAGATCAAGCCCCGGCACGGACCGGCCCGAGCCCTTCGCGATCCCCTCCGCCACGCCGGCGACGCAGGCCGGGCGGTTGAACTTCTCCTTCAGGCGCCCGGCGACGATGCCGACCACGCCGGGATGCCAGCCCTGCCCGCTCACCAGCAGCACCGGATGGCCGGTGGCGTGCTGTGCCTCGGCCTGCGCGAAGGCGGCGCCCAGCACTTCGGCCTCCACCTCCTGCCGCCGTCGGTTCACCGCATCGAGCCGTTCCGCCATCGCCCTCGCCTCGACCGGGTCGTCGCAGAGCAGGAGGCGCATGCCGAGATCCGGCTCGTCGATCCGCCCCGCCGCGTTGATGCGCGGGCCGAGCACGAAGCCGAGGGAATGCGCGGTCGGCACGTCGCGCACCTGGCCGATCTCCAGCAGGGCGGCAACACCGGCATGGTCACGGCGCGCCATCACCTTCAGCCCCTGCGCGACCAGGGCACGGTTCACGCCGGTCAGCGGCATCACGTCGCAGACCGTCGCCAGCGCCACCAGGTCCAGCAGATCGAGCAGCGCGGGTTCCTGGCGCCGCTGGAAATAGCCCTCCCGCCGCAGAACGCGATGCAGCGCGATGCAGGCGAGGAAGGCAACGGCGGCAGCGCAGAGATGCCGGAGACCGGAGCCGCAATCGAGCCGGTTGGGATTGACCGCCGCCGCGACGCGTGGCACCGGGCCCTCCGCCTTATGGTGGTCCAGCACCACCACATCTGCCTCGCCGCGTGCCGCTTCCAGCGCCTCATGCGCCGCTATGCCGCAATCGACGCAGACGATCAGCGTCGCGCCGCGCTCGCAGAGCGCCCGGATGGCGGCAGGGTTCGGGCCGTAGCCCTCGGTCAGCCGGTGCGGCACGTAGTGGCTGACGGTGCAGCCGAGCTGGCGCAGCACCCGCACCATCAGCGCGCCCGCGCAGGCGCCATCCACGTCGTAATCGCCGAAGACGGCAACCGTCTCACCCTGCCGCACCGCGCTCGCCAGCCGCGCCGCGGCGACATCCATGTCCCGCAGCACGGAGGGGTCGGGCAGCAGCGCCCGAAGCGTCGGGAGCAGGAAGTCGGTCACCGCCTCCAGCCCGATGCCGCGGGCGGCAAGGAGGCGCCCCACCAGTTCCGGCAGGTCCGCCCGCTGGGCGATGGCGAGGCCGAGGCGCGCATCGCCTTCCCGCCGCACCCAGCGCCGGCCCGTCACGCTGCGGGCGACGCCGAGCACGGCATCGGCCGAGGGCAGTGGCCCCGCGTCCATCACCCTGTCCCTGCCGGGCGCGGTCAGGCCACGAAGGCCGAAGGCTTGCGTGCGAAGTTGTGGTGCCCCTCCACGTACCGGACGGTGCCGGACTTGCTGCGCATGACGATGGAATGCGTCGTCGCGCCGCCCGCATGGCGCCGCACGCCGTGCAGCATCGGGCCACCGGTCACTCCGGTCGCGGCGAACATGACATTGCCGCGCGCCATCTCGTAGATGCCGTAGATCTTCTTCGGGTCGGTCACGCCCATCTCGCGGGCGCGGGCGACCTGCTCCTCATTCTCGAACATCAGCCGCCCGTGCATCTGGCCGCCAATGCAGCGCAGGGCCGCGGCCGCCAGCACGCCCTCCGGCGCGCCGCCCGAGCCCATGTAGATGTCCACGCCCGTGCCCGGCTGGGAGACGGCGATGACGCCCGCCACATCGCCATCCGGCAGCAGCATGATGCGCGCGCCGGCCTTGCGGCAGGCCGCGATCATCTCCTTGTGCCGGTCGCGGTCGAGTGTGCAGACCATCAGGTCGCCGATATCGCATTTCTTGGCCCGCGCCAGCTCCCGCAGGTTCTCCTCCGGCTTGGCGTCGAGATGAACGATGCCCTCCGGCAGGCCGGGGCCCACCGCGATCTTGTCCATGTAGATGTCGGGCGCATGCAGGAAGCCGCCGCGCTCGGCCAGGGCCACGGTGGCGATGGCGTTCGGGCCACCCTTGGCAGTGATGGAGGTGCCCTCCAGCGGGTCGACCGCGATATCGACCTCCGGCCCGCCCAGGCCGATCTTCTCGCCGATATAGAGCATCGGCGCCTCGTCCATCTCGCCCTCGCCGATCACGACGGTGCCGCTGATGGCGACGGTATCGAAGGCCTTGCGCATGGCATCCACCGCGGCGCCGTCCGCCGCGTTCTTGTCGCCCCGGCCGATCCAGCGGGAGGCGGCCAGCGCCGCCGCCTCCGTCACCCGGACCAGTTCGAGCGCCAGGTTACGGTCAACCACCAGGCTGGCCGCGTCATACTCCGCCATGTGAGCCTCCGTGAGCTTGGGCCCCAGACTACACGGGCCAGGCGCCGGCCGGAAGCGGGCGGCGGCGCGGCCGGGGCCGCCGCCCGGCCAGGGTCAGAGCGGCTCGATCCGGATCAGCGCCGGCTTCTCCAGCACCGAATCGAGCGCCGCGATGCGGCCGAGGGCGGCGCGCATCTGCGCCTCCTCGCAATCATGCGTGGTCAGCACCACCGGCACCGCCTCGCCCGGGGCGCGGCCGCGCTGCAGCATCGCCTCCAGGCTGATGGCGTGGTCCCGCAGGATCCCCGTGACATCGGCGATCACGCCCGGCCGGTCGAGTACCATGAGGCGCAGGTAGTAGGCGCCGACATGCCGCTCCATCGGCACCGCCGGCGCGCCGTCCAGCAACCCTGCGGCGGCGCCCCAGACCGGCGTTTGCCGTCCGCGGGCGAGGTCGATCAGGTCAGCAACCACGGCGCTGGCGGTCGGCCCCGCCCCGGCCCCGCGGCCCTCCAGCATCACGCGGCCGACGAAGTCCCCCTCCGCCACCACCGCGTTGAAGACGCCGTCGACGCGCGCGATCGGTGCGCCCGTCGGCACCATGCAGGGATGCACCCGCGCCGAGATGCCCGCCTCGGTCCGTGCGGCAAGGCCGAGCAGCTTGATGCGATAGCCGAGTTCCTCGGCCAGGGCGATGTCGAGGGCGCTGACCTCCCGGATACCCTCGACATGCACCGCGCCGAAATCGACCGGCCGGCCGAAGGCGAGCGCCGCCAGGATCGCCAGCTTGTGGGCGGCATCCACGCCGTCGATGTCGAAGGAGGGATCGGCCTCGGCATAGCCGAGCTTTTGCGCCTCCGCCAGCACCTCGGCGAATTCCCGCTTGTGCTCGCGCATCACGGTCAGGATGTAGTTGCAGGTGCCGTTCAGGATGCCGGCGACCCGGCGGATGCGGTTGCCCGCCAGCCCCTCGCGCAGCGCCTTGATGGCCGGGATGCCGCCCGCGACCGCCGCCTCGAAGGCCAGGGGCAGGTTGCGCGCCTCGGCCAGTTCGGCGATCGCCGCGCCATGCACCGCGAGCAGCGCCTTGTTGGCGGTGACGACGGGCTTGCCGGCCTTCAGCGCCGCCTCGACCAGCGCCCGGGCCGGGCCGTCGCTGCCGCCGATCAGCTCGACGACGACATCCGTGCCAGGGTCGGCGGCCAGCGCCACCGGGTCATCGTACCAGCGCAGCGTGGAGAGCGGCACGCCGCGGTCCCGCGTGCGGTCGCGCGCCGAGACGGCGCCGACCACCACCGGGCGCCCGGCCCTCGCCGCGACGATCTCGGCATTCTCCGACAGGAGCTTGAGCAGGCCGCCGCCGACCGTGCCGAGGCCGGCGACCGCGATGGAAAGGGGCTTGGTCATGCGGAAACAGCCTCGTTCTCGACTCCAGGCCGGGTGTCACTGCCCTGCAGGGCGGGCGCGAGATTGTCGCCCTGCAGGAAGGCGCGGATGCCGCGCAGCGCCTGGCGGATGCGGTGGTTGTTCTCGACGAGGGCGATGCGGACATGGCCGTCGCCATGCTCGCCGAAGCCGAGGCCCGGGGCGACCGCGACCTTGGCCCGTGCCAACAGCAGCTTGGAGAACTCGACGCTGCCGAGATGCCGGAACTTCTCCGGGATCGGCGCCCAGAGGAACATGGAGCCTTCCGGCATGGGCACATCCCAGCCGGCCTGGCGCAGCCCCTTCACCAGCAGGTCGCGGCGCTCCCGGTAGAGCACGCGCATCTCGGCGACCGTGTCCTGCGGCCCGTTCAGCGCCGCGGCGGCCGCCACCTGGATCGGCGTGAAGGCGCCGTAGTCCAGATAGCTCTTCACCCGCGCCAGCGCCGCGATCAGCCGCGGATTGCCCGCGGCGAAGCCCATGCGCCAGCCCGGCATGTTGTAGGTCTTGGACATCGAGGTGAACTCCACCGTGATGTCCTTCGCCCCTTCGACCTCGAGCACGGAGGGCGGCGGGACATCGCCGAAATAGAGCTCGGCATAGGCGAGGTCGGAGAGAATGAAGAGCTCGTGCCGGCGGCAGAGCTTCACCAGCTCCCGGTAGAACTCGATCGAGGCGAGATAGGCTGTCGGGTTGGAGGGAAAGTTGACGATGACCGCGGTCGGCTTCGGCACGGAATGCTTCACCGCCCGGTCGATCGCCGCCAGCATCTCGTCATCCGGCGTGCAGGGCAGGCTGCGCGCAGTGGCGCCGGCGATGATGAAGCCGAACTGGTGAATGGGGTAGCTGGGGTTCGGCACCAGGATGGTGTCGCCGGGCGAGGCAATGGCCTGCGCCAGATTGGCCAGCCCCTCCTTGGAGCCGAGGGTTGCCACCACCTCGGTCTCCGGGTCGAGCTTCACCTTGAACCGGCGGTCATAATAGTTGGCCAGCGCGCGGCGCAGGCCGGGGATGCCCTTCGACATGGAATAGCGGTGGGTGCGCGGGTCCTGCACCGCCTCGACCAGCTTGGCGACGATATGGGGCGGCGTCGGGCTGTCCGGGTTGCCCATCCCGAGATCCACGATGTCCTCTGCCGCTGCCCGTGCCTTCGCCTTCGCCGCGTTCACCTCGGCGAACACGTAAGGGGGCAGGCGGCGGATGCGGTGGAATTCCTCGGTCATCGGTTCGGGTCCGTATGCATGGGCCCACGCTCCCACCCCGGGGTCCGCAGGCAGGGCGGCTTCACGGGCTGGGGCGGCGCGGCTCGCCGGTATAGATCGTATTGCACCGCAGTGTCAGCGCCCTGGCTGTCCGGGCGCGAAAATCCGCCGGGCGGCCTTGGGCGCAGGCCGGCAGCCTGCCGGCCTGCGAGGCGGGCGTCGGGAGCCGAACCAGAAACCCATGCACGGCGTGCGTGCCTGTACCGCCCTCTCCGAGCCGACCGCCGCCCTGTCGCGCCAGCGCGTCGATGAACTGGCCTCTGGAAGCCTTGGGCGAACCATCTCTTCGGGCCGAGCGACATACTCCCTGCCCTCCGCCCGAAGCCGGCGCGCAGGCCCGTGGAAGGTTTCCTGCCCCGGAGCCTAACGGGGACGCGGCGGCGGTCCGAGCAGGTCGGGCGGCGGAGGCGCCGGCGCCTCCTCGGGCATCTCCGGCAAGGCCGGGGCCAGGGCGGGCGGGGCCGGCGCCCCCGGTGCGGCGGGCGCGGCCTGCGGCTGGGCACGCGGCGCGACCGGCGCATCGTTCCAGGGGATGCGCGGCGCGCCCGCCAGGGCGGGGCGGGGTGGCGGGGCGGCGGGCATGGGCGGCTCCCCCAAGGTCATGCCGCCGCGGGCGCCAGGAGCCGGGACGGTCCGCAGCACCAGCGGGTCCCGCGAGCGGGCACGATCATCGGCGAGCGCCGCGGAGATCGCCTCCCTTACCTCGGGCGCCGGCCGCTCCGGCCGTGGCGGCACGGTGTGGAGGCTGGGCGTCGGTCGGTCCATGCCGGGCGGCGGGAGGCGGTCGGCATCCGCCGCGCCGGAGATCCGCCGGTAGATCGAAACCGGATTCACCTCGTCCGGGACCGAGCAGGCGGCAAGCGCCAGGCACAGCAGCGGCGCCATCACCCCTGCCCGGCGCCCCGCCCCGCCCCCGCCCTGCCGCTTCGCCCGCATGGCCGCCGCACTCCGCCCTGACGCTCCAGGGTTAGAGCAAAAACGCCGGGGCGGGAATTCGCATCGAGGCGTGCCCCACCACGGGTTATTGCATGCCTCAACATGAACATAGGTGGAACTGGGCTGGAGGGCCGCCGCGCCGGCGGTCTAGGATGCCCCATGGACCAGGAAAAGACGCCCGACCAGCCGCAGTTCCGCCTGCCAGACCCGGCGCTGGTGACCCGCACCATGTCGGAGGTGGCGGAACGCGGGCAGCGGATCGTCACGGACTTCCTCCGGCGTCAGGCGGAATCCGAAGCGACGCCGGATCCGCTGAATATCGGCAGCGCCTTCCTGGAGATGACCACCCGGTTGATGGCCAACCCGGCCCGGCTGGTGCAGGCGCAGCTCGGCTTCTGGCAGGACTATCTGACGCTCTGGCAGAACACCGCGCGGCGGATGCTGGGCGAGGCGCCGGCCCCGGTGATCGCCGAGGACCCGCGCGACCGCCGCTTCAAGGACGATGCCTGGCGGGAGAACGAGGTCTTCGACTTCATCAAGCAGTCCTATCTGCTGAGCGCGCGCTTCTTCCAGACCGTGGTCGGCGGAGTGGAGGGGCTGGACCAGAAGACCGCCCAGAAGGTCGACTTCTACACCCGGCAATTCGTCGATGCGATGAGCCCATCCAACTTCCTGCTGACCAATCCGGAGGTGCTGCGCCGCACCGCGGAGACGGGCGGGGAGAACCTGCTGAAGGGGCTCTCGCACCTGCTGGCGGATCTCGAGCGGGGCAAGGGGCGGCTCCGCATCCGCATGAGCGACGACAGCAAGTTCAAGGTCGGCGAGAACATTGCGGTGACGCCGGGCAAGGTGGTGTTCCAGAACGACCTGATGCAGCTCATCCAGTACAACCCGACCACCGAGACGGTGCTGATGCGGCCATTGCTGATCCTGCCGCCCTGGATCAACAAGTTCTACATCCTGGACCTCAGGCCGCGGAATTCCTTCATCCGCTGGGCGGTGGACCAGGGGCATACAGTCTTCGTCGTCTCCTGGGTCAATCCGGACGAGACACTGGCCCAGAAAGGCTTCGACGACTACATGAAGGAGGGGATCTACGACGCCCTCGACGCCATCGAGAAGGCGACCGGCGAGCGCCAGGTCAACGCCATCGGCTACTGCCTGGGCGGGACGCTGCTGGCGACGACTCTGGCCCATATGGCGGCCAGGCGCGACACGCGCATCAGGAGCGCGACCTACTTCGTCACCATGACGGATTTCGAGGAGGCAGGCGAGCTCGGCGTCTTCATCGACGAGGAGCAGCTGCACTGCCTCGAGGAAGCGATGCAGAAGCGCGGCTATCTGGAAGGCCGGGAGATGGCGACGACCTTCAACATGCTCCGCGCCAATGATCTGATCTGGTCCTTCGTGGTGAACAACTACCTGCTGGGGCAGGAGCCCTTTCCCTTCGACCTGCTCTACTGGAACGATGATTCCACCCGCATGCCCGCGCGCATGCACAGCTTCTATCTGCGCCGGATGTACCAGCAGAACGATCTGGTGAAGCCGGGCGCGATCGAGTTGCTGGGCCAGAAGATCGACCTGCGCAGGATCAAGGTGCCGAGCTACCTGATCTCGACGCGGGAGGACCATATCGCACCCTGGAAGAGCACCTATCGCGCGACGCAGATCTTCAGCGGCCCGGTGCGCTTCGTGCTGGCTGCCAGCGGCCATATCGCCGGCGTGGTGAACCCGCCGGGTTCGGGCAAGTACAGCCACTGGGTGAACGAGCAACTGCCGCCCGACCCGGAGGAGTGGTTCGCCGGCGCGACCGAACTCGCCGGATCCTGGTGGCCGGACTGGCACCGCTGGGTGGCGGCGCTCAACAGGGAACAGGTGCCGGCCCGCATGCCGGGCAGCGGCAGGCTGCCGGCGATCGAGGATGCGCCGGGCAGCTATGTGAAGGTGATGGCGATCGATTGATCGGAGCGGGCAGCAGGCGCCACCCCTCCCCTTCTCGCCCCTGTCCGCGTGATGCCGGACAGGCTCAGTATCCGATGCTGGTGCTGCCCTCGAGCCCGAAGACCGTGAACATCGCGCCGGTCGGATCGACCGGCCGGCCACCCAGCCAGCGCCCGTCCGCATCCAGCCGCGCCACCTCCTGCGCCGCGAGCGCGGTTGCGATCGCGCCCTGTGGCAACGGGCCGAGATCGCCGAGCCGCGCCACGCTGCGCTGCCCGCCCGGGCGGAAGAGCGGCGCCGGCAGGGCAGCGGCGGCGCGGGCCGCATTGCCCGCCCGCAGCGCCGCGGCGGCGGTCAGCAGCGCCGGCACCACGCGCTCGGGCGGCGCGTCCTCCGCCACGCCGAGCGCGTCGCGCATCTCCTCCCGCGCCAGCAGCAGCTCGCGCCGCACGGGCTCCGGGATCGGCGCGTAGCGCTGGTCGCGCGGGATGGCGGTGGTGACGTATTCCAGTTGTGCGGCCGCCTGTGCCGCCTCGGCAGGCCGGCCGGCCAGCGCCCGGCCGCGGTCCGCGAAGGCAGGTGCCAGCGCCTCGATCGCACCACGCACCGGGTCCGCCGTGCCGGGCGCCAGGGCGGCCGGCGGAGCAACAGGCGGGGCCTGCCTCATCTCCGCGCAGCCGATGGCCGCCAGGGCGAGCAGCACCATGGCGGGCCGCATCACAGGCGCCCGAGCGGCGTCCCGTCCTGCCGCCGCAAGGCCTCGGTCGCGGCGACCGCCGCCTGGTTGGTGAGCGGCAGGCTGGGCAGCGAGGCCAGGCGCAGCATCGCCGTCTGGCCGCCCTGCGGGAAGATCATGGCCGGCAGCGCCGCCGCGGCGGCCTCCGTCTGGCCGCCACGCAAGGCTCGGGAGGCGGCGTAGAGCGACTCGATCACCGCTTGCGGCGGCAGCGCCTCCGGGATGCCGAGGGCGGTGCGCCACTCCCGGCGAGCCTGCGCGAACTGCGTGGCGACGGTGGGCGAAAGGCCGGGATAGCGCGGATTGTTCGGGAATTCGGTCGCCAGATACTCCATCTGCGCCACTGCCTGCGCCGCCTCGCCGGGCCGGCCGGCGAGCTTCTGCGGGGAGGCGAAGGCAACGGAGGTGTTGGCGATGGCGCTGCGCAGCGGATCACCGGCCCCCACCACCGCATCCGGCGGCAGGCTGGCGCTGACCGGCGACGCCGAGGGTGCGCAGGCGCCGAGCGCCAGAATGGCCGCGAGCGGCAGGAGAGCCTTGGTCATGCGGAAACCTCCATGCGGCGTACCGGCGAAGCGCGCCGGCCCGGGGGCGAACCCCGATCCCTGCGCCCTGCCTCCCAGGGAGGAGAGAATGGGCTTTTCCGGCTTCCGGTACAATTCGCGCCGGCATGTCCGTTTCGTCACCAGCTCGTCCTGGCCAGGCTACGCGGCGGCGGCTTGCGGCAGGCGTCCGGGCCCGGCCCCGGACGCCGGGCAGGCTCAGTAGCAGCCGGCGAGCCTGGCCCGAGTCCGCAGCAAGGCCAGCACGATGCGGCAGGTCGGCGCCGGCACCTCGACGATCTCCGCCAGTTCGACCACGCTGCCGAGCAGCGCATCCACCTCCATCGGCCGGCCTCGCTCCAGGTCCTGCAGCATGGAGGTCTTGTGCGCCCCCACCTCCGCGCCGCCGGCGATGCGCTTGTCGACATCGATGGCGAAGCGAACGCCGAGCCTCTCGGCGATGGCCTGCCCCTCGAGCATCATCTGCCGGCAGACGGCGCGCAGTTCCGGATCGCCGGTGATGATGTCGAGCGTCGCGGTGGTGAGCGCCGAGAGAGGGTTGAAGGCCATGTTGCCCCAGAGCTTGACCCACATCTCGTCGCGGATCTTCGGGCGCACCGGCGCCTTGAATCCGGCCGCGACCAGGGCGGCGGAAAGGGCATTCGCCCGCTCACTGCGGGTGCCGTCCGGCTCGCCGAGGGTGAAGCGGTCGCCATAGGTGTGCTCGATCACGCCCGGCTCCGGCACCTCGGCCGCCGGGTAGACGACGCAGCCGATGACGCGGGAGGGGTGCAGCAGGTCCCACACGCTGCCATCCGGATCGACGCTGGCAACGCGGCGGTCCTCGTAGGGGCCGGCGAGCTTGTGGAAATACCACCAGGGAATGCCGTTGATGGCGGAGACGATGGCAGTGTTCTCGCCGAGCAGCGGCTGCATCTGCTTCGCCGCGCCCGGCAGCGAATGCGCCTTCAGCGTGACGAGGACGTAGTCCTGCGGCCCCGCCTCCTCGGCACTGGCGACGCAGCGGGGGCGCACCACCATCTCCTGCCCGTCGCTGACAAGCTTCAGGCCGTTCGCCTGCATGGCGGCCAGGTGCGGGCCGCGGGCGATGACGGTGACGTCCACATCGCCTTTCGCGGCGAGCTTCGCCGCCATCAATCCGCCGATCGCGCCGGCGCCGAAGATGCAGAGTTTCATGAGAAAGCGTCCCGGTCGGTATGCGTCCCCTCCCCCGCAAGGCGAGGGAGGGAGTCAGGTCAGGCCGTGATGCCCAGCTTCTCGGCGAGGCCGATGCGCTGCAGCTTGCCGGTCGCGCCCTTCGGGATCTCCGGCAGGAAGACCACCTTCCGCGGCACCTTGAAATCCGCCAGATGCTTCGCGGCGTAGTCGCGCAGCTCGCGCTCCGTGCAGGTCATGCCCTCGCGCAGCACCACCGCGGCGCCGACCTCCTCGCCCAGCATCGGATGCGGGATGCTGAAGGTCAGCGCCTGGGCGACCGCCGGGTGCTCGGAGAGCACGCCATCCACCTCCAGCGGGCTCACCTGCTCGCCGCCGCGCTTGATCAGCTCCTTTAGGCGGCCGGTCAGCATCAGGTAGCCGTCCTCGTCGAACATCCCCTGGTCGCCGGTGCGGAACCAGCCATTCGTGAAGGCCTTGGCGTTCGCCTCCGGGTTCGCCTCGTAGCCCTTGGTCACGTTCGGGCCGCGGATCACCACCTCGCCGATGCTGCCCTTCGGCAGGATGTTGCCCGCCTCGTCCATGATGGCGACCTCGGGGCCCGCCGGCAGGCCGACGATTCCAGGCTTCTGCGCGCCGGGCGGCAGCGGGTTGCTGCACATCTGATGGCTCGCCTCGGTCATGCCGTAGCTCTCGATCACCGGCGCGCCGAACACCGCCGCCAGGTCCTTCATCGCCTGCGCCGGCAGCGAGGCGGAGGAGGAGCGGATGAAGCGCAGCGGCGCGCGGCCGATGATCTCCTTGTTGCGCTCGGCGCGCTGCAGGATCGCCTGGTGCATGGTCGGCACCGCCGTGTACCAGCTCGGCCGCTCGGCATCGAGCCAGCCGTAGAATTTCAGCGCATTGAAGCCCGGCGTGCAGATGACGGCGCCACCGCCCGCGAGCGAGGCCAGGGTCGCCGCGATCAACCCGTGGATGTGGAAGAGCGGCATGACGTTGAGGCAGGCATCCTCCGGCGTCAGCCGCAGGGTGCGCGCGATGTTGCCGGCGGAGGCCGTGACATTGGTATGGGTCAGGGGCACGATCTTCGGCCGCGCCGTGGTGCCGGAGGTGTGCAGCACCAGCGCGACATCCTCGGCCTCCGCCATCCCCGGCCGTGCGGCCGCGCCGGGCGTGCCGCCCACCAGCGCGAACTCGCCTGCCTTCTCGCCGGGCAGGAGTTCCACCACCGGCACGCCGAGCCGCGCCGCGACCGCGCGCGCCGGGCTGTCCACGCCCTGCTGCACGACCAGCGCCTTGGCCTTCAGGTCGGTCAGGTAGAACTCGAACTCCTCATCCTTGTAGGCGGGGTTCAGCGGCGCGGTGGTGGCGCCGCAGGCGATCGCGACGAAGCTCGCCGCCATCTCCGGCCCGTTCGGCAGCACGATGGCAACCCGGTCGCCACGGCCGATGCCGATGGCATTCAGCGCGCCCACGGTCCGCTCCGCCAGCGCCCGCAGCCCGGCATAGGTCAGGGAAGGGCGCTCCGGCGCGCGGATGGCCGGCCGCCCGGCCTCCCCGGCGGCAAGCAATGCGGCGATGGTGCTGGCAGCGGTCATGACTCTCTATCCCCTTGCGGGCCTCGGCGGGGGTTCCTCTGCATCAGCCATTCCAGGACGGCAAGCCACCGGCCGCGAAGCCGCACGAAATTTTCGGCATGTTTTACACGCTTTTCGTTGCTTTACGTGACTTTCGGTCCGAAGCCCGAGCCAAGGCCGGAGCACGGGAGGTGTTTCGGACGCGGGTATTTGCGCCCCTGGCGCCACCGGGAAGAGAGGGCATGACGCTAGCGATATCTCGCCGATCGGTTCTTCTGGGCCTTGCCGCCGCCACCATCGCAGGCGGCGCCGAGGCACGGAGCTGGGAACCGAACCGCCCAGTCCAGATCGTGGTTCCGGCCGGCACCGGCGGCGGCGCCGACCAGATGGCGCGCGTCATCCAGGGCATCGTGTCGAAGCACTCCCTGATGCGCCAGCCGATGGTGGTGGTGAACAAGGCGGGCGGCGCCGGCGCCGAGGGCTTCCTCGAGGCCAAGGGCGCGCGGGGCAACCCGCACATGCTCATCATCACCCTCTCCAACCTGTTTACGACCCCGCTCGCCACCGGCGTGCCCTTCAATTGGAAGGATCTCACCCCGGTCACCATGATGGCGCTGGACGAGTTCGTGTTGTGGGTGAAGGCCGACTCGCCCTGGAAGACCGCGCAGGACCTCATCGAGGCGGCGAAGGCGCAGCGCCTGAAGATCGGCGGCACCGGCTCCAAGCAGGAAGACCAGATCATCACCGCCGCCATCACTAGGGCGACCGGCGCGCCCT
Organism: Roseicella aerolata; assembly: GCF_020523605.1. Taxonomy (GTDB): domain Bacteria; phylum Pseudomonadota; class Alphaproteobacteria; order Acetobacterales; family Acetobacteraceae; genus Paracraurococcus; species Paracraurococcus aerolatus. The sequence continues at coordinate 44,641 of NZ_JAJAQI010000020.1, read as the reverse complement.
TCACCTATGTGCCCTTCCGCGGCGGCGGAGAGGTCGCGGTGCAGCTCGTCGGCGGCCATATCGATGCCACGGTGAACAACCCGATTGAGGCCGTCACCCATTGGCGCTCCGGCGCGCTCCGTCCGCTCTGCGTCTTCGACGAGAAGCGTCTGACTGCCACCGAGAAGATGACAGAGACCCAGGCCTGGTCGGACATCCCGACCTGCAAGGAGCAGGGCCTCGACGTCGATTACCTGATGCTGCGCGGCATCTTCATGCCGACCGGCGTGAAGCCCGAGCAGGTCGCCTTCTACGAGGGGCTGATGGCGAAGGTGCGCGAGACACCCGAGTGGAAGGAGCTCATGCAGCAGGGCGCCTTCAACACGACCAGCCTGACTGGTGATGCCTTCCGCGGCTGGCTGACGCGGGAGGAGGAGCGGCACCGGACACTGATGCAGGAAGCCGGCTTCCTGGCAAATCCGTCTTGATGGGGACAGGGATCATGAGCACGACGACTCTCGACATCGCCCAAGCCGCCGGCCGCAGCAGCCAGGGCGTGAGGCGCACCGCGATGGAAGTCGCAACCTCCCTCACCCTCGCCCTGGTCGGCGCCGCGGCGATATGGGACAGCGCCCGGCTCGGTGCCGGATGGGGCGTGGAAGGCCCGCAATCCGGCTATTTCCCCTTCTGGATCGGCATGATCCTGGCCGGCGCCAGCCTTGCCAACCTCATCCCCGTCCTGCGCGCCAAGGGCGCGGCGGCCGAGGAAATGTTCGTCACTTGGCCGCAGCTCCGCCTGGTGATGTCGGTGCTGATCCCGACGGTCTTCTACGTCGCCGCCATCCCTGTCAGTGGCATCTATGCCGCCTCTGCCGTGCTGGTCGCCTATTTCATGATGCGCCTCGGCGAGTTCACCTGGCGCAGCGCCCTGCCGGCCGCGGCCGCGACGGCGGTGGTCGCCTTCATGACCTTCGAGATCTGGTTCCTGGTCGGTCTGCCCAAGGGTCCGGTCGAAGAGCTGCTCGGTTTCTGACCTTCTGACCGGATACCCCCTCCCCCATGGAAGAAATCGGCCTGTTGATGCAGGGCTTCGCCGTGGCCCTGCAACCCGAGAACATGCTGCTCATGCTGGTCGGCGTCGTGCTTGGCGTGCTGATCGGCGTGCTCCCCGGCCTCGGTGGCGCCAATGGCATCGCCATCCTGCTGCCGCTCACCTTCGCCATGCCGCCTGTCTCGGCGGTGATCATGCTCTCCTGCATCTACTGGGGCGCGTTGTTCGGCGGGGCCATCACCTCCATCCTGTTCAACATCCCCGGTGAGCCCTGGTCCGTGGCCACCACCTTCGACGGCTACCCCATGGCGCAGCAGGGCAAGGCGGGCGAGGCGCTGACGGCCGCCTTCACCGCCTCCTTTTTCGGCGCCTTCGTCGCGGTGGTGATGATCACCTTCGTCGCGCCGATCATCGCCGGCTTCGCGCTGCGCTTCGGGCCGCCGGAATTCTTTGCGGTGATGTTCCTCTCCTTCGCCTGCTTCATCGGCATGGCGAAGGGCTCGCCGCTCAAGACGCTTGCCGCCATGATGCTCGGCTTCCTGCTGGCCGCCGTCGGCATGGACACCGTCACCGGCCAGCTCCGCATGACCTTCGGGTCGGAGGAGATGATCCGCGGCTTCGACTTCCTGGTCGCGGTCATCGGCCTGTTCGGCATCAGCGAGATCCTCTGCTCGATCGAGGACGGGCTGCGCTTCAAGGGCCAGAGGGCGAAGATCGACCTCAAGGTCGTGCTGCGCACCTGGGCGGAACTGCCGAAGCACTGGTTCCTGGCGATCCGCTCGGCCGTCATCGGCTGCTGGATGGGTATCACCCCGGCGGGCGCGACCCCGGCCTCCTTCATGTCCTACGGCGTCGCCCGGCGCATGTCGAAGGACCCGAACGGCTTCGGCAGAGGCAAGGTGGAGGGGGTGGTCGCGCCGGAAACCGCGGCGCATGCCGCCGGCACCTCCGCCCTGCTGCCCATGTTGACCCTCGGCGTGCCCGGCTCCCCCACCGCTGCCGTCCTCCTCGGCGGCCTCATCATGTGGGGGCTGCAGCCGGGGCCGATGCTCTTCGTCGAACAGAAGGAGTTCGTCTGGGGCCTGATCGCCTCCATGTATCTCGGCAATGTCGCCGGGCTGCTGGTGGTGCTGGTGGCGGTGCCCTGGTTCGCCGCCATCCTGCGGGTGCCCTTCCCGATCATCGCCGCGCTGATCCTGACGGTCTGCGCCATCGGCGCCTACACGGTCAGCAATGCCGAGTTCGACATCGTGCTGATGCTGGTCTTCGGCGTGATCGGCTATGTCATGAAGAAGCTGGACTACCCGCTGGCACCGCTGGTGCTGGCCCTCGTCCTCGGCGACCGCACGGAGGAAGCCTTCCGCCAGTCCCTGCTGGTCAGCAACGGCGATATCGGCATCTTCTTCCATAACTGGCTGAGCGGCGGGATCATGGCCCTCGGCATCGCCCTGCTGGCCTGGCCGGTCCTCACCTGGGCCCGCGGCGCGCTGGCGGGCGGCTTCGGCCGCGCGCGGGCGGCGTGACGCCGGGTCTCGCAGGGAGGGCGCTGCCCTCCCTGCACCCTCCCGCCGGGTACCGAACCGGTCCCCGGGCCCTTGTAAGGGTTTAACGACAACGGGGAGTCCCCCAGCGGGAGTCTCCCCGTTGTCGTTGACGCCTGGGTTCCAAGGGTCCTTCGGCCCTTGGCAGGGGGACGGTGTCCCCCTGCGACACGTCGCCTCAGCGCCCCAGCGATGCCCGGTGCCGCCCGGCCAGTTCGACATAGTGCGGCGCAGTGCGGTCGAAGCCGGCGCGTTGCTCGGGCGTCAGCACGCGGACCAGCTTGGCGGGGTTGCCCATCCAGAGCTCCAGCCGGCCGATGCGCTTGCCAGGCGGCAGCACGCTGCCGGCGGCGAGCACCCCGCCCTCCTCGATCACTGCACCATCCAACACCGTGGCGCCCATGCCGACGAAGGCGCGGTCCTCGAGCTGGCAGGCATGGATGATGGCGGCATGGCCGACCGTGACATCCGCGCCGATGATGGTGGCGAAATTGTCCGAGGTGGCACGGCCGGAATTCACATGCACGATCGTGCCGTCCTGGATGTTGGACCGGGCGCCGATGCGGATGATGTTGGTGTCGCCGCGCAGCACGCAGTGATACCAGACATTCACCCCCTCCCCGATCTCGACATCGCCGATGATGGCGGCGGTGGGCGCAACCCAGGCGCTGGCATGCACCACCGGCACCTTGCCCTCGAAGGGGTAGAGCGGCGGCAGCACCGCGGTCGCGTCGTGGTCCATGCCGCCTACTCCGCCGCCGCCGCGGGGTGGTTTGGCAGCCGCGTCTCCACCGGCACGCCGAGCATCAGGCCGAGATTCTGCACCGCGGCGCCGGACGCCCCCTTGCCGAGATTGTCGTAGCGCGCGGTCAGCACCGCATGGTGGCGTGCGGTGTTGCCGTGCACGCGCAGTTCCAGCAGGTTGGTGTTGTTCAGCGCCTGCGGCTCCAGCTTCGCATCCGCCTTCACCACGCGGATGTATTCGCTGCCGGCATAGCGTGCCGACAGGGCCGCCTCGAGGTCGGCCGGCGAGGGCCTGCCCGGCAGCAGATCGAGATGCAGCGGGATGCTGTCGATCATGCCCTGACGGAAGTCGCCGACGGAGGGCACGAAGATCGGCCGCCGGGTCAGGCCGGCATAGAGTTGCAGCTCCGCCACATGCTTGTGCTCGAGGCCGAGCCCATAGAGCTCGAAGTCGGGCGCGGTGCGGGCCTCATAGGCCGCGATCATGCTGTTGCCACCGCCCGAATAGCCGGAGACGGCATTCACCGAGATCGGGCAATCGGCCGGGAGGATCCCCGCCTCGACCAGCGGCCGCAGCAGGAGGATGGCACCGGTCGGGTAGCAGCCGGGGTTGGAGACCCTCGGCGCCGCCGCGATCAGCTTCGCCTGCTCCGACGAAAGTTCCGGGAGGCCATAGGCCCAGTCCGGGTCCACCCGGTGGGCAGTGCTGGCATCGAGCAGCCGCGGGGCATCGGCGCCGAGCGAGGCGGCGAGCGCCGCGCTTTCCTTCGCCGCATCATCGGGCAGGCAGAGGACGACCAGGTCCACCTCGGCCATCAGGGCACGGCGCGCCTCCGGGTCCTTGCGGCGGGCGGGGTCGATGCTGCGGACGGCGACATGCGGCAGCAGGTTCAGCCGCTCGCGGATCTGCAGGCCGGTGGTGCCGGCCTCGCCGTCGATGAACACGGTGGGGATGCTACCCTTGGCCATCTCTCGGCCCTCCTCTGGGTGCCATTTGCCGCATCTGGCGGCCGAAAAAGCAAGAGGGGCGGACCCTGTGCGGGCCCGCCCCTCTCTGATGAACAGTCCTGTCGGACCGGCGCGAGAGCCGGCCCGCCCGGCTCAGCGCTTGCTGAACTGGAAGGAACGTCGCGCCTTCGCCTTACCGTACTTCTTCCGCTCGACCACGCGCGGATCGCGGGTCAGGAAGCCGGCCTTCTTCAGGATCGACCGCAGTTCCGGCTCATAGTTCGTCAGCGCGCGGCTGATGCCGTGGCGCACCGCGCCGGCCTGGCCGGAGAGGCCGCCGCCGGAGACGGTCGCGTAGACATCGAACTGCTGGTAGCGGTCCGCGACCAGGAAGGGCTGGCTCAGCAGCATCCGCAGCACCGGCCGGGCGAAATACTTCAGCACCGGCTTGCCGTTCACCTCGATATTGCCCTTGCCGGGCTTCACCCAGACGCGCGCCACGGCATCCTTGCGGCGGCCGGTGGCATAGGCGCGGCCGAACTCGTCGCGCTTCGGGGTGCGCGGGGCCTCGGCCGACTCGCCGGCGGCGGGCGTGCCCTGCACCAGCGTCTTCAGGTCGGCGAGCGTGCCGGTCATCTGCTCGCTCATGCTCAGGCCACCTTGTTCTTGCGGTTCATGCCAGCGACGTCGAGCGCGACGGGCTGCTGGCCGGCATGCGGATGCTCCGGCCCGGCATAGACGTGCAGGTTCTTCATCTGCCGCCGGCCGAGCGGGCCGCGGGTGATCATCCGCTCCACCGCCTTCTCGATCACGCGCTCGGGGTGCTTGCCCTCGAGCCGCTCACGCACCGTGCGCTGCTTGATGCCGCCCGGATAGCCGGTGTGCCAGTAGAAGACAGACTGCTCCGCCTTCTGACCCGTCACCTTCACCTTCTTGGCGTTGACCACGATCACATGGTCGCCGCAATCGACATGCGGGGTGAACTGGGGCTTGTGCTTGCCGCGGAGGCGCATGGCGATGATGGTGGCGAGCCGGCCGAGCACGAGGCCCTCCGCATCGACAACCACCCAGGCCTTCTGCACGTCCGCCGGCTTCAGCGAGCGGGTCTGCGTTTGCAGCGACATCGTCTCGATAGGTCCGGTTGGGAATGAGGCGCGCCTTATGGCCGCCGATCGGCCGCAGGTCAAGGGAAAAGCAGGGTTTTTTAGATGCGGTATCATGATACCACATCGCCCGTGCAGGCGCCGCAGCCCGGATCGGGCCCGGCCGTGGCACGGAGGCCTTCCCAGCAAGCGGAGGGAGCCGCTGCCGCGCCCAGCCACGTCACCTCCGACACGAGCGACATCGCCCGCGCCGTCGCCTCCCACGACCGCATCCTCGCCCCGCTCGGCCCTGGCCGACAGGAAGCGGGCCTGGCGCGGGGCCAGGCCGGCCATGCCGGAACGACGCCGCATTCCTGGGTGCTGCGCCCGCTCGACGGTTGCCCGGACGGCATCGGGAACGGTGTCACCATTGCCTTCAAGGCCGCCGACCGCACCCCGATGGATGCCGCTTATGCCGCGGCGCTCGCTGCCGGCGGGACGGGGGAGGGTGGACCGGGCCTGCGGCCGCACTACCATGCCGACCATTACGGCGCCTATATGCGCGACCTGGACGGCAACAAGCCCTGCTGCGTCCGCCATCGCCCGCCGGCCTGAGGCGGGCGGGCGATGGCGGGGCAGGCGTGGAGGAACGCCCCGATGACCACCAAACCCCCTCATGGACTTGGCCGCAACGCGGCCAATTACGGCGACCGCGACTTCGCGCTCTATCTTCGCCGGAGTTTCGCGGCCTCCATGGGCTATTCGCGGACGATGCTCGAGAAGCCCGTTGTGGGCATCGCCGACACCGCCTCGGACTACAACAACTGCCATCGCTCCGTGCCGGAACTGGTCGAGGCGGTGAAGCGCGGCGTGCTCGCCGCCGGCGCCCTCCCCCTCGCCTTCCCCACGGTCAGTCTCTGCGAGCCCTCGCTGACGCCGACCTCCATGCACTACCGCAACCTCATGGCGCTGGACACGGAGGCGATGCTCTCGGCCCAGCCCATGGATGCCGCGGTGCTGATCGGCGGCTGCGACAAGACGGTCCCGGCCCAGCTCATGGCCGCCGCCAGCGCCGACGTGCCCTCCGTGATGCTGGTCACCGGCCCGATGCTGGCCCAGCGCTTCGAGGGCGAGCGGCTGGCCGCCTGCACCGATTGCCGCCGCTACTGGGCCCGCTATCGCGCCGGCGATGTCACCCGGGAGCGGATCGGCGAGATCGAGGGCAAGCTGGCGACGACCAGCGGCACCTGCGGCGTCATGGGCACCGCCTCCACCATGGCCTGCATCGCCGCGACCCTCGGCTTCATGCCGCTGATGGCGGCCTCCGCCCCCGCCGTGCATTCCGACCGGCTGCGCATGGCGGAGGAGGCCGGGGCGCTGGCCGTCCGCCTCATCACCCACCCGGTGAAGCCCAGCCAGCTCATCACCGGGAAGAGCGTCGAGAACGCGCTGCGCGTCCTGCTCGCCCTCGGCGGCTCGACGAATGCGCTCGTGCACCTCGCTGCCATCGCCGGCCGCGCCGGGGTGAAGGTGGACCTGAAGCGCCTCGATGCGCTGTCGGAGGAGACGCCGGTGCTGGTGGACCTGAAGCCCACCGGCGAGGGTTATATGGAGGATTTCCACGCCGCCGGCGGCATGGTCGCCCTGCTGCGGGAATTGCGCGACCTGCTCCATCTCGACACCATCGACCTCTACGGCCAGACGCTGGCCGAGCAGATCGATGCCGGGACGCCCTTCGTCGACCGCACCTATATCCGAGCCCGCAACGCCCCGGTCAGCCCGGTCGGCGGCCTGGTTTCGCTCTTCGGCAGCCTGGCGCCGGACGGCGCCATCCTGAAGCGCAGCGCCGCGACGCCGGCCCTGTTCGAGACCGAGGCGCGCTGCCTGGTCTTCGATGGGCTGGAGGACCTGGCCAACCGCATAGATGACGAGACCCTGGACGTCACGCCGCAGGACATCCTCATCCTCAAGAATGCCGGCCCGCTGACGCCAGCGGGCATGCCGGAGGCCGGCTACCTGCCGATCCCGAAGAAGCTGGCGCGGCACGGCGTAAAGGACATGGTGCGGATGAGCGATTGCCGCATGTCCGGCACCGCTTTCGGCACCATCGTCCTCCATATCGCGCCGGAAGCCGCGGCCGGCGGGCCGCTTGCCCTGGTCGAGACCGGCGACCGGGTGCGGCTCTCGGTGAAGGAACGCCGGCTCGACCTGCTGGTGGAGGAGGCCGAGTTGGCCCGCCGCCGCGCCGCCTGGCAGCCGCCGCAGAAGCCGAAGCGCGGCTGGGACAAGCTGATGTTCGAGCAGGTGCTCCAGGCGCCGGAGGGCGCGGACCTCGCCTTCCTGCGGCCGGAGGGCGAGTAGCAGGAGGGGGCGCTGCCCCCTTTTCCGACCACCTCCGCCAGGGGGCAGGCGCCCCCTGGACCGGTCCGGGTCGGCGCAGGGCTTGCGCCGGGCACTGCAACGCCCAATACCCGGGCAACCTCAGCCGGACACACGCACGATGCCCATCCTGAACCGGATCGCCGAATTCCACCCCGAGCTCACCGCCTGGCGGCAGGACTTTCACGCCCATCCCGAAACCGCCTTCGAGGAGGTGCGGACCAGCGGCATCATCGCCGAGAAGCTGCGGGAGTTCGGCTGCGACGAGGTGATCACCGGCATCGCCCGGACCGGCGTCGTCGGGGTGATCCGCGGCCAGGGCAAGAGCGGCCGCGCCATCGGCCTGCGCGCCGATATCGACGCCCTGCCGATTGAGGAGGCGACCGGCCTTCCCCACGCCTCCAGGGTGCCGGGGAAGATGCATGCCTGCGGCCATGACGGCCATGCCACCATGCTGCTTGGTGCTGCGAAGTACCTGGCCGAGACCCGTAATTTCGACGGCACCGTCTATGTCATCTTCCAGCCGGCCGAGGAGGCCGGCGGCGGCGGCAATGTCATGGTCCAGGAAGGCCTGTTCGAGCGCTTCCCGATGGAGCGCGTCTTCGGCATGCACAATTGGCCGGGCGCGCCGGAGGGCACCTTCCTCTGGCGCGACGGCCCGGTGATGGCGGCCACCGCCAACATCAAGGCCGTGATCACTGGCAAGGGCGCGCATGGCGCCATGCCGCATCAGGGCAATGACCCGATCGTCATCGCCTCCCAGATCGTCACCGCGCTGCAGAGCGTCGTCGCCCGGAACCTGGAGCCGGTGGAGGCCGGCGTCATCACTATCGGGCATATCCAGGGCGGCGATACCTGGAACGTCATCCCGCAGACCGTGACCCTGCGCGGCACCGCCCGCTGGTTCAAGCCGGAGGTGGGCGACCTGCTGGAAGCAAAGTTCACCTCGCTCGTCACCGGCATCGCCGCCGCCTTCGGCGCGACGGCGGAGGCGGTGTTCGACCGCGGCTATCCCGCGACGGTGAACGAGACGGAGAGCACGAAGCTGGCCATCCGGGCGGCGCAGGCCGTGGCCGGCGAGGCGCGGGTGGTGGAGATGCCGGTGCCCACCATGGGCGGCGAGGATTTCTCCTACATGCTCAACGCCAAGGATGGGAACTACATCATGCTCGGCGCCGGCCGCGGCCCGGCAGACCCGCAGGTCCATCATCCAAAATACGATTTCAACGACGCCATCCTGCCGGTCGGCGCCAGCTACTGGGCGGTGCTGGCGGAGCAGTTGCTGCCGCGCGGCTGACACCTGCCGCCTGGAAGAGGAATGGAAGCACTCCTCTTCCAGGCGCTTCGTCCCCCCCACCCCGGTGGGATCATGCCTCCGCTGCCCGCAGCGTGGGAGGCAAGGCTTTACCCTGCCGCACCGGGCGCGGGGCGCTCCGGCCGGGCCGCAGCGCTGCCGACCATAGCTATGCGCACCGGCGATGATGATGACCCCAGGCAGGGTCGTGCTGCCAGCCCGGGTTGTCAGGCGGCAATGCGGCGCACCAGCAGCGCCAGCGCAGCGGCCAGGGCTGCCAGCAACAGGGGCACCAGAGCAATGGGTGCAAGACCCAGGATGGCGGGCAACAGCCCGGCCCCGAGGGTGGCCGCCGCCACCTGGAAGCCCACCGCATGTATCGCCGCCGCAGCACCAAGGCGGGCCGGCGTGCGCGCCATCAGCGTCGGGTAGAGTGGCGCAAGCGCAAGGGCGAGCAGCCCGACCGCCAGCAGGTCGAAGCCCGGCGGCGCAAAGGCGAAGCCGACGGAAGCCAGTGCGGCGACCAGGACGGCCCGGCGCAGCAGCCGATCCGGCCCCATCCGGTCGACGACGAAGCCGAGGCCCACGCGGCCGAGCGTCAGCGCCGCCCAGAACAGCGCGGTCGCCGCACCGGCCATCGCCGGATCGGCGCCGCGCGTCTCCACCAGCACCGTCGCCAGCCACTGCCCGGTGCCAGCCTCCACCCCGCAATAGACGAAGAAGGCGAGGATCTGCCGCCGCGCCATCCGGTTCCGCAGCACCGAGACCGCCGACAGGCGCGGCCCATCCGCCTTCTCCGGCCCGCCCCAGCGGGCCCGCGTCAGCGCGAAGGCCAACGCGAGCGCCGCCAGCATCAGCCCGACTGTCAGATAGACCGCCTGCCAGGAGGCGCCGAAGGCCAGCAGGCCGGTGGCAAGGGCCGGGCTCAGGGTGGCGCCCACGCCCCAGCAGGCATGCAGCCAGTTCAGGTGGCGCGGCGCGAAGCGCGCCGAGGTGAAGAGATTCATCGCCGCATCCACCGCCCCGGCGCCGAGGCCCGACAACAGCGCCAGCGCGACCAGCGCGGGCCAGGGCGGCGCCGTTGCCGCCCCCAGGGCCGCCATCGCCGTCAGCGCCACGCTGCCCGCCAGCACACCGCCCGTGCCGAGCGTCGCGATGGCGCGCCCGGCGAGGATGCTCGCCGCCATGGTCCCGGCCGAGACCGCAAGCAGCAGCGCACCCAGCGCCGCCGCCGGCTGGCCATAATCGGGCCGCAGCACCGGCCACAGCGTGCCAGGCAGCGGGTCCGGCAGGCCGAGCCCGATGAAGGCGATATAGGCGAAGACGAGCAGCGGCACCGGCCGCCGCCCGGCCGGGCTAGCTGCCGACCTTCAGCGTGCTGGTCAGGCCACGCAGGCAGGCGAGGATCGAAAGCGGGGTGATCCTGCCGGTGCGCGGATTCTCCTCGCTCGGGACGTTCTCGATGGTCATGGTCAGGCGTGCCGCCGCCGCCTCGACCTTGATGGTGTGGGTGTTGCGGGTGACGGTCGGGTCGCCCCAGATTTCCACCTGCGTCCGCTCCGGACCGATCCCGGCCAGCGCCAGCGCGGCGGCGACGTTCACATTGGCCGGAAAGCCGCGCGCCGCGTCGAAGGCATTGCCCTTGAAGACGATCCTCGGCTCGGTGATGGCGAAGACGTCGATCCCGTTCTCGATCAGATAGGGCGCGCCCTCCAGCCCGCGCGGCGGCTTGCGGGTCTCGATGGTCACGCTCTCGACCTCGCCCTCGGCCGCGGCGCGCACCGCATCCAGTCCGAGCAGCGCGCCGGTCGGCACCACGATGCGCGCCCCGGTCTCCCGTGCCCGATCCACCAGATGCATGCGCGGCAGCAACGCGCCCACCGAGGACGGCACGAAGATGCGCCCATGCGCGATGGCCGATTCCGCGATCTGCTCAAAGACCGCGGCCGGCGCGGCCTCGACCACGATATCGGCGTGCTCGGCGAGTTCGGGCAGCGCCACCACTGCCGGCGGCGCGCGGAAGCCGGCGATGGTGCGCTTCGCCTTCTCCTGGTCCCGCGCCGCGACCGCCGTGAGGCGCAGCCCTTGCACGCCGGCATCCAGCGCGCGGGCCAGATGCGCGCCGATCGCGCCGAGCCCGCCGATCGCCACCTTCATTTCCGCCGCCATGCGCTGCCTCCCGCCGATCCGAGCCGAGTGCCGCGGTTAGCAGATGCCGCGCGCGCGGACGAGGCCCCGGCGGAACCCAAGCTGCCCCGCTGCGCTATCCGGAACGACCGGCCCTGACTCAGGCCCGGAACAGTCCGAAGGAGAACGCCTCTCATGCACACCTCCCCCCTGCTGCGCGGTCTCGCAGCCGCCGCGGTGCTGACCACGCTCGCCGCCTGCGACAACACCCGCGACGGGACCCGCGGCAACCCGCCCAGCACCGCCCTGCAGCGCGCCTATGACCGGGCGACCGAGAGCCCGCGCACCAGCGCCGACGGCACCGGCAACAACCCGTCCGGGACGGCCGCCGAGCGGGCCCTCGACCGGACGGCGGGGACCAATACCTCGGGCGCCTATCCCTCCCAGGCCGATGGCACCCGCGGCAACCCGCCGGGCACCGCGGCGGAGAGGGCCTATGACCGGGCGACGGGATCCAATACCTCCGGCGCCAATCCGCGGAACCGCTGACGGGAAGGCCCGGGGGAGGCACCTCCCCCGGTCTCCCTTCGCTGTCCGTGAGGTTTTCAGACGACCGGGCTGCGGCCGCCATCCACATTGATCGCCGTGCCGGCGATGTAGCCGCCGCCCTCGCTGCAGAGGAACAGGGCGGTGGCGGCGAACTCCTCCGGTCGGCCGTAACGGCCCATGGCCAGCGAGGCGCCAAGCTTCGCCAGCCATTCCTCGTAGCTCTCATTGGTGCCGCTCGCGGCGTGGCGGCGGCGGTGCTGGTCGCTGTCGATCAGCCCGACCAGCAGGGCATTGACCAGGATGTTGTGCTTGGCGCCCTCATTCGCCTGCACCTTGGTCAGCGCCATGCCGGCGGCGCGGGTCACCGCGGTCGGCGCCCCCTCGGCCGGCGGCGCCTTGGCGCCGGTGTTGAGCACGTTGATGATCCGCCCCCAGCGCCGCGCCTGCATCCCCGGCCAGACCAGGCGGCCAAGCCGGATGGCGGCGAAGAGCTTGAGGTCGAGGTCGTTCTGCCACAGTGCGTCCGAGACCTCCAGGAAGGGCCCGCGCTGGCTGGTCCCGGCATTGTTCACCAGGATATCCACCTGCCCGAAGGCCTTCTCGGCGGCGGTGAAAGCCGATTCGCAGCCCTCGGCCGTGCTGATATCGGCCGGGATGGCGGCGATCCGGGCCTCCGGCGCCGCCGCCTTGATCTCCGCCTCGGCCTTCGCGAGTTGCCCGGCATCGCGGGCGACGATCGCCACGCGGCCACCGGCCCCTGCGAAGGCCTTGGCGATGGCCAGGCCCAGCCCCTTCGAGCCGCCAGTGATCAGCGCCGCGCGGCCATCCAGTCTCAATTGCATCGGGTCGTTTCCCCCATCTCCTGCGGGCGCATCCTGCCGGCGGGACGGTTCGGGGGAAAGGGAGGGTGGGGCGACCAACGGGACTCGAACCCGTGACATCCAGGACCACAACCTGGCGCTCTACCAACTGAGCTATGGCCGCCGCACGGCCCGGGCGGTTCATCGCCCGGGCGGCGGGGTGATAGGGCTACCCGGCGGCCGCCGTCAACTGCCGGCCGCGCGAAGCGACCCAATTCCGCATCCGGGCCAGCGCCTCGTCGATCACCGCCTCCCCCTTGCAGAAGGCGAAGCGGGCGTAGTGGCTGGGGGCATCGGCCGAGGCGTAGAAGGCCGTCACGGGAATCGCGGTGACCTTCGCCTCCTCGGTCAGGGCGCGGCAGAAGGCCACGTCGTCGCCGTTGAAGCCCAGCGGGCGGAAGTCGGTGGTGATGAAATAGCTGCCCTGGGTCGGCAGCACCCCGAATCCGATCTCGGCCAACCCCTTGGCCAGCCGGTCGCGGCGGGCCTGCAGGCCGGAGGAGAGTCCAGCGAAATAGTCGTCATCCTTCATCAGCCCGACGGCGACTCCGCGCTGCAGGTTGGGCGCGGTGGTGAAGGTGAGGTTCTGGTGCGCCTTCGCCACATTCGGCGCCAGCGACCGGTCGCAGGTGATGTAGCCGACCTTCCAGCCGGTCAGGCTGAAGGTCTTGCCGGCGCTGCCGATGCGCATGCAGCGCTCCCGCATGCCCGGCAGGGTCATCAGCGGGATGTGCTTCCAGCCATCGAAGGTCAGGTGCTCATAGACCTCGTCGCAGATGGCGTAGCAGTCGTGCTTCGCTATGAGGTCGGCGATGAAGGCGAGCTCGGCGGCGGTGAAGACCTTGCCCGTCGGGTTCATCGGCGTGTTGAAGAGGATGGCCTTGGTCTTCGGCCCGAAGGCCGCGGCGAGTTCGGCCCGCGGCAGCTCCCATTTCGGGGGCGAGAGGCGGACCAGCTTCGGCACGGCGCCGAGCAGCTTCACCACCGGCAGGTAGGTGTCATAGAGCGGCTCGATCAGCACGCATTCGTCGCCCGGGTTCAGGACGGCCATCAAGCAGGCGGTGATCGCTTCCGTCGCGCCGGAGGTGACGACCACCTCGGCATTCGGATCGGCCTCGATCCCGTAGAAGCGGCGGTTATGGGCGGAGACGGCCTGGCGAAGCTCCGGCACACCGGTCAGCGGCGGGTACTGGTTGCGGCCGTCCTTCAGCGCGGCCGCCGCGGCCTCGATGACATCCTCAGGCCCGTCATAGTCGGGAAAGCCCTGGCCGAGATTGATCGCGCCATGCTCCAGCGCCAGCGCGCTCATGATGGTGAAGATGGTCGTGCCGGTGGCCGACAGCAGGCTGTTCTGGGGCTGCATTCCGCCCTGCCCTTCCCGATGGATGCGGTGAATCGGGATGTCGCGTGCCGGCAGGGCCGGAGGCCACGGAACAATCCCCGGAGGTGGGGCGCATAATGGGTTCGACCTCACCCCGCCGCAAGCCAGGGACGGAACGGGAATTGCCTGCAATTTGTACATATTGCTCAGCCTGCAGGCGGCATTCGGCCAAAATCCCGTGGATTTCGCCCCGTGGGCCGATTGAAGCCGTGGCACGGGGCGTGCAAAACACCTCGCGCCGGCACCGCCGGAACGGGCGGAAAGGTCAGGAGGAAGCGTCATGCCGGGACTGCTTCGGAACGAAGTCCATCCCCGGAACGCAAAGCGGAGCCGATGAAGAAGATCGAGGCCATCATCAAGCCCTTCAAGCTCGACGAGGTGAAGGACGCCCTGCATGAGATCGGTCTGCAGGGCCTCACCGTGGTCGAGGCCAAGGGCTTCGGGCGCCAGAAGGGCCACACGGAACTCTACCGCGGGGCCGAATACGTCGTCGATTTCCTTCCCAAGGTGAAGATCGAGGTGGTCTGCACCGATGACCTGGTCGACCGCGCGGTGGAGGCGATCCAGCAGGCCGCCCGTACCGGCCGCATCGGCGACGGCAAGATCTTCATCTCCGACATCCAGGAGGTGATCCGCATCCGCACCGGCGAACGGGGCGAGGACGCGGTCTAGGACCTGGTGTCAGTGGCCTGCCCGGCCCTGCCGGTCGCCGCCGAGGGCGGTGCCCGCCGGGAGCGGGACAGGATGATGACGCCGCGGCCGGGACGAGCCCACGGCCCGCGGCGGAAACCCTGTGCTCCAAGCCGCCGGCAAGGCGGCACGGGGCACGGGTCGCGGCCCGCGCCGCGCTAGGGGGCGAAGTGGAGGTCCCGCAAGGGATCTCGGGACCAGTCAGGGTACAGGATACAGCTCATGGCAGACAAGGCAGCCGCCGTCTCCAAGGTCATGGACATGATCAAGGAGCACAGCGTCGAGTATGTGGACTTCCGCTTCACCGACCCGCGTGGCAAGTGGCAGCACACCGCCCAGCACGTCTCGACCGTCGAGGAGGACACCTTCACCGACGGCATCATGTTCGACGGCTCCTCCATCGCCGGCTGGAAGGCGATCAACGAGTCGGACATGATCCTGATGCCGGACCCCGAGACGGCCTGCATGGATCCGTTCTCCGCGAAGCCGCAGATGATCCTGTTCTGCGACATCGTCGAGCCCTCGACCGGCCAGCTCTACTCGCGTGACCCGCGCTCCACCGCGAAGCGCGCCGAGGCCTATCTGAAGGCCACCGGCATCGGTGACACGGCGTTCTTCGGCCCGGAGGCCGAGTTCTTCGTCTTCGACAGCGTGAAGTTCGGCACCGGCGGCAATTACGGCACCTTCGAGCTGACCTCCATCGAGGGTCCGGGCGCGAGCCTGAAGGACTACCCGGAGGGCAATATGGGCCACCGCCCGGTGGTCAAGGGCGGCTACTTCCCGGTTCCGCCGGTCGATTCCGAGCAGGACCTGCGCGCCGAGATGCTCTCGACCATGATCGAGATGGGCGTGGTTGGCGAGAAGCACCACCATGAGGTGGCGCAGTCGCAGCATGAGCTGGGCACCAAGTTCGGCCCGCTGGTGCAGCAGGCCGACCACATGCAGATCTACAAGTACTGCGTGCACAACGTGTCGCACAGCTACGGCAAGACCGCGACCTTCATGCCGAAGCCGATCTACGGCGACAACGGCAGCGGCATGCATGTCCACCAGTCCATCTGGAAGGACGGCAAGCCGGTCTTCGCCGGCAACGGCTATGCCGACCTGTCCGAGACGGCGCTCTACTACATCGGCGGCATCATCAAGCACGCCAAGGCGCTGAACGCCTTCACCAACCCGCTGACCAACAGCTACAAGCGGCTGATCCCGGGCTTCGAGGCCCCCGTGCTGCTGGCCTATTCGGCCCGCAACCGCTCCGCCTCCTGCCGCATCCCCTACGCGACCAGCCCGAAGGCGAAGCGCGTCGAGGTCCGCTTCCCGGATCCGGGCGCGAACCCCTACCTGGCCTTCGCCGCCATGCTGATGGCCGGCCTGGACGGCATCAAGAACCGCATCCATCCGGGCGACCCGATGGATAAGGACCTTTATGACCTGCCGCCGGAGGAGCTGAAGGGCATCCCGACGGTCTGCGGCTCGCTCCGCGAGGCGCTGACCGCGCTCGAGGCCGACCACGAGTTCCTGCTGGCCGGCGACGTGTTCTCGAAGGACCAGATCGAGAGCTACATCGAGCTGAAGTGGGGCGAGGTGTACCGTTTCGAGCACACCCCGCACCCCGTCGAGTTCGAGATGTACTACTCGGTCTGAGGGCTTCGCCTCGGACGCCGCCCGGGGGCTTCCCCCGGGCCTGGAGGGGCCGCCGGCGCAACCCGCGCCGGCGGCTTTCTTCATATCGCGCAGGCGGTGCCCGGCGACGTGCAACCATGCTTCGCCCCAACGGTTTCGGTGCGTGATGTATCTGCTCGCCATCCTCGTCCCGCCGCTCGCGATCCTGCTCGCCGGCCGCCCCTTCCAGGCGGTCTTCAATGCGCTGCTCTGGCTCTCCGGCCTCGTGCTGCTGGTCCTGCCCTTCGTGCCCGGCCTGATGACCTGGGCGCTTGCCGTGCTCTGGGCCTTCCTGGTGGTGCGCGGCCGGAAGCAGGATGCGCGCGACCGCCGCCTGGTCGAGGACGCGCTCGCCCGCGACCGCTCGCGGCGCCCGGGCTGAGCATGGCGCGCTGGCTCTCGGCCATCGGCGCGATGCTGGTGCTGCTGGGGCTCGCGGCGCACTGGTTCGGCTGGGACGCGCTGCTCTGGGTTCCGGAGGCCGCCCTCGCGGCGATCCGTCGCGACCCCGAGACCTATGGTGTGGTCGCGGCGGGCCTGCTGCTGATGCTGCTCGCACGGGTGATCGGTCGGCGCGGCGGGTAGCGCGCAGGCGGCCTTGCCGAGCCCTCGTCCCGCCGGCACGCAAGCGGGCCTGGCTACCCGAACTCGAACCGCGCCTGCGCCGGGTCACCTGGCCCGGCCGCTTCCCCGCCCGAGACGGTCACCCCCAGCAACCGCACCGGCTTGGCCAGCGGGAAGAGGCCGCGCACCAGCCCGAGTGCGATGCCTGCCAGTTCCTCCCGGCTCGCAACCGGCCCGGCGCGTGTCCGGCTGCGCGTGAGGGTACGGAAATCGGCATAGCGCAGCTTCACCGTCACGGTCCGGCCGAACCAGCGGTGCTGCGCGCACCAGGCCCAGACCTCGCCCGCCAGGGCCTCGATCCCCGCCTCGACCTCCCGCGGCTCCGCCAGGTCGCGCGCATAGGTCGTCTCGCTCCCCGATGACTTGCGTGGCCGGTCGGGCCGGACGGGGCGGTCATCCTCGCCGCGGCAGATGGCATGGAAATGCGCCCCGGCCTTGCCGAAATGCTGCTGCAGGAAGCCGAGGCTGCACGCCTTCAGGTCCCGCCCCGTCCGGATGCCAAGCTGGTGCATCCTGGCCGCGGTCGCAGGGCCGATGCCATGGAAGCGGGAGACCTCCAGCCCCTCGACGAAGCCCGGCCCCATCTCCGGCGTGATGACGAACTGCCCGTTGGGCTTGCGGTGGTCCGAGGCGAGCTTGGCGAGGAATTTGTTGTAGGACACCCCGGCCGAGGCGGTGAGCCCGGTGCGCTCCAGGATCGCTGCCCGGATCTCGGTCGCAATCCGGCTGGCCCAGGGGATGCCCTTCAGGTTCTCGGTGACATCGAGATAGGCCTCGTCGAGCGAGAGCGGCTCGACCAGCGGCGTGTACTCCTCGTAGATGGCGCGGATCTGGCGCGAGATGGCGCGGTAGGCATCGAAGCGCGGCGGCACGAAGACCAGCTCGGGGCAGAGCCGGATCGCCTGCAGCGATGGCATGGCGGAGCGGACGCCGTATTTGCGCGCCTCATAGCTCGCGGCCGCGACCACGCCGCGCTCGCGCGAGCCGCCGACGGCAACCGGCCGGCCGCGCAGCGAAGGGTCGTCGCGCTGCTCGACGCTCGCATAAAAGGCGTCGAGGTCCACATGGCAGATCTTGCGGATGGCGGCGGTCACGGCTGGCAGCTCCGGGCCACCAGCCTAGCGCGAATTCCAGCCAGGGCCGAACGCGATTCGGCTGCTTTTCATTGACTGCAGCGCGGCTTCGCGCCCGTCGGCGAACCGCTCCGGCATGGCGGGGCCGTCAGCCCCCGGCGCGCTGCGCCTGCTGCCAGCCCAGCTCCGCGATCGGCGCGGCCAGCCGGCCATTCGCCTCGGCGCCCTCGCCCGCCGCCGTGCCGTCCAGCACCCGCCTGGCGATCCCCTGCATGATCGCGGTCAGCCGGAAAAGGTTGAAGGCGACGTAGAAATCGAGCGCCGGGAAACCGGGGCGCCCGGTGCGGCGGCAATAGGCGGCGACATAGTCCGCCTCGGCCGGAATGCCGAGCGCGGCGAGGTCGCTGCCCGCGAGGCCACGGAACAGCTCCGGCGCGATGCGCCAGGTCATGGCGTTGTAGGCGAAATCCGCCAGGGGGCTGCCGAGGGTCGAAAGCTCCCAGTCCAGCACCGCGACCACGCGCGGCTCGGTCGGGTGAAAGACGAAATTGTCCAGCCGGCAATCGCCATGGACGACCGAGACCGAAGGGTCGTCCGCCGCCGCCAGGCGCTCCGGCAGCCAGGCGATCAGCCGCTCCATGGCCTCGATCCGCTGGGTCTCGGAGGCACGGTACTGCCGCGTCC
Organism: Roseicella aerolata; assembly: GCF_020523605.1. Taxonomy (GTDB): domain Bacteria; phylum Pseudomonadota; class Alphaproteobacteria; order Acetobacterales; family Acetobacteraceae; genus Paracraurococcus; species Paracraurococcus aerolatus. Next base: position 25,973 of record NZ_JAJAQI010000020.1, on the reverse strand, counting down.
AGCGCTCGATCTGCCGCGCCATGTAGTTGCCGGGGCGGCCATAGTCGCCGAGGCCGATCGCGGCCGGATCCAAACTGTGCAGCCGCGCCAGCGTGTCGTTCATGGCGTCGAACAGCCCGGCGCGTTCCTCGCGCCGCACCTCCGGCAGGCGCGGGTCGAAGAAGATGCGGCCGGCGACGAATTCCATGACGAAGAAGGGCGTCGGCATCACCGCCGGGTCGTCGCAATAGCCATGCACCCGCGGCACCGGCAGGCCCGCCGCATGCAGCGCGCCGATCACCCGGAACTCGCGATCCACGGCATGGGCGGAGGGCAGCAGCTTGCCGTCCGGCTTTCGCCGCAGGACATAATCGCCCGAAGCCGCGGCGATCCGGTAGGTCGGGTTCGACTGCCCGCCCGAGAGGCGGTTCAGGGTGAAGGGCCCCCGGAAACCTTCGACATGGCGCGCCAGCCAGTCCCCGAGTGCCGTCAGGTCCCTCTCCATGCCCTTCCCCTCCCCTTTGCGCGGCGCGGCGTCACCCTGGCCCCGGGTCTAGCGGCCGGGCAACGGCCCGGGCAAGCGCCGGGGGCGTTCAGTCCACGGACTTGAACCCGCCGCTCACCTCCAGCAGCGCGCCGGTGACGTAGCTGCCATCGGCCGCGGCGAGGAAGACATAGGCCGGCGCGATCTCCTCCGGCTGGCCCGCCCGCCCGAGCATGGTGAAGCTGCCGAAGCGCGCCACGGTCTCCTCTGAGGAGGTGGCGATCGCCGGTGTCCAGAAGGGCCCCGGCACCACGGCATTCACCCGCACGCCGCGCTCTGCCAATTCCAGCGCGAGGGATCTGGTGAAGACATTCACCGCGCCCTTGCTGCTGGAATAGGCGAGCGACCCCATCTTGCCGCGGATCGAGGTGGTGGAGGAGGTGTTGATGATGCAGCCCCCCACCTTCTCCAGATGCGGCAGCGCGGCCTTGGCCATCAGCATGTAGGCGATGACGTTGGTCTCGAAGACCAGGCGCAGGCCGGCGGGCTCGATCTCCTCCAGGGTCCCGTCGCCCTCGAAATAGGCGGCGTTGTTCACCAGCACGTCGAGCCGGCCGAAGGCGCCGACCGTCTCGGCCACCAGCCGCGCGCGGTCCGCCTCGACCGTCACATCCGCCATGAGGGCGAGGCAGACGCGCCCCTCGCGCTCGACCAGGCGCCTCGTCGCGGCCGCGTCCTCCTCGCTGTGGTTGAAGGCGAAGGCGATGTCGGCCCCTTCCTTGGCATAGGCAAGGGCGACCGCACGGCCGATGCCGGAATCGGCGCCGGTGATCAGCGCCGCCTTGCCGCGCAGCTTGCCGGCGGGGCGGTAGTTCGAGAGGTCGCTGTCCGGCTGCAGCCGCATGCGGGCCTGGCTGCCCGGCGCCGGCTGGTCGTGATCGGCGGCCAGCGCCTGCGGGTAGGGGCGACGCTCGAAATCGCTCATCCTGGGTCTTCCGCTGCGAGATCGGACCGTGCCGGATCAGCCTGGCCCCTGCGCTCAGCGCGAACCGGCGAAGCCGGTTGCAGCGCTGCCGTGCCGGGGTCGCCCTCCAGCCGCAGCGGGCCCCAGCGCAGCCCGGCGACCGGCCGCTGCGTCGGCGGGGCACGCAGCAGCAGGCTGCCGCCATCGGGCGCGCCACCCAGCACCAGGCCGATGACCTGGTCGCGCCCGGCCATGTCGGCCAGAGCCACGACCTGCCCCGGCCCGGGCAGCGCCTCGCCGGCCGCCATGCCCTCACGCCACAGGCCATAGAGGTCGAGCGTCCGGACCGGCGCGCCGGCGAAATAGGCATCGAAGGCTGCGCGGCGCAGGCTGCGCCGCTCCCCCTCCCCCTTGCGCCGGGCCAGCGGCGAGCGGCCGAGCCGCAGCGCCGGAAGCCCGGGATGATCAGCCAGGATCGCGTCGAGGCCGGGATCCTCACCGAGCGCGACCAGCAGGTCCGGCCGCACCGCGGCGATCTTCGCCGCCTTCAGGCGCCGCCCGGCACGGGCCAGCAACCCGCTGGTATTCGCCACCAGCAGCGCCGCCGCGCCAGCCTCCTCGGTGAGCCGCCCCGCCCCCGCCACCAGCCGGTCCCAACCGCGCAGGGGATCGAAGCTGCCGACCAGCGCAAGCGCGGTGCAGGCCAGCGGAACACCCTGTCCGAGCGTGACGCAGGCAGGCGGCCCCACCAGCTTCTGCGCCGGATCGACATCGAGCAGCGCGACGCCACGCCCCGCCTCCGCGGCCTGATGCAGCAGCAGGCGGCAGAAGCTGCTCTTGCCGGCATCCCGTGCGCCCAGGACCAGGACGCGACGGACATCGCCCGTGAGGATCCGCTGCACCGCCGCCGACCAGTCGGTCGGCCTGTCGAGTTGCGCCGCATCCGCCGGCATGGCTGCTACAGGCCGAAGGGGAATGTTTCCGCCGCGTCGGCGGGGCCGCCCTCCTCGGCACCCGGCAGGGCCGTCACCGCCTGTGTCTCCGCGAACCAGACGAAAGCGTCGAACTGCTCCGGCAGGACCGCCTCAAAGTAGTGGCTCTGCCGTTCGGTCTCGGGCCGGTAGATCACGCCGATCGCGCGTTCCAGACGCGGCCGGGCCAGGGCCGCGCGGAGTTCGGGCGCGGAAGCAGGCCGCAGATCGGTCAGGGAGCAGGCCGGGGCATGATCGCGGAACAGCGCCTCATGGCTGTCGGGCCGCACCGGCCGGACGCGCTTGATCTGCATCTCGCTGCCCCAGTCATCGGCCGCCGCGACCGTGCCGCGACCGGTGCCGAAGCCGATCAGCACGGCCTCCTCGCCGAAGGCGGTGCGGCAGAGCTCGCCGATGTTGAACTCGCCGGACCAGCCCATCTCGGTCGCCGCGGCATTGCCGATATGGCTGTTATGGGCCCAGACCACGGCCTTGGCCTGCGGCCCGCGCCGCTGCAGCAGGGCGCGCAGCGTGTCGAACATGTGCCGGTCGCGCAGGTTCCAGCTCTCGGTGCCGGAGCGGTACATCAGCCGGTAGTAGCGTTCCGCGCCCAGCGCCACGCGGGCATTCTGCGCCGCGTCGAACAGCGCCTCGCCGGCCTCGGCGGTCCTCTCCGCCACCTGCCGCGCCAGCAGGTCCTGCAACTGCTGCACCGCGGCGTCCTCGCAGGGCTCCCGGTTGCCGAACAGCACGGCGCGGCCGTAATCGGCCGGCTCCATCTGCCAGGGCGTCAGGCAGGCATAGCGCCGGCGCGCGGCCTTCGCCGCCTCCGTGTCATGGGCATCGAGATAGGCGAGCACCGCGGCCATGGAGGCGCCGAGGCTGTAGACATCCAGGCCGCGGAACTCCGCCCGGCGCTCCAGCGGCAGACCGGCGTTGCGGGCGCGCAGCCACTGCACGAAGTCGCGCATCTCGGCGTTGCGCCACATCCAGCTGGGGAAGCGGGTGAAGGCCGGTCCCTCCTCCGCCCGCGGCGGGCCGCGGTGGCGCACCCAGCGGTCGATCCGCGCGGCATCGGGCCAGTCCGCCTCGACGGCGATGATGGTGAAGCCGTGCCGCTCGATCAGGCGACGGGTGATGGCGGCGCGCGCCCGATAGAACTCACTGGTGCCATGCGTCGATTCACCGAGCAGGACGACGCGCGCGCCGGCGAAGCGATCGAAGGCGGCGCCGAAGGCCTCGGGATCTGCCAGCGGCGGCAGCGGCTCGGCGACCGAGCCGATGAGCTGGCCGATTTCCGCCTCGCTCGCGGGCGGGACGGCATCGCGGGGAAGCAGGTCGGACATGGGCTGGTCCCTCCTGCGCCCGGAACGCGGCGGCGCCGTCGCGGATCGCGACCGGTGCGGCATCGGCGCCGCCATGCCGGGCACGTCTCCGCCAGGGCGGCTTCCGGGGAGGCGCCGCGGCCATATCCGATGCCGGATCGCATCATGCCTGACCTGCAGCCGCTGAAAGCGGCTGAGCGCCCGAATGGGCGCCGCCTGGGACCGCCGATATGCGCCGGCATGTCGGCGCGGTGGTATAAGGCAGCATGACGGAAGCATCGCCGCTGGCGGCGCGGCTCGGCCTCGCGCGCGCCGCCATCCTGCATGTGGATGATCTCGGCATGTGCCATGCCGGCAACCAGGCCTTCCTGGCGCTGGCCGCGCGCGGTCTGGTCACCTGCGGCTCCGTCATGGTGCCCTGCCCCTGGTTCGGCGAGATCGCCGAGGCCGGCGCGGCCGACCCCATGCTCGATCTCGGCATCCATCTGACGCTGACCAGCGAGTGGCGGCACTACCGCTGGGGTCCCATCTCGACCCGCAGCCGTGCCTCGGGCCTGATCGACGATGATGGTTATCTCTGGCGCGATGTCGCTTCGCTCCGCCGGCATCTGGTGCCGGAGGCCGCCGAGGCGGAACTACGGGCGCAGGTCGGGCGCGCGCTGGCCGCCGGGCTGCGGCCGACGCATCTGGATGCGCATATGGCCGCGGCGATGCTGCCCGAGCTGCTGGGCTGCCACATCGCCCTCGCGCGCGAGCATGGGCTGGTGCCGGTCCTGCCCCGCCGGATCGGCTTCGCGCCGGAGCCGGCGGCCTATGCCCGGGCCGTCGCGGCGCTGGAGGCGGCCGGGCTGCCGCTGCCGGACGGGATCCGCGGCACCCTCGCCGTGCCGGCGGAGGAGACGCAGGCCGGCTACCACCGCATGATCGGGACGCTGCCCCCGGGCGTCACCCATCTCGCCCTGCACTGCGCCATGCCGGGCGACATCGAGGCCATCGCACCGGACCATGCCGGCTGGCGCCTGCGCGAACATGCCCTGCTGGAGCAAGGTGCGATCGCCGCCTGGTGCCGGGAGGCGGGCGTGGCGACGCTCGGCTACCGCGCCATCCAGCCCTTCTGGCCGCCTGCCCTCAACGCGGGGCGAGGCGAAACATCGGCCGATGGTCCGGCACGGTCGTCATCACCGCGACTGGCAGGACCGGCCGGCGCGTGACCATCTGCACCCGGAAGCGTCGCAACAGGGCCGAGAGCACCAGTACCGCCTCGGTCAGCGCGAAATGCGCGCCGATGCAGACCCGCGGCCCGGCGCCGAAGGGCAGATAGGCGAAGCGGTCCGGCGGTGGCGCGGGGGGCAGGAAGCGGCGCGGATCGAAGGCCTCCGGGGCCTCCCAGAGCCGTTTGTGGCGGTGCAGCACCCAGGGCGCGACCACCACGGCATCGCCGGGCTTCAGCCTGATTCCGGCAACGGTGTCCCGCTCGCGCGCCAGCCGGGCGATGGCGAAGGCGGGCGGGTAGAGCCGCAGCGCCTCATCCAGCACGGCGCGGGTCAGCGGTTGCTGCGCCGCCCCGGCCTCCTCCGCCAGGCGCTCCTGCCAGGCGGGCGCCTGGGCGAGCAGCACGAGCGACCAGAAGAGCGTCAGGGCCGTGGTCTCGTGCCCGGCCAGCAGCATGGTGGCGACCTGGTCCTCCACCTCCTCCGGCGTGAAGCCGCGCCCCGTCTCCGGGTCGCGCGCCGCCATGATGAGGTCGAGCAGGTCCTGCGGCGGTCCGCCGGGCACGGCGCTGGCCTGACCAGCCCCCCTCTCCCGCTGCCGCGCCGCGACGATGCGGCCGATCAGTGCCATCCAGCGCCGGCCATGCCAGCGGCGCAGCACGTCATGCGGCGTCAGCAGATCCGGCGCGAGGATGAGGTCGAGCAGATGCAGCCCGCTCGCCGCGCCGTAGCGCTCCAGCCGGTCGCGCAGGCTGGCGCGGTAGCGCCGCATGCCGAGCGAGACCATGGTCCGGCCGGCAATCTCGAGGGCCAGCGCCTGGGCGAAGCCCAGCAGGTCCACCGGCCGGTCCGTCGGCAGCACCGCCAGCGCCTCCTCCGTCGCCGCCCGCATATGCGGCACCAGCAGGGCGATGGCGCGCGGGGCGAAGGCCGGCGCGAGGGTGCGGCGCTGGTGCTTCCAGGCGGCGCCCTCGCTGAGGATCAGCCCGTTGCCAAGCAGCGGCCGCAGCAGCCGCAGCGTCGCCGGGGTGCGGCCATAGCGCTCCGCCGCATCCACCAGCACATGCCGCACCGCCTCGGGCGTGTTCACCAGCAGGGTGTTGCGGCCGAGGAAAAGCCGCTCCAGCACCGGCTCCTCATAGGCGCGGCGCGGCCAGGTGCGGATCACGTCGCTGCGGAAGGCGCGGAGCTGGGCGAAGAAGGACATGTCCTGCTCCCGCGGCACGGGCGCGGGCGGCAGGAAGGGCCCTGGCAGCACGGGCGAGAGGGCGGTCATCGGCCTGCTCCTCCTGACTCTCGGAAAGGATGTGGGCACGGGCCGGCACAGGCCAAGGCAAGCGCCCGCGACCGCACCGGAGCCCGGCTGGCCGCCCTGCCCGTGCCCTGGCAAGCTGCGCCGCATGGACGGACTGGACTCCCTTGCGGTGCATGAGCGCCGCGTCGCGCGTGACCTCGCGCTGCTCGGCCTGCCCCCGGCGAACTGGCCAGCAACCGTCGCGGGCCCGGATGGCGAGCCGGCGCTCGACGTGCTGGTCGTCGGCGCCGGCATGTATGGGGTGGTGGCGGCCGGGGCGCTGCTGCTAAAGGGCGTGCGCAACATCCAGGTGGTGGACCGCGCACCGGAAGGGCTGGAGGGCCCCTGGATCACCTATGCGCGGATGGAGACGCTGCGCAGCCCGAAGCACCTGCCCGGCATCCCCCTCGGCATCCCCGGCCTGACCTTCCGCGCCTGGTACGAGGCGCGCTTCGGCATGGCGGCCTGGGAAGGGCTGTACAAGATCCCGAATGCCGACTGGCAGGACTACATCCTCTGGGTCCGGCGGATGCTGGACGTGCCGGTGCGGAACGGCGTCTCGGTCCTGCGCCTGTCGCCCGGCGCCGGCATGGTCGCCGCGACGCTGGCGACGCCGGAAGGCGAGCGGGTGCTGCATGCCCGACGCGTGGTGCTGGCGACCGGCCGCGCCGGCACGGGCGGCGCCGCGATCCCGCCCGGCATCGACCCGTCGCTCTTCCCCGCCCTCGCTGCCCATAGCGCGGAGGCGATCGACTTCACCCGGCTGCGCGGCAGGCGCGTCGCCGTGCTGGGCGCCGGCGCCTCAGCCTGGGACAATGCCGCGACGGCGCTGGAACAGGGCGCGGCCGGCGTCGAGATCTATGCCCGCCGGCCCTTCCTGCCGCAGATCAACAAGGGCCGCGGCTCGGCCCATCCCGGCTTCTTCGAGGGCTGGGCCGGCCTGCCGCCGGAGGAGAAATGGCGGCTGCTGGTCTACATGGCCGACCTGCAATCGCCGCCGCCGCATGAGACGGTGCTGCGCACGCTGCGCCACGACGGCTTCCGCATTCATTTCTCGACACCCATCACCGGCGCGCGGCGCGAGGGCCGGGCGGTGGCGCTGACCATGCCCGAGGGAGGCAGGGCCTCGGCCGATTTCCTGATCCTCGGCACCGGCTTCGTGGTGGATGCCGCGCGCATCCCGGAACTGGCGGGGCTCGCCGGCCAGATCGCCAGCTGGGGCGACCGCCATGCCCCGCCGCCCGAGGCGCGGCGGCCCGAACTGGCGCGCTTCCCCTGGCTGGGCGAGGGCTTCGAGCTGGAGGCGCGCGAGCCCGGTGCCTGCCCCGGCCTCTCCCGCATCCACCTGTTCAGCCATGCCGCCATGGCAAGCCTGGGCGCCATCGCTTCCGACATCCCCGGTGCCTCGATCGGGGCGGAGCGGCTGGCGCAGCGCATCGCGGCACATCTCTTCCGGGAGGACATCGCCGTGATGCGCGGCCGGCTGGAGGCCTTCGCCGAGCCGGAGCTGGAGAGCACGCCCTTCTTCGTACCCGCCGCCTTTCAGCGCGGATAGATCTCCTGCACCACGGATTTCAGCCAGTGGTGCTCCATCCCGTCCGGCGCCAGCAGACTCGTCTCCGCGCCATCCGGGCCCAGCCGGTGCACCAGCGCGCCGGGCAGGCGCTCGCCCGGAATGCCGGGCTGGATCGCCGGCTCGCAGAGGAAGGAGACGGGCGGCGCCCAGGCATAGCGGACCGGGCCGCGCGCGAATTGGTGGTACAGGTGCAGGTGGCCGGACGCGACCAGGCTCAGGCCGGGATGCCCGAGCAGCGGCGCGAGGGCCGGCCGCGCCTCCGGCGCCACCGCCCAGTAGTCGAAACGCGGATCCTCCGGCATGCTGGTGAAGGCGGGGGTGTGGAGGAAGAGGGCGATCCGCCGCTCCCCGACACCGGCGGCAGCCTGGCGGATGAAGCCGGCCTGTGCCGCCTCCTCCGGCAGGCCGGTGCCCATGATCTCGGTGTTGAGGCCGATGAGGCGCCAGCCCGGCAGGTCCCGCGCCCAGGCATCCTCGCCGGCCAGCCGCCGGAAGCGTGCCAGCCGCGTCGCATCCACCGGCTGCTTGGGCATCGTGCGCGGATCGCTGCCCACGTCATGGTTGCCGGGCAGGACGAGCAGCGGCGCCGGCAGCGGGCGCAGCAGGCCCATGGCGAAGGCCAGGTCCTCCTCCCGGTCGGCCCCGTCCAGGGAGAGATCGCCCGTCACCACCACCAGGTCAGGCCGCGCCGCCTCGGCCCAGGCGGCGATCAGCGCCAGGTTCCGCCGGAACAGGCTCGTGCGCGGCGAGAGATGCGTGTCCGAGATCTGCAGGATGCTGGTCATGCGGCCGTTGTCCTTCCCCGACCGCAGCCATAGCACGGGCCGGCGGGGAGGCATCGTGATGCGATGATCACGGGACGCCGCCGTCCCGCCCCCCTATGCTGGAGCCAAGCCGGCAGGAATTCCCCGTTGAGTACGACCACCACCGAAGCGGCAGCCGAACGGGTGCTGCCGGGCATCCTCCTGATCCTCGCCTCCGTCGTGCTCTTCTCGGTCTCCGACGCCATGGCGAAGCTGATGCGGCTGGAGGGCCTGCCGGCGGTCGAGGTCGCCTGGCTGCGCTACCTCGTCTTCATGGCCTTCGCCCTCGTCCTCGCAGCACGCGGCCGGGTGCTGCGCCAGCGGCCGAGGCGCCTGCGGCTGCAATTGCTGCGGGGCCTAACGCTGGTCGGCTCCGCCGTGCTCTTCGTCGCCGGGCTCGGCTTCTTGCCGATCGCCGAAGCGACCGCCATCACCTATGTCGCGCCGGGCTTCGTCACCGCGCTCTCCATCGTCTTCCTCGCCGAGAAGGTCGGGATCAGGCGCTGGGCCGCGGTCATTGTCGGCTTCATGGGCGCCCTGATCGTGATCCGGCCCGGAAGCGGCGCGCTTTCCGCCGCGGCGATGTTCCCCGTTGCCTCTGCCCTCTGCTGGGCTGCGACCATCGTCATCACCCGCAGGATGGGCGCGGGCGACCGGACCGAGACGACGGTGCTGTGGTCCGCCGGCACCGGGCTCCTCCTGCTGACCGCGCTGGTGCCCTTCGTCTTCGTCATGCCGACGCTGTGGCAGCTCGGCCTCGGCCTTGCGCATGGCGTCTGCTCCTCGGTCGGGCAGTATCTGGTGATCCTGGCCTACCGGCAGGCGGCGGCCTCGCTGCTCGCGCCCTTTTCCTATGTGCAACTCATCTTCTCGACGACGCTGGGCTGGCTGATCTTCGCCGCAGTGCCGGATGGCGGCACGGTGCTGGGCGCGGCGGTGATTATCGGCAGCGGGCTCTATACCGTGCACCGCGAGCGGGTGCGGGCACGCGAACGGGCCGCGGCGCGCGGCGACTGACGCGCGGGGTTGCCGGCCCGGCGGGATCGCCGCACCATCCCGGCCCAAGCCGATCGGCGGAGACGAAGGCACGGAGGCGTGACTCCGTTCCGCGGGTTGCGGGTGTGACGCACGGAGGCGGGCGATGGCGCAGGACGGGATGGCTGGCCGGTTCGCGGATCGGGTCGCCTTCGTCACCGGCGCCGCGTCCGGCCTTGGCCGCGCCAGCGCGGTGGCGCTGGCGCGTGAGGGTGCGCGCCTGCTGCTATTTGACCAGGACGCAGCGGGCCTGGCGGAGACGGCATCGCACTGTCCCGGCGCGCTGACCGTCGCGGGCGATGTCACCTCGGCCGCGGCGCTGGAGGAGGCGGCGCGGGTGGCAGCACGGCTCGGCCCCGTCTCGCTGCTGGTCGCCGCCGCGGGCATGCTCGGCCCGGCCAAACCGGTGGACCAGGCGACCGAGGCGGAGTGGGACCGGCTGTTCTCGGTCAATGTGAAGGGGACCTGGCTGACGGTGCGGGCGGTGCTGCCGGCCATGCGGGCCGCGGGCGGCGGCGCCATGGTGCTCTTCGCCTCGACCGCCGGCCTCGCCGGCTCCGCCACCCTGCCGGCCTATTCCGCCAGCAAGGGCGCGGTGGTGATGCTGACGCGCAGCCTGGCGCTGACCCATGCCGGCGAGGGCATCCGGGTCAACTGCGTCTGCCCCGGCTCGATCGAGACGCCGATGCTGGAAGCGACCTTCGCCTCGGCCGGCGACGCGGCGGCACGGGCGGCACGGGAGGCGGCCTTCCGCACCCGCCACCCGCTGGGCCGCTTCGGCACGGCCGAGGAGGTGGCGGAGACGGTGCTCTTCCTGCTCTCCGATGGCGCCGGTTTCATCACCGGCGTCGCCCTGCCCGTGGATGGAGGCCGACTTGCCTGACGCGCCTGACACACCTGATCGGCAGGGAGCACAGGGCGCCAGCCCGGGCACCGGCACCGTGAATCAGGCGTCCAGGATCATGCCCGGACGCTTCACCGGCCGCGCCGCCATCGTGACAGGCGCGGCGCGCGGCATCGGCGCCGCCACCGCGGCCCGGCTGGCGCGGGAGGGCGCGCAGGTACTGCTGGCGGACCGCCTGCCCGCCGTCACGGACGCCGCGGCCGCGATCGGCGGCAGGGCGCTGGCGATCGACCTGGCGGAGCGCGGCGCGGGGGAGCGGCTGGCCCGCGTTGCGCTCGATTCCTTCGGTCGCATCGACATCCTGGTGAACAATGCCGGCATCGGCGGCTCCCGGGCTCTCGCCGAGTCCGATGACGCGCTGATCGAGCGCTTCATCGACACCAACCTGACGTCGGTGCTGCGGGTGACACGCGCCGTGCTGCCGCACCTTCCGCGGCCGGGCGGGCGGATCGTCTCCGTCTCCTCCGTCTTCGGCATCGCCGGCGTGCCGGGCACCACCGCCTATGCCGTGGCCAAGGCCGGCATCGCCCAACTCACCCGCCAGCTCGCCGCCGAGCTCGGCCCGACAGGCATCCTGGTGAATGCCGTGGCGCCCGGCGTGATCGAGACGGCGATGACCGAGGGACACCTGCAGAAGGACTACTACCGCCGCGCCGTGCTGGAGCCGACGCCGCTGCGGCGCGCGGCGAAGCCGGAGGAGGTGGCGGCGGTGATCGCCTTCCTGGCCTCGGAGGATGCCTCCTATGTCACCGGCCAGGTGATCGGCGTGGATGGCGGCTGGCTGGCGGGACGACACCTGCCACGGGATGGGGAGTGAGCCGATGATCGACATGCGTGTGCGTTGGCCGGAGGGCGCGAGGGTTGCCGTCACGCTGACCTTCGACTTCGATGCCGAGACGCTCTGGATGGCGCGGGATCCGGACAACATCCGCCGCCCCGGCATCCTCAGCCAGGGCAAATACGGCGCGAAGGTCGGCGTGCCGAAGATCCTCGAGACCCTGAAGGATGCCGGCGTCCCCGCCACCTTCTTCATCCCCGGTTGGACGGTGGAGAACCACACTGATCGCTGCGAGATGGTGCTGAAGGAAGGCCATGAGATCGGCCACCACAGCTACAGCCATGCCTGGATCGACCCCGCCCATCCCGACAAGGAGGTGGAGGAGATGGAGCGCGGGCTGGACAGCCTGAAGCGTGTGCTCGGCGTGGTGCCGAAGGGCTATCGCTCACCGGCCGGGGAGACCAGCGACAACCTGATCCGCCTGCTCGACAAGCACGGCTTCCTCTACGATTCCTCCCTGCTCGATGACATCAACCCCTACCGGCACGTCATGCCGGATGGCCGGCCGGGGCCGATCGAGTTGCCCTGGCACTGGAGCCTGGACGACGCGCCCTATGCGCTCTTCTCCATCAAGAGCCCGCGCCCGATCTTCACCAACAGCCACATCAAGGAGATCTTCCAGACCGAGTTCCAGGAAATCCATCGCTGGGGCGGGCTCTACAACCTGGTCATGCACCCGCAGGTCTCCGGCCGGCCCAGCCGCATCGCGCTGCTGCGCGAGATGATCGCCTGGATCCGCGATTTCCCGAGCGTCTGGTTCGCCACCTGCACGGAGGTCGCCGAGGCCTGGGCGGCTCATCACGAGACGCGCTGAGAAGGGACCCGATCATGCTTCGCATCTGGCGCGGCCTGCTGGCCGCCACGCCCCTCGCCCTGGGCCTTGCCCTTTCCGCCGGCCATGCCGATGCGCAGCAGCGCGACCGGCCGATCCGGCTGGTGGTCAATGTCGGGCTGCAGAATCTCGACCCGATTGCCAGCCCCAGCTTCGTCACGCGCAATTTCGCCTACATGGTCTTCGACACGCTCGTCGCCATGGACAGCAAGGGCGAGTACCGGCCGCAGATGCTGGAGTCCTGGCAGGCCAGCCCGGACCGCATGGTCTGGACCTTCCGGCTGCGCTCCGGCCTCGAATTCCATGACGGCACGGCGGTGACGGCGGAGGATGCCGTCGCCTCCATCCGCCGCTGGGGCCAGCGCGATTCGATCGGCCGCCGCATGATGGCCGCGACCCGGGACATCAAGGTCGTCGATCCCGCCACCTTCGTGCTCGAACTCTCGCAGCCCTTCGGCCATGTCATCGAGGCGCTGGGCAAGCCGAGCGTGCATGTGCCCTTCGTCATGCCGGCGCGTATCGCCAATGCGACGCCGCCCACCACGCCGGTGCGGGAGATCATGGGCAGCGGCCCCTTCCTCTTCGACCGGGATGCCTGGGTTCCCGGCGAGCGCACCCATTTCCGCCGCAACCCCGCCTACAAGCCGCGGGAGGAAGCGGCGGACGGGCTCGCCGGCGGCAAGCGGCCGCTGGCCGAGCGCGTCGAGTTCCTGACCATGACAGACGTTTCCCTGCGCGCCGCGGCCCTGACGCAGGGCGAGGTCGATTACCTGGAATACGCGCCCTTCGACTACCTGCCGCGCTTCCGACGCGACCGGAACCTGGTGCTGTCCCAGGCCGGCGGCATCTCCCAGATCATGGGCGGCGTCTCGATCAACCACCACCTGCCGCCCTTCAACAATCTCGCCATGCGCCGCGCCGTGCAGGCGGCGCTCGACCGCACCGAGATCGTGGCGGCGCACGGCCTGCCAGAGGGCATGGCCTCCCCCGACTGCGTCTCCATCTTCATGTGCGGCACGACCTATACGAACGAGGCCGGCGGCGACATCATCCGCCAGCCCAGCCTGGAGCGCGCCCGGGCCCTCCTGCAGGAAGCCGGCTACAACAATGAGCGCGTCGTCATCCTGCAGCCCGCGGATTCCGCGCTGATCAACCCGATGGCGCTGGTGGTGATCGACCGGCTGAAGCGCGCCGGCATCAACCTGGATGTCCAGGCTTCCGACTGGTCCTCCATCGCCGGCCGCTGGGTGGCGCGGGAGCCGATCGAGCGCGGCGGCTGGAACCTAGTGCCAGTGGTCTATACCGGCTTCGACATGTCCGACCCGCTGTCCAATGTCGGCATCGGCTACAACTGCACCAACAACCAGCCCTGGGGCTATTGCGTGGAGGCGATGAAGCCGGTGCTGGAGGCCTATGCGGCCGAGAGCGACCCGGCGAAGCGCAAGGCGCTGGCGGCCGAGTTGCAGAGGCTGGCGATCGAGAACGTCACCTTCCCGATCAGCGGCCAGTTCCGCAGCCCGGCGGTCTGGCGTGCCGAGCTGAAGGGCGTGATCGATTTCGGCTTCCCCGTGATGTGGAACATCGAGCGGGCGCGGTAAGCACCGCCGGACACGGACAGCAGGGGATTGCCCGGCCCTCAGCCGAGCAATCCTTTTCCGCTGCGCGCCCCAGGGGATGGCGGCAGAGAGCCAGGTCAGCCCTGGCGAAGGTGCATGCCGGTCGGCCGCGCCGCTCACTCCTCCAGCGGCGGGCCGACGAAGTCCAGCCCATAGCGCGCGCCGATCGCCGCCGCGGCGGCAGGGTCGGTGACGCCCGCATCCGCCACCTCCAGGAAGAACTCCTCGAACCCACCGGGCGTCACGCCGATCAGCAGCAGTCCGGGCGTGGTTCCGATATTGCGGAAGGCATGCGGCACGCCCCGTGGCAGGAAGGCGGCGGTCCCCTCCCCGCCTTCCCCGACCGTCGCGCCGCAGCGGAAGCGGAAGCGGCCGGACAGCACCTGGAAGAACTCGTCTTCCCTGTGGTGGACATGCAAGGGCGGGCCCATGCCGGGCGGCACCGGCTCCTCCCACAAGGCGAAGCGGCCGGCGGTCTCGGCGCTCCGGATGCGGATCAGGCGCTCGCCGAAGGCGTGGTTCCGCGCTCCCTCCCCGGGCGCACGCAGGACGGGGGCGAAGGCGGGGCTGGTTTCGGACATGTGCGGTTCCTCCCGAGGCGGGAAAGGCTACCGCAGCCGCCGCCGGCGCTTCACCCGGCCAGATGCGGCCGGCGCAGCAGCCGCGGCAGCAGCCCGTCCACCGGCCCACACAAGACCGAGAGCAGCCAGGCGAAGCCCGCTGCCAGCACCACCGCGGGCCCGCTCGGCACATCCGCATGGAAGGAAAACAGCAGGCCGCCATAGGCGCTGGCCGCGGCGATCGCGACGGCGGCATAGGTCATCCCACCCACCTGCCGCGCCCAGTGCCGCGCCGCGATCGCCGGCAACATCATCAGCCCGACGGCCATCAATGTCCCCAGCGCCTGGAAGGCCGCGATCAGGTTCAGCACCACCAGCGCCAGGAAGCCCGCATGCCACCAGGCGCCGCGCGCGCCGACCGCCTGGGCGAAGCCGGGGTCGAAGCATTCCAGCACCAGCGGCCGCCAGGCGAAGGCCAGCGCCACCAGCGTCACGGTCGAGCTGCCCGCCATCAGCAGCAGCGCCGCATCGTCCACGCCCAGCACGCTGCCGAAGAGCAAGGTGGTGAGCTCGACCGCGCTGCCCCGCCAGGAGACCAGCGCGACGCCTGTCGCCAGCGCGACCAGATAGAGCGCGGCGAGCGACGCGTCTTCCCGCCCGCCCGTCGCCCGGGAGAGCGCGCCCGCCCCGACGGCAACGGCCAGCCCCGCGACCAAGCCCCCCGCCGCCATGACCGGCAGCGAAAGCCCGGCCAGCAGGAAACCGGCCGCCACGCCCGGCAGGATGCCATGCGCCAGCACATCGGCCGTCAGGCTCATTCGCCGCAGCATGAGGAAGAGGCCGAGCGGCGGCGCGGCGGCCGCCAGCGCCAGGCAGCCCACCAGCGCGCGCCGCAGGAAGCCGTAATCGACGAACGGGCCGAGGAGGAAATCGAGGATCAGGCCGCGTCCCGCCGTTCGCAGGGCTCGGGCTCCGCGGCCCAGGCCTCCGCCATCATGCGGGCGCGCAGCCGGTTGGCCGCGGTCAGCACCTCGGCAGTCGGGCCCCAGCCCAGGCAGTCGCGCGCCAGCAGCAGGCTCAGCGGGAATTCGCGCCGCACCAGGTCCAGGTCGTGCAGCACCGCGACCACGGTGCGCCCCTCGCCATGCCAGCGATGCACCATGGCCAGCAGATCGGCGGCGGTCCGGGCATCAAGCGCGTTAAAGGGCTCGTCCAGCAGGATTACCGGCGCGTCCTGCAGCAGCAGGCGGGCGAAGAGCAGCCGCTGGAACTGCCCGGCGGAAAGGCTGCCGGCCGGCCGGGCCTCGAAGCCCGCAAGGCCGACCGCAGCCAGCGCCGCCCGCGCCCGCTCCCGCCCCGCCCGGCCGATGGCGCGGAAGGCCCCCGTCTCACCCCAGAGGCCGAAGAGCACGACATCAAGGCAGGCGATAGGGAAGGCCCGGTCCACCGCCGCGGCCTGCGGCAGCAGCGCGATCTGGCCGGCCGCCCCCTCGATCCGGCCGGTCTCCGGCCGGTGCAGGCCGGCCAGGGCCCGCAGGAGGGTGGACTTGCCTGCCCCGTTCGGCCCCACCACGGCGGTCAGGCTGCCCGGCGCGAAGCGGCCGGAGACGTGATGCACCGCCGGCCGCCGCGCATGGGTCAGCGTCAGGTCGGTCAGGCGGATCTCGGCCGGATTCATGCTGCCATTGCCCAGGCCACGGCCCCCCAGAGCGCGGCCGCAACCAGCCCGGCCAGCACCAGGCGGGCACCGGCGCCCGAGGAGAGGGCGAGCGGATCGGGAAAAGGCCAAGGCATGACGTTATTACATAACATCCGCCGGTGCTCTGGCAAGCGGCACGGCCGTCACTCGATTGCATGCCCCGCAAGAGACAGGCGGGCCGTGCGGGCCCGGGCGAGGCTCTCGGCGGCGTGAAACCAATCCCTCAACGAAAAAGGTAGTTTGTCGTCCGTTATTAACTTCAAGGTCATGAGTCCGCATGCGTCAGGCGTTCACCGTCACCGACCAGGGCGTGCCCGCCCGGCCTGCGGTGCGCCGCCCGCTGCTCCGGCGCTGGTGCTTGCGGCGCGGAGGCGTGCGGCTGTCAACGCGGCTGCTGTTGATCATCGCCACCTCCCTCCTGCCGATCCTGGCCATGCAGGTCGCGATCGCCTGGAGCCAGTGGGCGGACCGCAAGGCGCAGCTCAACGACCTCGCCATCCAGCAGGCGCAGCTCCTGGCCGGCAATCTCGACGGCATTGCGCAGGGCGCGCGCATCCTGCTCGGCGCCGCCACCGAAAGCCCGGAGGTGCGGCTGCTGGCACCCGGCTGCGACCGACACCTCGCCGATCTGCGCCGTCATGCGCCCGGTTATGCCTTCATCGCCCTGGTGGATGCGGCAGGGCGTATTGCCTGCGCCTCCGAGCCAGGTCTCGCTGCCCAGGAAGCCGGCGCTGCCTGGGTCACCGCGGCCCGGGCGGCACAACGCTTCGTCGCGGGACGCCACACCCGCACCGCCGCCACGCCGGCGGGCGTGCTGCCTTTCTACCTGCCGCTGGAGGCAGCCGGGCCGGTCAGCGGCAGCACGCTGGTCGCGGCGATCGAGCTCGGCTGGCTCGAACAGGCGCTCCACCGCATGAAGCGCGCCGGCTCGCCCTTCCTGGCGAACGGGGTTCTCACACTGGCGGATGCCGAGGGCATCATCCTGGCGCGCGATATCCGCCATGACGAGTTCGTCGGCCGCTCCTTCCCGCCTGCCGCCGCGCCCCTCCTGGGCGCCGAGGCACCGGGTACCCTCCGGCTGCGCAGCATCGACGGTGCGACCCGCCTCATCGGCTATGCGCCGCCGGTCGCGGAGAACCACCGCATCGCGGCCGTGGTCGGCTTCGAGGAAAAGGAGCTGCTGCGCGACATCGAGCGCGCGCTGCTGCAGGGCGTGCTGATCCTCGGCAGCGGCAGCCTGCTGGCCTTCGGGCTCACCCTGCTGATCGCGCGGCGCTTCATCACCGATCCCACCAAGGCCCTGTTGGCGGCGGCGCGGCGCTGGCGCAGCGGGGATCTGGCGGCCCGCGCGCCCGGCGCGGATGCCCATGCCGAATTCGGCCAGCTTGCCGCCGCCTTCAACGGCATGGCCTCGGCGCTGCAGCAGCGGGAGGACGAGTTGCGCCACCATGCCCAGGTGCTGGAACACCGCGTGGCCGAGCGCACCCGCGCGCTGCGGCAGGCCAATGCGCGGCTGGAGGCCGAGATGCAGGAGCGGCGCAACACCGAGGCGCAGCTGCTGCAGGCGCAGAAGCTGCAGGCGGTCGGCCAGCTCGCCGGCGGCATCGCGCATGATTTCAACAATGTCCTGCAGGCGGTGCTGGGCGGCGTCGCCCTGATCTCCCGCCGGGCCGGCGACCCGGCCGCGGTGGCCCGGCTGACCGGGATGGTCGAGGAGGCGGCGCGGCGTGGCGAGTCCATCACCCGCCGGTTGCTCGCCTTCTCCCGACGCGAGGAGTTGCGGGCGGACCGGCTGGATGTCGGCGCCCTGCTGACGGGGCTGCGGGAGGTGCTGGCGGCGACGCTCGGCGTCCGCATCCGGGTGGAGGTGGAGGCCCCCGCGGGCCTGCCGCCCGTGCTCGCTGACCGGGGCCAGTTGGAGACGGTGCTGGTCAACCTGGCCACCAATGCGCGCGATGCGATGGAGGAGGGTGGCCGGCTCACCCTCGCGGCCCGGTTGGTGACCATCGGGCCCGAAGAGGCCAATGGGCTCCACCCGGGCGACTATGTCCGCGTGATGGTGGCCGATACCGGGACAGGCATGGATGCCGCGACGCTGGCCCGCGCCGGCGAACCCTTCTTCACCACCAAGCCGGCCGGCAAGGGTACCGGCCTCGGCCTGGCCATGGCGCGCAGCTTCGCCGAAGGGTCGGGCGGCCGGATGACCATCGAGAGCGAGCCCGGGCAGGGCACGCGGATCTGCCTCTGGCTGCCGGCCACGGCAGCCGAGCCCGGCCTGGTGGCGCCACAGCCGCGAAGAGCCGAGCCGGGCAGTGCGGTACCATCCGCCCGGGTGCTGCTGGTGGATGACGAACCGGCGGTGCGGGAGGTGCTGGCCGCCCAGCTCCGGGATGCCGGCTACAGCGTGACCGACCTGGCGGATGGCGGAATGGCCCTTGCCCGGCTCGAACAGGGGCTGGGCTGCGACCTGCTGGTGTCCGACCTCGCCATGGAAGGCATCGACGGCGTCACCCTGATCCGCGAGGCGCACCGCCTGCGGCCCGGACTGCCTGCCATTCTCGTCACGGGCTATGCCGGCGACGCGGCGGCGCTGGCTGTCGGGCAATCGGTGGAGGGAAGCTTCACCCTGCTGCGCAAGCCGGTGACCGGGGCGCAGCTAACGGACCAAGTCGCGGCGCTGCTGGGCGCGCGTGGCAGCGCCTGATGCGCCGGGTGGGCCTTGCCCGCCCCCGGATCCCTCCACGAAGCCACACTCTGACCGGAACCGGCCTCAGAACGGATTGCCTTCGGCACCAGAGCAGATTGCGGGAGGGCGTGAACGCCCAGGTGCGTGAGGCTGCTCGAAAAACAAGTAGCACCAGCGGATGGGCGTTCAGGTGTGAACGCAATCCGCTGTAGCGACCATCCGCGGCCGGTGTCGGGCCGTGGCGCCGGTTGGCGCGCCGGGGCATTCCCACCCCTTCGGGATCGGCTCCGCTCAGCGCTTCAGGCCCAGCGTCACCTCCCGGTGCCAGATATACAGGCCGCTCGCCACCAGCACCGCGATGCCGGCGAAGTCCCAGCCATCCGGCAGTTCCGCCCAGACAACGGCCCCCAGCGCGGTGGTCCAGAGAATTGCCGAGTACTCGAAGGGCGCGAGCAGCGTCGCCTCGCCGCGGCGATAGCCCTCCGTCATCATCACCTGCGCCAGGGCGGAGACCAGGCCGATTCCGGCCAGCAGGGCCCATTGCCCCGGGCTTGGCCAGACCCAGCCCGGCAGGCTGGCCAGGGCGGAGACCAGCGTGGCACCGATCGCGAACCACAGCACGATGGTCGCATTGCTCTCCCCCGCATCGCCCATGCGGCGGATGGTGATCATGGCCAACGCCCAGCCGAGCGCGCCCAGCAGCACGGCCAGGATGCCGAGGGGATCGCCCCCCGACGCCCCGGCCGGCAGGGTCATCAGCAGCACGCCACCGAAGCCCGCCAGCACCGCGGCGCCGCGGCGCGGCCCTACCCTCTCCCCCAGCAGCGGGATGGAGAGCAGCGTCAGGAAGAGCGGCATGGTGAAGCCGAGCGCGGTGACGGTTGCCAATGGCAGCACCGCATAGCCGTAGAAGGCTCCCACCATCCCCATCAGGCCGCCCGCCAGCCGCGCGGCGTGCAGCCCGGGATTGCGGGTGCGCAGCGCGGTGATCCCGCCGGCCTGCCAGAGCAGGGGCAGCAGCGCCGGGATCGCGAAGAGGTTGCGGAACAGCACCACCTGGGCCAGCGGCATCTGCCCGCCCAGCGCCTTCACCAGGGCACCGGCCACCGAGAAGATGCCGGCCGCGCCCAGGATCATCAGCACCGCCCGCCGGCGGGCGGCGGAGCGGCGGGCGCGGTCGGTCGTGGGCGGCGCCGTCCCGGACGGGGTGGCGGCGGGCGCTTCGGGCATTCCGGGGTCCATGGACGGCGTTCGGCCCCAAGGGTAGGGTCCCGCCCGCATGAAAGCCAGACCAGCGAAGGCGCCGCCGATTCCGGCGCATCCCGGCGTGACGGTGCTGGAGGACGAGGTCGTCTGGGACGGCCGCTTCCCGCTGCAGCGCGTGCGCTTCACCTATACCCGGTTCGATGGCAGCCAGTCCGGCGCGCTGACCTGGGAGCTGTGGCGCCGACATGCCGGCGTCGCGGTGCTGCCCTATGACCCGAAGGCCGATGCCGTTGCCCTCATCGAGCAGTTCCGCCTGCCCGCGCTGGCGGCCGGCCTCGATCCCGTGATGATCGAGTGCCCGGCCGGACTGCGCGAGATCGGCGAGGCACCCGAGGATGTCGCGCGGCGGGAGACGCAGGAGGAAACCTCGCTCCGGCCCGACCGCTTCGAGCTGATCTGCCGCACCATGCTGATGCAGGGCGGTTGCGACGAGCTGATGCACTACTACGCCGCGCGCGTGCACCTGCCCGAGCCCGGGAAGGCCGGCACGCATGGCCTGGTGGAAGAGCACGAGAACACCCGCGTGATCATCCTGCCGGCGGAGGAAGCCTTCGCCATGCTCGATGCCAACCGCATCATGAACGCGACGGCCATGGTGTGCCTGTGGTGGCTGCGCCACCACCGCGCCCGGCTGCGCCAGGAATGGGCCTGATGCCGACCGACCTGCTGTACCGGGACGACGCCTATCTGCGCGAGGCAAGCGCGACCGTGCTGGCCGCCGGGCCGGACGGCGTGCTGCTGGATCGCACCCCCTTCTACGCCCAGGCGGGCGGGCAGCCGGGCGATGCCGGGCTGCTGCGCTGGAGCCAGGGGGAGCAGGTCGGCGAGACGCCGATCCTGAAGGCCGTGAAGGGGCCCGACGATACGGTGCTGCACCTGCCCGCCGAGGGCGCCCCGCTGCCCCCGATCGGCATGACCGTCACCGCCTCGCTCGACTGGTCCCTGCGCCACCGCCACATGCGCATGCACACCGCGCTGCACCTGCTCTGCAGCCTGATCCCCGGCGCCGGCGTGACGGGCGGGCAGATCGGCCCCGATCGCTCCCGGCTCGACTTCGACCTGGCCGCGCCGCCCGCCAAGGAATGGCTGACCGAAAGGCTGAACGCCCTGGCCGCCGAGGACCATGCAGTCGGCGAGCGCTGGATCAGCGAGGAGGAGCTGGACGCCAATCCCGGCCTGGTCCGCACCCTCTCGGTCCAGCCGCCGCGTGGCGCCGGCCGCATCCGCCTGGTGCGCATCGGCGCGGAGGAGGCACCGGTCGATCTGCAGCCCTGCGGCGGCACGCATGTGCGCCGCACCGCGGAGATCGGCCGGCTGGAGGTCACCAGGCTCGAGAACAAGGGCAAGCAGAACCGGCGCGTGTATCTCGTGCTGGCAGGGGAGTGAGACATGGAGGATCTGGTCAGCACGGAATGGCTCGCGGCTGAGCTCGGCAAGCCCGACCTGGTCGTCTTCGACGCCACGAAATACCTGCCGAACGAGAATATGGACGGCCGCGCGAAATACGCCGGCGCCCATATCCCGGGGGCACGCTACTTCGACATCGACGTGCTGGCGGATCCCGAGAGCAGCCTGCCGCACATGATCCCTACCGCGGCGCGGTTCGAGAGACTGCTGGGCGCGCTCGGCGTCTCCAATGCCACGCGCGTGGTCTTCTACGACCAGAAGGGCCTGGCCAGCGCCGC
The DNA here is from genome assembly GCF_020523605.1 of Roseicella aerolata. Lineage (GTDB taxonomy): Bacteria > Pseudomonadota > Alphaproteobacteria > Acetobacterales > Acetobacteraceae > Paracraurococcus > Paracraurococcus aerolatus. The sequence continues at coordinate 4,245 of NZ_JAJAQI010000020.1, read as the reverse complement.
GCGCGGCTGGTGGCTGATGCACCTGTTCGGGCACCATCACGCCGCCGTCCTCGATGGCGGCCTGCCGAAATGGCTCAAGGAGGGCCGCCCGACCGAGGCGGGCGAGCCTCCTGCTCCGGCGCCGGCCAGCTACACCGCCGATTTCCAGGCGGAGCTGGTGAAGGGCATCGGCGATGTGAAGCGCATCGTGCGGCAGGGCGGCGGCGGGGCGTTGATTCTCGATGCCCGTGCCAAGGGCCGCTTCGACGGCACCGCGCCGGAGCCGCGGCCCGGACTGCCTTCCGGCCACATGCCGGGCGCGGCGAACCTGCCGTATACCGAGCTGCTGAACCCCGACCAGACCATGAAGGACCCGGCCGCGCTGCACGCCCTTTTCGCCGCGGCGGGCGTGACGGCGGAAAGGCCCGTGGTCACCTCCTGCGGCACCGGCGTCACCGCCTGCATCCTCGCCCTCGGCCTGAAGCGCGCGGGCTTCCCGGAAGCGGCGGTGTATGACGGGTCCTGGACCGAATGGGCCTCCCGCCCCGAGACGCCGAAGGTGCACAGCTGATGCCGGATGACGTGACTACCAAGACGAAGAGCTACGGCTTCTCCACGCGGATGAGCCATGCGGGCCGCGCCGGCACGCATGTGCATGGCTTCGTGAACCCGCCCGTGCATCGCGGCTCCACCGTGCTCTTTCCCAATTGCGAGGCACGGCGCGACGGCGCGAAGCACCGCTTCGAGCAGTACATGACCTACGGCACGCAGGGCGGGCCGACCCACTACGCGCTGGAGGATGTGATCGCCGAGATCGAGGGCGGCACGCGCTGCCTGATCCTCGGCACCGGCCTCGCCGCCGTTGCGGTGCCACTCATGGCCTGGCTGAAGGCCGGCGACCACTGCCTGATGCCGGACAGCGCCTATGGGCCCGCGCGCACCCTGTGCGACGGGCTGCTGAAGGGCTGGGGCATCGAGACGACCTATTACGATCCCTGCGTGGATGAGGCGGGCATGGCCGCCCTGATCCGCCCCAACACCAAGGTGGTCTACACCGAGAGTCCCGGCAGCCACACCTTCGAGATCCAGGACATCCCCGCCATCGCCCGCGCCGCGCATGCCCGCGGGGCCAAGGTGATGATGGACAATACCTGGGGCATCCATCACTTCCGGCCCTTCGAGAAGGGCGTGGACGTCTCCATCCAGGCGCTGACGAAATATGTCGGTGGCCATTCCGACGTGCTGCTCGGCAGCGTGACGGTGAACAACGAGGAGGACTGGAAGACCCTGCGCGTCGCCGGCTCGCAGCTCGGCCAGTATGCCTCCCCCGATGACTGCTGGCTGGCGCTGCGCGGCGTCCGCACCATGGCGGTCCGGCTGAAGCACCAGGAACGGAGTGGCCTCGAGGTCGCGCGCTGGCTCTCCGGCCGGCCTGAAGTGCTGCGCGTCCTGCATCCGGCGCTGCCGGAGCACCCGCAGCACGCCCTCTGGAAGCGCGACTTCAGCGGTGCCTGCAGCCTCTTCGGGGTGGTCTTCCAGCCGCAATACGCCTTGCAGGACCTCTACCGCTTCATCGACAGCCTGGCGCTGTTCGGCATCGGGGCGAGCTGGGGCGGCTATGAGAGCCTGGCGATCGCCACCACCGGCAACATCACCCGCACCGCCGGCACGGGCGAGTTCGGCGGGCCGATGTGCCGCATCCATGTGGGGCTGGAGGAGCCGGCCGACCTGATCGCCGATCTCGGGCAGGCGCTGGCCCGCCTCGCGGGCTGAGGACCCGGACGCGGGCTGCCCTGCATGCCGTGGCTGGGTGGCGGGGCAAGCCGTGCCGGAAATTCCGTGACGGTCGGTCTCCGGCGGGCCGTGCGGAGGTATCCGGGACGGCCGGGGGATCGCTGGCAGGACGCCCCCGGACCCGCCTGCCGGTCCCCATGACCGGGCAGCTCAGCCGCGGCGCCGCCCCCCTTCCGGGAACAGCATCTCGAGCAGGGCGACACCGGCGCCCACCCCTACGAAGGCTATGACGAAACGCAGCCAGAGGTCGGACAACGGCGTCCCCAGCATCGCGCCGCCGGCAAAGGCATTCAGCAGGCCCGCGGTGATGGCGGCCAGGAAAACTCGCACCTTCATGGAGAAGTACGGCCTGCCCGTGACGAAGAAAATCAGAACGACGACGATCCCGGCAATCAGTCGATACATGTTCGGGTAGAAATCGGACATTCGTCCCCTCCCCTGGAATTTTCAGCTTCGATACCTCGTGAGCCTTCGGAGCCGCCCGCCATCCTCGCGGCTGCAGCCGCGCCATGGGGTTTGGCAGCACCTCGTCCCAACACCCGCGCCAGACCGCAGTTCGTTCGTGGCAAGGGTTCAGCACAAGGCGGATGGAACCGGGTTCGAGGCTCGGGCACATTGCCCCTGCCTCGTCCCGTCACGCATCCCAGGGCGTCCTTGCGCGTTGCGCGGCCGCGCTTCCGCTCTGGCCTGGTGCCCTGGGAAGGCGCAACACCAATCCGGGGCCGATGGGCCGGGGACGACCCCAGGCTCGACGGCGCCCGGTTCCTGCCAAGAGGACTCCGCCGATGATTGGCCTCGCCGGCATCATCCTGTCGCTGTTCCTGCTGATGTACCTCGCCTACCGGGGCATCAATGTGCTGGTGCTTGCGCCCCTGATGGCGCTGCTGGCCGTGCTCGCGCAGGGCGACCTGCCGATCCTCGGCACCTATACGCAGGTCTTCATGGCCTCGCTCGGCCGCTATGTCGTGCAGTTCTTCCCGCTCTTCATGCTGGGCGCGATCTTCGGCAAGCTGATGGATGACAGCGGCTCGGCCCGCGTCATCTCGCATTGGATCGTCGGACATGTGGGGGCGGAGCGCGCGATCCTCGCCGTGGTGCTGGCCTGCGGCGTGCTCACCTATGGCGGCGTCAGCCTCTTCGTCGTCGCCTTCGCGGTCTTCCCGATCGCGGCCGCGCTGTTCCGGGAAAGCGGAACGCCCAAGCGCCTGATCCCGGGCGCCATTGCGCTGGGCAGCTTCACCTTCACCATGACGGCGCTGCCAGGCACGCCAGCGATCCAGAACGCCATCCCCTCCCCCTTCTTCGGCACGGATGCCTTCGCCGCGCCGGGACTCGGCATCATCGCCGGCCTCATCATGTTCGCCGGCGGCACGCTCTGGCTGAACTGGCGCGCGCGCTCCGCCCGGCTGGCCGGGGAGGGCTATGCCGGCCCGCTCGCCGCGCGGCCCGCGCCGGGGGATGGCTATGGCCCGAGCACGGTCGGCGCGGCGCAGGTCGGCGGGCCGCGGCAGGCGCCGCCGCCGGCAGGCGCCGACCAGCCGACCGGCGTGCCGGCCGAGGAGGCAGCGCGACCGGAGCCGCCTATCGTGCTGGCCTTCGCGCCCGTCCTGCTCGTCATCGCGGTGAACTGGGCCTTCCTCAACCTGGCGATCCCGGCGATGGACACGGCCTACCTCGCTGAGCCGCGCTACGGCGCGACCAGCATCGCCTCGGTGCGCGGCATCTGGTCGATCATCGTCGCGCTCGTCGTCGCCATCCTGTTCATCCTGGCGACCTCCTGGCGCGCCTTTGCCGATGTGAAACGCTCGGTGAATGAGGGCACGATGGGCTCCCTGCTGCCCATCTTCAACACCGCCTCCGAGGTCGGCTACGGCGCGGTCATCGCCAGCCTGCCGGCCTTCTTCGCCATCCGGGAGGCGGTGCTGGGCGCGGGCGGCGGCGATCCGGTGATCTCGCTGGCCGTCGCGGTGAACGTGCTGGCCGGCATCACCGGCTCGGCCTCGGGCGGCATGAGCATCGCCCTGCAGACGCTGGGCTCGACCTATGCCGAGATGGCGCAGGCCGCGGGGATCAGCCCGGAGATCCTGCACCGCGTCTCGGCGCTGGCCTCGGGCGGCTTCGACAGCCTGCCGCACAACGGCGCGGTCATCACCCTGCTGGCGATCTGCGGCCTGACCCACCGGGAGAGCTATGCCGATATCGGCATGGTCTCGGTGCTGATCCCGCTGCTCGGGCTGGTGACGGTGCTGGTGCTCTACAGCCTGTTCGGCACCTTCTGAGCGACCGTGTTGCGGGTCAAGCGGCACGCCATGGCTGTTGGGTCCTGACGATGGCGTTGAGGATGCCGAGCAGCTTTCGCATGCAGGCGACGAGGGCGACCTTCTTGGGTCGGCCTCGGGCGGTAAGTTGCTGGAAGTGGCGTTGGATGGTGGGGTTCCAGCGGGTGGCGGCCAGGGTTGCCATGAAGAGGAC
>NZ_JAJAQI010000019.1 GCF_020523605.1 Roseicella aerolata | reverse complement strand
CAAACCGAACAGAACCCACAGAGCAGAACACACCCACGGAAAGCCCACCACCCAGCCATCCCTCAACAAGGAATAACCAAACAGCAACGCATCCACTGAACGCGCTTCCAAAACCGGATGCAGTTTTGAATGAACAGCCAGCCAGCGAGCGCCGGATGGAAACCGCCTAGCAAGAGCCGCTTCCTGGCCGGAAAGACCAGTCCGTCAACCCCACACCCGACGGTAGTACCGCCTCATCAGCGGGCCGAAGATAATGGCGATTTCGCCACTCACCGTCAAGCCCCAACTGCGCTGCGATGGGCAGTCTCTACGCCCGCTGGCGGTCCGGGTCAACACCCAGAATCATGCTTTCACCGGCGGGTCGGAAGAAGGCCGGTTGTCTCCCCGGCCAGTGCCAACCGCCCCCAAGGAGCAGATATCCTGCCCCCCGAAGGCGCATCGCCAGCCCCAGAAGCGCGCATCCCCGGATACCCAAGGGCTACGCGGGCCCGGTCACGCGGAAGCCGCCCTGTGCCCCGCCGCTCCAGCCGCAGGCCGTCAGCCCCTGCTCAACTGTCCACCCGGATGTTGTTGTCCCGGATCACCCGCCCCCAGCGATCGATCTCGCGCGCCAGGAACTGCCGGCACTCCTCCGGCCCGGTCGCCTTCACATCGGCGCCCTGTTCCTCGATCTTGCTGCGCACCTCGGGATCGGCCAGCGCCTGACCCAGCGCCTCCTGCATCCGCCTCAGGATCGGCTCCGGCGTCCCGGCCCGGCCGAAGAAGGCCCACCAGGTCGGCGCCTCGAAGCCCGGGAAGCCCTGCTCGGCAAAGCTCTTCACTCCCGGCACATGCCGGCTCTCCCCGGCCGTCGTCACACCGAGCGGCTTCAGCGTCCCCGCCTTGATGTGCTGGCTGATGATGACGACGTTCGACATGAAGAGCGGCACCTGCCCCGCGATCGAATCCTGCAGGGCCGGCCCGCCGCCGCGATAGGGCACATGCACCAGGCTGAAGCCACCCTGCTGCTGCAGCAGCGTGGTCGAGACATGGGCCAGGCCGCCCACACCGGAACTCGCGTAGCTGATCGTGTCCGGCGCCGCCTTGGCTGCCGCCACCACCTCCTGGAAGGAGTTCCAGGGGGTGCTCTTGTGCGCCACCAGGGCCAGCGGCCCGGTCGCTACGAGGCTTACCGGCGCGAAGGCCTCCAGGGTCTTGTAGGGCAGCCGCAGCAGGGTCTGGTTGGTCGCCTCGTTGTCATAGGCGAGCATCCAGGTGGTGCCGTCCGCCGCCACCCGCGCCGCCTCGATCGCACCGATCGAGCCCGAGGCGCCGCCGCGGTTGTCGATCACCACCGGTCGGCCCAGCACCTCGGCCAGTTTCGGCTGGAAGATCCGGGCGATGGTGTCCGTCGAGCCGCCCGGCGGCCAGGGCACGATCAGCCGGATCGGCCGGTCCGGCCAGGACTGCGCCCGCAGGACGGAGGGGGCGGCAAGGCCCGCGGCCGTAAGGGCCAGCAGGGTACGACGGTGCATGGGCGATCCTTGTGAAGATCTTGTTTGCGGCCTGGAGAAAGATCGCGCGCAGATGGACCCAATTCCATCAACGCTCAAGCCCGTCAGGCCGCCTCCAGCGCCTCTCCGGTGCGGAAACTTTCCTCGATATGGCGCGCCAGCGCCTCCGCGACGGGCGTGCCGGGCCCGCGCAGCAGGCCGATGGCGAAATCGGGCAGTTCGGGCAGCCCCTCCTCCGCCCCCAGGCGCCGCACCCCCTCCGGCAGGGGGGAGGGCATGGCGACCGTGACGGCCAGCCCGGCCAGGGCCACCGCCAGGGAGCCCGAGAGCGAGGCCGAGGTATAGGCCATGCGCCAGGGCAGCCCCGCCCCCTCCAGCGCCTCGATCGCCGCACGCCGCCAGGAACAGCCGCCGCGCGCCAGCGCCACGGGCAACGGCCGGCGCCGCGCCACCTCCTCCATCCCCACCCAGAGCAGCGGCCCGCGCCAGAGCCAGCGCACCCGCTGGCCAGGCGGCTCATTGCCTTCCGAGAGCAGGGTCAGGTCCATCTCCCCCGCGGCCAGCCGCTCGACCAGCTCATTGGAGGGGGCGCAGATCACCTCCACCTGCACCGCCGGATGGCTCGCGGCATAGCGGGCGAGGATGCCGGGCAACCAGCGGATGGCATAATCGTCCGGCGAGCCGAGCCGGACCTCTCCGGCCACCTCCGGCTGACGGAAGCTCGCCACGATCTCGTCGTTCAGCGCCAGGATCCGCCGGGCCCGCTCCAGCAACCACTGGCCATGCGTCGTCGGCTCCACCCCACGGGCGCCACGCAGCAGCAGCGGCTGGCCGAGCATCTCCTCCAGCCTCCGGATCTGCATGGAGACGGCTGACTGCGTGCGGCCGACCGCCTGGGCGGCGCGAGTGAAGCTGCCGCCTTCAGCGATCAGGACGAAGCTGCGCAGCAGGTCGGGGTCGAGGCCGGGCGGCAGGGCGAGCATGGCGGCACCTCCTGCCCCTGCATATCAAGGACGCTGATGGATGGCGTCAATGCAATTCGTTTTTCTTATTTCACTCCCTTCCGCATCCTCCCCGGCCTGAGGAGCCCATCCTCGGGTCGAGAGAGGAGAACCCACATGGCGATCCGTAGCAGCAGCCTCACCTTCGGCCTCTGGCATGCCGCGCCGGCCAAGGCGCCGCGCCCGGGCCTCCGCGCCATGTGGCGCGCCATTCGCACCCGCCGTGAGCTCGCGGCCATGGACGACCGCATGCTGCGCGACATCGGCATCAGCCGGGCGGACGCGCTGCAGGAGGCGGACCGGTTGCCCTGGGACCTGACGCCGCGCTGAGCTGGAAGCAGGAATGCGGGGGAAGGCATTCCCCCGCGCTCCCAGTTATTTCTCCGGGTCTTGCACCCGGCTATTCCAGCGCGGCGTCCAGCGTGATGTCCGCGTTCAGGACCCGGCTGACAGGGCAGGTCGCCTTGGCATCCTCCGCGAGCTGCTGGAACTGCTCGGCCGAAACGCCGGGCACCTTGGCCTTCAGCGCCAGGGCGATCGCCTTGATGGACCAGCCGCCACCCTCCTGCTCCATGGTCAGCCGCGCCTCGGTCGAGAGGCGCTCCGGCGTCAGCCCCGCCCCCTGCAGCTTGAAGGCGAGCGCCATGGTGAAGCAGCCGGCATGCGCTGCGGCGATCAGCTCCTCCGGGTTGGTCCCCTGCCCGTCCCCGAACCGCGCGGTGAAGCTGTAGGGGGTCTCCTTCAGCGTGCCGCTCTGGGTCGTCAGCGCCCCCTTCCCCTCCTTGCCCGTGCCCTGCCACTGCGCGGTCGCGCTGCGCTTGATGCTCGCCATGTCTCGCTCCTCTCGGTGGCTCGGGGCGGCGGCGGCGCCATCCCGCGCATCCTCCAAAGCCCGCCGCCGGCCTAGCGTTGCACCGGCCAGCCTGCCGGCGGGATGAAGAGCGACGGGTCGAGCGGGCCGTACTCGATTCGCACCGCCTCCATGACCGAGACCATGCCCTGCCGCTGCGCGCGGCTCCGCAGCATCAGCCCATCCGCCGAGAGGCAAAGCTCCGTCGCCTCCTCCTCCGGCTCCTGCACCTCCCGCACCCGCCAGACCGTGCAGCCGAGGCCGGCAATGGTTTCCGTGCCATGCCGGGTCACGCGGAAACCCGGGTCGCGCGCCACCTCGGCCAGGTCCATCTCGTCATCGCTGATCGGCTGCTCCACCACCCGGCCGAACAGGCCATCCTGGCGATCGGTCGAGAACATGTATCGCCGCTTCGCCTGCGGGTCGGTGATGCCGACAAGGCCGGCATTCTCCTGCCGCTGCCGCCCCGTCGCGGCGGAGACCAGGATACGCAGCCGGTGCTCCATGCCAGGCACCGGCGCATCCGGCATGCGGTAGGTGATGGCGACGTCGCGCGCCGGCTTCAGCGGGGGCGGCGCATCCTGCGCCCGGGCGGGCAGCGCCATGATGGCGAGTGCGGCGACGAGCGGGGCCAGGCGCATGCCGGCAATCTCCAGCGGGGCGGGAAGCAGCACGCTCGGCCGGCATGGCGGATCGGGGCAAGCGGCAGCGGATCACGCCTTGGTGTCATGGCCGCAGGCGCCGCCGGATGCATGCCCGCCGGAGGAATGCGAGTCTCTCCAGCACCGCTTGGCCTGGCTGGCGCGCAGACGCCCCGCCCAGCCTCACCGCCAACCGGTCAGGTCCATCTTCGGCGCTCTGGCTTCCGGAGGATCGGGCGACCGGACCTGCGCCCGGCCCGACCGCCGCCGGGCGCAGGTCATGCCAGGGAGTGACGCCGCCGCATCCGGTTGGATCCGTGGCGCGCTACTCCGCCGCCGGCACGCCCGCCTGATGGCGCTTCAGCGTCGCCATCTCGGCACGCAGCGCCGCCACCTCGGCGCGGAGCGTGGCGATCTCCTCTCCCACCGGGTCGCAGGGCTGGTCGAGCAACCCGTAGCCCGGGCTCGGAGCCGGCGCCGCGCGGGCGGGCATGATGCGGTGCTCATGCGGCGGCCGGGCCGGGATGCCGATGACGGTCTCGCCCGCCGGCACCTCCGTCGCCACCACCGCATTGGCGCCGATGCGTGCGCCGTCACCAACCCGGATCGGGCCGAGCACCTGCGCGCCGGCCCCGATCGCCACGCCATCGCCGATCGTCGGGTGGCGCTTGCCGCCCGGGCCGGCACGGTTCGCCAGGCTGAGGCCACCGAGGGTGACGCCGTGATAGATCAGCACGTCGTCGCCGATCTCCGCCGTCTCGCCGATCACCACGCCCATGCCGTGATCGATGAAGAGCCGCCGGCCGATCCTGGCGCCCGGATGGATCTCGATCCCGGTGATGAAGCGGTTGGTGTGGGAAACGGCGCGCGCCAGCGCCTTGAAGCCACGGCGATAGAGCGCATGCGCCAGGCGATGCATGAGCACGGCCTGCAGCCCGGCATAACAGGTGACGGCCTCGAACCAGGTGGGCCTGGCCGGGTCGCGCTCCCGGATGGTGCGGGCGAGCTCGATGATCTCCATGGGCGCCTCACATGGGTTGCCGCGCCCGGGATACCCGCCGGGCACGGTACTCTTTCAGTCCCGCCCCTCCGGCCGGTCCCGCCCTTCGGCGATCCGGCCAGAGGCGGCACGCGACGGTCAGGCCAGCCAGGGCGGGACCGGCAGCCCCTTCTCCCGCAGGAATTCCGGGTTGAAGATCTTGCTCTGGTAGCGCGCGCCGCCATCGCAGAGGATCGTCACGATGGTGTGGCCCGGCCCCATCTGCCGCGCCAGCTTGATCGCCGCCGCCACATTGATGCCGGCGGAGCCACCGACCGAGATCCCCTCATGGAGCTGCAGGTCGAAGATCTGCTCCAGCGCCTCCGGGTCGGCCACCTGCAACGCGTCGTCGATGAAGGCGCGGCCGTGCTCCAGGTTGCCCGGCGCGGCGGTCGCCTGGCCGATACCCTCGGTGATCGAGTTGCCCTCGGCCTTCACCTCGCCGGTCTTGACCCAGGAATAAAGCCCGCTGCCCATCGGATCCGCCAGTACGATGCGCAGCGTCGGGTTCCGTGCCTTCAGCGCGCGGGCAACCCCGGTCAGCGTGCCGCCGGTGCCGCAGGCGCAGGTGAAGGCATCGACCTTGCCGCCGGTCTGCGTCCAGATCTCCGGCCCCGTCGTCGCCTCATGCATCGCGGCATTGGCAAGGTTGCCGAACTGGTTCGCCCAGATCACCCGCTCGCCCTTCGCCTCCAGCTCCTCAGCGATGCGGCGGGAGAAATTCACGTAATGGCCGGGGTCGCGCAGCGGCTTCGGATCCACCAGCCGGAGATCGGCGCCGATCATGCGGAGGAAGTCGAGCTTCTCCCGGCTCTGGGTATGCGGCACGACGATGATGGATTTGTAGCCGCGGGCGTTCGCCACCAGCGTCAGGCCGATGCCGGTATTGCCGGCCGTGCCCTCCACCACGATGCCCGGCTCCCCGGGGATGAGCTGCCCGCGGGCCTCGGCATCCTCGATGATCCCGAGCGCGGCGCGGTCCTTCACGCTGCCGCCGGGCTGCATGAACTCCGCCTTGCCGAGGATCTCGCACCCCGTCGCGGCGCTGGCGCGGCGCAGCCGGATCAGCGGCGTGTTGCCGACGGCGCCGGCGAAGCCGTCCACCACATGGCTCCCGGGGGCAGTCGGGGCGGCATCCGGAGTCGGGGCGGTCGGTTGGGCGCTCATGGGTCCTCCACTCTTGCCGTGATCTGCGGCTGTCCGGGCCCGGGATTCAAGGGTCTTCCGCGCATTCCTGCCCTGCACCCATGAACCCGCATGCGCCTTCCCTGCGGGTAACGCTTGACCTGCCCCGGTGCGCTACAGGAACATAGAATGAACACGCCATGATGCACCCCGACGATTCCCTTCCTGGCCATGCCATCGACCGCCCCGCGCTGCTGGCAGCGCTGCGCGCCCGTCTCGCCCAGCTGGACCGCAGCGACGGCACACGCGCCGGGGGCGAGGGCGTGCCGCTGTGCGACGCCATCGACCACCACCTGCCCGGCGGCGGCTTGGCGCGTGCGGCGGTGCATGAGGTGCTGGCGGCCGATGCCGGCGCCGCGGCGGGGTTCTGCGCGCTCATCCTGGCGCGGTCCAGGGGCAGCGTGCTGTGGATCGCGCCCGAGCCGGATGCCTGGCCGCCCGGCCTGGTGCGCTTCGGCCTCTCGCCCGCAGATCTTGTCCTGGTGCAGGCGCCGCGGCGGCAGGATGCGCTCTGGGCCATGGAGGAGAGCCTGCGCTGCCCCGGCGTTGCCGGCGCGCTGCTGGCAGTGGATGCCCTGGACCTGACCGCGGCACGGCGGCTGCAACTGGCCGCCGAGGCGGGCGGCGCCATCGGCCTGCTGCTGCGCCCGGACAGCGAGGAAGAGGGCGGCGCAACCGCCGCGCTGACCCGCTGGCGCGTCGGCGCGCTGGCCGGCACCGGCAGCGCGCACGACCTGGGTGATCCGCGCTGGAGCCTGGAATTGCTGCGTTGCCGCGGCGGCAGGCCGCAGCGCTGGGACGTGACCTGGCGCCCCGCCGCGGAGCGGCTGGATCTGGATATGGCGGAGCGGCTGGATCCGGATGATGCGACGGAGGCTGAGCAGAAGGCGGTGCCGGCGCGCGGGAGGCACCGTGCACGATGAGGCGCCGTGTCTGTGGACCGCCGCGGCTCGGCACCGGGGGGCTCTGCTCCCCAGGCTCCCCGCCGGGGCCAGAGCCTGACCCTGACCCCCACCCTGAGCCATCCCCGGAGAGGAGGACCCCGGCAGGGTCCTCCTCTCCGGGGATGTCACCGATACAGGGGCCCGGGGGCCGGTTTGGTCCCCGGCGGGGGGACGAGGAAGGCAACGCCCCCCTCGGCATGCGCCGCATCGCCGCGCTGCACCTGCCGCTGCTGCCCATTGAGCGCCGGCGCCTGAGCGGCGCGGCCGCCGTCTGGACCACCCAAGGCAGCCGGCGACGGCTCATCGCGGTCAGCCCGGAGGCCGCAGCCGCCGGCCTGCGCGCCGGCCAAGCGCTGGCGGATGCGCAGGCCATCCTGCCGGAGCTTGTGCTGCACCCGCATGCGCCGGAGGCGGATGCCGCCTGGCTGCGGCGGCTGGCCTATTGGGCGCTTTGCATCACGCCGCTGCCGGCGCTTGACCCGCCGGACGGGCTGCTGCTGGACGTGACCGGTGTCGCGCATCTGCATGGCGGCGGGGCACCCCACGAAGCCTCGCTTCGCGGGGACCCCGGCGAGGAAGCACTGCGCCGCACGCTGGTGACACGCTTCGCCCGTGCCGGCATCACGGTCCACGCCGCCATTGCCGGCACGGCGGAGGCGGCGTCCGGGCTGGCGCGCATGGGCATCGGGATCGTCGTGCCGCCGGGCGAGGAGGCAAGCGCCATCGCCCCCCTGCCCCTGCACGCGCTGCGGCTGCCACCCTCGACCATCAGCGCATTGCACCGGCTGGGACTGCGCCGCATCGGCGACCTGCTGCGCCAGCCGCGCGGGCCACTGGCAAGGCGCTTCGGCGCGGCCTTGCCGGCGGTGCTGGATGCCGCGACCGGCACCCGCCCGCGGCCGCTCCGCCCGCTGCGCCCGCCGCCGGACTTCCTGGCTGCGCGGGACTTCCTGGAGCCGGTGGTGACGCGGGAGGCGGTCGACGCGACCCTGGCCCTGCTGCTGCCGGCGCTCTGCCGGCAATTGGCGGAGGCCGGCCAGGGCGCGCGGCGCTTCGTGCTGCGGGCCTTCCGCGTGGATGGCGCGGTGCAGACGGTGGCGATCGGCACCGGCCTGCCTTCCCGCGACCCGCGCCATGTCGCGCGGCTGTTCCGCGAGAGGCTGGAGCGGCTGGAACCCGGCTTCGGCTTCGAGCGCCTGGTGCTGGAGGCGCGCGCGACCGCGCCGCTCGCCGCCGCGCAGGTCTCGCTGCCCGGGGAGGGCCATGCGTCACCCGACATGCGGCGGCAGGCGCTGGCGGAACTGCTCGACCGCCTGGTGCAGCGGGTCGAGGTCTGGCGCCCTGCGCCGCGCGCCAGCCATTGGCCGGAACGCGCCACCTGGCGCGTCGGGCCTTTCGAGAGCGTGCAGATCCCGCCCGGCTGGCCCGGCAGCGGCCCGCGCCCGGTGCGGCTGCTGCGCCGCCCCCTGCAGCTCTCGGCCGTCGCGCTGCTGCCGGATGCGCCGCCCTCCCTGCTGCGGCTCGGCCGCACCTCCTGGCGGGTGACGCGGGCGGAGGGGCCGGAGCGCATCGCCCCGGAATGGTGGCGGGAGCGGCCGGACCGGCCCTTCCGCGACTACTACCGGGTGGAACTGGCCTCGGGCGCGCGGCTCTGGGTCTGCCGCCCGGGCGTCGCGGTGCCGGGGGAGCCGGTGACATGGTGGCTGCATGGGCGGTTCGCATGAGTCCAGGGCCGGAGGCCCTTGGACCCCTTGAGGCCGCCCGGCGATGAGCGGGTTCGCCGAGCTGGCCGCGGTGTCGAATTTCACCTTCCTCGAAGGCGCCTCGCATCCGCAGGAGCTGGTTGCGCAGGCCAGGGCGCTGGGCCATGCCGCCATCGGCATTGCCGACCGCAACAGCTTCGCGGGCCTGGTGCGCGGGACCGTGGCCGCGAGGAAGGAAGGCATCCGCTTCGTCCCGGGCGCACGCGTGGCGCTGGCGGACGGCACCGAGTATCTCGCCTGGCCGGCGGACCGCGCTGCCTATGGCCGGCTCGCCAGCCTGCTCTCCGAGGGCCGCATGCAGGCGCCGAAAGGCGAGTGCCATATCCCGCGCGAGGCACTGATCGCCGCGGCCGAGGGCATGGTACTCGCGCTCATCCCCCCCGATGCCCCGGATGAGGTCTTCGCCCAGCGCCTGCGACGTGATGCTGCCGCCCTGCGCCGCAGCCTCGCCCTGCCGCTCTTCTGCGCCGCCCGGCACCGTTTCCGCGGCGACGACCGCAAGCGGCTGGACCGCCTGGCCGCGATGGCCGGCGCTGCCGGCGTGCCGCTGCTCGCCGCCGGCGCCACGCGCTACCATGTGCCGGAGCGACGGCGTCTGGCCGATATCCTCACCGCCATCCGCCTCCGCACCACCATCGATGCACTGGGCTATGCCGCGGAGCACAATGCCGAGGCGCATCTGAAGCCTGCCGCCGAGATGCGGCGCCTCTTCGCCGGGCATGAGGATGCGGTGGAGGCCACGCTGCGCGTCGCCAGGGCCTGCCGCTTCTCCTTGCACGAGCTCGCCTATGAATACCCGGACGAGATCCTCGATCCCGGCCTGACGCCGCAGCAGACCCTGGAGAGGCGGGTGACGGAGGCCGCCGCGGCGCGCTGGCCGGAGGGCGTGCCGGCGAAGGTCGCCGCCCAGCTCGGCCACGAGCTGCGCCTGATCGAGGGGATGGGCTACGCGCCCTATTTCCTGACGGTGCACGAGATCGTCCGCTTTGCCGAGCAGGAGGGCATCCTGTGCCAGGGCCGCGGCTCGGCCGCGAATTCCGCCGTCTGCTATGTGCTGCGCATCACCTCCGTCGATCCCGGCAAGCACGACCTGCTCTTCGAGCGCTTTATCAGCGCCTCGCGCAACGAGCCGCCCGATATCGACGTCGATTTCGAGCATGAGCGGCGGGAGGAGGTGATCCAGCACATCTACCGCCGCTACGGCCGCGACCGCGCTGCCATCGCCGCCACCGTGATCCGGTTCAGGGATCGCAGCGCGATCCGGGAAGTCGGCAAGGCCATGGGCCTGTCGGAGGACGTGACCGGGCGGCTGGCGAAATCCGTCTGGGGCGCCGGCGGTGCCTCCATCGCCGCCATCGCCGCCGACCATGGGCTGGACCCCGGGGGCGATCCGCGGCTGCGCATGGCCTGCGAGCTGGCCGAGGAGCTGATCGGCTTCCCCCGCCACCTCGCGACGCATGTCGGCGGCTTCGTCATCACCCGCGGGAGGCTGACGGAGCTCGCCGTGGTGACCCGGGCGGCCATGGCGGGCCGCCACACCATCGAATGGGACAAGGACGACATCGAGGCGCTGCGGATCCTGAAGGTGGATGTGCTCGGCCTTGGCATGCTCACCTGCATCCGCCGCGCCTTCGCGCTCATCGCCCGGCATGGCGGCCCGGCGCTGACCCTGCAGGCGGTGCCGCAGGACTGCGCGGAGACCTATGCCATGCTGCGCCGCGCCGACTCCCTGGGTGTCTTCCAGGTGGAGAGCCGGGCGCAGATGAACATGCTGCCCCGGCTGCGGCCGTCCAAATTCTATGACCTGGTCATCGAGGTGGCGATCGTCCGCCCCGGCCCGATCCAGGGCGATATGGTCCACCCCTATCTGCGGCGGAAGAACGGGGAGGAGGACGTCACCTATCCCTCCCCCCTCCTCGAACCGGTCCTCCGGAAGACGCTCGGCGTGCCGCTCTTCCAGGAGCAGGCGATGCAGATCGCCATCACCGGCGCCGGCTTCACCCCGGCCCGCGCCGACGAGTTGCGCCGCGCCATGGCCACCTTCCGCCATGTCGGGACCATCTGGCAGTTCCAGCAGGAATTCGTCGCCGGCATGGTAAGGAACGGGGTGAGGAGGGAATTCGCCGACCGCTGCTTCCGCCAGATCGAGGGCTTCGGCACCTATGGCTTCCCGGAAAGCCATGCCGCGGCCTTTGCCCAGCTCGTCTATGTCTCCGCCTGGATCAAGCGCTGGCACCCGGCCGCCTTCGCCTGCGCCCTGCTGAACAGCCAGCCCATGGGCTTCTACGCCCCGGCGCAGATCGTGCGGGACGCACGGGAGCATGGCGTGCCTGTGCTGCCGATCGATGTGCTGCACAGCGAGTGGGACTGCACGCTGGAGCCCGATCCCCGCAGCACCGGCGGCCTCGCGCTGCGGCTCGGCCTGCGGCAGGTGCAAGGCATGGGCGAGGCCGCCGCGCAGCGGATCGCCGCGGCACGGCCGGCGCGGTCGCTGGCCGACCTGGTGCGGCGCGCCGCGATCGATCGCGGGACGGTGGAGCGGCTGGCGGAGGCCGATGCCTTCCGCTCCCTGGGGCTGGATCGCCGCGCCGCCTTGTGGGAGGCGGCGGCGGTGGAGGCGCCGGCCCCATTGCAGGGCGAGTTGTTCGAGCCCTCACCCAGCCTGCCAGGCGCCACGGCCGGCGAGGAGACGGTGCTGGACTATACCAGCACCGGCCTCTCGCTCCGCCACCACCCGCTGGCCCTGCTGCGCCCCGTGCTGGAGACCGAGAAACTGGCCGATACCCGCATGCTGAACACGGCGAGGCGCGGCACCTGGCTGCGCCTGCCCGGCCTGGTGCTGGTGCGCCAGCGCCCGGGCAGCGCCAGGGGCGTGGTCTTCTTCACCGTGGAGGACGAATGGGGCGTGGCGAACCTGGTCCTCTATCCCGACCTGGCGCGCGAGTTCCGCGCCACGGTGGTGACGGCACGGCTGGTGGTGGCGGAGGGCCGCGTCGAGCGGCATGAGGCCGCGGTTCCCGTCATCCACCTGATCGTGCGGCGGCTGATTGACCGTTCCGAATTGCTGGCCGGCCTCGCCGCCCTGGACGACCCGGCGCACGCCCCCTGGCGCAAGGCGCTGGCCCGCGCCGATGAGGTGGAGCGGCCGGACCTGCGCGGCGACCCATCATCCCGCAAGGCTGCGCCGCACGGCGCCCCTGTCCCGCGGGTGAGACTGCCGCCGAGCCGGGACTTCCACTGACCCCGCCGGTGCCCGGCCACATCACGGGCCGGTGTCCTCTCCTCGCCTTGTCGCCGGCCGATCCCCCATGGTTCCCTTTCCGGCACAGCCGCCTCGATCGGAGAAGGCCGTGGGCTTCCAGGACGCCGTCGCCACCTGTTTTCGCAAATATGCGGATTTCACCGGCCGGGCCCGCCGTTCCGAATATTGGTGGTTCTTTCTCTTCAACCTGCTGATGCAGATTGCTACCGGGCTGGTCGATGCCGTGCTGTTCGGCGCCGAGGGGCAGGGCCTGATCAATCTCCTCTACGGCCTGGGCGTGTTGCTGCCGGGCATCGCGGTCGGGGCACGCCGATTGCACGATATCGACCGCAGCGGCTGGTGGCTGCTGCTGATCTTCGTCCCGCTGGTCGGCTTCATCCTGCTGCTGGTCTGGTTCATCCGCCCCGGCGATGCCGGGCCGAACCGCTTCGGTCCGGACCCCAGGACGGACCGCGGACGGGCGTGAGCGAGGCACCCTCGCAACTCTGGTGGTGCAAGGTGAGCGGGGCCCCCTTCGCCCGGGAACGTGGATCCGCCCTGCAACCAATGGCCCGCAGCGGATAGGCGTTCGGTCCCGGACGCAAGCCGCTGCAGGGCGGGCACCGGTTTCGGCGCACCCGGCCCGGCCTGACCGGACGCGGCCTGGCCTCAAGGCCAGGCCGGTGCATTGCCATTTGCGAGTCAGTCGCATTTGCGATAAGCCTGCAGTCAGGAGGACCCCGATGGCGACCCATGGACTTCCCGCCTGGCCCTGGGCCGGCACCCCCGCCGAGGACCTGCCGCCGCCTGAGCGCCTGCTGCTGGACGGCGCCCGCCTCTGGGCCGCCGCGGCGCGAGAGGGGCACCCGCCCCTCCCCGCCCCGCGCCTGCCCTTCATTGCGGAGGGCGCCGAAGCGGCCCTTCTGCCGCTGGATGCGCTGATGCGGGCCCTCAGCGGTGCGCTGCTGCCCGCCTGCCCGCTCTGCCCCTGCGTCGTGCCGCAGGAGGCCAGGCTCCTGCTCGGCTGCGCCTTGATCCAGCGCGGTGCGCGGCGGGAGGCATTGGCGCTGCTACTGCACCACCTGCCGCCCGCCGCCGCCTATGCCGTGATGCCGGCCGCCATCCATCTCGGCCTCGCCTTCGGCCGCGCCGGACTGCTGCTGCGCAACCCGCTGCGCCCCGTGCAGCGCGGATAGCAAGACGCGGACAAACCGTTCCAGACTGCGGCCATGCCCGCCCGGACCTGGCCGATTCTCGGCCTGCTGCTCATCCTCGCCGCCGCCGCGATCGAGCTTGCCATGGGGCGGGAGCCCTGGTGCCGTTGCGGCACCATCCGGCTCTGGCAGGGCGAGGTGAACAGCCCGGAGAATTCGCAGCAGATCGCCGACTGGTACACCCCGTCGCACATCGTGCACGGGCTGATCTTCTACGCCGCCCTCGCGCTCACACTGCCGCGCCTGCCGCTCGGCCTTCGCGCGCTGATCGCCCTGCTGGTCGAGGTGGCCTGGGAGCTCATCGAGAACACCGATGCGGTGATCGAGCGCTACCGCGCCGCGACCATCGCGCTCGACTATTACGGCGACAGTGTCCTCAACTCCGTCAGCGACATGCTGGCCATGCTGCTGGGTTTCTGGCTGGCGGCCAGGCTGCCGGCCTGGGCCTCGGTGCTCCTTGGCCTCGGGCTGGAACTGCTGGCGCTGGCGGTGATCCGGGACAACATGGCGCTGAATGTGCTGATGCTGCTCCATCCGCTGGAGGTGGTCAGGGCGTGGCAGGCGGGTGGCTGATGCCGGGCCGGCCAGCATGCACCACGAGGCATCCGGCGCTCGAGGCAGGACATGCGGCAGCATGTCCCGCGCCAGGTGTGAGTGGATCCACTCACGCAGCGCCCGCTCCATAGCGGATTGGCGGGCAGGTTTGAACGCCAATCCGGCGCAGGTCACTGGCTAAAGAACCGGGTAATGCTCCAGGGTCTTCACGCCGCGCCGCGAACCGCTCCAGCGCGGCCTATTCGGCCGCCGCGAGCGTCACGATCTCCGTCCCCTCCTCCACCGTCTCGCCGGCGGCGCATCCGATATGCGCCACCACGCCATCGGCCGGGGCGGTGATGCGGAGCTCGGTCTTCATCGCCTCCAGCACCGCCAGCACCTGGCCGCGGGTGACGCTCTCGCCTTCCGCCACCAGCACCTGCACCACGCGGCCGGGAATGGGGGCGGAGAGCCGTCCCTGCGCCGCGGCCTCGCCGCCCGGCGGGGCGTAGGGGTCGAGCAGACGGAGCGTCCAGGCGCCCTCCGGCAGCAGGACCTGCACGGCATCGCCGTCGCGCAGGACCGGGATCCGGTGAACGGCATCGCCGAGCGTCACCTGCAGCGCGCCGTCGAGGCGGCGACCGGCGAGCAGGGTCTCCGCGCCGTCGAGCGCCACGCGCCAGCCGGCGCCGGCATGGGTCAGGCGCAGCCGGTGCCTCGCCTCCCCATCCGCCAGCAGCAGGAGCTGCGAGCCGCCCCCCTGCAGCCGCCAGCCATCGTGCCGCTCCCAGGGATCCGCCACGGCGTCCGCCTCGGGCAGCAGCGCCTCCAGCGCCGCTGCAGCCAGGGCGAGCGGCGGCGCGGGGCGGGCGGGCGGCTGGAGATCGGCGGCGAAGCGCGCGGCGAAGCCGGTATCGAGTTCCATGGCCCGCATGGCCGGATGGGCGGCGAGGCGCTGCAGGAAGCCGAGATTGCTGGTGATGCCGGCGATCCGGCACTCCCCGAGCGCCGCGCCGAGTCGCGCCAGCGCCACCTCCCGGTCCGGCCCCCAGGCGACCAGCTTGGCGATCATCGGGTCGTAGAAGGGGGTGATGGCATCACCCTCCTGCACGCCGCTCTCGATCCTGAGGTCGGCGGCCGGCGCCGGCAGCACGAATCGCCGCAGAGGTCCGGTCGATGGGCGGAAATCCTGTGCCGGATCCTCGGCATAGAGGCGGACCTCCACGCTGTGGCCCCGCGGCGCCGGTGCTTCCCGCAGCGGCAGGGGCTCGCCGGCGGCGATGCGGAGCTGCCACTCCACCAGGTCAAGGCCGGTGACCATCTCCGTCACCGGATGCTCCACCTGCAGGCGGGTGTTCATCTCCATGAAGAAGGCGTCCTCGCCTTCCACGATGAACTCCACAGTGCCGGCCGAGACATAGCCGACGGCGCGGGCGGCGGCGATGGCGGCCTCATGCAACCGGGCGCGCAGCGCGGGCGAAAGGTCGGGGGCCGGCGCCTCCTCCAGCACCTTCTGGTGGCGGCGCTGCACGGAGCAGTCGCGGGTGTGGAGATGGATGGTGTGGCCCTGGGTGTCGGCGAAGACCTGCACCTCCACATGGCGAGGCTTCTGCAGGTAGCGCTCCAGCAGCACGCGGTCGTCGCCGAAGGCGGCCTTGGCCTCCCGCCGCGCGCCGGCGAGTTGCGCCGGGAAATCCTCGGCCTTGAGGACCGGGCGCATGCCCTTGCCGCCGCCCCCGGCGCTGGCCTTGATCAGCACGGGGAAGCCGATGCGCGCGGCCTGGTGGGCGAGATGCGCCTCCTCCTGCTCCTCCCCGTGATAGCCGGGGACGATGGGGACGCCGGCCTGCTCCATCAGGCGCTTGCTCTCGGCCTTGCTGCCCATGACACGGATGGCGGCGGGCGGCGGGCCGACGAAGGCGATGCCGGCTTCGGCGCAGGCCTCGGCGAAATCGGCATTCTCCGACAGGAAGCCGTAGCCGGGATGGATCGCCTCCGCCCCGCTGGCGCGGGCCGCGGCGAGGATGCGGTCGATCCGCAGATAGCTCTCGGCGGCGCGGGCCGGGCCGATCAGGTGCGCCTCGTCGGCCATCGCCACATGCTGGGCCTCGGCGTCGGCCTCGGAGAAGACGGCGACGGTGCGGAGGCCCATCCGGCGCGCGGTGCGGATGATGCGGCAGGCGATCTCGCCGCGATTGGCGATGAGGAGGGTGCGGAACATGGCCGTCACATCCGGAAGACGCCGAAGCGCGTGGCGGGGATCGGCGCATTGGCCGCGGCGGCGAGGCCAAGGCCCAGCACGTCCCGCGTCAGGGCGGGGTCGATGATGCCGTCATCCCAGAGCCGGGCAGTGGCGTAATAAGGCGACCCTTGGGCCTCGTACTGGGCACGGATGGGGGCCTTGAACGCCTCCTCCTCCTCCGCCGGCCAGGTCCTGCCCGCGGCCTCCAGATTGTCGCGCCGCACGGTCGCCAGCACGCTCGCCGCCTGCTCCCCGCCCATGACGGAGATGCGGCTGTTCGGCCAGGTGAAGAGCAGCCGCGGCGAATAGGCCCGGCCACACATGCCGTAATTGCCCGCGCCGAAGCTGCCGCCGATGATGACGGTGAATTTCGGCACGCTGGTGGTGGCGACGGCGGTGACCAGCTTGGCGCCATCCTTGGCGATGCCGCCCGTCTCGTATTTCCGGCCGACCATGAAGCCGGCGATGTTCTGCAGGAAGACCAGCGGGATGTTGCGCTGGCTGCAGAGCTCGACGAAATGCGCGCCCTTCAGCGCCGATTCCGAGAACAGGATGCCGTTGTTGGCGATAATCCCGACCGGGCGGCCCCAGATGCGGGCGAAGCCGCAGACCAGGGTGGTGCCGTAGCGGGCCTTGAACTCGTCCAGTTCCGAGCCGTCCACGATGCGCGCGATCACCTCCCGCACGTCATAGGGCTGGCGGACATCCTGTGGGATGATGCCGTGCAGCTCCGCCGGGTCGTAGCGCGGCGGCACGGGGGCGGTGAGGTCGGAGCCCGGCGGTCGCGTCGGCGCCAGATGGCCGATGATGCGCCGGGCGATGCCGAGAGCGTGCATGTCATCCGCGGCGAAATGGTCGGCGACGCCCGAGAGGCGGGTATGAACATCCGCGCCGCCCAGATCCTCGGCGCTCACCACCTCGCCCGTCGCCGCCTTCACCAGCGGCGGGCCCGCCAGGAAGATGGTGCCCTGGTTGCGGACGATGATCGCCTCGTCGCACATCGCCGGCACATAGGCGCCGCCGGCGGTGCAGCTGCCCATCACCACCGCGACCTGCGGGATGCCGAGCGAGGACATGGTGGCCTGATTGTAGAAGATCCGGCCAAAATGGTCCCGGTCCGGGAAGATCTCGTCCTGGTTCGGCAGGTTGGCCCCGCCGCTATCCACCAGGTAGAGGCAGGGCAGCCGGTTCTGCAGCGCCACCTCCTGCGCCCGCAGATGCTTCTTGACGGTGATCGGGTAGTAGGTGCCGCCCTTCACCGTGGCGTCGTTGGCGACGATGACGCATTCGCGGCCGGCGACGCGACCGATGCCGGTGATCATGCCGCCCGCCGGCACCTCTCCTCCATGCATGCCATGGGCGGCCAGCGGCGAGAGTTCGAGGAAGGGCGCGCCGGGGTCGAGCAGGCGCTCGACGCGCTCGCGCGGCAGCAGCTTGCCGCGCGAGAGGTGGCGCTGGCGCGAGGCCTCGGGGCCGCCCTGCGCCGCCTCGGCGGTGCGCTCGGCCAGTTCCGCCAGCAGCCCGCGCATCTGCGCGGCATTGGCGCGGAATTCGGCACCGCGGGTGTCGATGCCGGAGGTGAGCGCGCTCATGCGGTCTCGCGGAACAGTTCGCGGCCGATCAGCATGCGGCGGATCTCGCTGGTACCGGCGCCGATCTCGTAGAGCTTGGCATCACGCAGCAGGCGCCCCGTCGGCGTGTCGTTGATATAGCCCATACCGCCCAGGATCTGGATGGCGTCGAGCGAGATCTTCGTCGCCGCCTCCGCGGCATAGAGGATGGCGCCGGCGGCGTCCTTTCGCGAGGCCTGGCCGCGGTCGCAGGCGCGGGCCACGGCATAGACATAGGCCCGGCAGGCATTCAGCGCCGTGTACATGTCGGCGACCTTGCCCTGGATGAGCTGGAACTCGCCGATCGGCTGGCCGAACTGCTTTCGTTCATGGATATAGGGCACCACCACATCGAGCGCAGCCTGCATGATGCCGAGCGGACCCGCCGCCAGCACCGCGCGCTCGTAGTCGAGGCCCGACATCAGGACGCGCACGCCCTCGTTCACCTTCCCGAGGACGTTCTCCTCCGGCACCTCGCAATCCTCGAAGACCAGTTCCGAGGTCGGGGAGCCGCGCATGCCGAGCTTGTCCAGCTTCTGCGCCGGGCGGAACCCCTTGAAGCCCTTCTCGATCAGGAAGGCGGTGATGCCGCGCGGCCCGGCCTCCGGATCGGTCTTGGCATAGACCACCAGCGTCTCGGCGTAATGCGCATTGGTGATCCAGAGCTTGGTGCCGTTCAGGACGTAGCGGTCGCCGCGCTTCTCGGCACGCAGCTTCATGGAGACGACGTCGGACCCCGCGCCCGGCTCGCTCATCGCCAGCGCCCCAAGATGCTCGCCGCTGATCAGCTTCGGCAGGTAGCGGCGCTTCTGCTCCTCCGTGCCGTTGCGGCGGATCTGGTTGACGCAGAGATTGGAATGCGCGCCGTAGGAGAGGCCGACCGAGGCGCTGGCCCGGCTCACCTCCTCCATCGCCACGCAATGGGCGAGGTAGCCCATATTGGATCCACCCCATTCCTCCTCCACGGTGATGCCGTGCAGGCCGAGCGCGCCCATCTCCGGCCAGAGATGGCGGGGAAATTCGTCGGTGCGGTCGATCTCGGCGGCGATGGGCGCGATGCGCGCATCGGCGAACCCTTTCACGCTCTCGCGCAGCATGTCGATCTCGTCGCCGAGGCCGAAATCAAGGCTGGGGATGGTGACATTGCCGGGCATCAGTGGCTTCCCTGCGTCATGCGCCTGCGCAGCTCCCCGCGCATCACCTTGCCGGTGGCGGTCAGCGGCAGCGCGTCCTGGAAGATGACCTGCCGCGGGTAGGAATGCGCGGCGAGGCGGGTTTTCACATGGCTCTGCAACTCGGCGGCCAGCGCCGCATCCGCCGCGACACCGGGCGCCGGCACGACCACGGCCGTCACCGCTTCCGTCCGCAACGGGTCCGGCAGGCCGATGACAGCCGCCATGGCGACGGAGGAGTGGCGCAGCAGACAGTCCTCGATCTCGCCGGGCCCGATGCGGTAGCCAGCGGAGGTAATGACATCGTCGTCGCGGCCGACGAAGCGGAACCACCCTTCCTCGTCCTGCACGCCCTGGTCGCCGGTCAGCAGCCAGTCCCCGGCGAATTTGGTCGCCGTCGCCTCCGGGTTGTTCCAGTAGCCCAGGAACATGACCGGGTCCGGCCGCCGCACCGCGATGGTGCCGATCTCGCCGGGCGGCAGCGGATGCCCCGCCGCATCCACCACTGCCACCTCATGCCCCGGCACGGCTCGGCCCATCCAGCCCGGCCGCGCCGGCATGAGGGCGCCGCAGGAGGAGACGACCAGGTTGCATTCCGTCTGGCCGTAGAATTCGTTGATGGTCACGCCAAAGGTGCTGCGGCCCCAGTCCAGCAGTTCCGCCCCCAGCGTCTCCCCGCCGCTGCCGATGCTGCGCGGGCGGGCGCCGAAGCGTGCGGACTCCGGCACCGCGCGCATCATCTTCAGCGCGGTCGGAGGCAGGAAGGCGTTGCGCACGCCGTGTTCCGCCATCAGGCGCAGGGCGAATTCCGGATCGAATTTCGCCATGCGATGCGCCAGCACCGGCACGCCGTGATGCAGGCTCGGCAGCAGCACGTCGAAGAGGCCACCGATCCAGGCCCAGTCCGCCGGGGTCCAGAACAGGTCGCCGGGCTGGGGGAAGAGATCCTGCGGCATCTCGACGCCCGGCAGATGGCCGAGCAGCACGCGATGCGCATGCAGCGCCCCCTTCGGCGCGCCGGTTGTGCCAGAGGTATAGATGATGACGGCCGGATCGTCCGCCGCCGTGTCCTCCGGCGTGAAGCCGTCCGAGGCGCGTGCCATCTCGGCCCGCAGGTCGAGCGCCCCCTCCCCCGGCCCGTCGGCGCTCAGCACCAGCCGCAGCGCCGGCAGCCTGTCCCGCAGGCTGGCGAGCTTCGAGAGGCCGACCGCATCCGTCACCAGCGCCGCCGCACCGCTGTCGGCCAGGCGGAACTCCAGCGCCTGCTCCTGGAAGAGCTGGAACAGTGGCACCGCGATGGCGCCGAGCTTGGTGATGGCGAGGTGGGCAAGCGCAGCCTCCGGCACCTGCGGCAGCAGCACGCCGACGCGGTCGCCGCGGGCGATGCCATGCGCCCGCAGCATATTCGCCAGCCGGTTGCTGTCCGCCTTCAGCGCATCGAAGCTGATCCGCTCCAGCCTTCCATCCGCATGCAGATGCAGCAGCGCGGGCCGGCCGCTGCCATCCGCCCAGCAGTCGCAGCAATCGACGCCGATGTTGTAGTGATCCGGCACCCTCCACCGGAAGGCGGTGCGGATCGCCTCATAGCTCGCGCCGCGAGGCAGCATCAGGCGGGCACCGGCCGGGTGTCGTCGATGACCTTGCCGTCATTGGGCAGGGTCCCCGGCGGCACCAGCTCCACCAATCCGCGCAGCTTGGTCGCCGATTGCAGGGCAAGACCAAGCTTCTCGGTCAGCGCCTCATCCGCCGCCGGCGCCTCGGCGCGCAGCGTCATGACGTCGCGATCGCCATCGAGCGACACGACCAGCCTTGCGCGGCCGACGCCCGGCACGGCCCGCAGCACCTCGGCGACCTGCTCCGGCCGGACGAACATGCCGCGCACCTTAGCCGCCTGGTCGGCGCGGCCCATCCACCCCTTGATGCGGCGGTTGGTCCGGCCGCAGGGCGAGACGCCGGGCAGGATGGCGGAGAGATCACCGGTGGCGAAGCGGATCAGGGGATGGTGCGGGTTGAGGGTGGTAACCACCACCTCCCCCACCTCGCCATCCGGCACCGGGTCGCCGGTGCCGGGGCGGACGATCTCGACCACCACGCCCTCATCCAGGATCAGTCCCTCGCGCGCCTCGCTCTCATAGGCGATCAGGCCGAGATCGGCGGTGCCGTAGCTCTGCAGCACGGTCAGGCCGCGATCGGCATACCAGCCGCGCAATGAGGGCAGGTAGGCCCCGCCCGTGACATGGCCGAGCCTGAGCGAGGAAAGGTCGAGGCCCAGCTCGTCGCCCTTCTCCAGGATCGTCTTCAGGAAATCCGGCGTGCCGCTGTAGCAGCGCGGGCGAAGCTGTGCGGCGGCGCGCGCCTGCATCTCCGTATTGCCGGTGCCGGCCGGGAAGACCGGGCAGCCGAGGGCGCGGGCGCCGCCTTCCAGCATGCTGCCCGCCGGGGTGAAGTGGTAGGCGAAGCAGTTGTGCAGCAGCTCTCCGGTGCGCAGGCCGGTGGCGTGCAGCGCGCGAGCATAACGCCAGTAATCGGCGGTTGCCGCCTCCGGCTCCGCGATGGGCCCGGGCGAGATGAAGACCCGGGCAAGCTGAGCGAAGGCCGTGGCGACCACGCCGCCGAAGGGCGGGTCCTCCGCCTGGCGGCCGATCAGGGCCGATTTGCGCGTGACCGGCAGCGCCGTCAGCGCCGCGCGGGACACCACGGCCGCAGGATCGATCCCGGCCAGCGCCCGCGCATAATGCGTCGTATGGGCCCTGGCATGCGCCACCTGCCGCGGCAGCGCCTGCGCCAACGCCGCCTCGCGCTCATCCGCGCTGCGCGTCTCAAGCGCGTCGTAGAATTCGCCTAGAGCCACCGCTTCCTCCGCTTGTAGCTCTTGAGGTTCTTGAAGCTCTTCCGCTCGGCGCCATGGCCGCCGAGATAGAACTCCTTCACGTCCTCATTCGTCGCGAGCGCCTCGGCGGTGCCGTCCAGCACCACCTTCCCCTGCTCCATGACATAGCCGTAGGAGGCGACGGAGAGCGCCATGCGGGCATTCTGCTCCACCAGCAGGATGGTGATGCCCAACTCCTCGTTCAGCTTCCTGATGATGGAGAAGACCTCCTTCACCAGCAGCGGGCTGAGGCCCATGGAGGGCTCGTCCATCAGGATCAGCTTCGGCCGCGCCATCAGCGCGCGGCCGATCGCCAGCATCTGCTGCTCCCCGCCCGAGAGGTAGCCGGCCAGGCCGGTGCGCTCCTTCAGCCGCGGGAAGTAGGAATAGACCATGTCGATGTCGCGCTTCACCTCGTTGTCGGAACGGGTGAAGGCGCCGAGCCGGAGATTCTCCAGGCAGGTCATGTCGGCGATGAGCCGCCGGCCCTCCATCACCTGGAAGATGCCCTTGCGGACGATGAGGTGCGGATCGGTGCCGTCGATCCGCTCCCCGCCGAAACGTACCTCGCCGCGGGTGACCTCGCCCTCCTCGGTCTTGAGGAGGCCGGAGATCGCCTTCAGCGTGGTGGACTTGCCGGCCCCGTTGGCGCCGAGCAGGGCGACGATCCTGCCCTGCGGCACCGCGAGGGAGAGGCCGCGCAGCACCAGGATGACGTCGTTGTAGACCACCTCGATGTTGTTGACCTCGAGGAGCGGCGGCGCGGGGGCCACCGCGGGCGCCGTCACGGCAGTCTCCAGGGCCGCGCTCATCGGCCTACCAGCCCAGCCAGTCGGCGCGGCGGTCGAGCGTCACGGTCTTCACCGGCTCCAGCCGCATGGTGCCGGCCTGCATCAACTCGCCCACGCTGCCCTGGCTGGTGTCGCCGCTGACACGCGCGCGGTAGATGGAGACGGCCAGCGTGCCGCGATGGTCGTCCTTGGTGAAGGTGGACGGCGCGCAGACGCCCTCGAACCCCTTCGGCACCCAGTTCTGCCGCGCGTAAAAGCCATCGCGCACCCGCTCGCCGCTCACCTGGCCGCCATTGGCCGCGGCTGTCTCCATCGCCTCCGCCACCAGCATGGCGCTGCAGATGCCGGCCAGGTAGTGCACCGGGCGATAGGCATTGCCGGACTGGTCGGAGACGCGGCTGACCGCCTGCACATTCGCCATGCCCGGCGCCTGCTGGCCCCAGACCGCCTGGGTGCGCACCGGGAAGACCACGCCATTCGCCGCCGCGCCGGCCGCCTTCATGGCGTTCTCATCCATGCCCCAGACATTGCCCATGAACTGCACATTCACGCCGGCGGTCTGGCAGGCGCGCAGGACGGAGATGTTGGAGCCCGCCGTGTTGCCGAGATAGGCGTAGTTGGCGCCCTGGTTGCGCAGCGTCAAGCATTGCGCGGTGTAGTCGCCGGGCGTCAGGGCGAAGACGATGGCCGGCAGCACCTCGAAGCCGAGTTCCGCTGCCAGCGCCTCGCCCGCCGCCTTGGGTGAGTTCGGATAGGGGTGGTTGGCGCCCATATGGACGTATTTCGGCCGCCCTTGCCCGCCCTTCGCCTTCCAGTCCTCGGCGGCCCAGATCAGCATGGCGCGCAGCGCGTCGGAATAGGAGGGGCCGTAGAAGAAGTTGTAAGGCGCCGCCTCCACGCCCTGCCGACCGGACTTGCCGCCGGCATCGGTCAGCGCGGCGGAATAGGAGCCGGAGACATAGGGCACCTTGTCGCGCGTCACGAAGCGCACCAGCGCCTCGGTATCCGCCGTGCCCCAGCCATTGATGGCGACGACGCGCTCGCGGCTCCAGGCCTGGTACTGGCTGACGGCGCGCGGCGCTTGGTAGCCGTAGTCGAAGGCGAGGACATTGACCTGCCGGCCATTGACGCCGTTGCGGGTGCGGTTGAGCCAGGCCCAGGCGTCGTTGACCCCCTGGGAGAAGGGCGTGCCGACATCGCTTGTCGCGCCCGAGAGATCCATCAGATGGCCGACCGGGATCGGCTGCGCCTGCGCCACCGTCGGCAGCGTCAACGCGGCCGCCGCGGCGAGGCCGAGCATCTGTCTCCGCAGGGTCATGTTTGTTCCTCCCGTGTTGGACTAGTGTGAGTAGGGGTAGAGCTTCCAGTACGCCTTGATCAGGCGCCACCGCCTTGCGAGCCCGTCCGGCTCGAAGATCAGGAAGAGGATGATGGCTGCGCCGATCGTCATCTCCCGCAGGAAGGAGATGGAGTTGCCGAGCCTGAGCGCGCGGTCGATCGCGCCCCCCGCCAGCGCATCGGCCACCATCTGCACCGCCTCCGGCAGCAGCACCATGAAGGCGGCACCCATCAGGCTCCCCATGACGCTGCCGAGGCCGCCGATAATGACCATCCCGAGGAACTGGATGGAGAGCAGGATGGTGAAGGCTTCCACGCTCACGAAAAGCAGGTAGTGGGCGTAGAGGGCGCCGGCGACGCCGGCGTAGAAGGAGGCGATGCCGAAGGAGAGCGTGCGGTAATAGGCAAGGTTGATGCCCATCACCTCGGCCGAGAGGTAATGGTCGCGCACCGCGACCAGCGCCCGCCCGTCCCGCGTCCGCATCAGATTGGCCGCGCCGACGAACATGAGGATGACGAAGGCGAGGACGACGTAGAAGAAGCTCTCCTCCCGGTCCGCGCGCCAGCCGAACAATTCGAAGGGCTCGGTGATCCGGCCGGCGACGCCGCCGGTGAACCACTGGGCACGGGCGAAGAAGTCTTCCAGGATGAACTGTGCCGCCAGCGTTGCGATCGCCAGGTAGAGCCCCTTCAGCCGCGCCGCCGGCGCGCCGAAGACGAGGCCGATGAGCGCCGTCATGAATCCGGCAAGCGGGATGCAGAGCACGACCGGAATGTGGAACTGCTCATGCAGCCAGGCGCTGGCGAAGGCGCCGAAGCCGAAGAAGGCGGCATGGCCGATGCTGATCTGGCCGGTGAAGCCGACCAGGATGTTCAGCCCGAGCGCGGCGATGCCCATGATGCCGATATTGACCAGCAGGCCGAGTTCGTAGCGCCCGAGGACCAGCGGCGCGGCGCAGAGCAGCGCGAGGCCAAGCCAGAGCGCGAGACGGCTGTTCCTGGTCGGGAAGATCGTCATGTCTTCCCGGTAGCTGGTGCGGTAGTCCCCCGCCGGCGTCATCACGGCCATGGCGCTACACCCGCTCAATATTCTTGGTGCCGAACAGGCCGTAGGGCTTGACCAGCAGGATGAGGATCAGGGCGTAGAAGGGCGCGATGGTGTACATGTTGCCCCAATTCAGCCATTCGGCGTCGATGTATTGTGCCCAGTTCTCCAGCAGCCCGACGATCAGCCCGCCGAGCACCGCCCCCACCACGCTGTCCAGCCCGCCCAGGATGACGGCCGGGAAGACCTTGATGCCGTAGAAGGAGAGCGCCGAGGAGACGCCGTTCACCACGCCGACCACGACGCCCGCGACCGAGGAGACCACCGCCGAGATCGCCCAGGACATGGCGAAGACCTTGGGCACCGAGACGCCGAGGGACTGCGCCACCTGCTGGTCGAAGGCCGTCGCCCGCATGGCCAGGCCGTGCTTGCTGGCGGTGAAGAACCAGGCGAAGCCCGCCATGATGAGCACGGAGATACCGAGCGACATGAGATAGACGGTTTGCACCTGCAGGCCGAAGACGCTCACCTGCTCGGCCGCGAAGATCGGCGGGAAGGGCTTGGCGAAGACGCCGAAGATCCACTTCATCAGTGCCTGGAAGAAGATGCCTAGGCCGATGGTCGCCATGATGACGCTGATCACCGGCTCCCCGATCAGGGGTCGCAGCACGACCACCTGCAGGATCATGCCGAACAGCGTCATGAAGGCGAGGGTGAAGAGGAAGCCGGCCCAGAAGGGCAGTTGCCAGTCGGTCAGCAGCCACCAGCAGACCCAGGCGCCGACAAGCAGGAACTCGCCCTGTGCGAAGTTGACGACCTGGGAGGCCTTATAGATGAGCACGAAGCTCATGGCCACGACGCCATAGAGCGCGCCGACGATCAGCCCGTTGAGCGTGAGTTGCAGCAGCAGCGACCAGTCCATCCGCCCTACTCCGCTGCCTGGGCCAGGACCGGCGCGCCGCGCATCGATACGACCTTCAGCGTCGTCCGGATGCGCTGCTTCGTGCCGTCCTGGAAGGCGATGGTAGTGTCCACCGGGATGGCGGCATCGCCGCGATATATGGCCTCGATGATCTCGCCGTATTTCTGGTTGATGACGCCGCGGCGGACCTTGCGGGTGCGGGTCAGCTCCTCGTCATCCGCGTCCAGCTCCTTGTAGAGCAGCAGGAAGTCCCGGATGCGCTGCGGCTCGGGCAGGGTCGCGTTCACCTTCTCTACCTCCTGCCGCAGCAACTCCGTCACCTCGGGCCTGGAGGCGAGGTCGGTATAGGTGGTGAAGGCGATCCGGTTGCGCTCCGCCCATTTGCTGACGATGGGGAAGCGGATGCAGATCATCGCCGCGAGATGCGGCCTGCCGTCGCCCAGCACCACCGCCTCCGCCACGTAAGGGCTGAATTTCAGCTTGTTCTCAATATACTGCGGGCTGAATCGGTCGCCCTTGCTGGTGGTCGCGATGTCCTTGATGCGATCGATCACCACCAGATGGCCGTTCCTGTCGACATAGCCGGCATCGCCGGTATGCAGCCAGCCATCGCGCAGGTCGCCGGTCTCCGCCATGCCGAAATAGCCGGAGAACATGTTGGGATGCCGCGTGACGATCTCCCCCAGGCCGTTCTGGTCCGGATCCACGATCCGCGTCTCGATCTCCTCGGTGAAGGCGACGCCGACCGTGTCCTGGTTCACGTCGTCCGCACGATGGACCGTATAGGCGCCGAGCGTCTCGGTCTGGCCGTAGATCTGCCGGAGCGGCACGCCCATGGCCTGGAAGAAGCGGAAGGTGTCGGGCCCGAGCGCGGCGCCGCCGGTCGCGGCGGAACGCAGGTTGGTGAAGCCAAGGCGATCGCGCAGCGCGCGGAACAGCAGTTGGTCGGCCTTGAAGGACCGCTCGCCCTTGTCGAGCGCCGCCAGCCCCCATTGCATGCCGAGATCGAACATGCGCCGCTTGAGCGGGCTTGCATCCATGACCTTGGCGCGCACCTCGGCCGCCAGCGCCTCCCACACTCTTGGGGCGAAGAGGACGAAACTCGGGCCGATCTCGCGGAAATCGGCCATCATGGTCTCCGGCTCCTCGACGAAGTTCACCTTCATCCGGGCCAGCAGCCCCCAGCCGAGGGCATAGATCTGCTCCATGATCCAGGGCAGCGGCAGGACAGAGACATACTCATCCTCCGGCCCCTTGGGATCGGCCTTGAGATAGGCTTGGCAGTGCCGCACCAGCGCGCCGCCCGTCAGCATGGCGAGCTTCGGCCGCGCCGTGGTGCCGGAGGTGGTGCAGAGGATCGCCACCTCCTCGCCGCGCGTCGCGGCGACCATCGCCTCCCAGGCACCAGGCTCCGCCTTGTGCGCCGCTTCGCCGAGGGCGACCAGCTCGGTGACCGGCAGCAGCCGCGGGTCCTCATGCTTGCGCATGCCGCGCGGGTCGCAATAGATGATGTGGCGCAGGCTTGGCACGCGGTCGGAGACGCCGAGCAGCTTGTCAACCTGCTCCTCGTCTTCCGCGATCACCGCCTTGGCCGAGGCGAATTCGAGGAGGTAGGCGACCTCGTCCTCCAGCGCGTCGCGGTAGACGCCAAGGCTACGCGCGCCGATCGCATGCGCCGCGATCTCGCCCATTACCCAGTCCGGCCGGTTGTCGCCGATCAGCCCGACCACGTCGCCGGCACCGAGCCCCAGCTTCCGCAGCCCGAGGGCGAAGGCGCGCGTGCGCGCCTCGTACTCGCCCCAGGTGATGCTGCGCCAGATGCCGAATTCCTTCTCCCGCAGCGCGACGTCATTCGGGAAGCCGCGGGCGTTGCGGGCGAGCAGCTTCGGCAGGGTATCCGCAGCGTCGCTCATGACTCCACAGGCTCCATTGCCTCTTCCGGCTCGCTCACCACCTCATCCGCCTCGCCTAGATAGGCGCGCCTGACATGCGGGTCGGCGAGCACCTCCTCCGGCCGCCCTTCGGCGATCTTCCGGCCGAAATCCAGCACCATGACGCGGTGCGAGATGTCCATCACCACGCCCATGTCGTGCTCGATCATCAGCACGGTCATGCCCCATTCCTCGTTGAGGTCGAGGATGAAGCGGGCCATGTCCTCCTTCTCCTCGAGGTTCATGCCCGCCATCGGTTCATCCAGCAGGATGAGCTTGGGCCTGAGGGCGACGGCGCGCGCCAGTTCAACGCGCTTGCGCAGGCCATAGGAGAGTGTGCCAGCCACCGCCTTGCGCACATGCTGGATCTCGAGGAAGTCGATGATCTCCTCGACCTCCCGCCGATGCGCGATCTCCTCCCGCTGCGCGCCGAACAGCCAGAAGGGCATGCCGGTCCAGAAGCCGTGCTTCAGCAGGTGGTGCCGGCCGACCATGATGTTGTCGAGCACGGTCATGTGCCCGAACAGCGCCAGGTTCTGGAAGGTGCGGCCAATGCCGATGGCGGCGCGCTTGCGCGTGGGCAGGCGGGTGATGTCCTGGCCGTCGAAGCGGATGCGGCCCTCGGTCGGGCGATAGCGGCCGGAGATGCAGTTGACCATGGAGGTCTTACCGGCGCCGTTCGGGCCGATGATTGAGAAGACCTCGCCCTTGCGCACCTCGAAGGAGACATCGGTCAGGGCCCGGACGCCGCCGAAGCGCAGCGAGACACGCTCCGCGGCAAGGATCGGCGTCGTGGCCTCCATGCGCCCGGCTCCCCTGGATCTGGTTTCCTCGCCATCGGGATATGGGGTGCCTGCGGTGGCAGCAACAGCGCCCGATCGGGCGTCACCCGCCACGGCTGCAGCTCCGGGAAAGGGGCAACGGCTCAGGGCGATCAGCCGGCATCGATGCCGGACTTCCTGGGCGCCGGACATGGCTGTCCTGATATCGCACCATCCGTAACCTCCCCGCGGGAACTTGGCCGTCCCACTGGGAAACGAAGGTACGTTAGTTTCCAGATTGACCGCAAGCCTTCTTTCATCGGATTCTCGGCGAGCAGAGGAAGCGGCACAGGAGAGCAGATGGCCCGCATTTCGGGCTCCAACGGCGCGCGCACCGCAACGGCGATCCGCAGCGCCGCGCTGACGCTGATCTATCGCCAGGGTTTCGCAGCGATGAACCTGCGCGACCTGGCGGCGGAAGTCGGCATCCAGCCCAGCTCGCTCTACAATCACATTACCAGCAAGCAGGCCCTGCTTTTCGACATGATGCAGGAGCACATGGCAACGCTGCTGGCCGCGACCGATGCGGCGCTGGAGGCCGCAGGCCCCGCGCTGATGGACCGGCTGCGCGCCTTCATCGCCCATCATGTCCTCTACCATATGGAGAGGCGGCAGGAGGTCTATATCGCCAATTTCGAGTTGCGCGCGCTGGACCCGCCCAACTACCGTCAGATTGTCGAGATGCGTCGCAACTATGAAGCGCGGCTGATGGCACTACTGGAGGAAGGCGTGGCGACGGGCGAGCTGGAGGTGGCAGACATTCCTGTCACCACCTTCGCCATGCTGGCGATGCTCACCGGCATCTGCACCTGGTACCGCCCCAACGGCCGCCTGGAGAAGGCCGAGTTGGTCGCGCTGCACACGGAGCTTGCGCTCAACGGCGTGCGGCGGCGGGCGGTCAGCGCCCGATGAGCTTCGCCAGTTCGCGCGCAAGCTCGGCGCGCTCGGTAAAGCCGACCTCGTGCACGAGGCGCGTGGTATCGGCGGCGATGAAGGGCGGCTCGCCCTCACGCTCCCGCAGCGCGCCGAGGCGGATCAGGTCCGGGCGACCGATCAGCCGGCCGATCGTCTCGATCACCACGCGCGTCGCCACGGGCCGGCCGGATGCTGTGTTCACCGCCCCCTCGACCCGGCTCGCCGTCAGCGCCGCAATGGCGCGGCCCAGATACCCGGTGCTGACGAAGTCGCGGACCGCGCGGCCGGAGCCGGTCGCGGCCTCCCTCCCCTCTCGCAGCGCCTGCATCACGGCCGGCACGAGCCGATCGGGATGCTCACCCGGGCCGAAGAGATGGAACAGCCGGGCCCAGGCGACGGAAAGGCTCCGTCGCTGACCCATCGTCGCCCAGCGCACGGAGAGTTCCGCCTTGGCCCGCCCATAGGGCGTCGCGGGCGCGATGCGCCGCGTTTCCGGCCAGGAAAGCGTTCCCTCCTCCTCCCAATCATATTCGGCACAGGTGCCGAGGCCCAGCAGCCGCCGTCCGCCGCACTCGGCAAAGGCCTCGGCCAACGCGGTCGAGGCCTCGACCCAATCGGCATTCTCGGGCGCGGTCCAGAAGCGGCCAGGCGTGACATACCAGGCGGCGTGGACCAGCACCGCCGGCCGCACATCGCGCAGCAGCGCACGCATCGCGCCTTCGTCCAGCAGGTCGGCCGCATGCCAGATGGCCGCGCCGGTGCCGGCGTGGCGCGCCACGGCATGAACCTCGAACCCGTGGGCCGCGAGCGGCGCCAGCATCGCCCGCCCCACGAAGCCGGTGGCCCCGGTGAGCAGCA
Source organism: Roseicella aerolata (assembly GCF_020523605.1). Classification (GTDB taxonomy): domain Bacteria; phylum Pseudomonadota; class Alphaproteobacteria; order Acetobacterales; family Acetobacteraceae; genus Paracraurococcus; species Paracraurococcus aerolatus. The sequence goes on along the minus strand of NZ_JAJAQI010000019.1, from coordinate 78,056 downwards.
GGCGCTCAGCCATGATCGGGCCAGTCGCGGTCGCGGTCCGAGATCACCGCCGGCGCGGCCGGCCAGGTGATGCCGAAGGCCGGGTCGTTCCAGCGCAGGCCGCGCGCCGCATCAGGCACATACGGTGCGTCGATCATGTACTCCAGCCAGGCATCCCCAGTGAGGGAGAGGAAGCCATGCGCGCAGCCATGCGGGATGAAGAGCGCGTTGTGCCGCTCCGCCGTCAGTTCCACCCCCACCCAGCGCCGATAGGTCGGCGAGTCCGGCCGCAGGTCCACGGCCACGTCGAAGACGGCGCCGCGCAGGCAGCGGATCAGCTTGCGCTCCTCGGCCGGCGCCACCTGGAAATGCAGCCCGCGCAGCGTGTGGCGGGCGCGGTTCTCCGAAATGCTGATCTGGTACGGCCGGAAGTCCAGCCCCGCGGCGCCGAACTCCTCGGCACACCAACTGCGGACGAAGCGGCCGCGTGTGTCCGTGACCGGCTCCCCCAGCACCTCGGCCACGCCGGCGATTCCGGTCGGGCGCAGGATCATGCCAGCGCGTCCCGCACGGCCAGCCGGGGCACCGCGACGGCCAGCCGGCCCCGGTACCCGGCCTCGCGCAACTGGCGGGAGACTTCCGGCTCGATATTCCAGGGCAGGATCAGAATGTCATCGGGGTTCAGGGCCAGCATGGCGCCCGGCGAGACCACGGGGATATGGCTGCCCGGCAGCAGCCTGCCTTGCTTCGCCATGCTGCGGTCCGCCACCGCCAGGATGTCGGCCGCGCCGATCCCCGCCGCGTTCAGCAGGGTGTTCCCCTTGGCGGCGGCGCCATAGGCGTAGACCCGCCGCCCCTCCGCCCGCGCGGTGGCCAGCCAGCCCCGCAGCCCTTCCAACACTGCCTGCACGCGCGGGCCGAAGCCGCTGTAGAAGGCATCGCCGCCAAGGCCCCGCGCCGCCTCCTCCGCCCGCAGCGCCACCAGCGCCCCGGACGACGACCGGTCCGCGGCGGAGGAGAGGACGCGCAGCGAGCCACCATGGGTCGCCAGGCGCTCGACATCGAAGACCTTCAGGCCGTGCCGCGCCAGCGCCGCTTCCATCGAAAGCAGCGACCAGTAGGCATAATGCTCGTGGTAGATCGTGTCGAACTGCACGCCATCCACCAGCGCGACCAGGTGTGGCGCCTCGATCGAGACGACACCCGCCCCCCCCGCCATCAGCGCGAGGCCACCGATGAAATCATCCAGGTCCGGCACATGCGCCAGGACATTGTTGGCGACAACCAGATCGGCCGGCTTCCCATTTCGCACGGCCAGGATATCCCGCGCCGCCTCCCGACCGAAGAAGCGCGCCTGCGTCGGCACGCCCGCCGCGCGGGCGATCGCCGCGACATTCGCCGCCGGCTCCACGCCGAGGCAGGGGATGCCCGCCCTCACGAAATTCCGCAGGAGGTAGCCATCATTGCTGGCCACCTCGACCACGAAACTGTCCGGCCCCAGGCCAAGCCGTGCCGTCATGGCCGCGCAGAACCGCACCGCATGCTCAAGCCAGGTGGAGGACATGGAGGAGAAATAGGCGTACTCGGTGAAGATCCCCCGCTCATCCACCACGGTGTCGAGCTGGACGAGACGGCATTGCTCGCAGACCAGGCAGCGCAGCGGAAAGGCCGGCTCCGGCTCCTTAGCCCGCTCCGGCGGGACATAGGAATTGGCGACCGCCATCGTGCCGAGATCGCAGAAGGTGAGGCCGAGCCGGCCGCCGCAGGCGCGACAGGCCGTGACGGCACGGGCGCCGCTCATGCCGGCACCAGCCGGTCGATGGCCGCCAGCGCATGCGCCCGTGCATCCCCACCCGCACGCCAGGTCGCGTACCAGCGGGCGGTTTCGGCGATCGCCTCCGGCGTAGACAGGGTGGGCAACCAGCCCAGCGTACGGCCAGCCAGGGTGGAGTCGAGCCCGAGACGCGGCGCCTCCGCCATCACCGGTCCCTGCTCCTGCCGCCAGTCCACCGGGGCACCCATTGCCGCACCCCAGAAATCGATCAGCTCCCGCACCCGGATCTCCCCGTCGAGCGGCCCGAAATTCAGCGCGGCGGGCGATCTGTCGGGAGCTTCCGCCAGGTGCTCCGTCAGCATCAGATAGCCGCGCAGCACGTCCAGCACATGCTGGAAGGGCCGTGTGGCGTCAGGACGGCGCAGCAGCAGGGGCTCACCCGCCAGCTGCGCGCGCACGAGATCGGGGATGATCCGCTGTTCGCCGAAATCCCCGCCGCCGATGACGTTGCCGGCCCGCGCCGTGGCGATGGGCGGCAATTCCCGTGCGAAGGAGGCGCGCCAGGACTGCACCGCCGCTTCCGCGGCGGCCTTGGAGGCGCTGTAGGGATCGGCGCCGCCGAGCGGGTCCTCCTCCAGGAAGGCGCGGCCCGCGCCGTCATTGCGGTAGACCTTGTCGGAGGTGATGAAGAGCGCGGCCGCCACGCCCGGCAGGCCGCGCAGCGCCTCCAGCAGATGGATCGTGCCGGTGCAGTTGGTGGCGAAGGTCGCCGCCGGCTCGCGGTAGCTGCGGCCGACAAAAGGCTGCGCCGCCAGGTGCAGCACCAGCTCCGGCCGCGCGGCCCGCACCAGCGCCGCCAGTTCGGCGCCGTCACGGATATCGGCGCGGTGGTCGGCCGCCAGCAGCGGCGCGACCTGCATCGCCGCGAAGGCGCTCGGGCCCGGAGCGGGATCGAGCGCGATGCCCGTCACCTCGGCGCCCAGCCGGTGCAGCAGCAGCACGAGCCAGCTTCCCTTGAAGCCCGTATGGCCGGTGACAAGGACGCGGCGGCCCCGCCAGAAGCCCGGCCGCGGATTGCCACGCATGCTCACCAGCACCTCCACGGCGCCCGTCCGCTGGCCCAGAGGCGCTCGAGCTGGTCGCGGTCGCGCAGCGTGTCCATCGCCTGCCAGAATCCCCTGTGATCATAGGCCATCAGCTCGCCATCGCGGGCCAGCGATTGCAGCGGCTCATTCTCCCACATCGTCCCGTCGCCCTCGATGCGCTCCAGCACCCTCGGCGAGAGGACGAAGAAACCGCCGTTGATGGCGCCGCCATCGCCCGGCGGCTTCTCGATGAAGGCCTGCACCGCGGCCCCATCGCGCGCCAGCGCGCCGAAGCGGCCGGGCGGCACCACCGCCGTCACCGTCGCCTGCCTGCCATGCCCCATGTGGAAGTCAATCAGGCCGCGGATATCGATGTCGCCGACGCCGTCGCCATAGGTCATGCAGAAGGCCGGCTCGTCGATGACATAAGGCGCGACGCGCTTCAGCCGCCCGCCTGTCATGGTGTCCTCCCCCGTATCCACCAGCGCGATGCGCCAGGGCTCGGCGGAGGGCCGCAGCACCTCCACATGGCCGGCGGCCAGGTCGATCGAGAGGTCGGAGGCATGCAGCCGGTAGTTCAGGAAATACTCCTTGATCTGCCAGCCCTTGTAGCCGAGGCAGATGACGAAGTCGGTCACGCCATGCGCGGCGTAGATCTTCATGATGTGCCAGAGGATCGGCCAGCCACCGATCTCGACCATCGGCTTCGGCCGCACCGAGGTCTCCTCGGACAGGCGCGTGCCGCGGCCGCCGGCCAGGATCACCGCCTTCATCGCCGCGCCACCTCCTGCGCCTTGTCATAGAAGGCCGTCACGAACCGGTCCGCCTGGCCCAGGGGATTGCGGCGGATCATCTCCCGCAGGCCGTGCCGCAGCATGCGTCGGCGGCTGCGGTCCTCGGCGAGCGCGGCGGCGGTCTTCACGTAATCCTCCTGGCTGAACACGGCGAGATCGCCGAGCCCGGCATTGGAGAGGTTGGAATAGCTCAGCCGCTCCGGAAATCCTGGCCCGACCAGCGAGATGCAGGGCACGCCCATCCACAGCGTCTCGCAGGTGGTGGTGCCGCCGACATGCGGCAGGCTGTCCAGCGCGATGTCGATGGAGTTGTAATGTTGCAGGTGGGTGCCGCGCACGGCGACATACTCGATCCGGTCGGGATCGACGTCGCGCGCCGCAAAGGCGGCCCGCACATTCTGCACGAAGGACGGCACCCGCCCCTCCGGCCGGACGAAGAGGAAGCGCGAGCCAGGCACCGCGCGCAGCACCGCCGCCCAGGCATCGAGGCAGGCGCGGGTGAATTTGTAGGGGTTGTTCATGGTGCCGAAGGTCAGGACGCCGCGGCGTTCCTCCGGCAGGTTCTCCTCGATCGGCACCGGATTGAAGCCGATATCGCCCAGCGTCACCCAGGTCTCCGGCATCTCGAAGGGCTGCTCGATCAGCAACCCCGGCTCCGACGGCCGGATATAAGGATCGACCAGGATGTAGTCGATTGCCGCCAGCCCCGCCGAATGCGGGTAGCCCAGCCAGCTCACGCCGATGCGGGCCGGCCTGTAGGCCATGACCTGCAGCTTGTTCATCGCCGTGGTGCCACCCAGTTCGAACAGGATGTCGAGTTCGTCCTCGGCGATATCCGCCGCAATCTCCGGCACCGGCCGGCGCGGCCACCACCGGAAGGCGGTGACCTGGCTCTCGATATGCGCCTGCACCGGGTCGCGCCCGCGCTCGTAGAAGGAGTAGCAGAACACCTCCACGCGCTCGCGGTCGAAGCGCTCCAGCAGCGGCATGGCGAAGTAGGTGACGGGGTGGTCGCGCAGGTCGCTCGACATGAAGCCGATGCGCAGCTTGCGCCCACCGGCCAGCGCCGGCATGGCAAGCGGCGTCACGGGCGCGATGCCGCGCGCCTCCCGCTCCCCCCATTGCCGGTGCCAGGCGACGATCCGCCGGCGATCCTCCAGAGTCTGCACGCGGCCCAATTCGTAATGCAGCGCGGCGATCTCGCCGCTGGCGATCCAGTGCGGCGCCAGTTCGGCCAGCGTGCCGGTCGCATCCAGCCGGTCATGATCCAGGCAGCGCATGAACACGCCGCGCAGCGGTTTGGCATGGCGCTGCGCACCGGCCGGATCGGTCCGCAGCAGGGTGCAGGCACGCTCATAGGCTTCCTGCAGGTTCTGCGCCTCATCCCCGTGGCGGCTGCGGCCGAGATTATCGATCAACGCCGTGGCCAGGCGGCTCGAGCCGGGATTGGCGGCGAGGCCCCGCCGCAGCGCCGCATTCGCCGCCTCCAGATTGCCGTCGCCATGCAGCCGGCTGAGCAGCAGGGCGCCATCCTCGTCCCCCGGCGCCACCGCCAGGGCCTTCTCGGCCAGCGCCAGCGCTGCCTCCCGCTGGCCGCGGCGGAGCGCGATGCGGGCCTCCAGGATGTCGAGCTTCGGGTCGCCGGGCCGGGCCTGGCGTGCCCGGACGAGCACCGCCGACAGCCTCTCCTCCTCCCGCAGTTCGACCAGCACCCCGACGAGGTCGGTGAGCGCATCAAGACTGGTGGGGTTGAGGGTCACGGCGCGCTCGAGGCTCGCCATCGCCGCGCGCAGATCGCCACCCGAACGCTGGGCGCGGCCGAGGAGGCGATGCAGGTTGCCATCGCGCGGCGACAGCCTGATGCCGGCCTGATAGGCCGCGGCGGCCTCCGCGAACCGGCCGAGCTGGTCATGGAGGTTGCCGAGATTCTGGTGCACCGCGACGGCGCGTGGATCGAGCCGCAGGGCGGACTCCAGCACCGGCAGCGCTTCCTTCGGCCGTCCGGCGCGGCGCAGCATGACGCCCAGCAGATTGGCCAGGGTGGAATCCCTGGGCCGCCTGGCCTGGGCGGCGGCTGCCACTGCCACCGCCTCCTCCGCCTGCCCCGCCGCGCTCAGCGCAAGGGCATGCGGCACGGCAAGGGCCACGGCCGAGGCGCCGGCAGCAATGGCGCGCTCGAAAGCCGCGGCCGCCTCTGCCGGCCGCCCGCTCTCCGCACAGAGCAGGCCGAGCCGCTGCCAGTCCATGGCGCTGTCGGGCCTCTCCGCCAGGCGGCGGCGAAGTTCGGCTTCCGGCACCCGGGACGGCGTGGCCACCGTCGCGGAGGTCCGGCCGGGGGCAGGTCTCTGTGGGGATCTCATCGGGCTGTCTCGCGGCGCAGGCTGGGCGCGGATGGTGCAGCGCCGGCCCTCCCGCCGCGCAGGCACCGGGCAGGGTCCTGGGAGCGATCTGAACCAGCGTGGTTGCCGGTAGGTTACGGCAACCGCCAGACGCGGGACGTCCGGGCGCCAAACCAATAAGGCAAAATGCCCAGGACTGAAATCACCCAAATGCCCAGAGATGGAGAGGGTGGGGCAATCCCGAGCAGCCTCAGCCGCGCAGGCGCAGCGCGAGCGGCGGATCGTCGGTGGCGATGGCATCGAGGCCGAGCGCGAGACCATGCCTGATCGTCGCCTCGTCATTGGCGCCCCAGGCGCCGACCGCCAGCCCGGCCGCCCGGAACCGCGTGACCGCCTCGGCCTCCAGTTCCCCGACCGGCAGGCCGATCTCCTCCGCATTGCAGCTGCGGGCGAGCGCAACCGCCCCGGGCAGGCCCATGCCGCGCCAGGGCTTCGCCTCCAGCAGCAGGACCCGGCGCCGCAGCCCGCCGGCCGCGGCGAACTCAGCCATGGTGAGGGGCTGGAAGCTCATCGCCACGGTCCGGCCACGCATGCCTGCGGCATCAAGCACGGCGAGGCAGGCCGGGACGATGCCGGGATAGGGCCGTCCCTCGGCATCGGCCTTCACCTCCAGCCGCAGGATACGGCCGGCCGCACGGGTCAGCGCGACGGCCTCGGCCAGGCTCGGCGGCGGCTCCCCACCCGTTCCCTTCACCCGCACCCGGCTCAGCTCGGCCAGGGTGCGCGCCCGCACGGGGCCACGCGCATCGGTGGTGCGGTCGAGCGTCGGGTCATGCATCACCACCACCTCCCCATCGGCAGAGAGGTGGACATCGAGTTCCAGCTGCTCGGCCGGCAGGGCAAGGGCCTGCCGGAAGGCGAGCATGCTGTTCTCCGGCCAGAGGAAGGCGCCGCCGCGATGGCTGGCGATATCGGTTCGAGGCATGCGCGGCAGGGTAGCAGGAGCAGGCATGAGAGCGGAGAGGGGCCAGGCGGCGCGCCGCATGCAGCGGACAGGCAGAGTCCGGCCCGCCTCCCTACCCCTCCAGCAGCCAGACCGAGAAGAGCCCCGCCGGGTCGGTCCACATCGCAGCGGCGCGCCAGCCGGCCGCCCCTGCCAGGGCCGCGAGCCGGTCCGGCCGGTACTTGTGGCTGCTCTCGGTATGGATCGTCTCGCCCTCGGCGAAGCGGATCTCCCGCCCGGCCAGCCGCGCGCGCTGGGCTTGCCGCGAGACCAGATGCATCTCAATGCGCTCCAGCCTGTCATTCCAGACAGCCCGGTGACGGAAGGCGGTGAGGGCGAAATCGGCCCCCGCCTCCCGGTTCAGCCGCCGCAGCAGGTTGAGGTTGAAGGCGGCGGTCACGCCGGCGGCATCGTCGTAAGCGGCCTCCAGCACCGCGGCCTCCTTCACCAGGTCCGCGCCCAGCAGCATCCGGGCGCCGCGCCCGAGCGTGCCGTGGGCCCGGCTGAGGAAGGCAACAGCCTCGGCCGGTTCGAAATTGCCGATGGTGGAGCCGGGGAAGAAGCCGAGCCGCGGCGCCGCGCCAAGACGCTTCGGCAGGGCGAAGCCCTGGGTGAAATCGGCCACCACCGGCAGCACCGGCAGGCCGGGCCGGGCCACAGCCACCCGGGAAGCAGCGCCCTCCAGCCACTCGGGCGCGATGTCGACCGGCACATAGGCCGCAGGGTCCTGCAGCCCCGCCATCAGCAGCGCCCCCTTGGCGCCGTCGCCGGGGCCGAATTCCACCACCGCAGCGCCGGGACCGATCGCCGCGGCGATGGCAGCGGCCTGCTCGGTCAGGATCTTCGTCTCGGTCCGGGTCGGATAGTATTCGGGAAGGCGCGTGATCTCCTCGAAGAGCCGCGCGCCCTCGGCATCGTAGAGCCACTTGCAGGGCAGTGTCTTGGGATGCGCCGACAAGCCGGCGAGGGCATCCGCGATCAGCGCGGCGCGCTGCTGCGCCGCCGCGTCACGGGCGAGCGCGCCGCTCATGCCAACCAGCCTTCAAGGGGGCGCCGCCCTCTCAGGCTCGCCCGCCAGGGGCCGTGCACCCCCTGGGCCCGGCCTGAATCAGCCGCCCTCATGCCGCGTCCTCGGCCAGGCGCACGCAACTGAACTGCCAGCGGGAGGCGGGTGGGAAGAAATTGCGGTAGGTCGGACGGGCATGGCCGGGCGGCGTCGCCAGAGAGCCGCCGCGCAGCACCATCTGGCCGATCATGAACTTGCCGTTGTACTCGCCGACTGCGCCCTCCCAGGGCCGGAAGCCGGGATAGGGGAGATAGGCGCTGTTGGTCCACTGCCAGCCGATACCGGTCGCGTCGCGGAAGCCGGGCAATGCCGCGGCCACCTCCCACTCCGCCTCGGTCGGCAGCCGCCTGCCGGCCCAGCGTGCGAAGGCCTCGGCCTCATACCAGGAGATGTGGCGCACCGGCGCGGCGGGATCGACCGGCCGCAGCCCGCCCGGGGTGAACTGCATCCAGCCGCCTTCGCGCCGGTGCCAGTACATCGGCGCTTCCCAGCCCTCCGTGGCGCAGGCTGCCCAGCCATCGCTCATCCAGAGCGTGGGCGTGCGGTAGCCCCCATCGGCGATGAAGGCGATCCACTCGCCGTTGCTTACAAGCCGGTCGGCCACCCGGCAGGCGGCGATCCAGTTCCGGTGCCGCGGCGCCTCGTTGTCGAAGGCGAAGCCGGCGCCGGCATGGCCGATCTCGGCCAGTCCTTCCGGCACCTCCAGGAAGCGGGCCGGGCCGGTCGCCGCACGGGGCTCCTGCCAATCGGGGTCATAGGCCGGCAGCAGCGGATTCTGTGACAGCGCGTGCAGGATATCGGTCAGCAGCAACTCCTGGTGCTGCTCCTCATGCTGCAGGCCGAGTTCGACCAGCGGCAGCATCTCGGGCGGCGGATCGCGCAGCAGCGCGGCCATGCCGGCATCGACATGCGCGCGGTAGGCGGCGACCTCGGCCGCGGAGGGCCGGGTCAGCATGCCGCGCCGTGGCCGGGCGTGCCGCGGCCCGGCGGCCTCATAATAGGAGTTGAACAGAAACCCGAAGCGCTCGTCGAACCGCCGGTAGCCGGAGAGACAGGGCACCAGCAGGAAGGTTTCGAAGAACCAGGTGGTATGCGCCCGATGCCACTTGGCGGGACTGGCATCCGGCATGGATTGGATGCACTGATCCTCGGACGAGAGCGGCGCGGCCAGCGCCTCGGTCCGCGCCCGGACGGCGGCGTAACGCGCTTCGGTCGGGATTGGGCCGCCCGCTGCGGCGCGGGTCTGGATCAGGTTCATATTCCCCCTCCTGATACTGCCGGCCCTGGCGCGTTCCAGGCGCCGCAGCCATGGCGTGCCGGGGAAGACGCGGGCAGCCTGGACACGCCAGACCGTCCCCAGGCCGCAAGCCTGCCTGGGGACGGACCGTTGCGAAGGAAAAGGCGGCCGGGCCGGGATGGTTCCGGCTGCCATGCCTGCCTTCACCACGGCCAGAGGGAACGTTACCGGGGACGAGGCGGCATTAGGCAGGAAAACGGGCGACAGCCACCTGGTGTCGTGACGGGGGGCCACCCCGGTCACCGCAGGGGCGACCGCATCCGGCGGAGCGCCGCTGCCGGTCGGCGCCCCGAACTCCGGTCAGACGATGTGCAAGCCGGGGAGCGGGACGGCCAGCCGGCCCTGCCAGGTGCCGTGCCGCGCCAGGACCTCCCGCACCGTCGCCGGCGGCGTGCCGTCCAGGACCAGCAGGAGGTCAGGCGCCCCCTGGTCCAACGCCGCGACTGGCAGCACGGGCACCTGGCTTCCCGGCAGTTCCAGCCCGCATGCCCCGACGTCCGGATGCACGGTGTAGCCCAGCAGGCCAGGCCCGATCCCACAGGCCGCGGCCAGGGTCGCCGCGGCCGTGCCGGCGCCATAGCCGGCCACCTTCCGCCCGTCCCGCCGCGCCGCCACCAGCAGGTCCAGCACGGCGAGCCTCGCCTCGGCGACCGCGACGGCAGCGCGCCGATAGGCGTCCGGCCCTTCCAGCTCCGCGGCCCGCTCCTCCACGCGCCGGGCCAGCAGGCTCGCCGCGGCCGGCTTGGTGGCGTCCTCGGCATGCCCGACGAGCAGCCGCAGCCAGGGGCCGGGTCCGGGCAGCGGCTCCACCTCGAAGGGCACCAGCCCGTGCAGGCCGAGCAGCATCTCAGCCACCAGTACGGAGGGCAGGCCGGGCAGCGCATGGCTCAGCAGGTCGAAGCGGTTGCCCCGCAGCCAGGACAGCAGATCCGGCAGGTCGAACACCGCGATGCCGCCCGGGGCGAGCAGGGCACGGACACCGGCCAGTGCATCCTGGATATCCGGCGCCGTCGCCAGGACCGCGCCGGCCAGCAGCAGCACCGGGGGCGGCAGCGCCTCCCGCAGTTGCAGGGCGGTCAGCGCCCCGGTCGGCACCGCCCGTGCCGGGATGTCCCGGTTCCGGAAGGGCTCCAGCATCGCGGCATCGAAGGCGGCGACCGGCGTACCGGGACCGAGCCGGAGCCGCGCCGCGAGAAGGCCGGCGAAGCCATGGGCCGGCCGCGGCGCGTCGCGCAGCGCCACGCCGGTGCCGGCCACCTGCACCAGCCGGCAATCCTCGCAGACCAGCGCGCGCAGCGGCGCGCAGGCGACCGGCCGTCCTCCCGTCCCGAGCCGCACCGGATCGACCGAGAGCGGTACCAGACCGAGATCCGCGACCTCTTCCCGCAGGATCGCCCCGCAACTGCGGCAGATGGGCCCCTGCCCCGGCTCGCTCGCCTCCAAGCGGCTCCTCTCCCGCGCGGTGCTCGTGCAGGGAAAAGGCCGAGAGGCCGGATCCTGTTGCATCACAGGGACGTCGCCGTGGCGCACCATCGTCGCCAGGCATCCCGCAGCGTGGCGGCAAGCGCGCGGCCGAAGCGCGCCGCATCCGTGAGTGGGGAGGCCGCGACCCGCGCCCGCAGGCCGGCCCGCAGCGTGGCGAGCGCGGGCAGGTCCCCCGCCCGGGCGATGGCAAGGGCGACATAGGCCTCCTCGGACTCCGCCACCCAGTCCGGCAGGCCGACATTGCTGAGATGGCTGAGCGCATGCCGCGCGCAAAAGCTGTCGCCGGCCAGCGCCACTACCGGCACGCCCATCCAGAGCGCCTCGCAGACGGTAAGGCCGCCGGCATAGGGGAAAGGATCGAGCGCGATGTCGATCCCGCCATAGGCGTCGAGCAGCGCCCGGTGCGGCACCCCGCCCTCCAGCGCCACGCGATCCTCCGGCAGGCCATGCGCCGTGAGCCGCGCGCGCAGCCGCTGGCGCATCGCCGCCTCTCCCAGCGCATGGGTCCGCAGCACCAGCCGCGCCTCCGGCAGCGCGGCCAGGATGCGCCCCCAGGCCCGCAGCACCGGTGGCGTCACCTTGGCCAGGTTGTTGAAGCAGCCGAAGGTGACATGGCCGCGCCCCAGTGCCGGCAGCGGCGCGACCGGCGGCGCCCCGGGCGGCGGCGCATAGCAGACATAGCCATCCGGCAGGTGCAGCAGGCGCTCGGTGTAGAAGCGCTCGAAGCCCGGCGGCGTCTCCCAGCGGTCGGTCAGCATGCCATCCAGCCCGTCGAGGCCCATGGTGGCGTTCTGCATGCCAACCCATTTGATCTGCACCGGCGCCGGCCGGCGCTGCAGCAGGCCCGGCCGGCCACCATCGCCATAGCCGCCGAGGTCGAGCAGGATATCGAGGCCGTCCGCCATCATCAGCCCGGCGAGCGTGGCGACATCCAGATGCTCGGCATCGCGCCAGAGCGCCACGCGCGCGCGGAAGCGCGCGGCCATCGGATCCTGTCGCGGCTTCAGGCAATAGGCCGCCAATTCGAACTCGGCCTCCGGCAGCGCCTCCAGCCCCGCGAGCGTCAGCCAGCCCACCGGGTGCTGGCCAAGGCCGCCCGAGAGCAGGCCGATCCGCAGCCGCCGGCCCGGGTCGCGCGGCCGGGGTGGCGGTGGCGCGGCAGGGCCGAGCGCGGCGGCAACCGCCCGGCCGGCGGCGAGCAGCGCCGCGGCATGGCCTCGCTCTGGGTGGTAGGGCAGCACCGCCATGCGCGTCATAAGCGCCGGCGCGCCGCCGGCGGGATGCGCCACCGCCGCCTCGACCGCCGTCAGCGCGGCCTCCTGCTCGCCCATCGCGTTCAGCGCCAGCGCCTGGTTCATCAGCAGAACCGGCTGCGGGCCGAAATCGGCGATCGCCTCCTCCAGCACCTCAAGCATGGCGGCGAGGCGGTGCTGCTTCCACAGCACGGTCGCCAGCCGGTTTCGCAGGTCGAGATCGGTGGGCCGGACGGGGATGGCGGCACGCAGCAGCGGCTCGGCTTCCTGCCCGCGTCCGGCATCGGCGAGGGCGCAGCCGAGCGCCGCCTGGATCTCCCCCTCCTCGGGCGCGAGCGCGGCGGCCAGATGCAGTTCCGCCAGCGCGGCCTCCCGCCGCCCGGCGGCGGCATGCAGCGTGGCGGCGGCAAATGCCCAGCCCGCAGCGGCGGGATCGGTGACGGCACGGGCCGCGACCGCGGCCAGCGCGGCCTCCGGTCCCTCGCGGCGCAGCAATAGCTCGGCCAGCAGCCGGGCCGCGCCTGCATGCGCCGGCCGGCGTGCCAGCACCGCTTCCGCCGCGGCGATGGCGCCGGCCAGGTCGTCCCGGCGCCACGCCAGGCGCGCCGCGGCGAAGTCCAGTTCCGGCTCGTCCGGGTCGATGGCCCGGGCGCGGGCGATGCCGTCCGCCGCCGCGTCGAGGCGGCCGGCCGCCTCCTCGAGCGCGGCAAGGGCCGCAAGGGCCGGCACATGCTGCGGATCGCGCAGCAGGGCGGCGCGGAACAGCGCCTCGGCCCGCCCGGCCTCGCCGCGCAGCCCGGCGATGTTGCCCAGCCGGAAGGGCGGTTCGGCATGGTCGGGGAGGTCGCGGGCGGCGTCCTCCAGCGCCGGCACCGCTTCCGCGAGCCGGCCGAGCTGCATCAGGGCGAGGCCGAGATTGAGTGCGGCGAGCCCGCCTCCATCCCCGCGCGCCACGGCCTCACGCAGCAGGGGAACCGCTGCCGCCGGCGAACCCTCGGCCAGCGCGCGGAGACCGGCACGCCAGGGTCCGGCGGCATGACTGCCATGACGCCCAGCCTCTCCGGTGTCCTCGGCGGCCTCCGGGGCGCCCCCGCCTGCTCCGGACGACCGCCAGCGCGGCCCGCCAGGAGGCGGCGCGCCGGGCTCGATCGCGGAGGTCCGGTCGCCCCGGGGCAATTGCGCCGCCGCCACATTCGGATCCGGGCCGCCATGGGACGGCAAGGCCGGATCCGGACGTGCAGCCACCACCATGCGGTCGCGGCTGCCGGCCTCTTTCGCATCGCGCGCCAGTACCCCGGACATGTCAGGGCCCGGCGGCATCGGCGGCGACCAGGAGACCGGGGACGACCGCTTCCCCGTCGCGGCGCAACGCCTCCTCCCGGCATTCCAGCATGCGCAGGCCGGCTTCCAACAGGCAGGCGACGAGGTAATCCGGCGCATGGGCGTAGCGCCCCGCCTCCCCCGGCCGCCAGCCCGCGCCGGGCGCGGCGCGCTCCAGGCTGAACAGCAGCAGCCCGCCCGGCGCCAGGCGCTGCCGGCAGAGCGCCAGCACCTCCCGCAAGTCGCCGAAATAGCAGAAAACATCCGCCGCGGTGATCAGCGCATGGCTGCCGGCATCCTCTCGCAGCGCCGAAGTCAGCTCGGCCTGCCGCAGCCCGGCATAGATCCCCTTGGCCGCCGCCTCCTCCAGCATGCGGCGCGAGAGGTCGATTCCGGTGAGTGGCCCACCCAACAGGTCCGAGAGTGCGACGCCCACCAGCCCGGTCCCGCAGCCGAGATCGAGCACCGGGCCGAGCCGCGCCTCCCCGGCCGCCACGGCGGGCAGCAAACGCTCCACCGCCCGCCGAACCAGGCCGGGCACCCGGTAGCCGAGGCCGATCAGCGCTGCCTCGAAATGCGGCGCATAACCATCGAACAGGGCGGTGACATAGCCGTCCGGCGCGCGGCTAGGCGCGGTGCCGCCTGATGAAGGGGCGAGATGGTCGCTCCCCGGCGCAAGGCGCGCGGCGGCGGCGAAATGCGGCGCCGCCTCCGCAAGCCGGCCAGCGCCCACCAGCGCATGCGCCAGCACGCCGTGCACCGCACCATCCACGAGGCCACGGGCGAGCGCGGCGCGCGCCAGCCGCTCGGCCTCCGGCGCATCGCCGGCCAGCAGCGCCGCCTGGGCGCGTAGCGCGGCGAGGCCGGGTGTGGCTGGCGCCGTCGCCTCGCACTGCGCCAGGAGTTCGGCCGCCGCCGCATGGCGCCCGGCACGCAGGAAGGCCTGGCCGAGGCGGAACTGCAGCATGGGGTTGCCGGGGTCGGCGCGCCAGGCCTCGCCGAGGAACCAGATCGCCTCGTCGTGGCGGCCCTCCTCCAGCAGCGCGGCAGCGAGCAGCAGGCGGCCGGCGAGTTCACCCGGCGCGGCCATCACGGCCGCGGCAGCATCCTCGGCGGCGGCGGCATGGCGGCCGCGCGCGAGACGGATGCGCGCGCGCAGCCGGCGCGGGGCCGGCGCTTCCGGCTCCTCGGTCAGTGCGACATCGGCAGCCGCCTCGGCTTCCGCGAGGCGGCCGAGGCGCAACAGTGCCTCGGCGCGCAGCATGGTGGTCGCGGGCCCGGGCGCCAGGACGCCGAGGCGATCGAGCATCGGCAGCGCCTCGGCCGCGCGGCTCTCCTGCAGAAGCGCGCGCGCCTGATCCGCAAGACGGGCGGTCAGGGCCGAAGGGGCGGAGCGGGTCTCGGCCAGCATCGGCTCAGCGCCAGAGGCCGGCGGCGATGTGCTCGTTCATCTCGGCGATGAAGCCGAGATCGGGCGCCGGCTGGTCGCATTCCCGCAGCACCGCCAGCGCCACGCCCGCGATCTGCGCGCGGAGCGCGGCCGGCAGGGCGTTGGTCGGGTCGATCACCGCGCCATGCACGGCGTCCCAGAGACGGCGATTATCCGCGATGGCGTGGGCACGGGCGAGCGGATCTCCCCCCTCGGCGCCGCGGATGGCGCGCGTCGCGCGGGTGAAGATCTCGGCCTCCATCTGCTTCGCGGTCAGGCGACGGCGATAGGCGGCGGCGCCGGCGGAGGCGGGCAGCGGCGCTTCGGCCGCGGAATTCGGATGGGTCATGCGCAGCATTCCTTGCTGGAGTGCCGCTCGGGCTCGGCCGCGACGGCGTGGCTGGAAAGGTCGGCCGGCCTCCTGCCGGCAAGCCGCTGACCCGCGCGCGAAGCGGGGCGGACGACGCAGTAGGCGAAGGCGATCAGCGGAACAGGGACAGCAGCGTCTGCGGCGCCTGGTTGGCGATGCCCAGCGCCTGGGTGCCGAGCTGCTGGCGGATCTGCAGCGACTGCAGCCGGGCGGATTCCTTGGCGAGGTCGGCATCGACCAGCGCGCCGAGGCCGCCTTCCTGGGCGTCCATCTTCGCCTTGTTATAGGTGATCTGGCTGTCGATGTAGTTGGAGTAGCTGCCGAAGTTGTTGAGCTGCGTGAGCGTGTTGCTGATCGCCGTTGTCAGCGCGCCGCCGCCAGTCAGCGCAGCCGAGGCGGAGGCGCGATCCCAACCATCGGCGGTCGAGATCTCGTTGAAGATGTTGGTCAGCGCCGAATAGCCGTCGAAGCTGTAGGTTACGCCAGCGCCGTTGCGCACCACCACATTCGCCAGGGTGCTGATGCTCTCATCGAGGATGTTCTTGCCGTTGTAGCTGGCATCCTCGATGAAGGCCTTGATGTTGGCGGTGAGCTGCTTCACCTGCGCCTGGTATTGTTCCTGCTGGTCGGAGGTGATGGTCCCGTCGGCGAGCTTGACGACAATGGTCTTCAGCTTCTTCAGCGTCTCCGAGACGTTGGAGAGGCTGGTCTGGGTGACGTCGAGCAGCCCCTTGACGCCGCCGAGCTGCTCATTGGCCGAGGCGGTCGCCGCGATCTCGCCCCGCACGCGCTCCGCCACCGCGAAGGCGGCGCCGTCATCCTTCGCATCCGCCACGCGATAGCCGGTGGAGATGCGCTTCTGCGTCGCGGTCAGTTCATCGGACGTGCGGTTCAGCGACTGCAGCGCCACCATGGCGCCGATATTGGTGTTCACCGAGTTCAAAGGCATGCGGGTTTTCCCTCCGGCTGCCGGGCCCCGGTTCGTCCGGGACCACGGCAGCATCTTCCCGCAGGCAGGGTGAAGGCGGCGTTAAGGCGGCGCAGGCCGGCCGCGGGTCAGGCGAACATCATTTGGCTGTCCGGCAGCCGGTCGAGGCCCGGGAGGATCACGCCGCCCTTCCCGCCAGCCCAGGTCAGGCCAAGGCCCGGGATGCCAATCGTGGCAGGATCCCAGTAGATCAGGCTGTTCGGCGCGATGCCGCTGAAGCTCAGCGTATCGGCCGCCGAGTCGAAGCCATAGATCAGCGCGGCGCCGGATTCGGGGAGGAGGACCCAATTCTCGGCCGCCGCGGTACCGGTCCAGGTGCCACCCTCGGCACCGACCTGCAGGACGCTGCCGACCGCAGCCTCGGGCAGGGCCATCGCCTGGGGACCGAGGATGCCAAGCCCGCTGGCCGGCACCCACATCGGCAGGAAATGGTTGTCATAGACCGCATGCCCCGCGCCGCTGCCGTCGGCAGCGGCGAGGCGTCCGACGCCATGGCCATAATAGAGCTTGCCGCCCGCCGGGATAGGCCCGTCGAAGCGGACATAGAGCGTGTCGGGCATATCGGTGGCAAGCGCGGCGGCAGCGCCGGTGACGACACTGCCGTCCGGCGCGATGACCGACCAGCCCACCCCGCGGGTCGCGGCATCATCAAGCGGGCGGAGGCTGCTGGCCGCGTCGAAGGCCACATTGAGGGTGAGGTGGTCGGGCCCCGTCAACCTGGCCTGCACCACCTGCGGGCCGAGATTGCCGACATTGCCGCCGGCGAGCGCGACCGGCGAGCCGGGCTTGGCATAGGCCGCCCATTCCTCCGCCAGCGAGACCGCGATGCGGTTGGCGGCCAGCAGGCTGTCGCCGAAGGACATGTGAGGGCCGCCATAGTCAGGGGTGGCCGGGTTCTTGTCGAGATCCTCCCAGGACATGTCCACATCCTGCACGCGGGCAGCGATGCCGGCGTTGAAGGCGGGATCGGCGGCCAGGTTCTCCATTCCCATGCGGATCGCCTGATGCCCGGCAGCGGTCCCGCTGGAATAGGGAATGGCGCTGACGAAGAGGTAGGGCATCTCCGCGGGGGCCTTGCCGAAGGCCTGCCGCACCAGCGCCGCATCGAAGCGCACGGCGCTCTCCCAGGTGGCGGGCGAGAGGTCGGCGCGGATGCTGTCATACTCGTTGTGCAGCCAGACCACGGCCGTGGGATCCGCCTTCTGCGCAGGGGGCAGGCCGTTGATGTAGTTCAGCAGGCCCTGCTCCAGCGCCGCCACCTGCCAGCCGCCATCGGCGGTCGGTTTCACCCAGTCGGAGAGAAAAGCGGTACCGCTGTAGACCGTGTTCCCCGCGCTGCCGCGGTCATGGGCGAACTGGAGAGTGACCCGGTCATTCACGCCATCGAAGCCGAGCAGGGATTCGGTATGCTTGACGATTTCTTTGCCGTTGAGGACGCCAAGGAGAAAGGCATTGGACTGGCCGCGCAACAGGGCGTTCAAATTCACCGGGTACCTCGCATTCGAAAAGCTAAGAGCTAATGATGCGGCATCCGAAGGAGTTCGCCGAAACGCGTCTTTGTGAGACTTTGACCAGTACTTCCTTCAGCGACTGCTCGCGCGCATGGTGTGTGCGTCGCCGGGTCTAGAGCCCTTGCAGCAGCAGCGCCAGTTCCGCGAGCCCCCAGGCCATGAGCAGCGCGATGATGCCGACCAGGCTTGCCTCCTGCACCGGGCCAAGGGCGGACAGCCAGCGACGCACACCACCGGGCTGCCGGCATGTCATACGCGTCGTCCGGGCTGGGAGGACAGGCCGGGCCCAGGCGGGGCACGGCGGAATGGCAAAGCCGGCATCGGCAAATGCATGGGTCTGCATGACCCTTATAGGAACAAACAGAGAACTTAGACGCAAGGGAAAAGTTCACCCTCTGTTCATGGGATCGTGCCTCGCGCCCCGGGGGATGGCAAGCGGCACGGCGCGCGGTGGCGGGGCGCCCCTTCCCTCCCCGGCGGGCCCGCCGCGCGCCCTTGCCCGGCTTCCCTACCCTTCCTTCGGCAGCTGGATGCCGCTCAGCGCCTGATAGGCACGGATGACGAAGGCATCGTCCTTGCCCCCATGCCCCTGCGCCCGGGCCGAGACGAAGAGCTGGTGCGCCTGCGCCGCCAGCGGCGTCGGGAAGGCGACGCTCCGCGCCAGGTCGCCAACCAGGCCGAGATCCTTGACGAAGATGTCCACCGCCGAGAGCGGCGTCTCGTCGCCCGCCAGCACATGCGGCATGCGGTTCTGGAACATCCAGGAACTGCCGGCCGCGCCGGTGACGATCTCGAACAGGGTCTGCGGATCGAGCCCCGACCTGATGCCGAGCGCCATGGCCTCCGCCGCGACCGCGATATGCACGCCGGCCAGCAGCTGATGCACCACCTTCATGGTGGAGCCAAGGCCGGGCGCCTCCCCCAACACCCAGACCTTCTTCGAGACGGCCTCCAGCACCGGCTGCGCCTTGGCCAGGGCGGCGGCCGAGCCGGAGGCCATGACGGTCATCTGCCCCGCCCGGGCGCCGACCGCGCCGCCCGAGACCGGCGCATCGACATAGAGGAAGCCGCCCGCCTCCGCCCGTGCCGCCAGCCGGCGGGCCTCCTCGGGCGCCATGGTGGAGGAGACGATGATCACGGCCCCGGGGGCGAGGCGCGGGGCGGCGCCCTCCGGCCCGAACAGCGCCGTCTCCGCCTGCTGGGCGTTCACCACCAGGACCAGCACCGCCTCGGTGCCCTCAGGCAGGTCGGCGGCCCGCGCCACGCCGGTGCCGCCGGCGGCGGCGAATTCCTCGCGTGTCGCCTCCCGCGGGTCGCAGCCCGCAACCTGCATCCCCGGCGCCTTCACCAGGTTGAGCGCCGCGCCCATCCCCATGCTGCCCAGCCCGATCACCGCGACGCGCATGGCGTCCCTCCTCGCTATCCTGACGGGGGAGGCTCCGGCCAGGGCGCCGAAGCGTCAAGCCGCCCGGGGGGACCGCCAGGCGCCCGGCCGGCGCGGCGGACCGACGCGGCGCTTTTGCCGCGCCTCCGGCTTCCCGAAGGCGGCACATGCTTTAGGCTCCGCCGCCTTCGGGAAGGTACGGACATGAATCTGCACAGGATGCTCCAGGCCAGGGCCGCGGCGGGCCGGCCGGTGACGG
Source organism: Roseicella aerolata (assembly GCF_020523605.1). Lineage (GTDB taxonomy): Bacteria > Pseudomonadota > Alphaproteobacteria > Acetobacterales > Acetobacteraceae > Paracraurococcus > Paracraurococcus aerolatus. The sequence goes on along the minus strand of NZ_JAJAQI010000019.1, from coordinate 58,720 downwards.
TCGGGGTGATCGGGGCCGGCAAATTCGGCTCCATGTTCCTTGCCGCCGCACAGCGGACCCCGGGCATGCATATCGTCGGCATCGCCGACCTGGCCCTGCCGCGGGCCCGCGCCGCGCTCGCCCGCATCGGCTGGCCCGAGGCGACCTACGCGGCGCCGGATCTTGATGCCGCCTGCCGCACCGGCGCGACGGCGCTGACCGAGGACGCGATGGCGCTGATCGCCGATCCGCGGATCGAGGTGATCATCGAATGCACCGGCCACCCGGCCGCTGGCATCTCTCATGCGCTCGCCGCCATCGGGCACGGCAAGCATATCGTCATGGTGAATGTGGAGGCCGACGTGCTGGCCGGTCCGCTGCTGGCGGAGAAGGCGCGCGCCGCTGGCACGGTCTATTCCATGGCCTATGGCGACCAGCCGGCCCTGGTCTGCGAGATCGTGGACACGCTGCGCGCCGAGGGCTTCACCGTCGTCGCCGCCGGCAAGGGGACGAAATATCTGCCGGAGTACCACGCCAGCACGCCGGCCACGGTCTGGGGTTATTACGGCCTGACCGAGGAGCAGGCGCGGCTCGGCGGGATGAACCCGCAGATGTTCAACTCCTTCCTCGACGGCACGAAGTCCGGGATCGAGATGGCGGCGATCGCCAATGCCACCGGGCTGCAGCCGCCCGAGGACGGCCTGATGTTCCCGCCCTGCGGCGTGCACGACCTGCCGCGCGTCTTCGCCGGCTCGACCGGACGGGTGGAGGTGATCTCCTCGGTCGAGCGCGACGGGCGGCAGGTGGTGGGCGACCTGCGCTGGGGCGTCTATGCGGTGTTCGAGGGCGAGACGGACTATATCCGCCGCTGCTTCTCCGAATACGGCGTCGCCACCGATCCCTCCGGCCGCTACGCCGCGCTCTGGCGGCCCTATCACTTCATCGGGCTGGAGCTCGGCATCTCGGTCGCCTCCGCCGCGCTGCGCAGGGAGCCGACCGGCTGTTCCGATGCCTGGCGGGGCGATGTGGCGGCGACGGCCAAGCGCGACCTGGCGCCGGGCGAGGTGCTGGATGGCGAGGGCGGCGCCATGGTCTGGGGCAAGTGCATCCCGGCCGAACGCTCCCTCGCCCTGGGCGCGCTGCCGATTGGCCTCGCGCATGGCGTGCCGCTGAAACGGGCGGTGAAGGCGGGCAGCATCGTCGGCTATGACGATGTCACACTTGACGACGCCTCCGAGGCGGTGCGCATCCGCCGGGCGATGGAGGCTGCGGCGCGCCCGGCCAGGGCCGCCGAGTAGAAGCTGGGTCTGTCGGGGTTCTCCCGGCACCATCCGCGGGCAAAGGCCCGCGCAAGGGCCCGGAACCGGGGGGACCGCCGATGGGACGCTGGATGGGCGCGCTCGCCACGCTGCTGTTCCTCGCCGCGCCGTTGCGCGCGCAGGAATTCCCGAACCGCCCGATCACGCTGATCGTCGTCTTCGCGCCCGGCGGCGCGACCGACGTGCTGGCCCGCATCGTCGGCGCGCATATGGCGCGGACGCTCGGCCAGCAGGTAGTGGTGGAGAACGTCACCGGCGCCGGCGGCACGATCGGCGGCGCGCGCGGCGCGCAGGCGGTGCCGGATGGCCATACGCTGACGGTCGGCAGCCTTGGCAGCCACTCCGCCTCACCCAGCATCTACCGCAACGTCGCCTATGACCCGCGCGCACTGACGCCGATCGGGCTGATTGCCGGCACGCCGCTCTATGTCCTGGTCCGGAAGGGCTTCCCCGCGCGCGACTTCGCCGAATTCGCGGCGCAGGTGCGGGAGAATCCGGGCTGCATCTCCAATGCCAATGCCAATGCCGGCATCGGCTCGACCAACCACCTGGCCTGCTCGCTCTTCGCCCATCTGGCCGGGCTGCGCATGAACGAGGTCCCCTACCGCGGCGAGGGACCGGCGGTGAACGACCTAGTGGCAGGCATGGTGGACAGCGCCTGCGTGCTGGCACCGGCCGCGGTGCCGCAGATCCAGGCCGGCACGGTGCATAGCCTGCTGATCGCGGGCGCCACGCGGAGCGCCGGCGCGCCGGATGTGCCGACCAGCCGGGAGGCAGGCGTGCCCGATTTCATCTTTCAGGGCTGGAACGCGATCTTCGCCCCGCGCGGCACACCGCCGTCGGTGCAGGCACGGCTGGCCCAGGCACTCGGCGAGGCGCTGGCCGACCCGGCCATTCGCCGCCGGATCGAGGAATTGGGCTCCATTCCCGCCCTGCCGGAGCAGCAGGGACCGGAGGCGCTGGCGGCACTGGTCCGCAGCGAGGTGGCGCGTTGGGCCCAGGTGGTGCGGGCGGCGGGGATCGAGCCGCAATAGGCTGCGGGTGGCGCCTCCGGGCTGTCGCGCAGCCCGGACCGCCCCCTCCCCCGCCCGCAGAAAGAGGGGTGGAGTGGAGTGCGAGCTACGGCCGGAAGGCGGCCAGAAGCTGCGAGGCGCGCGTCACGCGGTCCGGATGCCGCGCCATTTCCCACAGTTCCGCCCAGCGGGCGCCGAAGCCGGGCTCGACGCAGCGGCGGAATTTCTCCCGCAGCGCCGCTTCGGGATGCGGACGGTCCGGGTCGCCGGGAGTGCCGACCACCTCCCGCCGGCGGACCGTGCCATCCGCGAGACGCAGGGTCAGGCGGCAGACGCGCTCGCCCGGCTGGCGCGCGGTCAGCGCCGGATCCTCCCGCACCGTCACCCTTGCCGCGAGCGCCCGCGCCACCGGGTCGGCGATGGCGGCGGAGGAGAAGGCTTCGATCCAGGCGCAGCCGCTCACGATGCGCGTCGCCACCGTGAAGGGGATGGAGAAACGGCCGGCAATCGGAGCGGCCGGCGCGCGCTCCGAAAGCAGGGAGGCGGAGTGGAAGGTCTCGACCTCGATGGCCGCGACCTGTTCCGGCGTGACGGGCGCTTCCGCCAGCAACAACTCGATCGCCTCGAGAGCCCCCTGGGTCTCCCTGCAGCAGGAATGCAGCTTCAGGAAGCTCTCCAGGATGAACCAGCGGCCGGTGGAGGCTTCGTAGGCCATCTGGTCCCACCCCTCCCCCACCACCTGGCCGAAGACCACCGGGATGCCACCCGGCTCGCCTGTGATGCCGGCCTCGGCCAAGTCCACCGCCAGCAGCCCGTTCTGCGCGGCGCCGCCGGCATAGACGTTGCGGACCGACCCGCCGCGCAGCGAGGCGGTGGCGCTGGTCGCGAGGCCAAGGCTGGCCGCGACCTCCAGCGCGCGCGTCGCAAGCGCCGCGTCGCGGCCGCGCAGGCTGGCGACTGCGGCGGCGGCGCCGATCACGCCCCAGGTGCCGTGCGGATGCGCCGCCGGCCGCAGGCGCATGGCATGCCCGACCCGCGCGCCCGCCTCATAGCCAAGGATGCTCGCCGTCAGCAGCGCCGCGCCGGAGCAGCCACGCGCCGCCGCTTCCGCCAGCGCGGGGGCAACGGCATGGATCGCGGGATGGCCGCCGGCGGGGTAGTTGCCCTCGTCCAGCTCGGCAGCGGTGCCGGCAAGGCCGGTCAGGAAGGCGGCCATGGGCGGCGGCGCGGCGGCGGCGGTGCCGAGCAGCGGCACGCCACCGGTCGCATGGCGCGCGGTGATGGCGCGCACCTCCGCTTTGCGGTGGCCCGCGACGATCGCGGCCAGGGTATCGGCGAGGATCAGGCCCGCATGGTCGCGGACATGGGCGGGGATGTCGGGCTGCATGGCGCGGCAGCCTTAGCCTGCCATCGTCCCGAGTGGAAACATTCTGGCCGAGGCGCGAACCCGACAAGGGCGGGTGCCGGAAGCGGCAAGCCGCCGTCTCCCCGCGGCCCGGGGCGGATCGCGGGCGGGCGCGGACCTCTATCCTCCTGAATCCCGGCACAAGGATGCGTCCCATCAGGTCGCGCCCGGGCATGAACGCGATCCGGCGGGAGGGGGACAGGATGACCGTCCCGTGACCGCATCGTCATTTCCATTGCTGACCTCCATAATTCTAAGGTTGGCCAGCCGGGATACGGCACAGGGCTCGCCCGGCAGGGAGGTAGCCATGACGTCTCACCGGACGGCCGCCAGCCTCTGGGCTCTTGCCCTCGGCCTCTCGCTCGCCCCGGCACCCGGACAGGCCCAGACCCACAGCCATGCGCATGGCGGGACGCCCCCGGCACCCGCCACGCTTGGCCAGGTGCATTTCCCCGTCAGTTGCACGCCGGAGGCGCAGGCGGCCTTCGACGCGGCCATGAAGCTGCAGCACTCCTTCTGGTACCAGGCGGCCGGCGAGGCCTTCCGCCGGGTCCGGGAAGACGACCCCGATTGCGTCATGGCCTATTGGGGCGAGGCCATGGCGCTGCTGGTGAACCCCTTCACCGTCACCTCCGCAGCCAATCTCCGCGCCGGCCGCGCCCTGCTGGCGGAGGCGCAGCGCATCGGCGCGAAGAGCGAGCGCGAGGCTGGCTTCATCGCCGCGCTCGGCGAACTCTACGGCAATGAGGACCCGGCGACCCACCGCGCCCGCCTCACGCGCTACGAGGAGGCGATGACGCGGCTGCACGAACGCTTCCCGGATGACCCGGAGGTGCGCATCCACTATGCCCTCGCCCTCGTCATGGCCGCGTCGCCGACCGACAAGAGCCTCGCCCGGCAGCGCCGCGCGGCGGAGATCCTGGAAGCCGAATGGACGCGCCAGCCGCAGCATCCCGGCGTTGCCCACTACCTGATCCACACCTACGACGTGCCCGCGCTGGCCGCGCGCGGCGTCCCGGCGGCCGAGAAATACGCCGCCATCGCGGCCGATGCGCCGCATGCGCTGCACATGCCCTCCCACATCTTCACCCGGGTCGGGCGCTGGGAGGATTCCATCGAGACCAACCGCCGCTCTGCCGAGACGGCGCGGGCGCGGGAATCGGTCTTCGACGAGATTCATGCCCTGGACTACATGGTCTATGGCTATCTGCAGACCGGCCAGATCGAGGCCGCGCGGAAGGTGATCGAGGACCTGCCGCGCTTCGAGGCCTGGCCCCCGCCGACGCCGCTCTTCGGCTGGGCGCTGACGGTGATGCCGGCGCGCTTCGCGCTGGAACGCGGCGCCTGGGAGGAGGCGGCGGCGCTCACGCCCGGCCAGCAGACGGCGCCGCTGATCCGCGCCAACACGCATGTCGCCCGCGCCATCGGCGCGGCGCGTGCCGGGCGGCCGGATGATGCCGCGGCGGATATCGAGGCGCTGAAGGAGGTGGCGGCGACGCTGCGCGCGGGTGATCCCTATTGGGCGGAGCAGACGGAGATCCTCCGCCTGAGCGCCGAGGCGTGGGTGGCCGAGGCACGGGGCGAGCGCGAGCAGGGCCTCAACCTGCTGCGCGAGGCGGCGGAGCGGGAGGCGCGCACCGACAAGCACCCGGTGACCCCCGGCCCGCTGATGCCGGCGCGCGAGCAACTCGGCGAGATGCTGCTGCTCGCCGGCCGCCATGCCGAGGCGGAGCGCGAATTCCTGGCGGTGCAGGAGACCGAGCCGCGCCGCTTCCGCGCCGTCCATGGCGCTGCCCGCGCCGCCGCGCTGGCCGGCCACCAGGAGACGGCGCGCGCGCAATATGCGCAGCTGCTGGAGATCGCGGCCCGCGCCGATCCCGGACGGCCGGATATCGAGCAGGCGCGGGCCTATCTGGCGCGTCGGTGACGGGGACCGGGGCGGCTACCCGCCCCATCTCTTCCGCGCCCGCATGGCGCAGACCGCGGGCCCGAGCATCCCGAGGCGCTCTCCAAGGGGGCGGTCCGGCCCGCTGCCAGCGCCTGCCTGCACCCGGACTGACCGGCTTGTGAGCCTTGCCGCCTGCCACATCCGGAGCCGGATGGCGTTGCCTTGAGTGTCGGGGGTTCCATGCCCGACGGCATTTGTATTTCAGCGGGTCATCCCATGGACGATTCACCCCAGTGGCGAGACCCATTGGCCAGTGCGGCGCTGCCGCCGGCCCCGCGCATGGCGCCGCCCGCCCTTTCCGTCGTGGTGCCGGCCTATAACGAGGCACCGGTGCTGCAGGCCTTCCACCGCAGGTTGGAAGCGGTGATGCAGCGGCTCGGCATGTCCTGGGAGGTGGTCTATGTCGATGACGGCTCCTCTGACGGCACGCTCGACCTCCTGCTGGCCCTGAAGGCAGCGAGGCCGGAGGTCGCGGTGGTCGCGCTCAGCCGCAATTTCGGCAAGGAGGCGGCGCTGACGGCCGGCCTCGACCACGCCCGTGCGACGGACGCGATCATTGTCATCGATGCCGACCTGCAGGATCCGCCGGAGGTGATTCCGGACCTGGTCGCGGCCTGGCGGGAGGGCGTGGATGTCGCCTATGCCCAGCGCCGCTCCCGCGCCGGGGAAACCTGGCTGAAGCGGACGACAGCCAGCGCCTTCTACCGGGTGATGCAGCGGCTCGGCGGCCCGGTGCGCATGCCGGCCGATACCGGCGACTTCCGGCTGATGAGCCGACGGGCCGTGGATGCGCTGCTGCAGCTGCGGGAACGGCACCGCTTCATGAAGGGCCTCTTCGCCTGGGTCGGCTTCCCCTCCCGAGCCGTACTCTATGACCGGGATCCGCGGGCGGCGGGCAGCACGAAGTGGAACTACCGCCGGCTCTGGACCCTCTCGCTGGAGGGGATCACCAGCTTCACCACCTTCCCGCTGCGGGTCGCCACCTGGCTGGGCCTGGCCACGGCGGCCTTCGCGCTCGTCTTCGGCGGCTGGGTGGTGCTGAAGGCGCTGCTCTACGGCAATCCGGTGCCGGGCTATCCGAGCCTGATGACGGTGGTGCTGCTGCTGGGCGGCGTGCAACTCGTCACCCTGGGCGTGATAGGCGAATATCTCGGCCGCGTCTTCAATGAGACGAAGGGCAGGCCGCTCTACGTCGTTGGGCGGCATCTGCCGAGCGGGCGACCGGAGGATTAGAGCAGATCGCGGACGGGCATCAACGCCCGGGAGCGTGCTTCTGCTCGAAAAGCCAAGAGCTACAGGGGACAGGCGTTCAGATAGGAACGCAATCGGCTCTTGAGCAGCGGCCGTCTGACGGCAGCGCGCCGCACCACACCCTGTCGCGGCAGCAATGCAGCCGAGCTGTTGTGTGCTTCATGCAACGGCAAGCCCGCGGACCTCATGCCTCCTGCAAGGCACGCGGCCAGCGGAAGCCAAGCACCGGCAGCACCACCAGCACATAGGTGACGGCACCAACCAGGGCAGTGCCAAGCAGCGCCAGCGGGGCCGGCTGCCCCGCCAGCGCGCGGGCCACCCAGGTGGTCAGCACCGCCATCACGAGGGTGCCGAGCAGCGGTGCCAGCAGATGGCGCCCGAGCCAGAACACGGAACGTTGCAGCACGCGGAGCGTGACGACAAGCTGGACCGGTGGCACGGCCAGGCTGCCGATCGCCCAGCAAAGCGCGGCACCGCCGGCATCCTGCGGGCGCAGCAGCACCAGTCCGAGCAATGGCAGAACAAAGGCGATGAGCTGCATCAGCAGGTTCATGCGCGTCCGCCCGATCGCCAGCCACAGCGCCGGCGCCGGGCCGATCAGGAAGCCCGGTATGGCGGCGAGCGCCACCAGCCGCGCCGGTTCGGTCGCACCGAGCCATGGCCCGCCCATGAGGAGCTCGATCAACCAGGGCGCGGTGATGGCCAGGCCGGCGGCCATCGGCAGGCCGATGAGCGCCTGCAGCTGCGCGAGATCGCCATAGGCCGCGGCCAGCGCCGCGCGGTCCTGCTGCAGGGCCGCCAGCCGCGGCATGGCGAGACGGGAGGCGGCGCCGGTGACGACCGCGAGCGCGACCTCCAGCAGGCGGAAGGCGATATGGGTGATGGCCACCACCGCCTCGGCCACCAGCATGCCGAGGCCGATAATGAAGACCCGGTAGCGGCCGTTATAGACCACCATCGCCAGAATCTGCGGCCCCGCCACGGGCCATAGCTCGGCCAGTGCCCGGCGCTGCAGGGTCCAACGCGGCCGCCAGCCCGAGCGCAAGGCGACCAGCACGAAGACCGAGAGCGTGGCCGCCGCCTGCTGCGCCGCCAGGGCCCAGGGGCCCGCCCCCGCCAGGGCTGCCAGCACCCCGGCCCCGACTGCGATGGGCTGGCAGAGCAGCACCCGCAAGGCGAGCAGGCGATATCGCCTCTGCCGCAGCACCAGCGAGGAGAGCATGCCGGCAGTGGCCGAGAAGGGCAGCAGCAGGGCGAGCGCGCGGATCATGCCGGTGACAGGCGCGCCGGTCGCCGCCGCGATGAAGGGCGCGCCGAACCAGAGCAGGAGAATGCCGAGGGCCGACGCCCCCATGGTCGTCCAGAAGGCGGAGGAGCAGTGTCGGTCCTCCAGCCCGCGCCGCTGCAGCAGGCTGTCCCCGAACATGGCGGAGATGGGAAGGTCGACGGTCAGGAAGACGCTGGCCGCGATGGCGCCGATGCCGGCTGCCTGCGGCCCGATGATGCGAGCGACGAAGAGCAGCCCGACGAGCGCGGCAATGGCCGCGCCGAGCGTCTCGGCCGCGACCCAGGCGGGCGAGGCCGGGGCGGGCAGATACCGGACGAGGCGTTGCATGCGGGGTGGTACGCCTCAGAGGTCCAGGCGGTTGAAAATTCGCGTTGGCAGGCTGCGGATGATGCCCATCACCGGCCACCAGATGCGAGGCAAATAGGACGCGCCGCCCTTGCCCTGCGCCAGTCGCCAGGCGCCGGCGGCGAAGGCACGCGGCGAGACCATGAAAGGCAGTTTCGGAAGCGGCCAAGTCATGCCGGTATCAACCGGACCGGCCTTGAGGCAGAGCACCCGGACGCCGGAGCGCGAGAGGCGCGCGGCATAGCCCTGCAGATAGGTCAGCAGTGCCGCCTTGGTCGCGCCATAGGTGTAGTTGCGCGGCCGGCCACGATCGCCCGCGACCGAGCCGAGGGCGACGACCACGCCCTGGCGCTGCGCTTCCAGCACCGGGGCGAGGGCGGCGAGAACGGTGGCGGCACCGGTGAAATTCGCCTCCACCATCGCCGCTGCGATGGACGGGTCGCGGTCCAGTTCGGACTGATCGGGCATGACGCCGAAGGCGAGGAAGACGTTCAGCGGCCCGCCAGCCCGCGCCGCGCAGTCCGCGACAAAGGCGGCGTGGGAATCGATGTCGCGCGCATCGAAAGGCACCGGCGCAGCCGGCACGCCGTGCCGGATGGCCAGGTCGGCGGCCTGCCGCTCCAGATCGTCCATGTCGCGGCCGGCGAGCAGGATGCCGGCACCATGCGCGGCGGCTTCCCGCGCGAAGGCCCGTGCCACGGCGGAGGAGGCGCCGAGCATCAGCCAGGTGGGTTGCACGGTCGTGCTCATGCCAGGGCGAGCCGCTTCGCCATGTCGGAGGAGAGGCGGCCCTCGGGATCGATCGAGCCGCGGATTTCCATGAAGCGCTGCGCTTCCGGATACATCTCCCAGAAGCCCTCGGCCGAGAGCAGGCTGTCCTTCGCCAGATAGATGCGCCCACCGGCATCGCGCGCGATGCGTTCCAGCGTGGCGAAGAGGCCGCGCACCCCGGGCCGCGCCGGAATGTCGAGGGCGAGGGAATAGCCCGGCAGGGCAAAGGAGAGCAGACCGCGCCCGGGCCGTCCCATGACCTTCAGCACCGCGAGGAAGGAGGCATCGCCCGCCGCCGAAATGGTCTCCAGCAGCTTGCGGAGCGCCGTCTCGCCAGGGCCGAAGGGCAGCACGCACTGGAACTGGTGGAAACCGCGGCGCCCATACATCCGGTTCCAGTGGTGGATGGTGTCCAGCGGGTAGAGGAATTTCCCATAGTGCTGGAATTCCTCCCGCCCCGCGGCCGGCACACGCCGCCAGTAGAGCGCGTTGAAGGCGCGCACGGAGAAGCGGTTGAGCAGCCAGCCCGGCGCCTCGACAGGGAAGCTGCGGGCCTTCGGCTTCGGCGCAGGCAGGCCCGAATCGCTCGGCTCCGCGATTTCCAGGATCCCGCGGCCGAGGGCGCCGCCGGAGGCCAGCGCATCGATCCAGCCAACCGACCAGCTCGCCTCGGCCGCCTCGGCGAAGCCGGCCAGGAAGGCATTGAGGTCCGGAATGCGCCGGCTGCGCACCCTCAGCGCATTGGAGGGCACCGGCTGCATGCGGAAGCAGATGGCGGTGATGATGCCGGTCAGGCCCATGCCACCGATGGTGGCGCGGAACAGCGCCGGATCCTCGTCGTCCGAGACGCGCAGGATCCGCCCATCCGGCAGCAGCAGGTCGAGCCAGAGCACATGGTCGCCGAAGCTGCCGACGCGATGGTGGTTCTTGCCATGCACGTCATTGGCGACCGCCCCGCCGATGGTGGCGAAGGCCGTGCCGGGCGAGGTCGGCGCCAGCCAGCCGCGCGGCAGGAAAACCTCCAGCAAATCGGCGAAGGTCACGCCCGGTTCGGTGACGATTTCGCCACTTTCCGCCTCGAAGGCCAGGATGCGGTCGAGCCGGCCGGTCAGCAGGGCGGCGCCACCGGTATTCAGGGCCTGGTCGCCATAGCTGCGGCCGCCGCCATGCGGCAGCAGGCTGCGCCCCTCCGGCGGATCGAGCGCCGCCAGCAGCTCGCGCATGCGCTCGGGGCGGGCCGCCAGGCAGGGCGCAGTGCTGCTGCGCCCCCACCCCTGCAATGAGACCGGCTTCCAGCCGGCCGCGCGATGGGCCTCGGCCGTTGCCGCGCGCTGTTCGGTCATGGTGTCCGGCATGGCGGCCTCAGAGCGCCACGACGATCGCGGCGGCGATGACCGCACCGATGCCCCAGCTCCAGGGGTCGCGCAGGGCGAAAACCACGGGGTCATCGCGCAGGGCGCGGCGATGCGACAGCATCCAGATGCGCACCAGCCAGATCGCGAGCGCAGCAGGCGCGAGATAAAGCCAGGCGGCATCGGTATAGAGGCGCGAAGGGGCGGCCTCGTTCGCCACGTACAGGATCATGATCTGCAGCGCGGCCATTGCGGAAGCGGCACCAAAGCCGAGGGTCAGCGGCCAGTCGTCCGCCTCATAGCCGCGGCGGGCGAGACTGCCGCCATGGCTGATCTTCGCCTCCATCAACTCGCCATGCCGCTTGGCCAGCGCACAGGAGAAGAAGAAGAATCCGGCGAAGCTCATCAGCCAGGGAGAGTAGGGCACACCTGCCAGCTCCACGCCCAGGGCGAGGCGCAGGGTGAACAACCCGCCAATCGTGAGCGTATCCAGCAGAGGGATGCCCTTCAGCACCGCGGAATAGGTCAAGGACAGAACGATGTAGGCGAGGAGCCCGAGGGCGAATGTGGTGCTGAGCACCGCACCGCCGATGAGGCCCGCGAGGATCAGGGCGATCGCGCCGGCCAGCGCATGCAGGGGCGCGATGCGGCCGGCCGCGATGGCGCGGTTGCGCTTCGTACGGTGCAGCCGGTCGGACGGCAGGTCGGCAATGTCGTTCAGCAGGTAGGTGCCCGAGGCCGTGATTCCCATCAGGAACAGCCCCAGCAGGCAGTTCAGGATGGCATCCGGATCGCCGAGCTTGTGGCCGAGGATCAGCGGCACGAAGAGCAGCGCATTCTTCGACCATTGGTGCAGGCGAAGGGCGCCCAACCAATCGCGCACGGGCGAATTCTGTGGTGGGAACTCCGCCAGCACCTCGGCATCCGCCAGTTTGCGGGCGGCGGCGGCAACCTGCGGGCTGGTGTTCACCAGTACGATCTCCTCCGCCGCGGCGAAGACATCGAGATCATGCCGGCTGTCGCCGGCATAGGCGAAGCCCTCCGGGAAGCGCTGCTTCAGCCAAGCGGCCTTCTCGGGCCCGCGCAGGTTGCGGGTGCCGTCGCTGCCCGTGGCGCTGTCGAAGATGTCGAGATGCTGCGCCACCGCATCGGCCACCGACTGGTCGGCTGCGGTGACGAGGTGCAGGCGGCGCCCGGCAGCGCGCTGCGCCTGCAACCATTCGACGAAAGGCTTACGCAACGGCAAAATTGCGGCATTGGCCGGCGCGGCGCGGCTGACCCGGCGCTTGAAGGCGGCCCGCCCCTTCGGCAGCGCCATGAGCAGCCCTGGCACGGAGGCAGGGTCGCGCAGCAGCGCCGCCACCAGCCCTTCGTGCAGGGTGTCGGTTGCCAACAGTGTGCCATCCAGATCAACGGCCAAGGGCAGGAGCGATGCCGCCCTGCCTGCCGCCGGCGCGACTCGCGCGTCCTCCATCACCACCTACATTCCTGGTACCGCCGGCGGAAAATCCCACCGCAGCTGCGAAGACGATAGTGCCATTGGCGTGAGACGCTGCAACCTGACACAAAGATGCAGCATATGTATGACATGCTCAGGCCCCGCCGGACAAAGCTGCGCGCATGACTTGCTGCGCAAGCCAACGTGACTGCTGCGGGGTCGTGCTGATCCATCCCGCCCTTCCGTGCCATGGCTTTGACTGCCTAATCTTCGCACCCGAGATGCGGGTCATCACAGAGGCGGGATGCACGACCACGAAATAGAATCGCCGGTGATGGCACCAACAAGCCAGGCGCCGAACGCATTGCACCGCAACGACAAGGACAGGCGAATGCCGAGCATCACCGTCTGCCTCGTCACGCATGACCGCCCGCATTACGTGCGCAGCTGCCTCGAGAGCCTGCGGACGCAAACCGTGGGGCTCGATGCCTTCGACGTGATTGTGGTGGATAGCTGCGGCACGGCGGAAACCGGCATTGCGCTGCGCAGCATGACGGGGGCCCTGCCGAATGCCCGTCTGCTGCGGGTGGACCGGCCTGGAGCAAGTGCCGCCCGCAACATGGGTGCCGAGCATTCGAACAGCGATTTCCTTGCCTATCTCGATGACGATGCGATGGCGGCGCCGGACTGGATCGAGCAGATCCGCGCGGTCATCCAGGAGCATGATCCCTGGCCTGGCGTCATCGGCGGGCGCGTCCTGCCGGTCTGGGAGCAGCCGCTGCCCGACTGGTGGCCGCACTCGCTCCGTGGGGTCCTCTCCATCATCGAATGGGAGGGTAGCGGCGAGTACCGCTCCCCGGCGCTGCCGGTGACCCTGGAACCCTATGGGGTGAACATGATCGTGCAGCGCAGGCCGCTGCTCGACATCGGCGGTTTCTCGGACGGGCTTGGCCGCTTCGCCGGGCTGCTGCTCTCGGACGAGGATGTGCAGGTCGGCTGGAAGCTGCAGGATCGCGGCTATTCCGCCTGGTACGACAGCCGCATCGTGGTGCAGCACCAGATCCAGGGCAACCGCATGAACCCGGAATGGCTGCTGAACCGCCTTTATTGGCAGGGCGCCTCCACGGTCGCGACACGGCGCATGCTGGGGCAGCCGGAGCAGGTCTGGCGGGAATTCCCACGGCGAATGCTTGTGGAGCTGCTGACCATCTTTTCCGATCTCGTGCCGAAGGACAGCATCCGGCTGCTGCCCTTCCGCTGGCGCCTGGCCTATGCGCGCGGCTTCACCCGCATGGCGCTGGCCGGCGAACACCGCAAGCGCACCCTCCCCGGCCGCGCCCTGCGCGCGCTGATCTGGCGAGATGGCACGCCGATCATCCCCGTGCTCGATATCGGCGCACGTGCCGGCATCACACCACCCTCCCCTGGGGACCAGCCGCGCTGAGTTGCCGAGCACCGCCCTCGCCGCGCGCAGCCATGCAGTCCGCCCGCCACCCGTGCCGGATGGGGCCGAGATCCCGCTGACGCTGCCCAGCGGCCATGCCCCACCAGCGATCACCGCACCGGCGCACCGGCAGGCCACCCCATCGGGCGTCACGCGGATCGCCTGCTGGCCGCCTTGCTCGCGCCCCTGCCGGGCGGCGGCAGGGGTGCCACGGTCTGCCGGGCTCTCCGCACCCGTCGCAGGTGCGTGATCACGGCTTGGCGGGCTTCGCGACCGCGGCACACGCGGCCCCCGCTGTCAGGGAGGGGTTGCATCCACGGCTTGGGTGCTTCCCCTGCACGGGGCGCCGGCGGCGCTACGGGCGGCGGGACCGGGTCGGAAGTCCGAGGAGGCGCGGCCTGGATGTCTCCGCACGCCGGCACAGCGCAAGACAGTGACTGCCGCCGACCCGCTCACAGAAGCGCGTGGGCGATGGCCGACCATTCCGCCGCCAGCGTGAGATCCGGGCGGGTCCGATATGCCCGGCGATACCAGTAATCGGCATTGCCCAGATCTCCCTCCTTGCGGTGGAGATAGGCATGCACCCAGGCGCTGGCCGCGTCCTCGCCGGCCTGCGCGGCGGCATGGGCACGGTCCCAGTCGCCGTGCGCATCCCACCACAGGGCAAGAACGGGACCCGCCAGGGTCGGCGGGGGCTCGACATGAGTCAGGGCCGAGTGGCGAAGCGCGTCCGGTGTCACGGCCATCTCCCCGGCAACAGTGTGAAGCGCCAGTCTTGGCCAGGCTTGGCTGCGGAGGCAAGCGCAGGATCCTGAACGAATTCACTACCGATATTCGCTTTAATGCCGAATCATGCAGCAGGTTGTGCGCGGCATCGCATGGCGGGTGAAGCCATGCAGGCATGCGGCCCTGCCGCGCCCGTACTCCCGCTGGCCGTAGCCAAGACGCCCATTCCACGATCCGTCATGCGCTTGATCATAATTTACTATTGTTTTTGCCATTTATCTGAGGAATGCTGCGCCACAGTCGTGGAACCCAACCCGGCTCCGCGCCCTTCCCTTCCCGGTCCGTCCGGAGCCGCTGGCCATGCCCCAGACACTCATCCTTCACACGTCCTCCGCCACTGGCATCACGCTCCGCCCGCTCCATCCGGCCATCGGCGCCGAGGTTGCGGGCCTTGATCTCGCAGGGCCGCTCACCGGCCCGATGCTGGAGGTTTTGCACGATGCGCTGATCGAGCGCGGCGTGCTGCTGCTGCGCGGCCAACGCGCCCTGCCCGCCAGCCTCGCGCATGGCCTGGCGGCGCTGGAACTGCCGCTGCGGGCCCAGGCACTGCACCAGCCGGCCCCCAGCCTGCCGCTCAAGGTCGGTCCGACGCCCGATCTGCCGCCGCCCGGCGCCGTGCGCGGCCCCTTCTGGCATGCCGACCGCAGCTATGCGGCGAAGCCGGCACTGGCTTGCCTGATGCGCGCCGCGACCAGCGATGGCGAGATCGCCTTCGCCGACCAGCGCCGGGCACTGCTCCTCTTGCCGGTCGGGCTGCGCAACCGGCTGGAATCGCTCCGTGCCCTGCATGCCAGCCCTCGCAACCCTGGCGCGCGGGCCGAGCATCCGCTGCTCCGCCGACATCCGGAGACCGGCGAGCCGTCGCTCTACGCCAACCCTGCCTTCACCACGCGCATCCTGAACCTGCCGGCCGACGAAAGCCGGCGTTTGCTGGAGACGCTCTTCGCCGCGGCGACCGCCGAGTCGCTGGTCTGGCGGCATAGCTGGCAGGCGGGCGACGTGCTGATCTGGGACAATCGCAGCGTGCTGCACACGGCCGGCGGCGCCGGCTGCGAGGCACTGCGCATAGATGGCGACCAGCCGGTCGGCCTGATCGCTGATGAGATGCCCTGGGTAGTCGCGGGCTGACGCCCGCCTCCATTCGCATGGCGCGCTGGACCAGCAGCCGCGGAAGGCCGGCCAGCATGGGGCGAGGCCGCCTAGACAGGCTTTCGGCAACCGGCGCTCCGCTTCGCGCGATTCCCGCCCGGATTCGGCTCTCACCGGCGTGGCGTGCCTGGTCCCGCCCTTGCTATGCCTCCCCGAGAAAGACCTGTCCCGGAGAGCCCGATGCAGCGCCGCACCGCCCTGACCCTGCTCGCCACCGCCCCGGCGCTCGCCGCCCCGGCGGTGCATGCCCAGACGCTGCTGGACGTGAAATTCATGCTCGACTGGGCTTTGCAGGGTCCGCAGGCCGTCTTCCTGCTGGCGCTGGAACGCGGCTACTTCCGCCGCGAGGGGCTGAACGTCACCATGGACCGCGGCTTCGGCAGCGGTGATGTCCCGGTGAAGATCGCCTCCGGCGCCTATGACATCGGCTGCGCCGACATCAATCCGACGATCCGGATGAAGCTGGAGCGGCCGGAGAGCGACCTGTTCAGCCCCTTCCTGGTCTTCGACCAGACGGCACTGGCGGTGATCACCCTGGCGCGGGAGAAGATTACCAAGCCGGCCGACCTGCTGGACAAGACTCTGGCCGCGCCCGAGACGGAAGCCGGCCGGCAGCTCTTCCCCGCCTTCGCCAAGGCCGCCGGCATCGACCCCGCCCGCATCCGGTGGCAGACGGTGACGCCGCAGCTCCGCGAGCCGATGCTGGTGCAGGGCCGGGTCAACGGCATCACCGGCTTCATCACCAGCGGCGGGCTGTCGCTGCGCGGCCTCGGCATCCCGGAGAAGGACATCGTCTCCCTGCGTTATGGCGAGCACGGGGCGGATTTCTACTCCATCGCCCTGATCACCACGCGCCGCTGGGCGGAGGCGAATCCGCGTGCCGTCACCGGCATCATCCGCGCCCTGGTCCGGTCCCACTACGATTCGCTCGCCAATCCGGACGCCACCATCCAGGTGCTGCGGGCGCGGGAGCCGCTGACCGATGTCCCGCTGGAGACGGCACGGTTGAAGATCGCGATGGAGGAGCTGACCTTCACGCCGCATGTGCGGGAGAAGGGCTTCGGCCAGGTGGACACGGCGCGGCTGCAGCGCGGCATCGACATGGTGCGCGACGCCTTCGGCATTGCCCGGCCGATGGGTTGGGCCGAGGTTTACGATCCGAAATTCCTGCCGCCGGCGGCCGACCTGAAGCTGGCGTGATGGCGGCGCATGCGCCCGGCATGCCGGGACGCCTCCGCGGCCGCCCATGAAGGTGCTGATGATCGCCTGCCACCCGCGTGCGGACAGCTATTCCGCCGCGTTGCGGCAGGCTGCGGGGGAGGCCCTGACGGCGGCGGGGCATGAGGTCCGGCTGCGCGACCTGCATGCGAGCGGCTTCGTGCCGGTGATGTCGGCCGAGGAGCACCGCATTACCAACACGCCTGGCGCCAACGAGGCCGCGGTCGCGCAGGAGGCCGCCGACCTGCGCTGGGCGGAGGCGCTGGTGCTGGTCTACCCAACCTGGTGGTACGGCATGCCGGCCATGCTGAAGGGCTGGTTCGACCGTGTCTGGCTGCCTGGCATCGCCTTCCGCATCGGCCCGGGCGCGATCGAGCCGCTGCTGACCAATATCCGCCGCATCGCGGTGGTCACCACCTATGGCTCGCCGCTCTGGCTGCTCTGGTATATCGGCTGGCCGGACCGCAAGGTGATGGGCCGCGGCTTGCGCCGGCTCTGCGCCAGCGACTGCCGGCTGGACTGGCTCTACCTCACCCGCATGGATCACCGGCAGCGGCCGGAGCTGGAGGACTTTCTCCGGCGCGTGCATGGCTTCTTCGCGGGATGGCGCGACTGACGGTCACCCTGCCCGGCTGACCGGCGCCAGGCGCAGCGGCGCGGCGCCGCGCCGCGTGCTATGTCATGCATCGCCGGAAGGCGGACAGGAAGGCGTCCGCATCCGCCTCGTCGTTATAGACATGCGGGCTGATGCGCAGGCGGCCGAGGCGGGGGGCGACATGGACCTTCGCGGCGGCCAGCCGCTCCACCAGCCGCTCCGGCATGCCCTGCGGAAAGCCGAGGCTCAGCACATGCGGCGCCCGGACGCGCGCCGCCGGAACCTCCACCGGCAGTCCCGCCAGCCCCGCCGCGATCCGCTCATTCAGCATGGCGAGGCGGGCGCTGATCGCGGCATGGCCCCAGGCTGCCATCATCTCCATCCCGAGCGAGGCCATCTCCAGCGAGATGAAATGGTCCCGCTCCCCCATATCGAAGCGCTGCGCGCCCTCGGCGAAGGCGAGGTCAGCGAAATAGGGCGCGGTCTCGGCGGCGACCGCCTTGCGGGAGTAGCTCGTCTGCTCCAGCGGCACGCCCTGCTGCCAGCGCCTGGCGACATAGAGGAAGGCGCGGCCATAGGGTCCGAGCACCCATTTGTAGGTGGGGAAGACCAGGAAATCCGGGTCGAGCGCCACGACATCGATCGGCAGCACGCCGGCATGGTGCGTGGCATCCACCAGCAGCGCCGCGCCCTGGCGCTTCACCGCCGCCCCGACCGCGGCGAGGTCGACCAGCCCCCCATCCGACCAGTGGACCGAGGAGATGGAGACGAGCGCCAGGGGCGGCGCGCCGGACCGCTCGATCGCCTCCAGCAGCGCCGCGGTCCAGTCGCCATCCGCCGGGCGCCCCACCACCTCGGTCGTGAAGCCGCCCTCCGGCGCGCGCTGCATCCATTCGAGGGTTGGGGAGCTGTGGTCATCCGCCAGCAGCAGCACCCGGCTGCCCTGCGGCACCGGCAGGATCTTCGCCGCGGTGGCAAAGCCATAACCGACCGAGGGGATGAGCGCGATGTCCTCCGGCGCGGCACCGATCAGCGCCGCGGCCGCCTTGCGGGCGCGGGCGAATTGCGCCGCCTGGTCGGCGGCGCCCCAGCGCCAGGGCTGGCCCTTGCGCGCGACGCCCGCATGCCCGGCCTCCTGCACCGCCCTCGGCAGCGGGCTCCAGGAGGCGGCATTGAGATAGGCGATCTCCCGCGGGATGTCGAAGGCGTCGCGTTGCGATCCGAGCATGGGGGTCCTCCCGGTCAGGGGCTCAGCCTGGACCGGTCCCCAGCACCGCGTCCAGTTCCCGCCAGTCCGGCAACTCCGCCTCCAGCACCTTGCCGCTGCGCAGCACGATGCGGTCGCTCTGCGGCCGGCTCAGCAGCTCCGTCATGCCGCGGGCCCGGAACAGCAGCAGATCGGCCGCCGCGCCGGGCTTCAGCCAGCCGGTGTCCGGCAGCCCCATCGCCGCGGCAGGGGTCGCGCTGGCGGCGCGCGGCCAGTCCCCCACGGGGTGGTCGAGGTGGAGGATGCGCGTCGCCTCCCGATAGACCTCCAGCATGTCCAGATCGCCATAGGCGTAGAAAGGATCACGCGCATTGTCGGAGGCGACGGAGACCGCCACGCCGGCGGCCCGCAGCTCGTGCACCAGCGTGACGCCGCGCCAGCGCGGCGTGCGGCCCGGCACGCGGTCCTGCAGGTACATGTTGCACATCGGCAGGACGATGATGCCGATCCCCGCCTCGGCGCAGAGCCGGATCGTCTCCCGCGCGAATGCCTCGGGCTGGAGGGAGAGGGAGCAGCAATGACCGCACTGGATGCGGTGCCTGAAGCCGCGGCGGAGCGCGGTGGCCGCGACCTCCCGCAGCGCGCGGGCGCCGGTTTCGCCGCTCTCATCCACATGCAGGTCGAGTTCGAGCCCGCGCGCCTCGGCCAGCGAGAAGAAACGGTCCAGCATGGGCTGGAAGGCATCCGGCAGCGGGTCCTGCAGGCCGCCGGAGAGGCGGCATACCATGCCCAGCACGCCACCGGACTCGGCCACCATGTCGGCCAGCATCTCGCCATCCTCTCCCTGGAAGCACTCGAGCGGCGCGATGGAACTGGCCTGCAAGGTGATGCGCCCGGCCCAGCGGTCCCGCAGCCGACGGAAGACCCGCCAGGAGACGGGATCGTGCGGCGCGACACTCTCCAGATGGGTGCGGATGGCGACGGCGCCATGGGCATGCGCGGCGCGCAGGCTGAACTCGAACCGTACCTCGATATCCTCCTCGGTCCAGGTCTCGCGGTCGGCAGCAGCGGCGGCCAGCGCGCCCGCGAAGTCGCCGCTCGGATTGGCCCGACGAGGCCAGATCTGGCCCTTGTCCAGATGGGTATGGCAATCCACCGGCCCGGGCCAGACCTGCCCGCCATCAAGGCTCGGTCCCTCTGGGGCCGTGCCGAGCGGGGCGATGGCGGCAATGCGTCCCTGTTCGACCTTCAGGTCGAAGCGCACCAGCCCCTGCGCATCCGTGGGGCCCGGCCCCACGCCCGCCAGCAGCGCCGCTGGCGCCCGCGCATCGCGCAGCCAGTACGCGCCGCCTCCGGCGGCAATCGCCGCCCGCAGCCTGTCCATGGCGGCACTCATCGGCGGTCCCCCCGGGCCATCGCGCTCTCATGCCAGCGGCGCAGCAGCAGATGCGACAGCAGGCTGAGCGCGAGGAAGATCGCGATGCCCGTAGCGGAGACGAGCACCAGTGCCGCAAACATGCGCGGGATCTGCAACTGGTAGCCGGATTCCAGGATGCGGTAGGCAAGGCCGGAGGCCCGCCCGCCCGTCCCGGCGACGAATTCCGCGACGATGGCGCCGATCAGCGCCAGGCCACCCGAAATGCGGAGCCCGGCGAGGAAGAAGGGCATCGCCGTCGGCAGCCGGAGCCGCCACAGCACCTGCCAGCGGCTGGCGCCGTAGAGGCGGAAGAGGTCCAGCAGGTTGTGGTCCGTGCTGTTCAGCCCGACCGTGGTGTTGGAGAGGATCGGGAAGAAGGCGACGATCCAGGCGCAGATCAGCAGCGACAGGGTGACGTCGTCCACCCAGATGATGATCAGCGGCGCGATGGCGACGATCGGCGTGACCTGCAGGATGACCGCATAGGGAAAGAGCGAGAGTTCGACGATGCGCGACTGGGCGAAGAGCACCGCGAGCACCAGGCCGAGCGAGGCGGCGACCAGCAGCGCCAGCAGGGTGATCTTCAGCGTGACGAGCAGCGAAGCCGAGAGCGTGCCCCAGTCCCGCACCAGGGTCTCGGCGATCGCCACCGGGCCGGGCAGCACATAGGGCGGGATCCCGCGCGTCCGCACCAGCCATTCCCAGCCGCCCAGCACGAGCAGGCCAATCACGACCGGCGCCAGGAGGCGCAGCCAGCCCTCCGCCGTCAGGCCGAAGGGTGGGCGTGGCGGAACCGCCGCCGCCTCCAGCGCCTCGGCGCGCCGTTCCAGCACCTGGCTCATGCCGCCGCGCCCGCCATGGCGGCGCCGAGCGCCTGCGACACCTCCCGGCAATGCGCGGCATAGCCGGCGGAGGTGCGGAACTCCTCGCCCCGCGGATAACCGGCCTCCACTGCCAGCTCGGCATGAATGCGGCCCGGCCGCGGCGCCATCACCGCGATGCGGCGGGCCAGGTAGACGCTCTCGAAGACGGAATGGGTCACGAACACCACGGTGAAGCGTTCCGCCTCCCAGAGTTCCAGCAGATCGTTGTTCAGCCTGAAGCGCGTGATCTCGTCCAGCGCCGCGAAGGGCTCGTCCATCAGCAGCAGCCGCGGCCTGGTGACCAGGGCGCGGGCGATCGAGACACGCATCCGCATCCCGCCCGAGAGGGCGCGGGGATAGGCATTCTCGAAGCCCTTCAGGTCCACCCGCGCCAGCATCGCGGCGGCGCGCTCCGCCGCCTCCCGCCGCCCCATGCCGCCGAGTTCCAGGGGCAGCGCGACATTGGCCAGCGCCGTCGCCCAGGGCATCAGCGTCGGTTCCTGGAAAACGAAGCCGATATCGCGCGCGCTGGGCTGGCCGGAGGGCCAGTCGATGCGGCCCGCGGTCGCCTCCGACAGGCCGGCCACCATGCGCAGCAGCGTCGATTTGCCGCAGCCGGACGGGCCGAGAAGGGCGAGGACCTCACCCTGCGCGATGTCGAGGTCGATCCCCCGGACCGCCAGCGTGCCGGTCGCGTAGCGCTTGGCGATGCCACGCAGCGAGACGAGGGGTTCGAGGCTCACGCGAGGCCGGCCCGCTTGAGCGGGGCGCCCGAGCCATGGGCGTGCCGATGGTGCAGCCCGCTTTGCATGTCCTTCCCCCTCGTGCCATCACGATCCTGGATGGAAAGCATGCCCCAAGGCTGGCGCGAACGGAACGCATGCCCCCGCCCCCTACCCGTCACGGCGGAACGAGCGGGGCGGGTCGGAGGTGAAGCCACCCGTAATGATGTATTCGCCGCGTCAGGCCGGTGCCTCCGCCAGCAGCAGCACGCTGCGGGGGGCAAGCACCAATGGGCCGCCCACCTGACCCACCCGTCCGGGATCGGCGCTGTCGGCCAACACCTTCCAGGCGAAGCCAGGACGGGGCGCCGGGAGAGTGAGCGGGGCTGGCTCCGCCGCACCATGGACGGCAACCAGCACCCGGTCGGCGGGCCGTCCGCCGCGGCTTGGCTCATAGAACACCGCAACCAAGCTGCGCCGCCCGGCATCCGCCCAGTCCGCCGGGCCGAAGGCGGCGCCATCCGGCCGCAGCCAGGCGACGTCCGGCAGGCCGGCCTCATCCTGCGCCATGCCGGTCAGTGCCCGGTCCGCATGCAGTGCCGGATGCGCCAGCCGCGCCCCGACCAGCCGGGCGGTGAATTCCATCCGCCCCTGATCCATCCCCGCCCAGTCGAGCCAGGAGACCGGGTTGTCCTGCGCATAGGCGTTGTTGTTGCCGCCCTGGGTCCGGCCGCATTCATCGCCCATGGAGAGCATGGGCGTGCCGCGCGCCGCCAGCAGCGTCGCCAGCAGCGCCCGGACATCGCCCGCGCGCCGCGCCAGCACCGCCGGGTCGTCGGTCGGCCCCTCCATCCCGCAATTCCAGGAATGGTTCTCGTTATGGCCGTCATGGCCGTGCTCGCCATTCGCCAGGTTGCGCTTCCGGGTGAAGGAGACGAGGTCGGCCAGGGTGAAGCCGTCATGCGAGGTGACGTAGTTGACGCTGTCGCTCAACCGCCGCCGCGCCGGGCCGAAGAGGTCGGCGGAGCCGGCGAGGCGTGTGGCAAGATCTGGCACCTGCCCGGCATCGCCGCGCCAGAAGCGGCGGAGGGTGTCGCGGAAGCGGTCGTTCCACTCGCCCCAGCCGGGCGGGAAGGCGCCCAGTTGGTACCCACCCCAGCCAAGGTCCCAGGGCTCGGCGATGATGATCCGCTCCCGCAGCAGCAGGTCCTGCCGCATGGCGGCCAGCAGCGGCGCCTGGGGGTCGAAGCCGCTGTCGCGCCGGCCCAGCGTCACGGCGAGGTCGAGCCGGAATCCCTCCACCCCCGCCGCCAGCACCCAGTGGCGCATGGCATCCATGGCGAGGCGCAGCGGCCAGGGCCGGTCCAGCGCCAGGGTATTGCCGCAGCCGGCATCATTGGCGTAGCGGCCATCCGGCCCGAAGCGATGGAAAGCGGCATTGGCCAGGCCGCGCAGGGAAAGGGTCGGGCCGAACTCATCCCCCTCCCCGCTATGGTTGTAGACCACGTCGAGGATCACCCCGATTCCGGCGGCGCGCAGCGCGGCGATGGCGGCACGCACCTCCTCCATCCCGCCCGGCGCCAGGCGGGGATCGGGGGCAAGGAAGCCGACCGGGTTGTAGTTCCAGTGGTTGTTGAGGCCGAGCGGCGGCAGATGGCGCTCGTCGATCCCGGCGGCGACCGGCATCAGTTCCACATGCGTGACGCCGAGCGCCCGCAGATGCGCGATGGCCGCCGGATGGCCGAGCGCGGCGAAGGTGCCGCGGATCTCCTCGGGGATCGCCGGGTGCAGGCGGGTGAAGCCGCGCACATGCATCTCATAGATCACGCGCGGCCCCGGCGCGGCGGGCGGGGGCGAGACGGTGGCGGCCGGCACCGGAACCACCGCCTTCGGCACGAAAGGCGCGCTGTCCACGCCGCGGGCGAAGTGGCTCTCATGCAGGCGATAGGGCCGGTCCATCCGGCTCGCCCAGGGGTCCAGCAGCAGCTTCGACGGATCGAAGCGATGCCCCGCCGCCGGGTCCCAGGGGCCATGCGCGCGCAGCCCGTAGCGCGCGCCAGGCCCGATCCCGGGCACGGCCCCATGCCAGACATCGCCGCTGCGCGCCGGCAGGCGGTGGCAGGCGACCGGCACGTCGCGGATCGCATCGAACAGGCAGAATTCGATGGCGGTCGCATCCGGTGCCACGACCGCGACATTCACGCCTGCCCCATCGGCGGTGACGCCGAGCGGCTCCGGCCTGCCCTCGCCCACATCAACCATTCGCCGAGGCGATCTCCCGGAACAGCGCGGCATATTGCCGGGCGGAGCGATGCCAGGAGACGTCGCAGGCCAGGGCATTGGCCCGGATGCACGCCCAGGCCGCCCTGTCGCGGATCAGCCCGGCGGTGCGCTGCAAGGCGGCCCCCAGCATCGCGGCATCGCTCGGGGGGAACTGCACGCCGGTCGCGCAGCCGGCGGCCAACGCCATCGCATTCGCGTCGATGACGGTGTCCGCCAGCCCCCCGGTCCGGGCGACGACCGGCGGCGCGCCGTAGCGCAGCGCGCAAAGCTGGGCGAGGCCGCAGGGCTCGAAGCGTGAGGGCACCAGCACCGCATCCGCGCCGGCATAGCAGAGCCGGGCCAGCGCCTCATCGAAGCCGATGAAGGCGCCGACCCGGCCGGGATGCGCCGCCGCGGCGCCGAGGCAGCGGGCTTCCAGCGCCGCATCGCCGGTGCCGAGGATGGCAAGCTGCCCGCCCGCCCGGAGCAGCGCCGGCAGCGCCTCGAGCACCAGATCCATCCCCTTCTGCCAGGCGAGCCGCCCGACAAAGGCGAAGAGCGGCGCCTCCGGCTCCGGCGCCAAGCCGAAGCGGGACTGCAGCGCCGGCTTGTTGGCGGCGCGGGGCGATGGATCGGCGGCGGAGAAGCGGACCACCAGCGCCGGGTCCGTGGCCGGGTCCCAGACCGTCTCGTCGATGCCGTTCAGGATGCCGCTGACCACCTCCGCCCGGCCGCGCAGCAGCCCGTCGAGACCCATGCCGCCCTCCGGTGTGCGGATCTCCTCGGCATAGGTGGGGGAGACGGTGGTGATCCGGTCGGCATACCAGAGCCCGGCCTTCAGGAAGCCGACATGGCCGAAATACTCCAGCCCATCGACCCGCCAGGCGGTCGGCGGCAGGCCGAGGCGCGGGAAGAGGCCCGGTGCGAATTGCCCCTGGAAGGCGAGGTTGTGGATGGTGAAGGCAAGGGGCACCCGCCGCGGCGCCGTGAGGCGCAGATAGGCGCCGGCGAGGCCGGCCTGCCAGTCATGCGCGTGCACCGCCTGGAAGCCGAGCGCGACCGCAGCCTCCGCCGCCGCGAAACCGAGGGCGGCGAAGCGGAGGCCGTTATCCTCCCAGTCCTCGCCCGCCGGCCCGGTATAGGGGTTGCCGGGCCGGTCGAAGAATTGCGGCGCCTCCAGCACCAACAGGTCCAGCCCGCCGGCCCGCCCCGCGCGCAACCGGGCCGGGCCGAAGCGGTCCGGCAGATCGAGTGCGATGGGCGCATCGCCGATCGCCGCCATCACCTTCGGATAGCCCGGCACCAGGGTGGTGACGGCGATTCCCTCACCCGCCAGCGCTCCGGGCAGCGCCCCCACCACATCCGCAAGGCCGCCCGTCTTGATGAGCGGAAAGGCTTCCGAGGCGACCGCCAGGACCCGCAGCGTCATGCCCCGAGCCGGTCCAGCATGGGCTGGGTGATCAGGCAGATGCCCTTCTCGGTCCGGCGGAAGCGGCGGGCATCCTCCGCCGCATCCTCCCCCACCACCAGCCCCTCCGGGATGCGCACGCCGCGATCGACGACGACATTGCGCAGACGCGCATGCCGCCCGACCTCCACCTGCGGCAAAAGCACCGCACCCTCGATCTGTGCATAGGAATGCAGGTGCACCCCGGTGAAGAGCAGGGACCGCCGCGCCGAGGCGCCGGAGACGATGCAGCCGCCGGAGACAAGGGAGGCGACCGCCTCGCCGCGCCTGCCATCCGTGTCATGGACGAATTTGGCCGGCGGCACGACCTCGGCATAGGTCCAGATCGGCCAGTCCTGGTCGAAGATGTCGAGCGGCGGGACGACATCGGTGAGGTCGATATTGGCCTCCCAATAGGCGTCCACCGTGCCGACATCGCGCCAGTAGGGCTCGGTCTCGGCCGCCGAGCGTACGCAGCTCGCCTCGAAGCGGTGGGCCTGCGCCGTGCCCTCGGCGACCATGCGGGGGATGATGTCCTTGCCGAAATCATGCGAGGAGGCGGGGTCCGCCGCGTCACGCCGCAACTGCTCGATCAGCAGCCGCGTCTCAAAGACATAGATGCCCATGCTGGCGAGCGACCGGTCGGGCTGGTCCGGCAGGCCGGGCGGGTCGGCCGGCTTCTCGACGAAGTCGATGATGCGGCCGGAGGCATCCACCGACATCACGCCGAAGCCGCGGGCCTCCGCGCGCGGGACCGTCATGCAGCAGACCGTGACGCCGGCGCCGCGGTCCAGATGCTGCTGCAGCATCACCTCGTAGTCCATCTTGTAGATGTGGTCGCCGGCCAGCAGGACGATGTGGCGCGGCGCCAGGTCCTCGATGATGTCGATGTTCTGGAACACCGCATCGGCGGTGCCGAGGTACCAGTTATGCTCGGAGACGCGCTGGCTGGCGGGCAGGATGTCGAAGCTCTCGTTCCGCTCCGGCCGCAGGAAGGTCCAGCCGCGCTGGAGGTGGCGGATCAGGCTGTGCGCCTTGTACTGGGTCGCGACGGCCACGCGCCGGATGCCGGAGTTGATGGCATTCGAGAGCGCGAAGTCGATGATGCGGGATTTGCCGCCGAAGAAGACCGCCGGCTTGGCCCGCTTGTCGGTCAGTTCCATCAGGCGGCTGCCCCGCCCGCCCGCCAGCACGAAGGCCATGGCGGAACGGGCGAGCGGCCCTTCGTTGCGCGGGCGGCTGTCAGCCATGCGGTCCCCTCTCCCTCGGTCGCCGCGCCGGCCGGCTTACCGCCTGACCGGCACGCGCCAGATCTCCTCGGCATATTCGGCGATGGTGCGGTCGGAGGAGAACCAGCCGACCCGCGCCGTATTCAGCACCGCGCTCCGCCACCAGGCCGCCGAATCCTCCCAGCGAGTATCGGCGCGGCGCTGTGCCTCGAAATAGCTGTCGAAATCGGCGCCGACCATGAAATAGTCGTGACCTCGGATCGAAGCCATCAGCTCCCGGTAGCGGCCACGATCGTCGGGCGAGAAGACGCCGGATTCCACCGCCTCCAGCACCTCGCCAAGCCGGGGGGAGGCCTGGATGGCGGCAGCGCCATGGCTGCCATCGCGCCGGCGCGTCTCCACCTCCTCGGTCGTCAGGCCGAAGATGAAGATGTTGGGGTCGCCGACCCGCTCCCGGATCTCGACATTGGCGCCGTCCAGCGTTCCCATGGTGAGCGCGCCGTTCAGCGCCAGCTTCATGTTGCCGGTGCCCGAGGCCTCCATGCCAGCGGTCGAGATCTGCTCCGAGAGATCGGCCGCGGGGACGATCATCTCGGCCAGGGAGACGTTGTAATTCGGCAGGAAGGCGACCTTCAGCAGGTCGCGCACCGTCGGGTCGCCGTTCACCACCCGCGCCACGTCATGTGCCAGCTTGATGATCAGCTTGGCGCGATGGTAGCTCGCCGCCGCCTTGCCGGCGAAGATCTTCACGCGCGGCACCCAGTTGAGATGCGGCTGGGCCCGGATGGCGTCATAGAGCGCCACCGTCTCCAGGATGTTCAGCAGCTGGCGCTTGTATTCGTGGATGCGCTTGATCTGCACGTCGAACATGGCGTGCGGATCGACACGGAGGTCGAGCTGCTGGCGGATCAGCGCCGCCAGCGCCTCCTTGTTCGCAAGCTTCACCGCGGCGAAGCGGTCCCGGAAGCCGGCATCCTCGGCGAGCGGCGCGAGGCCGTCCAGCGCCTCCGCATCGTCGAGCACGCGGGGCCCCAGCGCATCCACCAGCAGGCCGGTCAGGCCGGGATTGGCCTGCTGCAGCCAGCGGCGGAAGGTGATGCCGTTGGTCTTGTTGACGATGCGGTCCGGGGCGAGCGCGTGGAAGTCCCGGAACACGGTCTTCTTCAGCAGGTCGGAATGCAGCGCCGAGACGCCGTTGACCTTGTGCGATCCGACGAAGGCCAGATGCCCCATGCGCACCCGCCTGCCATGCCCCTCCTCGATCAGGGAGACGGAGGCGAGCAGCCGCACATCGCCGGGATGCGCGGCGCGCACGGCGTCCAGGTGATGGGCGTTGATCAGGTAGATGATCTGCATGTGGCGCGGCAGCAGCCGCTCCATCAGCGGCACCGCCCAGCTCTCCAGCGCCTCGGGCAGCAGGGTATGATTCGTGTAGCTGATCGAGCCCTGGGTGATGGCCCAGGCCTCGTCCCAGGGGATGCCGTGCAGGTCCACGCAGATGCGCATCAGCTCGGCGATCGCGATGGCCGGATGGGTGTCGTTGAGTTGGATCGCCACCCGCTCGGGCAGGGAACGCAGGTCGCCATAGACGCGCAGGTGCCGGCGGACCAGGTCCTGCAGCGCCGCCGAGGTGAAGAAGTACTCTTGCCGCAGGCGCAGTTCCTGCCCCGCCGGCGTCTCGTCCGAGGGATAGAGGACCTTGCTGATCGCCTCCTGCCGCATCCGGTCGGCCAGCGCGCCGACATGGTCGCCGAAATTGAAGGCCTCCAGCTTCAGCGGGTCCAGCGCCCGGGCGGACCATAGCCGCAGCGTGTTCACATGCCTGCCGCGCCAGCCGACCACCGGCGTGTCATAGGCGACCGCCTGCACCGTCTCGGCCGGGTGCCAAACCTGCCGGACCTCGTTGTCCGAGACCCGCACGGACTCGACCGAGCCGCCGAAGCCGATATCGTGCGCGATCTCCGGCCGGGCGAATTCCCAGGGGTTGCCGAAGGTCAGCCAGTCCTCCGGGTATTCATGCTGCCAGCCTTCCCGCAGGATCTGCCGGAACAGCCCGTGCTCATAGCGGATGCCGTAGCCGAAGGCGGGGATGTTGAGGCTGGCCAGGCTCTCCATGAAGCAGGCGGCCAGCCGGCCGAGGCCGCCATTGCCGAGCGCGGCATCCGATTCGGCGAGCCGCACCGCATCGAAATCGACGCCGAGCGGCGCCAGCGCCTCCTTCAGCGTCTCGGTCAGGCCGAGATTGCTGACGCTGTCGCGCAGCAGCCGGCCGACCAGGAATTCCAGGCTGAGATAGTAGACCTGCTTCTCGCCCTGCTCATAGGTGGCGCGGGTCACGTCGAGCCAGCGGTCGATCACGCGGTCCCGCACCGCCAGGGCGGTGGCCAGGAACCAGTCGCGGTCGCGCGCGCCGCTCCGGCTCCTGCCCAGGTCATAGGTCAGCTTGCGGACGATCGCATCGCGCAGCGCCGCCGCATCACCGGCCGCATCGAGGTTCATCATCGCATCCGTCACTGCTTCGCGCGCCTTTCCCTCGCGAGCGGCACCGCCGCCCGGCCTGCCGTCCTATGTGCCCCACGGTTGCGCATGTATGAAGCAAAAGCAGTGCCGTACGGCACGGGCCGGCATGCCGGAGCCGGCGGTGGCCGCTCCACCTCCCCGGTAGCCCGGCCGCGGCCTGGCCGCCACAACGGATTGCCTTCGGGATTGGAAGCATTCCGCCGTCGATCGTCCTTTTCCCGACAGAGTTCCGCTCCCGGCGTTCCCGCCCCAGGGGGATCTGCTCTAGGCTCCCGGCCAAGCGGCCGCAGGCCGCAGCCTGCAAGGGGAGCGAGACGCGCATGCTGCCGAACGACCAGGACCGAGGAGAATGCGAGCCATGACGGAGACGGCGCCGGCCACCGGCCCGCTCGCCGGCATCCGCGTGCTCGACCTCACCGCGGTGGTGCTCGGGCCGCTTGCCACCCAGACGCTGGGCGACTGGGGGGCGGAGGTGATCAAGATCGAGACGCCCGCGGGCGACCTTGTCCGCAACTCCGGCGTCTTCCGCAACCGCGGCATGGCCTCGGTCTTCCTCGGAGTGAACCGGAACAAGCGCTCCGTCGTCCTCGACCTGAAATCGCCGGAGGGAGCGGAGGTGCTGCGGCGCCTGATCCCGACGGCCGATGTCCTCGTCACCAATATCCGCCCGGCCGGCATGGCCCGGCTCGGCTTCGGGCCGGAGCAGTGCCGGGCGCTGAACCCGCGCATGGTCTTCGCGGTGGCCACCGGCTTCGGCCAGGACGGGCCGCACCGCGCCCGCCCGGCCTTCGACGAGATCATCCAGGCCGCCTCCGGCTTCGCCGACATCGTGGGGGAGGAGGAGGGCCGGCCCCGCTTCGTCCCCTCCCTGGTCGCCGACAAGATCACCGGCATGGCGCTGGTCTCCGCCGTGCTGGCGGCCCTGCTGCATCGCGAGCGGACGGGCGAGGCGCAGCTGGTCGAGGTGCCGATGCTGGAGACGCTGACCGCCTTCGTCGCGGTGGAGCACCAGGGCGGCCATGCCTTCACGCCGCCGATCGGCGAGCCTGGCTACAAGCGCCTCCGGCACCGCAAGCCGGTGCCGACCAGGGATGGCTGGATGACGCTGCTGCCCTATACGGCAGCGCATTGGCGGGCCTTCTTCACCGCCGCCGGCCGGCCGGAGCTGATCGAGCAGCTCTCGGTGGATGACCCGGTGAAGCGCAACGCCCAGATCGACCGGGTCTATGCCGCGGTGGCGGAGATCGCGCCCTCCCGCAGCACCGCCGAATGGCTGGCGCTGTGTGAGGAACTGGACATCCCGGCGACCGCCTTCTCGCGCATCGAGGACCTGCCGGAGCACCCGCATCTGCGCGCGGTCGGGATGTTCCCGCCCATGGAGCACCCGACGGAGGGGCCCTTGCGGATGGCGAAGCCCGCCACGCGCTTTGCCGCCACGCCGGCCAGTATCCGCCGGCACCCGCCGCGACTCGGCGAGCACACGGCGGAGGTGCTGGGAGAGCTCGGCTATGGCGAGGCGGAGATCGCCCAGCTGGAGGCGCGCAAGGCGATCCGGCGCAGCTGATAAACCCTCCCGCAGCCGGATCCGTGTTCGCCACGCGGTGTGATGCGGCAGGGATTGCCGACCGGCATGAGTCTCCGCTCGCCGTCGCCACCGGCGGCCGAGGCGGCGAATGCGGCGCGCGGTTCATGCCGCGCAGCGAGGCCGCCACAGGCGGAGCGGGTGCCTGAGGCCGTTCCGGTGCCGCGCCTTCGGCATTCCCGCGATCCGCTCATCGCAGGTGCGACGTGCTGACCGGTGACCGACAGCCACCCCGGTCGCGGGATGGCAGCCGGCCCATCGTGACTTGCGCCGGACCGCTGGCCGCCCGCCGGCAGAGCCGCACGACTGCCCCGGCCCGTTGACCGCCGGGCCCTGGCCGATCCGGCACAGGCCATCGCCCAGGGCCCGATTCTCGCCCCCCGGGCGTTCACGCCCGCTCGCATCGCGATTCAGCCGCGCGGCCGCGGCGACTGTGCCGCACCGCATACTGCCTGCCTGGCCCTGCCCCGGCGGCTCGTGTCGCCGTGTTCCCCGTCACAGCCCTGCCGTGCCGCCCACCCTATCCATGAGGCAGGGCCGGCGAGCACGGCCCTGCCTCGGCTCAGCCGGGAGAGCGGCCGGCGCCGGGTCGCCGGCCAGGTCGCTCACATTTTCGTGTTGACGTGATACACGGGAAGTTTATTGTATCCTGTATGTGATTTGAGGTCTTCCATGTTCGCGGCCCTATCTCACGCCCCTGGCATTTTCAGCCAGCCGCCTGCCCGCCCCGGCCTGCCGACCATCCTTCGTCGCGGCCTCGCCGTCCTGGCCGCATGGACCGGCCTGCAGGGCTACCGCCCGGAGAAGCACTACATGCGCGGCGGCAATACCCAGGGCTCGCGCAGCCTCGCCGCCGCCCGCCGCCGGATCGCCGGCCAGGCGTAACGCCTGGACGGCGCGGCCGCCGGGTGGAAGGGTCGGGCCATGCCTGACCTGCCACTGCTGTCGCCCCGCATCCGCGCTACCGATTCGCCCCCCATCCCCGTCGCCCGCACCTGGGCCGCGCGCTATGCCGGCGGGGCCGGGCCGATGATCGACCTGACCCAGGCCGTCCCTGGCTACTCGCCGCATCACGATCTGCTGGCGAAGCTGGCGGAGGCGGGCGGCAGCCGCGCCGCCGCCGGCTATGGGCCGATCGACGGCGACACCGCGCTGCGCGAGGCCCTGGCCGCCGACGCCGCGGCCTTCTACGGCGCAGGGATCGGCGCGGCCGATGTGGCGATCACCGCCGGCTGCAACCTGGCCTTCTCCATGACCATGGCGGTCATCGCCGCCGGTGGCCCGGGTGGGGTCATCCTGCCGACGCCCTGGTACTTCAACCATCGCATGGCGCTGGAGATGCAGGGCATCCCTGCGATCCCCCTGCCCTGCCGCGCCGAGGACGGCTTCATTCCCGACCCCGCCCGGCTGGCGCCGCTGCTGGCTGCCGGCGCCCGCGCCCTGGTGCTCGTCTCTCCCAACAACCCGACCGGGGCCATCTACCCGCCCGAGGTCATCGAGGCCTGCGCCGCACTCTGCCGCCGGCACGGCGCCTGGCTGGTGCTGGACGAGACCTACCGGGACTTCCTGCCCGCCGCATCGACGCCGCCGCACCGCCTGTTCCAGGATCCGGCCTGGCGGGACGGCCTCGTGCATCTCTACAGCTTCTCGAAGGCCTATTGCGTGCCGGGCCACCGGGTCGGCGCCATCCTGGCCGGCCCGGCCTTCCGGGCGGAGCTGATGAAGGCGCTCGACACCTGGCAGATCTGCGCGCCGAGGCCGGCGCAGGCGGCGCTGGCCTGGGCGGTGCCGGCGCTCGCCACCTGGCGGGCCGGCAACCGCGACCTGATGGCGGAGCGCGCGGCAGGCTTCCGGGCGGTGGTCGCGCAGCTGCCTGGCTGGCGGCTGGATGCGCTCGGTGCCTATTTCGCCTATCTCCGCGTGCCGGAAGACGGCCCGGATGCCATGACGGTGGCCGAGTGCCTGGCCGCGGAGCGGGGTTTGCTCGGCCTGCCCGGTCCCTTCTTCGGTCCCGGGCAGGAGCGGCACCTGCGCCTCGCCTTCGCCAATGCGGGGCTGGAAGCCATCGCCCAGGTTCCGGGACGGCTCGCCGACCGTTAGCCGGACGCGCCCGGTCGAGCGGGCGCGCTGCACCTGCCGGCCAGGATCATGCCCGGCGGGGGCGGCGCGCCCCGGCCGGCGGCGCCGGGTCAGACCACCGTCAGCCGGACCGGTACGTTGTTCCGCGTCGCATTTGAGTAGGGGCAGACCTGGTGCGCCTTCTCGACCAACGCCTCCGCCTGGTCGCGCGGCACGCCCGGGAGGGAGACATCGAGCTGAATGTCGAGACCAAAGCCGCCCTCGCTGCGCGGTCCGATGCCGACCGTCGCCGTGACAGTGGTGTCGGCCGGTACCTTCGTGCTGCCGCCCTGGGAGGCGACGGCTTTCATCGCCCCGATGAAGCAGGCGGCATAGCCGGCCGCGAAGAGCTGCTCCGGATTGTTCCCCGGCCCGCCGCCGCCGCCGAGTTCCTTCGGCGTGGACAGGCCGACATCGAGGCTGCCGTCCTTGGTGGTGGCGCGACCGTCGCGCCCGCCGGTCGCGGTGGCGCTGGTGGTGTACTTCACGTCGACAGGCATGGCGTCCTCCCTGCTCTACACGGGCTCAATGGCGCGCTGCCCCCGGAGTTGCCGGCACGACGGGCCTATCGCCGCCCCACATGCCGGCACTGCGCCGCAGGCCGCTTTGCGAGCGGGTCCAGCCGGCGCAGCATGCCATGCCCAACAGGAGGAAAACGTCCGATGACCGCCCGCAGCCGCGCCCAGGCCTTCTGCGACCGATTCGGCCTCCGTGCCCCCATCCTCCAGGCGCCCATGGCCGGCTCCAACCCGCCCGCCCTCGCCGCTGCCGTCGCCTCGGCGGGCGGGCTCGGCGGATTCGGCGCGCTGATGTCCTCCCCGGCGCAGATGCGGGACTGGGTGGCGCAGTTCCGCGCCGCCAGCAACGGCGCCTTCCAGATCAATCTCTGGGCGCCCGATCCGCCCCCGCTGCGGGACGCGGCGCATGAGGCGAAGGTGCGCGAAGCGCTCGGCGGGCTTGGCGGTGTCGAGGTGCCCGATCCGGGCCCGGGCCCCTTCGTCCAGGACTTCGCCGCGCAGTGCGAGGCGCTGGTCGAGGCGGCGCCTCCGGTCGCCTCCACCATCATGGGCGTCTTCCCGCCGGAGGTGGTGGCGCGGCTCAAGGCCCGCGGCATCGCCTGGTTCTGCACCGCCACCACCGTCGCGGAGGCGCGCGCGGCCGAGGCGGCCGGCGCCGATGCGGTGGTGGCGCAGGGCGCCGAGGCCGGCGGGCATCGCGGCAGCTTCGAGAATGCCGCGGCGGAGCAATCCCAGGTCGGGCTCTTCGCCCTTCTGCCGCAGGTCGCGGATGCGGTGCGCCTGCCCGTCATCGCCGCCGGCGGCATCATGGAGGGGCGGGGCATCGCGGCCGCGCTGACCCTCGGCGCCAGTGCGGTGCAGATGGGCACCGGCTTCCTGCGCTGCCCGGAAGCCGGCATCCATCCGGCCTGGGCAGAGGCGATCGGCCGCACTCCGCCGGAGGACACGGTGCTGACCCGCGGCTTCTCCGGCCGCCTCGCGCGCGGCATCCGCAATCAGGTGACCGAACTCTTCGCCGGGGAGCTGCGGCCCGCCCCCTATCCGGTGCAGCGGGCGCTGATGGTGAAGGTGCGGGCGGCGGCGGAGGCGGCGAATGATGTCTCCCGCATGCAGGCCTGGGCCGGCCAGGGCGCCGCGCTTTCCTCCGCGGAGCCGGCGGGCGAGCTGGTCCGGCGGCTCTGGACGGAGGCGGCGGGGATGCTGCCCTGAGCCGCCGGCGGCTCCGCTGGCACTGAATTACCCGTGCGGCCGCGGAACGGACTCCGGGCGCAGGGGTTGTTACGGCGAGCGCGCCCGGAGAAGAGGTGCCGGCATGACCGAGCCCGAGGACCGCCGTCATCAGGACAATGGCCAGGGGCGGGTGAAGGACCCGGCGCATGACGGCAGGCTGAAGGAGAATCGTGACCGCGGCATCTCGCTGGGGACCACCACGCGGCGGGAGGATTCCGAGCCGACCGGCAAGGGCCGGGTGAAGGACCCGTCGCGCGACCGGCGGCTGAGAGGGAACCGCCGATAGGGCCGGATCCCTGCGCGGGATACACGGCCCGGCGCGTCAGGGCATGGGATCCTGTGAGATACAGGCGGCAAGACCGGGCGCGGGGATGCCGCGACGGATCGGCACGCAACTGGCCGGCGGCTCGGCCAGGAATTCGGCGCCCCGGTCCTGCAGCCTGCCGAGCACGCGGTCGAGATGCCGCATGGCGCCGTTCGGCAGGTCGTGCAGCACCATCAGGACGGGCCCGGTCGCCGCCGCATGCTGCGCCAGCGCGCGCTCCGGCCAGCCCTCCGGATCATCGAAGTCGCGCGGGATGGCATTCCACAGCACGACGGTATGACCGCCCGCCTGCAGGTGGCGCGCGGCGGAGGCGTTCAGCAGATGCGGCCCGAGCGCGCCGCCGCCGCCATTCGGGCGGAACAGCCGGTCGGGTTCCCGCAGGTCCCCGAGCAGCGCGTCGCAGGCCTTGATCTCCGCCACCGCCTCCGCCCCGCCCCGGCGGCCGAGCGGCGTGCCGTGGGTCAGGGTGTGGTTGCCGATCGGGAAGCCCTCGGCTCGTGCCCGCGCAGCGAGGGCCCGGCGCGCCGGGTCGCGCAGCTTCTCCCCCACGACGAAGAACATCGCCGGGATGCGGCGGCGTGCCAGGATGGTGAGGACGCCGGGCGTCACCTCCGGCTCCGGCCCATTGTCGAAGGTCAGGCAGATCGGCTGTGCGGTAGCCATGCGCTTCCACCCCTCCGCGCGCTCCCGCAAGGGTGGGAGCGGCACCGGCGCCATCCTGGCCGGCGGCACCGGGGGCGACAAGCGGAGCGAGGGCCGTGCCAAGGGTTGGGCAATGCTCAGCTTCGGGATGACCGCGGCGCTGATTGCCGCGGCCCAGGCCGGGCTGGCGGCCGGGAGGCGGTTGGGCGGCGCGGCTGGCGGGCCCGGCCTGCGGCACCCGCCTACGCGCCCTGCAAGGCGCTCAGCTCAGCGCGAATTTCACCACGCAGAGCGCGGCGATGATCCAGACCGCGCCGCTCACCTCGCCTGCCCTGCCGGCCGCCGTCTTCAGCAGCGCATAGGTGACGAAACCAAGGCCGATGCCCGTTGCGATGGAGAAGGTGAAGGGCGTGGCCAGCGCGGTGATGACCGCCGGGACATATTCCGTGGCGTCGTCCCAGGCCAGGTCGCGTAGTGCCTGCGCCATCAGGCAGGCGACGAAGACCAGCGCCGGCGCGGTGGCGAAGCCGGGGATGGAGGTGGCGAGCGGGGCGAGGAACAGCACGGCGAGGAAGAGCACCGCCGCCGTCACCGCCGTGAGCCCCGTGCGCCCGCCGGCCTGGATGCCCGCCGCACTCTCGATATAGCTGACGGTGGTGGAGGTGCCGAGCGTAGCGCCGATGATGGCGCCGCCGCTATCGGCCTGGAGGGCGCGGCCGAGATTGGGCACGGTGCCGTCCGGCCGCATCAGCCCGGCCCGGTGGGTGGTGGCGATCAGCGTTCCGGTATTGTCCAGCAGGTCCACCAGGAAGAAGGTGAAGATGATTCCGAACACGCCGAGTTGCAGCGCGCCGGCGATGTCGAGTTGCAGGAAGGTCGGCGCGATGGAGGGCGGCAGGCTGACCAGGCCGCCGAG
The DNA here is from genome assembly GCF_020523605.1 of Roseicella aerolata. Classification (GTDB taxonomy): domain Bacteria; phylum Pseudomonadota; class Alphaproteobacteria; order Acetobacterales; family Acetobacteraceae; genus Paracraurococcus; species Paracraurococcus aerolatus. The sequence continues at coordinate 22,421 of NZ_JAJAQI010000019.1, read as the reverse complement.
CTTCGTCAGGCCGAAGGGGATCCCGAGCGCGGCGGTCGCCAGGATGCCGATGACGATGGCGCCCGGCACCCGCCGCGCCGCGAGCCCGGCGATGATGACGAAGCCGAGGCAGCCGAGCAGCACCGAGGTCTCGCCGAGCCTGCCGAGGCCGACCAGCGTCGCCGGATGGTCCACGACGAGGCCCATGTTCTTGAGGCCAATGAGACCGAGGAAGAAGCCGATGCCGGCGGCGATGCCGAGCTTGAGGCTGAACGGGATGCCGTTGATCAGCCATTCCCGCACCCGCAGCAGGGAGACGGCGAGGAAGAGCAGGCCGGAGAGGAAGACGGCGCCAAGCGCCACCTGCCAGGAGATGCCCATGCCCAGCACGACGGCGAAGGCGAAGTAGGCGTTGAGGCCCATGCCGGGTGCCAGGGCGATCGGGAAATTCGCCAGCACCCCCATCAGCGCGGAGCCGATCGCGGCGGCAAGGCAGGTCGCGACGAAGGCGGCGCCCTGGTCGATGCCTGCCTGCGCCATGATCGCCGGGTTGACGATGACGATATAGACCATCGTCAGGAAGGTGGTGGCGCCGGCCACCACCTCCGTCCTGATGGTCGTCCCGCGCTCCTGCAGCGCGAAGAAACGCTCCATGAAACTATCCCCTTCGACCCTCGGTCCCCCTGGCGGCCGTGCTGCGCCGGGCCTGCCCGGCATTCCCCGTATCCCCTGGCCCTGCCGTCCAGGGGGCCCTCAGGCCAGGGGTGCCATCGGCTCTATCCCGAAGCGGAAGGGGACGCCATGGCGGCGGAGTTCCTGGCCGGTGGCTCACACCGGGGCAGTCGCCCCGAGCGGCGGTCCCGGCTGCCTCAGGGCAAGCTCGAGGTCAGGCCGCTCCGAAGTGGACCAGGGCGGTTCCGGCCGCCTTCGGTCGCTCACCGTTTTCGTCATCATCGGTGTCGCGGTCAGGCCAGCCGGCAGGGACCTGCACCGCGCCGGGCAGAGGTCTCGGGCCTCCGCCAGGGTATGGCGACGACCGTGGCGGATTGCGTTCGGAACTGCACGCCACTCCGCGGTCGGTCATTGATCGTTGGGCAGATCCACGCTCCCCGGCGTTCACGCCCGTCCGCGATCTTTGCGAGCTGCAGCCCGTCGGGACATCCGCGCCTGGCCCGATCGCCTCCAGGAGGTCCATGCCAGGTCCAGCCCCGGTGAGGGCGTGAGGGCACAGTTCTCGAAGGCGCGCCTGACCGGGCGACGACGTCGCCAGGCTGAGCCCCTGCTGCCGACTCCGCCCCGGTGCCCGTCCGAAGCGTAGGGCGCAGCCCGCACGGCATGGCGGACAGGCTCCGTGACGCCATCCGGGGGGGCGGAGATTCAGACAGATGCCCGCGATGTCAGAGCGGCCAGGCCCGCCCGCGCACCGGCTCGCGCTCCGGATCCGGCACCTGGGTGATCTGCGGCACGGCCTGCGCATGCTCGCCGGGCCGGCCGCGATACTCGGTGGGCGACTGCCCCGTCGGATAGGCACCGACCACCAGCAGGTCTGGGCTGGACTCCAGGTTGCGGTGGCCGGTCCCGGCGGGCAGCACCACCACATCGCCGGCGGCAAGCTCGACCGCCTGCCCCCCTTCCCCACCCAGCATCACCCTTACCTTGCCCTGGGCGATGGCCAGCGCCTCATGCGCATCCGGGTGGTAATGGTGATAGGGGTAGATCCCGTCCCGCCAAGCCGGCGGCCAGCCATGCGCGGCGAAGAGCGCCTCGGCCGCTGTCGGGTCCCCCGCCGGAACCGCGCCCCGGAACAGCAGCACCGGCAGGCGCGGATTGTTCGGGATGGTCCCGTCATCGGCGAAAAAGAGGAGTTCGGGTCCTTCGGTCATTTGCGCCTCCGCAAGCACGCAACGGCCCGGGCATGCCATGGTTCGCGGGACGGAGTGGGAGGACAAGCATGGCAGGCATCGCCCGGCTGCGCGATTTCGTGCAGGGCATGACGAGGCTGGCGGATGCCGGCGCGGGGGAGGCGGCGTTCCTCTCGGAGGGCGCGGCCCTGCTCGAGGATCTGGTCGCGCGGGATGACTGGCTGCCGCCGGCCTTCGCTGCCGCGGGCCCGGGCTACCGGCAATACCTGCTGCACTGCGACCCGGCCGAGCGCTTCTCGGTGGTCAGCTTCGTCTGGGGCCCGGGGCAGCGGACACCCATCCATGACCACCTGGTCTGGGGCCTAGTCGGGCAATTGCGGGGCGAGGAGCTCTCGACCGAATATGTGCTTGGCCCGCCGGGCACGCCGCCGCGGCCAGGCCGGCGCGACCGCCTTCGGCCGGGCGAAGTGGCGAAGGTCAGCGCCGCCACCTATGACGTGCATGTGGTGGAGAATGCCGTGCCGGATGCGCCGAGTATCAGCATCCACTGCTACGGGGCGAATATCGGTGCGCTGCGGCGGCATGTCTTCGACCCCGAGACCGGCGAGGCGCGCGGCTTCATCTCGGGCTACACGAATGACGTGATTCCCAATCTCTGGGACCGCAGCGGAGGCTAGGCGGCAGGGGGCACGGGCAACGATGGCCTGCTAAGCTCCGCCGCAAGACCAAGCACGGAGGAAACCATGTCCACGCTGCCGCCCTATGACGCGGCCATCCTGCCGGCCGGGATCCGCGCACGGATCATCCCCGGCATCAACGGCCTGTCGATGCATGTGCTGGAGGCCGGGGAACCGGGCCGGCCCTGCCTGCTGCTGCTGCACGGCTTCCCCGAACTCGCCTGGTCCTGGCGGAAGGTCATGCCGGCCCTGGCCGGGGCCGGCTACCATGTGGTGGCGCCCGACCAGCGCGGCTATGGCCGCACCACGGGATGGAGCGCCGACTATGATGGCGACCTGGCGCCCTTCCGCATGCTGAACCTGGTGCGCGACCAGCTCGGCCTGGTGGCGTCCCTCGGCTACGGGCATGTGGAGGCGGTGATCGGGCATGATTTCGGCTCCCCCGTCGCCGCCTGGTGCGCGCTGATCCGGCCGGACGTGTTCCGCCGCGTGGCGCTGATGAGCGCGCCCTTCGCCGGCCCGCCTGCCCTGCCCGAGGAGGATCCGGACCGCCCGCCGGCGCCCGACATCCATGCCGCGCTCGCCGCCCTGCCGCGGCCGCGCAAGCATTATCAATGGCACTATTCGGAGCGCGGCGCGAACGAGAACATGTGGCGCTGCCCGCAGGGCGTGCATGCCTTCCTGCGTGCCTACTACCATATGAAGAGCGCCGACTGGCCCGCCAACAAGCCCGTCCGGCTGGCCGGCTGGACGGCGGAAGCGCTGGCGCAGATGCCGACCTACTACATCATGGACCTGGATAAGGGCATGGCGGAGACGGTGGCGCCGGAAATGCCGAGCGCGGAGGCGATCACCGCCTGCCGCTGGCTACCGGACCGCGACCTCGCGGTCTATGCCGGCGAGTATGACCGCACTGGCTTCCAGGGCGGGCTGCAATGGTACCGCTGCCGTACCAGCGGACGGTTCGAGGCGGAGGCGCAGGTCTTTGCCGGCCGCACCATCGATGTGCCTTCGGTCTTCATCGCCGGTGCCAGCGATTGGGGCATCGAGCAGGTGCCTGGCGCGCTGCGTCGCATGCGGGAACTGGCCTGCACGAAGATGACCGACGTGCATCTGGTGGAGGGCGCAGGGCACTGGGTGCAGCAGGAACAGCCCGAGCGGGCGACGGCGCTACTGCTCGACTGGCTGGACAAGACACGGGGCTGACCGGCCCGGCGGGTCGCATGGCCCGCCGGGCCATGGTGGCGGCCACATCCCGACATCCAGGCTGTGCGCCGCCCTCTCATGATGCTTCCACCGATCGCGGCAGGGAGGGCCTCGCCCTCCCTGCCGCCATGGATCAGAGCTTCACCTTCAGCATGGCCGCGATTTCGCCGACCAGGCCGCGCCGGAAGGCGAGCACGCAGGTGACGAAGATCACACCCTGGATCACCGTCACCCAGGCGCCCATCTCCGCCAGGTAGTTCTGCATGGTCACGATGACCGCGGCGCCGATCACCGGCCCGAAGACCGTGCCTAGGCCGCCGACCAGCGTCATCAGCACCACTTCGCCGGACATGGACCAATGCACATCGGTGAGCGTGGCGATGCCGAAGACGATGGATTTGGTCGCGCCGGCCGTGCCCGCGATCGTGGCGGAGAGAATGAAGGCCAGCAGCTTGTAGTCATCGGTCCGGTAGCCGAGCGAGGTGGCGCGCGGCTCGTTTTCGCGGATCGACTTCAGGACCTGGCCGTAGGGGGAGTGGATGATCCGGTGGATCAGCAGGAAGGCCCCCAGGAAGATCCCCGCCACCAGCCAGTACATGGTCATGTCCTGGTCGAGCGGAATCACGCCGAAGAGACTGCCGCGCGGGATGGCCTGGATACCGTCCTCGCCGCCGGTGAAGGGCGCCTGCACGCAGAAGAAGTAGACCATCTGCGCCAGTGCCAGGGTGATCATGGCGAAGTAGATGCCCTGCCGCCGGATGGCGATCCAGCCCGCGATGGTGCCCAGCAGGCCGGCCGTCACGGCCCCGACGATGATCGCCAGTTCCGGCGTCAGCCCCCAGACCTTCGCCGCATGTCCTGCCAGATAGCCGCCCATGCCGAAATATGCGGCATGGCCGAAGCTCAGAAGCCCGACATAGCCGATCAGCAGGTTGAAGGCGCAGGCGAACAGGGCGAAGCAGAGCAGCTTCATCAGAAAGACGGGGTAGAGCATGAAGGGCGCCACCGCGAGGAACACGATGAGCACACCCAGCGCCCCGAGCTGCGCCCGGGTGAAGCCCCAGGCGCCGCCGGCTTCCTGCGCAGGATCCGGCAGCGCGCTGGCGGTGATGGAGGTGGTGTCGGCGGCCATGCTCATTTCCTCCCGAAGAGGCCGGCAGGACGTGCGAGCAGCACGATTGCCATGATGACGAAGATGACGGTGGCGGAGGCTTCCGGCCAGAAGACCTTGGTCAGGCCCTCCACGATGCCGAGGGTGAAGCCGGTGAGGATGGAGCCCAGGATCGAGCCCATGCCGCCGATGACCACCACTGCGAAGACGACGATGATGAGGTTCGAGCCCATCTGCGGGTTCACCGAGTAGATCGGCGCAGCCAGCACGCCGCCGATGGCGGCCAGCGCCACGCCCGCGCCATAGGTCAGCGTGACCATGCGCGGCACGTTGACGCCGAAGGCCTGCACCAGCGCGGCATTCTCGGTCGCGGCGCGGAGATAGGCGCCAAGCCGGGTCTTCTCGATCAGCAACCAGGTGGTCAAACAGAGCACCAGCGCCGCCACCACCACCCAGCCACGATAGACCGGCATGAACATGAAGCCGAAATCCCAGGCGCCCGAAAGCTCGGCCGGAATGCGGTAGGGCAGGCCGGAAGAGCCGAACTCATTACGGAAGACGCCCTCGATGATCAGGGCGAGGCCGAAGGTCAGCAGCAGGCCGTAGAGGTGGTCCAGCTTGTAGAGCTTACTGATGAACAGCTTCTCCAGGATGACGCCGATCGTGCCCACGATGAGCGGCGAGAGAAGCAGTGCCCACCAGTAGCCGATGCCGCCCCAGGCGAGCAGCATCCAGGCGGCGAAGGCGCCCATCATGAACTGGGCGCCATGCGCCATGTTGACGATGTTGAGCAGGCCGAAGATCACCGCGAGGCCAAGCGAGAGCATCGCATAGAAGGCGCCGTTGATCAGGCCGAGCAGCAGCTGCCCGAAGAGCAGCGGCGCGGGGATGCCGAATATTTCGTCCATGCGGGTCGTCTCGGTCCTCAGTTGCTAAGGCGGGAACGGCCGCCCGGATGGGCGGCCGCAGGGAAAGGATCCAGGCGCAGCGGCGCAGCCATGCGGCACGGCTCAACTGCGGACCAGCGGGCAGCCACCTTCGGCGAGCGGCCGGAAGGCTTCCTCGCCCGGGGTGGTGGCGACAACCTTGTAGAGGTCCCATGGATTGCGGGACTCGCCCGGGGTCTTCACCTCGAACAGGTAGCCCGGATGGATCTTGCGGCCATCGGCGCGGATAGTCCCCTGGCCGAAGGCATCGTCGTCGCAGGGCATGGCCTTCATGCGGTTCACCGCCTCGACCCCGCTGGCCTTGGCCGCGGCGACGCCCATATCGGCCACGGACTTCAGGTAGTGCAGCGTGGCGCCGTAGCACCCGGCCGGCACCATCGCCGGCGGACGGTCCTGGTTCTTCGGCCGCACGCGCTGGGTCAGCGCCCGGGTGCGGTCGTTGAGGTCCCAGTAGAAACTCTCGGTCAGCAGCAAGCCCTGCCCGGATTCGAGCCCGAGCGACTTCACATCCACCACGCCCATCAGCAGGGCCGCGAGCTTCATAGAGCGATGCAGGCCGAACTCGCGCGCGCCCTTGATGCAATTCACCGTATCGGTCGAGGCATTGGCGAGGCCGAGCACCTTGGCGCGGCTGGCCTGGGCCTGCAGCAGGAAGGCGGAGAAATCCGTGGTCGCCGGAAAGGGATAGCGGGCATTGCCCAGCACGCGCCCGCCCTGGGCGCGGACGAAATTGCCCGTGTCGCGTTCCAGCGCATGGCCAAAGGCATAATCGGCGGTGATGAAGAACCAACTATCGCCACCGGTCTTGACGATGGCGGCACCGGTCGACTTCGCCAGCATGTAGGTGTCGTAGGTCCAGTGCACCGTGTTCGGGCTGCACTGCGCGCCGGTTAGGTCCGAAGTCGCGGCACCGGAGTTCAGATGGACCTTGTTCTTCTCCCGCGCGATCTGGTTGACCGCGAGCGCGACGGAGGAGGTCGGCAGGTCGACCACCGCATCGACGCCCTGGTCGAACCACTGCCGCGCGATATTGGCCCCGACATCCGGTTTATTCTGGTGGTCGGCCTGCAGCACCTCCACCTGAAAGCCGCGCCCGCCGCCCAGGAAGTCCTGCACCGCCTGCTGGGTGAGCACGACGCTGCCCGGCCCGGTGGTATCCCGGTAAGGACCGGACATGTCCGTGATCACACCGATGCGAATGGTCTGCGTGCCCTGGGCACGGGCCCGGGGCAGCCCGCCGAGCGCGGTGACAGCGCCGGCGGCCAGCAGATCGCGTCGTTGGATCGACATGTCCGTTCCTCCCTTATGGATGGCCTATGACCTGACGAGGCTGCAACCGCCCTCATTCATCGGGCGGAAGGCTTCCTCGGCCGGGGTGGTCTGCAGCAGCTTGTAGTAGTCCCAGGCGCCCTTGCTCTCGGCCGGGCTCTTCACCTCGAAGAGGTAGGAAGGGCAGAGCTTGCGGCCATCCTCACGGATGCGGCCCGCGCCAAAGGCGTCGTCGTCGCAGGGGATCGCCTTCATGCGGTTGATGACCTCGACGCCCGAAGTCTTGGATGCGGCAACCCCCATATCGGCGATCGCCTTCAGGTAGTGCAGCGTCGCCGAGTAATTGGCGATCGAGGCCATGTTCGGCCGGACATCCTTCAGCCTCGGGCGCAGCCGCTCGGACACCGCGCGGGTGCGGTCGTTCAGGTCCCAGTAGAAGCTTTCGGTCAGGACCAGGCCCTGCGCGGTCTGCAGGCCGAGGGCATGGACGTCCGGCAGGAACATCAGCAGCGCCGCCAGCTTCACGCCGCGGCGGGTGACGCCGAACTCGGCTGCCTGCTTGATGCTGTTGATGGTGTCGGCGCCGGCATTGGCCAGTCCGATGACCTTCGCACGGGACGCCTGCGCCTGCACGAGGAAGGAGGAGAAATCGGAGGTCGCGGGGAAGGGATACTTCACGCTGCCCGCCACGCGGCCGCCTGCGGCGCGGACGAAGGTCGTCGTGTCCCGCTCAAGCGCATGGCCGAAGGCGTAGTCGGCGGTGATGAAGAACCAGCTATCCCCGCCCGCCTTCACCATGGCGCCGCCGGTCGACTTCGCCAGCATGTAGGTGTCGTACATCCAGTGCACCGTGTTCGGGCTGCACTGTGCGCCGGTGAGGTCGGAGGTGGCCGAGCCGGTATTGATGTAGGCCTTGTTCTTCTCGCGCGCGACGTTGTTCACCGCCAGGCCGACCGAACTGGTCGGCACGTCGAGGATCATGTCGACGCCCTGATCGTACCACTGCCGGGCGATGTTCACGCCGACATCGGGCTTGTTCTGGTGGTCGGCGGTGATGACCTCGATATTGAAGCCCTTGTTGCCGAACTCCGCCACCGCCTGCCGGGTGCACTCGACGCCATAGGGCCCGCTGATGTCGCGGTAAGCGCCGGACTGGTCATTGAGCACGCCGATCCGGATCGTATTGGCGGCCTGCGCGCGGGAGAGCCGCGGCAGGGCCGGCATCATGGTGGTACCGACGGACGCGGCAATGAGGCCGCGACGGGTAAGCGACATTCAGACTTCTCCTCGCCACACGCGGCGCGAGACATTTCCCGCGCCGCGAAAATCATCAGGTCAACTGCGGACCAGCGGGCAGTTGCCCTCGGCCAGCGGCCGGAAGGCTTCCTCTGTCGCCGTGGTCTGCAGCAGCTTGTAGTAGTCCCAGGGGCCCTTGCTCTCCTCCGGCTTCTTCACCTCGAAGAGATAGGAGGGATGGATCTTCCGCCCATCCACGCGGATGGAGCCGGCGCCGAAGCAGTCGTCATCCGTCGGCATGGCCTTCATGCGGTTCACCACCTCGGCGCCCGGGCCCTTGGCGGCGGTGACGCCCATATCGGCCACCGTCTTCAGATAGTGCAGCACGGCCGAGTAGCAGCCGGCATGGATCATGTTGGGGTAGAGGTTCGGCATCTTCGGCAGCACCCGGCGCGTGAAGGCCCGGGTGCGGTCATTGAGATCCCAGTAGAAGGTCTCCGAGCAGACCAGCCCCTGCCCGGTCTGCAGCCCGATGCTGTGCACATCGGTGATGAAGAGCAGCAGCGAGGCGAGCTTGATGCCGCGCCGCGTCAGGCCGAACTCCGCTGCCTGCTTGACGCAGTTGATGGTATCGGAACCGGCATTCGCCAGGCCGATCACCTTCGGCCGCGTCGCCTGCGCCTGCACGAGGAAGGAGGAAAAATCGCTCGTCGCCGGGAAGGGTGTGCGCACCTGGCCGAGGACGCGGCCGCCGGCGGCGCGGACGAAATTGGCCGTGTCCCGCTCCAGCGCATGGCCGAAGGCGTAGTCGGCGGTGATGAAGAACCAGGTATCGCCGCCCGCCTTCACCGTCGCACCGCCGGTCGACTTCGCCAGCATGTAGGTGTCGTAGGCCCAATGGATGCCGGACGGGTTGCATTGCGCGCCGGTCAGGTCGCTGGTCGCTGAGCCGACATTGATGGCGACCTTGTTCTTCTCCTTCGCCACGTTGTTGACGGCGAGGCCGACCGAGCTGGTCGGGATGTCGAGGATCAGGTCGATCCCCTGATCGTACCACTGCCGCGCCAAGTTCACCCCGACATCCGGCTTGTTCTGGTGGTCGGCGAAGATGAGCTCGACATTGAAGCCACGCTGGCCGAACTCGGCGATGGCCTGCTGCGCGCAGGCGACGGAGCCAGGGCCGGTATTGTCCCGGTAGGTCCCCGACATGTCGTTCATCACGCCGATGCGGATGGTGTTCGCCGCCTGCGCGCGCGACAACCTCGGCAGGGCCGTCACCGCGCCGGCGGCGGCCCCCGTGGCAAGCAGCGTCCTGCGTCCCAATGCCATCTTCGTCGTCTCCGTCATCCCTGTTGTCCGGCCGGGTATTCCCGGTCCGTTCGATCGGGGGCGGCCGTTTGTCGGCCACCCCCAAGCCGCATCAGCTGCGGACCAGCGGGCAGCCGCCCTCGGCCAGCGGCCGGAAGGCCTCCTCCGCCGGCGTGGTCTGCAGCAGCTTGTAGTAGTCCCAGGCGCCCTTGCTCTCGGCCGGGCTCTTCACCTCAAAGAGGTAGGAGGGATGGATCTTCCGCCCATCCGCGCGGATGGAGCCGGCGCCGAAGCAGTCGTCATCCGTCGGCATGGCCTTCATGCGCGCGACGGCCTCGGTGCCGGAGGCCTTGGCCTGCGCCACGCCCATATCGGCCGCGGCCTTCAGGTAGTGCAGCACTGCGGAATAGCAGCCGGCATGCGACATCGCCGGCATGTTGCCCGCCAGGTGCGGCCTGACCTTGTTGGTGAAGGCGCGGGTGCGGTCGTTGAGATCCCAGTAGAAGGTCTCGGTGCAGACCAGCCCCTGCGCCGCCTGCAGGCCGAGGCCGTGCACGTCGTTGATGAACATCAGCAGCACGGCGATCTTGGTGCCGCGCCGCGTCAGGCCGAACTCGGCCGCCTGCTTCACCGTGTTGATGGTATCCGCACCCGCATTCGCCAGGCCGATCACCTTGGCGCGGGAGGCCTGGGCCTGCACCAGGAAGGAGGAGTAGTCGGTGTTGCTCAGCGGATGCCGCACGGCGCCGACCACGCGGCCGTTCTGTGCCCTGACGAAATTCGCGGTGTCCCGCTCCAGCGCATGGCCGAAGGCATAGTCGGCGGTGATGAAGTACCAGGTGTCGCCGCCCGCCTTCACCATGGCGCCGCCGGTGCTGCGCGCCAGCATCCAGGTGTCGTAGGTCCAGTGCACCGTGTTCGGGCTGCACTGCGGGCCCGTGAGGTCGGCGGTTGCCGCGGTGCTGTTCAGATAGACCTTGTTCCTCTCCCGCACCACGCCGTTCACCGCCAGCGCCACCGCGCTGTTCGGCACATCGACGATGACATCCACGCCATCCCGGTCCAGCCATTGCCGGGCAATGTTGGAACCGACATCGGGCTTGTTCTGGTGGTCTCCGGCAACCACTTCCACATTGAAGCCGCGGCTGCCGAAATCCTGCACCGCCTGCCGCACGCAGGCGACGGAGGTGGGACCCGAGATGTCGCGGTAGACGCCGGACTGATCGTTGAGCACGCCGATCTTGATCGTGGCGGCCTGGGCGCGCGCCGGGCGCAATGGCAGGCCACCGAGGGCCGCGGTGGCGGCGGTCCCGGTGATCAGGGTGCGGCGGTCAAGGGTCATGTCCGGCATCTCCGGTTGGCTAGCTTCGCACGAAGCTGCAGCCGCCCTCGTTGAGTGGCCGGAAGGCCTCCTCCCCCGGGGTGGTCTGCAGCAGCTTGTAGTAGTCCCACTCCCCGCGGCTCTCGGCCGGGCTCTTCACCTCGAAGAGATAGGCGGGGTGCAGCTTGCGGCCGTCCGGGCGGATGGTGCCCTGGCCGAAGCAGTCGTCGTCGCAGGGCATCGCCTTCATGCGGTTCACCGCCTCGACGCCGCTGGCCTTGGCCTGGGCCACCCCCATATCGGCCACGGCCTTCAGGTAGTGCAGCACCGCGGCATAGCCGCCGGCGTGATTCATGCAGAGCGGCACGCTGATATTCGGCCGCACCCGCCGGGTGAAGGCGCGGGTACGGTCGTTCAGGTCCCAATAGAATGTCTCGGTGCAGATCAGCCCCTGCGCCGTCTGCAGACCGATGGCATGCACGTCCGGCAGGAACATCAGCAGCGAGGCGAGCTTGATGCCGCGCCGGCCGACCCCGAACTCGGCCGCCTGCTTGATGCAGTTGATGGTGTCCGATCCGGCATTGGCCAGGCCGATCACCTTCGGCCGCGCTGCCGCCGCCTGGACCAGGAAGGAGGAAAAATCGGTGGTGCCCGGGAAGGGCGTGCGCACCTGGCCGAGGATCTTGCCGCCCTGCGCGCGGACAAAGCCCGCCGTGTCGCGTTCCAGCGCGTGGCCGAAGGCGTAGTCCGCGGTGATGAAGTACCAGCTGTCCCCGCCTGCCTTCACCGTGGCGCCGCCGGTCGAGCGCGCCAGCATCCAGGTGTCGTAGGTCCAGTGCACCGTGTTCGGCGAGCACTTGCTGCCGGTGAGATCCGAGGTGGCCGAGGAGGTATTCAGGAAGACCTTGTTCTTCTCGCGCACCACGTCGTTGACGGCCAGCGCCACGGAGGACGCGCCACCATCCACGATGCAATCCACCCCGTCGCGGTCGATCCAGCCGCGGGTGAGGTTGGAGCCGACATCCGGCTTGTTCTGGTTGTCGCCGAAGACGACCTCGATATTGAAGCCGCGGCTGCTGAACTCCGCCACGGCCTGGCGGATGCAGGCGAGTTCCGTCGGCCCCGTCACGTCGCGATAGGTGCCGGAAAAGTCGCAGAGCAGCGCGATCCTGATGGTGTTTGCCGCCTGCGCCCTGGCGCTCCGCCAAGGCAGCCCGCCCGCGGCAGGCAGCGCCGCCGCGGCTTTCAGGACTGATCTCCGGTCAATGGTGCTCGTCATGTCTCCTGCTCTCCTCCCATCTGAAGCCGCTTCTTCTGGCGGCATTCGGTGCGGTCTCCCGGTCGCCCTTGTCAGACGCCCAGGTATTCATGCAGCCGGTCCATGGAGGCGGCGAGGTCGGCATTGGCGACCATGTCCACCACCCGGCCATGCTCCATGACGTAGTGCCGGTCGGCGACCGTCTGCGCGAAGCGGAAATTCTGCTCGACCAGCAGCACGGTGAAGCCGCGCTGCTTCAGTTCGCGGATCGTCCGGCCGATCTGCTGCACGATGACCGGGGCGAGCCCTTCCGAGGGCTCGTCTAGCAGCAGCAGGTTCGCGCCGGTGCGCAGGATGCGGGCAATCGCCAGCATCTGCTGCTCACCCCCCGAGAGCTTGGTGCCCGGGCTGTTCGCGCGCTCCTTCAAATTCGGGAACAACGTGTAGATGGTGTCGAGGTCGAGGCCGCCCGGCTTCACCACCGGCGGCAGCATCAGGTTCTCGGTCACCGTCAGGGTCGCGAAGATGCCGCGCTCCTCCGGGCAGTAGCCGATGCCGGCCCGGGCGATGATGTCCGAGCGCTCGTTGATCATCTCGCGCCCATTGAACATGATGCTGCCGGTGCGCTTGCCGACCAGGCCCATGATGGCGCGCAGCGTGGTGGTCTTGCCGGCGCCATTGCGGCCAAGCAGCGTTACCACCTCGCCCGGGCGGATATCGATGCCGACGCCGTGCAGGACGTGGCTCTCGCCATACCAGGCCTCGAGGTTCTTCACCTCGAGCATGGCCTGGCCGCTGGCGACGGCGGAACGGGTCGCTTCCAGGGTCGCGGACATCAGACCGGCACTCCCTCGGTAACGGTGTGAGCTTCGGTGCCGAGATAGGCGGCAATGACTTCGGGGTTCCTCGCGACGCTCTGGTAGTCGCCTTCTGCGAGCACACGACCCCGGGTCAACACGGTAATGGTGTCGCAGAGACCAGCGACCACCTTGAGGTTGTGCTCCACCAGCAGCACGGTGCGGCCGACCGCCACGCGCTTTACCAGCGCCACGATTCGGTCCACATCCTCATGGGCCATGCCGGCCGTCGGCTCATCAAGCAGCATCATCTGCGGCTCCATCGCCAGGGTCGTGGCGATCTCCAGCGCCCGCTTGCGGCCATAGGGCAGTTCGCCGGCCGGCAGGCGCTCGTAACCGGTCAGGCCGACATCGGCGAGCAGCGCGCGCGCCCGGTCATCATAGCGCCTCAGTATCGAATCAGAGCGCCAGAAATCGAAGCTGCCGCCCCGCTGCCGCTGCAGCGCCATGCGAACATTCTCCAGCACCGTCAGATGCGGGAAGACTGCCGAGATCTGGAAGCTGCGGACCAGGCCCAGCCGCGCCACCTCGGCCGGCTTCATGCCGGTGATGTCACGCCCATCATAGGTGATGGTGCCGCGCGTCGGCGGCAGGAACTTCGTAAGAAGATTGAAGCATGTGGTCTTGCCGGCGCCATTCGGGCCGATCAGACCATGGATGCTGCCGCGACGGATCTTCAGGGACACGTCGCCAACCGCGACGAAGCCCATGAATTCCTTGGTCAGCCCGTTCGTTTCCAGGAGGATGTCGGACACCCGGATCGTTCTCCCAATTGCGGCAGCCCCCTGCATCCCGGGCCTGAAAGCCCGATCAGTCCCAAGACCGGAATGCGCGTGAGCGGTTTCTGACGCATCCCGCAATCCCGGCACCGTCCTGGTGCGGCAGAGGCGCGGAATACCGTCCGTCGTTGCGGCAAGGTATGGCTGTCCCTCGCTCGCAATGCAAGGGAGGGGCCCGGATTCGGCATGGCGAGCAGCCCGGGACAGGCGTGCGAAACCCTGCGAGGAACCACCCGGCGAGGGCCCTCCCCGCCTCTCGCGCGCCCGTCAGACCGTGGCGCAGACCAGCCGGTCCGTCCCAGACCGGCAGTCCCGCGGGTCACGCTCCCCGCATCCGGTCGCGGGGCGGGGCCGGCGGCGGCCTGCGTCCGGGGCTGAACGCCTCACCGTCGCACCCCCGCCGGACGTGTTGCGTTGCGCACCGGCCATGGCCGTTCGCACCAGGCCCCCTAGCGGAGGCCGTCGCGTCCTTCGATCTGGTCCTTGCCGAGGCCGCCGATGCGGGGCAGCGGCCGCCCGCCATCGGTCAATGCCAGGCAGAGCAGGATTTCATGCGCTCGCGGCGCGTCCGGCACCCGCGCCTCGATCGCGTCGAAATGGCTGCGCACGAAGGCGGCATCCTTGTGCCCGAGCGGCACGTCGATGGCGGTGCCCAGCCCGCCCGCCTTCTTGGCCGAGGGGATCAGCGCCGGCCCCTTCCCGAGTGCGGCGCGCACCGGCGCGCCCATCTTCGGGTGCAGCAGCGCCGCGGCATGCTCCAGCTCTCCCGCCTCGCCCACCACCGCAGCCTTGCCGAAGCTCTCCACCCGCTCGCCCGGAATGCCGAGGGCGGCGATGGCGCGCTCCGCCAACAGGGCACCGAGTTCCTCTCCCTGCCCGATGAGTTCGGAGAGATCCGCCTCGAACCGGCCAGCGAAGGGGTTCTCTATGACCGCGCAGGCAACGGCGCGGCGAATCGGCGGGGAGAGGTCCCGGCGCATCTCGCGCCGCGTCTCGTCCAGGATGGTGACCAGCTTGCGGATGACGGCGGGCATGGGTGGCTCCTTTCCGATGCACGAGCTTGCCGCGCCCGGCCGGCCCTCGCCAGCCGTGCCGGGCGGCAAGTCTGGCCGGGCATCGCGGCGCCCGGCCATCGGGTCGCGCCGGCCGGCCCACCTGGCCCGCCATGCGTGTCATGCCGCGGAGGTGCGCAGGCCCGCGCGGCCCACGGGCTCTGCCGCATTCAGTGGCCGAGCAGCTCGGGCACCCGCTCCGCCGGCGGGGTATTGCGGCTGCGGCCGCAGCGCAGGGCGCCATCGATCATCACCGCGCCGATACCGGGAATGTCGCCCAGCTCGATGCTGTGCAGCAGGTCCCGCCCCGCCGTGTGCTGCGCCCGGTCGAGGAAGACCAGGTCGGCGGCGCGGCCCGGCTCGATGATCCCGGCATCCAGATTGCGGATACGGGCGGTGTTGCCCGTGGCAAGCGCGATGGCCTGCGCCGCCGGGATGCCGCCGAGCGAGGACAGCAGCGCGATCATCCGCAGGATGCCGAGCGGCTGCACGCCCGACCCTGCCGGGCTGTCGGTGCCAAGGATGACGCGGTGGAGCTGGCCGAGATCGCGCGCCGCCTGCACGGCGGCGATGGCCACCCTCTCATTGCCGTTATGGACGATCTCGATCGCCCGCGTGCTCCGCTCGCAGAGCTCGCAGACATGCCCCTCCGGCAACGCGGTATGCCCGCCATTGATATGGCCGATGATGTCGGCGTCCGCCTCCAGCACCGTGTCCTTGTCAATGAGGCCGCTGCCGGGAATGGAGGGGCCGCCGGTATGGATGGTGCTCTGGATTCCGTGCTTGCGGGCCCAGGCCACCATCTCCCGCGCCTCGTAGCCGGCCTTGACCGAGCCGAGGCCGACCTCACCGAGCAGGGTGACGCCGGCAGCGGCGAGCTCGGCGAAGTCGCTCTCGACCATGCCCTTCTCCAGCACCGGCGCGCCCGCCAGCACCTTCACCCCCGCTGGGCGGGCGTTGAAGAAGGCCCGCTGCGCGGTGATGGCCAGCGCCTTGAGGCCGGTAATGTCCCTGGGGCGGCCGGGCAGGTGCACCTCGCCGGCCGAGATCATGGTGGTCACCCCGCCGTTCAGGAAGCTCTCGACCCAGCCGATCTGGTTCTGCCGCGGGGTCCAGTCCCCGAAGACGGGGTGGACATGGCTGTCCACCAGGCCGGGGGAGACGGCGCAGCCATGCGCGTCGATCACGGCGTCGAAGGGGCCGCGGCCGGCGAGTTCGGCCCCGCGGCCAAGGCCGGCGAGCCTGCCACCCTCGATCAGGATCGCATCCGCCTCCAGCACCGGCGCAGCCAGGTCGCCCGAGAGCAGCAGGCCGATGTTCCGCACCAGGGTCCTGCCCTTCGCCGGTCCCGCAGACTGCTCCACCGCCATCGCCGCACCCTCCTTCGGGAGCCGGAAGCCTATCGAGGCCCCGGGCGGCGGCATAGCCCGGCACGGTCCGTTGTTTTTGCGGCAGCCCACCGCAGAGAGGTCTGGATTCGCGGCCGGACCGGTGCATGCTGATGGGATGACCGCCTACCGCCGCCCCACCAGCCTGCAGGAGGCGCTGGCGCTGCTCGCCGAAGCGCCCAGGCCGCCCCTCCTGCTGGCGGGCGGCACCGATGTGTACCCGGCGCGCGCCGCGGGCGAGGCCTGGATGCAGCCCAGCGACCGCCCCCTGCTGGATCTCTCGGCCCTGCCGGAACTGGCCGGGATCGAGGAGAGGGCGGACCATCACCGCATCGGCGCGCTGGTGACCTGGGCCGCGCTGCGGGATGCGGCCCTGCCCTGCTGGTTCGACGCGCTGCGCCAGGCGGCGGCACAGGTGGGCGGGGCGCAGGTCCAGAACCGGGGGACGCTGGTCGGCAATCTCTGCAACGCCTCCCCCGCCGCGGATGGCGTACCGGCTCTGCTGGCGCTGGACGCGGAGGTGGAACTGGCGGGCCGGCGCGGCACGCGGCGCCTGGCGCTGCGCGACTTCATTCTCGGCAACCGGCAGACGGGGCGGGCGCCGGATGAGATCGCCACGGCGGTGATCGTGCCGAAGGCGACGCCCGGCGCCCGGGCGCGGTTCGAGAAGCTGGGTGCCCGGGCCTATCTGGTCATCTCCATCGTCATGGTGGCCGTGGTGGTCGAGGCGACGGACGGGCGCATCGCCCGGGCGCGGGTCGCGATCGGCGCCTGCTCACCGGTCGCGCAGCGTCTGCCGGCGCTGGAGGCGGCCCTGACCGGACTGCCGGTGGAGGCCGCGGCTGCCATACCGCAGCCGGAGCACCTGGCGCCGCTCTCACCCATCGACGATGTCCGGGCAACGGCCGGTTACCGACGGCATACAGCCCTGGTGCTGCTGCGGCGCGCGCTCTCGGCACCGGCGGAGGCGAGGGCGGCATGACGGCGCAGGCAACCCTACTCTCGGTGAACGGCACGGCGCGGGCGGTTACGGCCCCGGGCGAGACCCGGCTGACCAGCGTGCTGCGCGATGCGCTGGGCCTGACCGGCACCAAGGTGGGGTGCGACGCCGGCGATTGCGGCGCCTGCACGGTGCTGCTGGATGGCGTGCAGGTCTGCGCCTGTCTGGTGCCGCTGGCCCAGGCGGAGGGGCGGAGCGTGACGACGGTGGAAGGCTTGGCGGCGACGGCGATGGGCGCCGCGCTCCAGCGCGCCTTCCTGCACCATGGCGCGGCGCAATGCGGCATCTGCACGCCCGGCATGCTGATGGCCGCGACCGAGTTGCTGGCCGCCAACCCGCGCCCGACCGAGGCGGAGGCGATGGCGTCGCTGGGCGGCGTGCTCTGCCGCTGCACCGGCTACCGCAAGATCCTGGAGGCGGTGCTGGCGGCGCATGGCTTCCTGGAAGACGGGCGTCCACCGATCATGCCGGCTGCGGGCTGCGCCGTGGGCAGCCGCATGCCGAGGGCGGATGGCCTGGCGAAGGTGACCGGCGCCGACCGCTTCGGCGCGGATGCGGCGCCCGCCGGTTCGCTCTGGCTGCGCGCGGTGCGCAGCCCCTATCCGCGCGCGCGCTTCGCCTTCGGGGACTGGGCGCCGCTGCTGGCCCGGCATCCGGGCCTCATCCGTGTGCTGACCGCAGCCGATATCCCGGGACGGAACGGCTTCGGCATCTATCCGGACATCAAGGACCAGCCCGTCTTCTGCGAGCGCGAGGCGCGGTACCGCGGCGACTGCCTCTGCGCCCTGGTAAGCGACCGCGCGACCCTTGATGCCATCCGCTTCGACGAACTGCCGATTACCTGGGAGGTGCTGGAGCCCGTCACGCTGGACGGCGCGCCGGGCGGCGAGGCACTGCACGCGCGCTGGCCGGACAATGTGCTGACCACTGGCCGTGTCGTCTCGGGCGACGCCGAGGCCGCGCTTTCCGCCAGCGTGCATGTCGCGGCGATCGGGATCGAGACCAGCTTCGTCGAGCACGCCTATATCGAGCCGGAGGCAGGCTGGGCCCGGCGCATCGGCCAGCGGGTGGAGGTCTTCGCCTGCACCCAGGCCCCCTATATGGACCTTGAGGAAGTCGCCGGCGTCCTCGGTATCCCGCAGGCTGCCGTCCGGATCATCCCCTCGGCCTGCGGCGGCGGCTTCGGTGGCAAGCTGGATGTCTCCATCCAGCCCATGCTGGCGGTCGCCGCCTGGCTGCTGGACCGGCCGGTGCGTGCGGTATTGCCGCGAAGCGAGAGCATGGTCTCCAGCACCAAGCGCCACCCGGCGCGGATCACGGCGCGGGCCGGCTGCGACGCGACGGGGCGGCTGACCGGCTTCGCTTTCGAGGGACTCTATGACACCGGCGCCTATGCAAGCTGGGGCCCGACCGTCGCCGGGCGGGTGCCGGTGCATGCCATGGGGCCCTATCGCGTGCCTGCCGTTGCCAGCCGGGCGCGGGCGATCCTCACCAGCAACCCGCCCTCCGGCGCTTTTCGCGGCTTCGGCGTGCCGCAGGCCGCGATCGCGCAGGAGGCGCTGTGGGACCGCCTGGCCGATTCGGTCGGCCTGGACCGGCTGGAGTTCCGCGCCCTGAACGCGCTGCGGGCCGGCGACACCACGGCAACGGGGCAGGTGCTGGAGCATTCGGTGGGGCTGGTCGCCTGCCTCGATGCGCTGCGGCCGCGCTGGCAGGCGCTGCGCGCGGAGGCCGCGGCCGCCAATGCCCGCGGCGGCGTGCGGCGGCACGGCGTCGGCATCGCCTGCATGTGGTACGGCATCGGCAATACCGGCATGTCCAACCCCTCCACCATGCGGGTCACCCTTGGGCCGGACGGGCTGGTGTTCCACAATGGCGCGGTCGATATCGGCCAGGGCAGCACCACGGTGCTGCTGCAGATCGCGGCCGATGCGCTGGGGCTGCCGGCCGGCGGTTTCCGCCTGGTGCTGGGCGATACGGACCTGACGGCCGATGCCGGCAAGACCAGTGCCTCCCGCCAAACCTTCGTGAGTGGCCGCGCCGCGGCGGCGGCCGGCAAGGCCCTGCGCGACGCCGTTCTGCTGCGGGCCAATGCCGGACCGGAAGCGAAGCTGGCATGGGACGGCAGCGAATTGCTGGTGGATGGCCGCCCGCTGGCGCTGGAGGCGCCGCTGGAAGGGATTGGCCGCTTCGATCCGCCGACCGTGCCGCTGGACGCCAACGGCCAGGGCATTCCCTATGCCACCTATGGCTTCGCGGCCCAGGTCGCGGCGCTGTCGGTGGACATGGAACTGGGCACCGTGCACCTCCGCCGCATCGTCGCGGCGCATGACGTCGGCCGCGCCATCAACCCAACTTTGGTCGAAGGGCAGATCCATGGCGGCATCGCCCAGGGGATCGGGCTCGCGCTGATGGAGGAATACCTGCCGGGCCGGACGGAGAACCTGCACGACTACCTGATCCCGACCGTCGGCGACGTGCCGGAGATCGAGTGTATCCTGGTGGAGGAGCGCGAGCCCCTCGGCCCGTTCGGTGCCAAGGGAATCGGGGAGCCCGCGCTGGTGCCGACGGCGCCGGCGATTTTCTCCGCCATCCGCGACGCGACGGGAGCCACGATCATGCGAATTCCCGCCCTGCCCCACCGCGTGCTGGACGCGATCGGGCGATGAGCACCGACCGGGAAGCATCATCCCGCGCGCGTGACCGCACGACGATCTTCGGCGCGCGCGAGGGCCATGAGGGCATTGTCCGCTGCGACGCCTGCCCCGTGCTCTGCCGCATCCGCCCGGGCCGCGCCGGCGCCTGCAGCCGCTACGCCAACCGGGACGGCGAGTTGGTGCGGACCGACCCGCTGGTGCTGATGACGCGCACGGTGGAGGCCGGCGGCGAGACCGTGCCCTTCCTGGAGAAGGCCGAGGACTGGGATGGCGGGATCGCCCCGCCGCCGCAGACCTTCGTCACCGCCATCGGCGCCGGCACCACCTATCCGGACTACAAGCCCGCGCCCTTCATCGTCGCCTCGAGGCATGAGGGCGTGGACACGGTCACCGTCGTGACCGAAGGCATCTTCAGCTATTGCGGGCTGAAGGTGAAGATCGACACCGACCGGCATCTGGGGCCGGAGACGGCGGCGGTGCGCGTGGATGGCGAGCAGATCGGCCATGTCACCACGGCCGAATACGGCAGCCAGATGCTGAGCCTAGGCGGCGTGCGGCACCTGACCGGCGGCAGCAAGAAGGAGGGCAACGTCACCTGCGCCGCCATGCTCGCGCTCTGCGAGAAGCAACCGGTCGAGGTGGCGATCGACGGCGGCGCAAGACTCGTGCTGCAGGCGGGCCGCGCGCCCATCGTGAACGGCGTGCCGGAACAGCGCATGCGGGTCGGCTGCGGCAGCGCCGCCATCGGCATCTTCGCCCAGCAATGGCACGGCCATGTGGACGAGGTGATCGTGGTGGATGACCACATCACCGGCGTGCTGTCCGAGCACCAGGCCGGGAAGTGCCTGGACGTGCCACCCACCGGCATCCGCGTGCGTGGTCGCCGCTCCACCCCTGGGCGGTATTTCCAGGTGGCGCATCCTGGCACGGGCTGGGGCGGGACCGATATCACCGACCCGCTCTGCGTCATCGAGAGCATCGACCCGAAACTGGCCTGGCCGGGCCTGCGCCTGCTGCTGACCAGCACGACAGGCGAGGATTTCCTCTATGCCGAGTTGGACGAGACGCTGCGGCCGGTCCCGGCGAAGGCGCCCGAGGCGGTGATCAGGACCGTCGAGCGTATCGGGGAGAATTGCGAGCCGGCGCTCACCTCCATCCTCTTCATGGCGGGCGCCGGCGGGTCCCTGCGCGCCGGCGTCACGGAGAATCCGGTGCTGCTGACGCGGGAGGTGCAGCGCAGCCTGGTTCGCGTGACCATCGGCGGCGCCCCCTGCTTCCTCTGGCCCGGCGGCGGCATCACCATCATGGCGGATGTGCTGCGCGTGCCGGAAGGCGCCTTCGGCCATGTGCCGACGCCGGCTCTGGTCGCCCCGATCGAATTCACCTTGCGTGCCGACCTCTATGCCCGGCTTGGTGGGCATGTGGACCACGCCGTGCCGCTGGAACGCGTGCTGGCGACCTATGGCGATTCGGCGCGGCAGGCGCCCTGGTGTTTGCAGAACCCATGGCCGACGCCCACATAGCCCTCCTGCCCGATGGGCGGCTGCACCTGCAGGAAGGACCGATCGACCTGGTCATCGGCCTGGATGGCACGCGCGCCGCCATCGCCGAGGCCCGCGCACGCGCCACGAGCGCCTTCGAGGGGCTGCTCGCCGCCCTGGTTGCGGAGTTGCCGCTGTTGCGCCAGCCCGTGGAGGCCGATCCACCGCCGGTCCGCGGCCCCGTCGCGCGGCGGATGGCTGCCGCCGTCTGGCCTTTCCGGCGGGACACCATCACGCCCATGGCAGCGGTCGCCGGTGCGGTGGCGGAAGAGGTACTGGAGGCGATCGCCCCCACCCCCGGGCTGGCGGCGGCGCATGTGAACAATGGCGGGGACATCGCGCTCTTCCTGGCGCCGGGCCAGGTGCTGCGCATCGGGCTGGTGCCGAGCCTGGTGCGGGCCGTGCCAGAGGGGTTGGTGCGCATTGCCGCCGCGGATCCGGTGCGCGGCATCGCCACTTCGGGCTGGCCGGGCCGCAGCTTCTCGCGCGGCATCGCGGATGCGGTGACGGTGCTGGCAGCAACCGCAGCGCAGGCCGATGCGGCAGCGACCGTGATCGCCAATGCGGTGGATGCCGAGCATCCGGCGGTGCACCGCGCACCGGCGAACTCGCTGGATCCCGATAGCGACCTCGGTGCGTTGCCGGTCACCATCCAGGTCGGCCTCTTACCACGGGCGGTGATCGAGGCGGCACTCGATGCCGGCGATAGGTCGGCCGAGACGCTGCTGCAACGCGGCCTGATCCATGGCGCGCTGCTGGTGGTGAAGGATGCGATGCGTGCCGTGGGAGATGGGTGTTTCCTGCCGGCTTGCTGACCCGGGCCGGCTTCCGGCCTGGCGGGTGGGTCCGGGAGATTGGTCCCGCTTAGATCATCCAACAAAACGCGCTTTGGCGCGTTGTGTGGGGTATGGCGAAGCCCCTTGTACCTGATGACCTCTGGGCGGCCATCGCACCGCTGCTGCCGCCCGTGAAG